>CACZUD010000010.1 GCA_902784345.1 uncultured Pseudomonadota bacterium | reverse complement strand
TTTTCAGAAAAAATACGACCTAAAAATACCAGAATACAGCCAAATATAATCAAAAAATTATACATTTGTTATACGGGATTTTTTTCAATTACTGGCAAACCCGCTATACCAAGATTTACAAGGCTTTCATAACTTCCAAAAATGGGTGACATACGGAACGTCCGGAAGTTTGTCACCGTTATACATTTGTTATATCAGCGCAAAAAATATTTATTTGCGAGAAAACGAACAAATGACTGGACTTTCGGCGAAAGATATTGATGAATGCGACAACCTTAAAAGGATTGTCTATGAAGTACAAACATTTTCGGGAAATTGAGCCCAGTAATAAGACGGATTTTATTATGCTTTATTTCGCAGCATGCCGATCACTGCACGAGTTAGAGAACGCTATACGCAGAACAAACAACGGTAACCTAACCTGCCGACAAACATGGCTGCTCCGCCGTATCCAGCACAAGTTATTCCAAATGGTTGCATTGTGGAAACATCGTTTCTAAACAAAATACTAACAAGGCCTGTGAACACAAACTCTGTTCATATACTCGACAAGAACATCCACATTCGTTGTCGGACAATCTAAAAAACATTTTTGTTTGAGGCGCAAATGATACATTCTTAACTTTTTAGCGTTTTTTATCGCACATTTTTCTGATTCTGGCGAATTCACAATTACATCATAATCAATCGCCTTGTTGGTCTTGGGGTCATATTCAGGAAAATACCGCCTTGTTTTTCTCTCTATTTCTCTTTTATTTAGAACAGCAGTTGTGTATTCAAAATGCAAAACAGCCCATAATTCAAATTGCGGATTAGAAAAAACACAATTGACTTTATTTGGCTCGACTTTGTCTAAAGACGAACATTTCGACAATACAGTACATAATTGTCGTTTTTCTGTTCTATTAGCCAATTTATTATCGTTATCAAGCACAATAAATACAACTGCATTAGGGTATTTAGCTTTGCTAGTCGTGGCAATATCATACAATTGCTCCACTCCCGTTTTACTCATAGCATTAGGAATTATTCTTATGTTCCTAGGTTCTCTAAAATGTCTAGCAACATATGCCCCAAAATATTCCGGCTCTGTTTTTTTACCCTCACAAACAATTACAATCTTTACTTGTTGTGCTAAACGATTTTCAACGATATGCCTTTTAGGCAAAAAACGTCTCCCTGACATATCTATAACTCCCCAACCAATTTGGCTAAGCTATCTATACTACCTAGATATGGTATCCCACCAAATCGTCCTTCTAGATATCCTGTCTTATAATCATAATTACTTCTTACATCAGTAAATGTTGATAAAGGATATATAACCGAATTGGCCTTTTGTGGATCTTTTTCTATAAACCAAATTTCATCTCTTGTTAGTGTATCGGGAGACATTAACGATACATCGTGTGTTGTCGCCACAAGTTGTGCCCCACATTTATTGATGCGACTATCATGGAACATTTCTACTATTTTTTTTATTATCAAAGGATGCAAACCTTTATCTAATTCATCGGCAATATATACCCCCCCCTCTTTCAGAAACATTGGCAATATTTGTGTTAGTATTCGCAAATAATTTTCTGTCCCATCACTTTCTTCTCCGCCATTCAATTTTTTATTCAAGCCCTTATGCTCAAACAACGGGAAATAAAATATATCTTCTGAAATATTTAAATTGTCCAAATTAGCATCTGTTATTTTTTTCATCAACTCCAAACGCGCCTTATCGGGCATTTTTTCAATGCTAAAACCGGTAATTCCAACATCTGCATGTTTTAAAAATGATGACACCAAATCTTTTAATTCCGGATCATCAAAAAGCTGTTTTATTAAGCCCTTACTTTTTTCTTTTGCTAAAAAGTTATAAGCATCAGAATAAGGCTCTATATTTCGCAAATTTAATATTTCCAGAATAGTTACATCTTTTCTAGTATTTAATCTTTCTTTTACTTCGTCTTTTATGCTTTTGCTTATCGAGATATTCTTATGCCAACTCACGTTAACGCCATCTCTTACAAATAAACGTTTTAACGAATTATTACTATTGAAAGTGCAAAATTCTTCAAACAATATCTCACTCTTGGAATATTTAACACAATACTCATATATTATATCGTCTATAACAAACTCGAATTCGAAAGCTATAGGAGCAGAATTTTTATCAAAAGTGACACCTGGCATTTTTGTATCAACACTTGTATTTATCCTTTTTAACAATCTGGATATCACATTTATAATCTCCATAAAATTGCTTTTTCCAGAAGCATTCGCACCATACAATAGTGTTACAGGTAAAATATTTTCACTTTTTTTAGACCTCACTTCAATAAAATCAAAACGCGAATCTGAAGAATACTTTGTTTCCGCCGTAAAAAATATTTCTTGTGGTTCTTCGTTAAAAGAATAAAAGTTTTCGACCTTTATTCGTCTCAAATTTTTCAAAGCCATAATACATCCTTATGGTATATACGAGACCAATTATTACATATTTTTATAAAAAAGTCAAGAATTTTGTAATTTTTTTTCAAAAAAACACATTTTTGGTGTTCGCGCAAAAAAAACATTAGTGCTTACCCCATTTCTCAACCTCTCATAAATCACCCAGCGCACGCCTTATCTGTTCGGAAACATTCAAACCGCCGGCATTTTTACTGGCCATAACAAACACACCTTTGCCGTCTGATTGTTTCTGCCACAATTGCCCTATATTTTCTTTTTCTTTGGTATCGTCAGTACTTAAAAGATGCCCACCTTTATATTCAACAACCAATATTCTACCATCGTTCATCAGCGCAACAAAATCTGGATAAAAATAATCTGAGCTTGTTGGCAACCGGAAAGAATTTGGATGGCGAACAACGTTGCGTACCCAATATGCCACATTCGGCAAACTATCTATTGCCTTTGCACATTCTATTTCTTCTTCTGTATCCATAACTGGTATTTTGGTACTACCTAAAAAGTGTTTTTGGAATTTATAATTGCCATGATATGTTGGTAATCCATCATACATATGATCTTTGAATTCTACACCAAAATCGAAATCCAATTTTACACGTTCCGGACGACCAAACATATATTGATTAAAGTTATCTTTACGAGCTTTTTGACGTGCCGCATCAATCTTTGCCTTAATCTTATTCAACAATGCGTATTTTGCCATCATAAGTTCAGCCATCGGCAAGCGTCTTTCATTTTGCAAATATTCCACCAGTTTACGCAACCATTCCACCATAATTGGTTGTGGAATATCATCTTGATGCAATCTTGAATCTAACCAATGTATCAAATTTGCAGCGGTCCAACTTTCTACCTCAATGGAATCCATTGTCAATTGTTCGTTGGATGCTGTGAATGCCAGTTTGTTCCCGTCAATATCTATAACGTATCCTGTTCCCTGTTGTTCTATAGAAAATTCTGCTGGAGTTAATACCGGTTTCGCATACTCTTCTATATTCCAATCAGATTGTTCAAAAATAATATCTGGCTCTGCCAACACAAAACTGTCTTGTTCTGCAAATTGGATACATACAGTAGGAACTTTGAACTCTTTATTTTGAGCGGCAAATGATTGTTCTTTTTCTTCATGTTGAAAATTGTAAAACTTTGTTCTTACTTCATTCGCCTTGGTCGCTGTCATATTTTGACACAACAGTTCAACATCTTCCTGTTTCGTTTCATCTGTGAAGACAATTGTTTTATTATTATTTTCTAGTTTTATTGTTTGTGGAACAAACAGCCCATCCAATGGTTTGTCTAAATCAATCTTGTTTTGCTCTGGACGCCCAAACAATCCTGGAATTTCCACCGGCTTTTGTTGTATTGCACTCTGCGCCTCATTACTATCAAAACCACGTTTTTGCAACGCTTGCACCAATTCTTCTGCTGCCTGACCTGCGAAACCATCTTTCATAACATATGCATATGCTTTATTTAATGCAGAGATTTTACGATTCTTAGCATACGGCATTCTCATTACACGCCCCAACAACTGGATTACCGCTGTATTACTACGAACATTTGCCAAAGAACACAAAACATAAGCAAAAGAACAATCCCAGCCCTCCTTTAATGCCTCAACAGTGATGATGTATTTCACTTTGCAATCTTTTGAAAACACATCTATCCCATCAAGCTCTTTTTGCTCTCCTGTTACGATAGCTATTTCCTCTTTTGGAATGTTCATAACATCTGTTAAATAATTATTCAACGACTCAACGTTATGTTCGCCATTTTTGTCTTGTGCTTGAAAAAGAATAATTGGTCTGACATAATCTTTTTCATTTGCTGCCGCATCTTCTAATTCTTTGCGCTTAGCTATTGACTCTGTTATTGCCTGTTCCCAATCTTCATGTTCACGTAATTCTATAGGCAGTTTGATCATTTCTTCTTCTTTCAACTCTGCCGCACGAACATTGTATAAAGTGTTATTGTTTGTTTGCGGTGTTGCTGTCATTTCCACAATTGCCGCAGGATTCAAACGACCAAAAGTATCTTGGGTTAAGACCGATATCTCATTATGTGCCTCATCAACGATCATTATCGGATGTAAATGATTGATTAAATTCGCAAAAGAAAACTTTGGTTGTCCTTTGTCATCTAAATCCATCGATGGTGTAGCGATTATCTTTGTGAAATGAGGTTCTAATTCTTCATTGTGTGCGTACACATTATACTTTTCTGTCTTACTTTGTCTGAAAGCTTGTATTGTGGTTACAACAATACATGCCCCATTTTCAACATCAGATGGTCTGATATTAAATTTTTCATCTAGGTCAAAAACTCTGACTTTGCCATTAAACTGCTCATCTAATACTTTTCTGTATGGATGACGAGGATTCTTTAATGCCTCTGACGTTTGTCTGCGAATAGAATCACTCGGTACCACCCATAAAACAAAAGGATTTTCTGTTTCACACCAGGTATCAGCAACAATCTTGATTGCGTGTGCGCCCACAATGGTTTTTCCACCACCTGTTGGTATTTTTATACACACTCTTGGTGTGTTTTTTATACTATCCCATACAACATAGTCAGACTTTAATGCACCTAAACGTGTAGCTATTTCAAAATCAGATGTTATGTTTGTAAAAGCTGCCTTTGGACCAGTGATACGACACTGTTCAAAAAATTTCTGTAACACATTAAGTGTTTGTATTTGATAGTTCTTTAGTTGCATTATTTTACCTTTATGTCATAAGGTGTTTGTTTGAATTCTATGTTATTTTCACGCATACGTGTTGTTCCAAGACGTGATGCTTCGCCATAAACAATCAACTTGTCATACTCGGCATTACCTAAGTCCGCTTTTATAACATCTAACGTTTTACTGGTTAAAACATTTCCACCATCAACACGTTTATCACGCAAAATTCCGTTATATAGTAACGCATAAGCTGTGCCTTTGTGCACGCCCAATACGGTGGATTTGTGTTTTGGTTTATTGAATGGTTTTTTTGTTTCATAGAACCACAAATGTGCGGATAATTGTTCGTATGTAATACCAGAATTGATCTGACCATTTTCATCAAATATCGTATCGCCTAGTTCGTAGAAACGGTATCCACCGCCGCCTTGCCAATTTACTGCTTTGGAAATACCACTTTGTTCACCATCAATAACCGATTTTAATCTCGGCTGGCAATGTGTTGTGGCTTGCTCTCCCAACTCTATTCCTATATATTTGCGTCCCATTTTATGGGCCACTGCTGCGGTTGTTCCAGATCCCAAAAAAGAATCAAGAACCCAATCACCAGATTTGGTTGCCATTTCTAATATGCGCGAAATCAACATTTCTGGTTTTTTACCATTATTAAAAACAACATTGCCCTCTTTTGTAAGGTTCTTGGTTTCCCCCACAACATCCCAATATGTTCCTAGTAAATCTTTTTTACATATTTCGCCGTTAATTTCTGTTGCGACATCCTTGAGCCATGCAAATAATCTAAAACTTTCCCCTTTATAAAATTGTTCGTAAACTTTACCTCTATTTCGTCCCGTCTTTGGGATATATTCTATCGAAAACAACTCACTTGAACTACCAATTTCTTGGACTTTTGCCATGACTCTTGGTCTTATTGAACTTTGTGGCATGGCAGTTTGAAATAAACAATGAGCAAATCTTTTATATGCCTCTTTTTCCGTCAAAGAATATTCTTCCATTAAGCTGCTGATTGATTTAATAGAATATCCACTTCTTTCGTATATTTTTATTTCATTACCATCACCATCTACAGTTGATGCTATATATTTTTTGTTTCCCTTGTCAACCAAAGCTGACGTATATTTCCAACTTTTTTTTGCATCTCTATAATCTTCAACCAATTTATATATAGGAGAATATAAATATACTGGCTTAAATGCCTCTATAACTTGATAATTTTTTGCATAAATCAAAATATACTCAACGCTTTTCTTTAATCTCTTATCTTCTCCTCCACCAGAAGCACCTGCTATATTTTTCATATTTACTGAAATCATGTTGATAAAATTATCTCTACCAAAAACTTCATCACATAAAACTTTCAGATAAGCCTGTTCTTCATCATCTATTTGAATAAAAATACAGCCATCCTCTCTTAATAAATCTCGCAACAATTCTAAACGAGGATACATCATTGACAACCATGTCGTGTGTTCTAGATTATCATCATAGTGCTCAAATGCTGAGCCTGTATTATAAGGTGGATCTATATATATGCACTTTACTTGACCTGCGTAGAATGGCAATAATGCTTTCAATGCCTCTAAATTATCACCATGTATAATCATGTTATCTGTATCTTTATCGCCATAACTATATTTTGGCTCTTCTTTCAACAACCGGTATTCTGCTTTTCCGGCTTTCTTTATATCTTCATCTCTGGTTAACCATTTCAATATCGGCATTTTTTCTTTTCCTTTGTGAAAAAGGTAGCCCAAAATAATGGATAATGTCAAGGAAACATTGTCAAACGCCTTTATGATATTGATATATTGAGGAATCTAGCTATAATATCTAAAAAAGGACAAAGTATGGCAGAAGTTATAGAATTAGAAAAGGATATATGGACAGACGACAAACTTGACATTAAAGAAAATGTCATTGGTTTTGCTAACGTCTTGAAACAAGAGAAATTTACCGAAGGTGGCAGTTCAAAAGTATATGCTATTTCTGCCGAATTCGGCATTGGAAAAACATTTTTTTGTGAAAAATTGCAAGATGTTCTAAAGCAAGACGGTATACCCGTATCTATGTTAAATATATGGAAAATGGATTTTTATGAAAACCCCTTGGTACCTATATTGATAAAATTACAGGAAACGTACGGCACTTCAAAAAATACGAACCAAAAGATACCTATACCAACAAAAATTTTGAATTGGTGTAAATCAGGGCTGGCCGGATTTTCTATGAAAGCAAACATTCACGATATCGCTGAAATCGGTTTTGATGGAGAAAAAGCCGTTAAATGCAACGAACAATTAAAACAAAATCTAAAAGAACCGGACATTTATGTAGAATATGAACAACTTGAAACAGAATTGGATAAACTAAAAAACTTCCTGAAGGAATGGGCAAAAACAATTGATAAACCTGTTGTTATTATAATAGACGAACTTGATCGTTGCCGTCCGGATTATGCCGTTAAAACTTTAGAAATCTTGAAACACTTTTTTGATATACCCGGCTTTGTATTTGTCCTGGCTATTGATGAGGAGCAATTAAAAAATTCTGTAGAAACTTTATTTGGAACAAAAAACTTTGATGGTTACAAACGCAAATTTATAAATAATTCGTTTATATTACCAGCTCCAGACAAAGTAAAATTTACCGATTTTTTATATGAAAAATCTGGTTTAGCAACAGTTATTAAACAAATCGAAGAAAATAAAAAAGACTTAGTTTTCAAAACCGTCCTTAAGGATATGGAAATGCGACATATGACACATGATCCAAAATTACAAAAAGAACGGGAATATAACAAAAGTCAAACATCAGAAGAAATTATAAAACGCTATTTCTCGGCTTACAGTATATGGTTTAAATTTTCTTTACGTCAAATGGAACAGGTTTGTGACAGATTGGCTCTTTTTTCAAAATATATTTTAAATCGTGATGAATTATATTCCTCCGATTTAGCAGTGTTCTTGACGTGTTTACATGAATTCAATCTGGAAATATACAATAAATTACGATCTTCTTCCAATAAAGTTTATGGTCAACATGGGGGTCTATTAAAACATATTTATAACACAAGTAAAACAGATGCTTCTATTGCAAGAATTGTTTATAAGGACGAAGCAGATACAATGTTTGATATATTAGATCGTGATCTAATTCCAAAAGTTCCAGAAATACGAGGTTTTTCAACAATAGGGTCTAACGGACCAAACGACATCGTCATTATACATGATAATGTAGATCGTTTTTTTGTGGCGGAAGAATCTCAAAAACATCCGCTTACTTGGCTTGTTGAGATACAGGATAACGAAACAGGAACCAGATCAATGGCACAAAACAATGGTAGAGTGGCTGTAATAACGCACTCTAAACGTGATGCAGCTTGGAAAGAACCACCTGCAGATATAGACACAGCAACGCAATTTGACTTAGAAAAATTCAGAAAAGACTATTTTGATAAAATGGATTTTATATCTAATTTTTCATAAAAGTGTATGAATTTCTAAAACTGTTTTATACATTCGTTATATTTGCAATTTTGCATGAATTTATACATGGCATATATATTTTTGGATTATACAGTTGCTATACGCGATGTTATACGGATTTGGCGAATTTTTATACAGGCGAAAAATTTTTATGTTGTTATACAAGTGCATAAAAATGTATCGCACAGTATCCCAATTTTTCGGGTTTTATCCAAAATTCATACAAGGCAAAAAATCGCATAAAAATCAAACGGAAAAAATTAAAACAAAATTACGGAAAATTCGCCAAAACCCACGGAAAACATTGGATATATTTGCATTATGTTCCAACAAAATACAATCGCAAAATTATACATTTGTTATACCGCTATTTTTACTTATACAAAAATTATACGAAAAATCGGCTGTAAGCCACGCTCACAGCGAACTTAAAAAATACGCTATATTCAATTACTTATCTCTGCTAATCCGTGTGTCAGTAGCTTTAAATGGTGAATTTATCAATTTTCCCCTGATTCTTGCGGGTTTTATAAAGATTCTGATGATAGACACTGCATTAAATTTGAAACATTTTTACCAAGGTCAAGCAAATCTAATACTTTTCTTACACGACCGATGTTCAAATTTCTGAACCAGATTGGACAACCACTTAATTTTAGCAGGCACCTACAAATTGTTTTTGTTGTTTAATTCAATTATTATTAGAAAATATATTGGTATTATCACAAATTATATGACGTACAAGAAATTATTCCGCATACAATAAAACAGCGCCAAAATGGCGCTGGTTGTGCAGATGCTAATGGATAAAAAAATTATTTCTTTGCCGCCGCCAATCTTTCTCGCAAAACTTTTAAATAATCTTTATATTCATCTTTCTGATTTGTACGACCAAAATTATGGCTGTGAATACGTCTGTCGCAGGCAACAAAATCAAGATTAGTAATATGCAAACCTGTCTTTGCCATACGATTAGTCATATCAATAACATCGCCAGTAATAATATCGTCGCGAAAAGGCCCAATTTTATCAAAAACTTCTTTTTTGAACAAAGTTGAACCCGTCAAAATC
>CACZUD010000009.1 GCA_902784345.1 uncultured Pseudomonadota bacterium | reverse complement strand
ACGGTGGACGAAAACAAGTTGCATATCCCAAGGGTGATTATGATACCCGTAACCTATCCTTAAATAAATCATGTCACCCTTGGGATATGCAATAAAAAAACCGGCGGTTTCCCGCCGGTTTAATTTTTTAATCTTTAATTATTTTGCAAATGAATATGCCATTTTCAAATGGTCGGCATTATATGTGCCGTTCATTATTGCCAAAGTGTCTTCGACAATAACCAATTCTTCGTTTGTTGCAATCTTAAAGATTTTAATTGGTGAATCAGGTGTGCTTAACACTGCTTCTGCAACATCGCGGCTGATGTTTTTGTTGGCGTCTTTGTCCATTTTAATACCTAATTCTTCCAACCCTTCACAGAATTTTTCACGCATATAATCGTCATTTTCACAAACACCTGCGGTCAACACCAATGCGTCAACGTGTCCCAGTTCTGCCATGTATGCACCAATGAATTTCTTTACTGTTTGTGCCTGCATTTCCAATGCCAATTTGCAGTCATCGTTGCTGTCTTGGTTTTCTTTGACATCACGACCGTCGCTATAGCATTTTGTAACGCCCATCAAACCAGACTTTTTATTCAATTCGTTTTGAACTGTTTCAATTGATAAACCTTTGCGGTCTGCAACATAAGATGGAATCGATGGATCAATATCACCACAACGTGTTCCCATCATTAAACCAGCGGTTGGTGTCATCCCCATAGATGTATCTACGGAAACACCGTTTTTAATTGCTGTAATAGACGCGCCTGAACCAATGTGTGCAGTGATTAAATTGCATTCACTGGCTGGTTTGCCCAGCATTGCCGCCGCACGCTTTGAAACATACAAATGAGACGTTCCGTGGAAACCATATCTGCGTACGCCCAATTCTGTGTACCATTCTTTTGGTACAGGATAACGGAAAGACACAGGCTTCATTGTTTGATGAAATGCAGTATCAAAAACAGCAACTTGCTTTGCATTTGGTAACAACTGTTGTGCAGTGACTATGCCCAAAATACCACTTGGGTTGTGCAAAGGTGCCAATGGTGTCAATTCACGCAAAGTTTTAATAACTTCGTCAGTTACTTCGACCGAAGAAGCAAACTTGTCGCCACCCATAACAACACGATGTCCGACACCACCGATTTCATTCATATCAATAGATGCGTCGCGTAACATTTGCATAACGACACTTAATGCTTCTTTGTGGTCTTTCATTTCTGTAACTTTTTTATCCTTTTTTCCGTCGGGATATTTTTGAGTCACAAAAGAATCTGCCAAGCCGATTTTTTCAACGTTTCCACCAACGATGGCTGTTTTAGTTTCTGCATCAAACACCTGATATTTCAGGGAAGACGAACCACAATTCAAAGCAAGTATGTACATTTGTTATCCTTTTAAGTTATTTTTACGGCTTAACAATAGCAAATGATTTTAATTGTTTCAATAATAAACTACGATTTTTAATTTCCACTTGCTGGTGGTTAGATTAGTTTTTACACCTGTCGTTTTATGGGGAACCCAAAAGGTCTGGGAACCCGCAAAAAGTCGTACATGCAAGATATAATCTCCAATGTAAGTATAAACCGCCGGCGAAACATAATCACCGATTCCAAAAGCAGGCGTTTCGTCGCCTTCGCTGTATCCGGCATCACTTTCTTGACACACCAGAAAAGCGCGTGCGTAAAGTGGTAATTCTGTCAAATCTGAAAAAGAATCATCGTAAAAAGTTACATTGTTCGCCACAGTCATCAATACAGATGTTTTTGTGTGAATTTCATTCGTTTGATATGTTGAAAAAAGATTTTGCCAAAAACTGGCGGCAACAGAAGTTATATCAAAATTTTCAACTTCTTGTGCAGCGCTGACAGCATCAGCACGCGCAAGGGCAAAACCACCCAGCGTTTCGCCGTCATGTACGCGAACAGTCTTGTTTGTTGTGTCCATAGTTATTTCACCGTTCATTCCGGTAAAATTATCATTTTCTGCGGCAGTGCCGCGACGAATCTGCAGAATTCGTGTCATATTTAATCCTTTTGTTTAAAATGTTTGGAAAATAAAAACGGACGATCTTACGCCGTCCGAATTGCACTTATTATATCACAAATCGACATAAAAATCAAGCCGCGTATTGTCGGTTCCAATCTTGCAACATCGTTTGCATTCTGCCAGCATCCATCTTTTTTTGCAGTTTCTTGGTGCTGAGATGAAACAGGCTTTTTGTATTTCCGCTTTGCAAGAAGTCCCAATACGCCATCAATTCCAAATAATCGTTTTTGTTTTTATCATCCCATTCGTTTGCAGCATTTTGCAGTTCTTGTTTTTGTCTTTGTGCGGTGTTGATATTTTCAGTTGCTGTTTCATATTCGTCGATTTTTTGCCTTAAATCATCATTACTTTGTTTTTGTGTATCATAAGCACTTTGTGCATTGTCGCGTTTCATACGGGTGAGATCATAAAGATCCTGGGTCGCAGGTGGGGTAATTGTGTGAATTCTGTTGTATTCAGCATCCAAAGTTGTGCCAGCAGATGCGTATGCTGAATTAATCACGTTTATGTTGTTCGTTTTTTCTTGAATTTCTTGCATCGTTTGATTTAATTGTTGTCTTTTTTGTTCTGCAAGTAAAACGTCAAGTTGATTTGTTAACGGATCTGGCATAGCACGTAAATCGTTTGTCAAAACATAAGCATTATTTTGAAGTGCGGTTAGGTCGTTTTGTAAGATTTCTCTTAAGTGGTGGTTTTCCTCGATTTCTTCTAATGCATCAAAATTGGCTTGTCTAGCATCCAAAACTTGTTTGCGTCTGGCTTCAAAATTTTCTCCCGCTGTCAGGTTGTTGTGTGCAACATTTATATCTGTTATTCCTGTCCCGTTGCGTGTGGTTTCATTTGCTTGAATTTCTGCATCGTATGCAGCGTCTTTCCGGACCTTTTCGGCATAAAAATCTGCTTTTTGTTGAACCAGTTCCGCTTTGCGGGCCTCTGATTTGTCGTTTACTTTACCAGAATGATCAAAAGTACGGCCCATACGACGAATTTTGTTTGTTGCGGCAGTTGCGGCATAGCCAATGCCTTGGATTCCAAATTTTATGGTTTTGTCCAGTGCACCAGTAACCATTTTGATGCCTTCGTTTTTATTCCAAGACAATTTACCATCAGAAAATATCGTCATATCTGTTTTGTTGATGGCGTTCATAGTGCGTGATGTGAACAAGCCGTACTGCATAACAGACAAAACTTCCATTGTTGTTTTTGCTTCTTTGATTTTGCCTTCTTTTACAGCATCGAAAATCAATTGTTCAACAATATGTCGCATCTGATGACCATTACGCAGAGCGCCTGCTATTGCTTTGCCCATGCCATTTTTCTGATAATCAGAAAGCTTATCTGTCATCCATTTGAAATGATCGGCGGCATCAAACGGTTGTTTGCCTTTTAATTTGCCAGAGATATCACTGGCTGTTTTTAAAATTTTTTCAATTCCGTCAGTTGGTTTTATTTCTGCTTTGTCTAGTGCATTGAATATCGCTTTGGCTTGTGGTTTTATAAACAGATTTGCACGATGTAAGGTTAAATATTTTTTCAGGACATCGTTATAGGTGTCTTCAAGTTTCTCTTCGACTTTTTGTCTGAAATTCAGTTCGTCTTCGTATTTTGCAGGAACATAATTTTTATCATTAATTTTTCCTGTGTAATCTGTATTAGAAAGTGCTTCGTTTATCTGTTCGGAAACAAATTTTTCACCAGTTTCATGTTTTTGAAAATCTTCAAAAACTTTCTTTTTCTTGAACAGAGTTTCAAATATTTTGGCACCAGAATTGCGTAAATTCGCTCTGTCCGCAGGCGTAACCTGAATTTCTTGATTAACAACAGTTTGAATACTGTTTAAATTAAGTGGAGCCAATTTATTTTGGGCTTCTGGTGTAAGGTTTCCTTGTTGTTGTGCCTGTTTAATTTGATTGATGACATTAAATACAATTCTTTTAACTGTTCCACTGTTTACATCTTTGTTGCCAGCCAAGACTTCTTGGATAACAGGTTGTTCATCCCAGCTAAGGTATGCAGGAACTTCATCATTGTTCACCAAAGTTAACAACTGTATGATATGTGTTTTGTCTGCAGCAGGGATACTTGGCACAGAAAATGTTTTGTTTTGTCCATAATGTGCGACCACAAAATCTTTTGAATCTTGGGATAAAGACCGCTTGTGGGAATTCATCGCATCAAATGTCTGCAATAAATCCTTAAACAACAAATCTATTTCATCGTCTGATAATGTTGAAAAATCAGGCAGATTTTGCCATGTGGTTGTGCCAGGATTCATCAAATCTTTCCAAGATTTTACATCTTTATTTGGAAAATCGTTGTCTTTGATATATTTTTTATAGCGCACAAAAACCGGCTCCGGCATATTACGCAGGTTCAACAGACTAAAATATTTCTTTATAAATTTCTGCAATTGCTCCATGCTTTTACCTTTTGTTAATATTACGCCACCCAACACGATAATTATAGTACTTTTACAGTGAAAATTCAAGGGGCAGGGGGCTTTTTTCTGGGATTTTGTTCTTGTGTGCATTTTGCGAAAAAAACATATAATTATTGTCATGTTTTTGGTGAATTTTGTTTTGAAAACTATACCTTATGTTCTGTCTATTGCGGGCGGAGTATTTGTCTTTGATATTTCTAAAGATTACTTGCACGATCCAAACTGGATAGATTTGATGAATAATGTGGCGGCTTCGTTGCTGGCAATTCCATTGGTGTTTTTATTTTATGATTATTCGAATTTTCTTATAACGCGTCGCATGCACAATCATCAGCATATTGCAGTTATAAGTGTTCTGGACGGATATCTGTTAAAGATTTTGGCGGATATGAAAAACATAATTGGTCTTAAACGCATAGAAGTTCCAATGCAAGATATAAATCTGAATTACAAGAAATTGAATCTGGACGCGAAGTATATTCGTAGCATTCGTCGGCAACTGGATAACCTTGAAGATTTGCTTTATAAATCAGACAAAATCGAAGTTCTTGATCCACAGCACACACAGATTTTGTCGTTTATCGCACAAGAATTAAACCAGATTTTAAACGAATATAAATTTCACAATTCCCCGAAAGAAATTGCACGATATATTGAAACAACGCTGTCAATGATAGATGATTGGTTTTATGCCACTGGTTATACCAAAAGAAAGAAAAATGTTCGTCATGAAAAAAATTAAAATCTTGTTTTCTTTAATTGATTAAGTAATTCTTGCTGGATTATATAAGAACTTATTTCTGTCGCAGATGCATAATATGCCCTTTGGTTTTGTTGACGTGTTACATATATTTTTTCGTCAATTTGTTCTATTTGCGGGCCAAGGGCACCTTGTCGTGGTTGTTGAAAATCTAATGCGTGGTGCATTTCGTGTGCAAAAACCGACATCAAAACGTAAAACAAATTCTCTGGTTTGTTGTTATATGCAAAATCTCTGAAGTTTATCCGTATAGAAGACTCTTTGCGAGAGTTAGGGTGATTTTCATAATTCTTGATAAAGTCTTCTTTTATCTTTTTTATCTTGGCCTCAGGCGTGGATTTAGGAATCTTTAAAGAATAAGATCTTGATTGAAAACCTGACACGCTTAAATCGTATGGTTTTTTATCTGATGTGGTCCAATCTTTCACTAATTTTGTATCAATTATACAATCATGATCATTACAAAAATCTTTTGTCAGTGCGTTAAATAATTTATTATATGCGACAATGATTCTTGTTTCTCTGTAATTTTTTGCTGTTTTTTTATTGTTTACCCAATGTTTTTTTGCATCAACAAGGTTTTCTTTTTCAACCTTGCGCGCAGTATCCACCAAATCTTTGTGATTGCTCAATCTTCGCATCCAGTCAGCAGAGAATTGTTTCGCCAACATATATATATTTGTTATCCCTGTTTTGAATTCTTCTCTTATTTTTTCAGGGTTTTCTTTGTTTTTTACCATATGATTTAATTTTTGATCAAATGTATCAAAATCACCGTTTATATAGTCCAGGTCTTTGTCCATTGCAAACAGTATAAAAGGCAAGTTTTTTGGTCTATATTTATCCAGTGAAATGGCCTTAGTAATTTTTGTAATAAGTTCTTCTGGTGCAATATTTTGTTCCAATAATAAGCTTACATATTCGTCTGTTTTATCTATTTTCTTTAATATGCTGTCTTTTTTTGCTTTGGTTTTTGCAGATTTATATTGTTTTAATAATTCAATGGTTTGCAAAGCAGATTCTGTTTCTTTCATCTTGCACTCTTTGTTTAATTTTACTTTTGATGCTGTTTCAAATAATTTGCAATCGCTTGTTTGAATTCTGTGTTATGAACACGTTCTTCGTGCATACCTTTTGCATCAATAAATGTACGTGCAACTTTGATTTTAACACCTGTATTTTTTATCAAGTCTTGCAAAGACTTTATTTCTTGCAGATTTGCGCGTTTTATTGTGTATGGTTTTTTATGCAAATCATATTCAATCCACATATCTGCTGCCACAAGACCTTTTTCGTTGCCGTCTTTTACAAAATTATACACTGTTCCAAAACCAAGTTCTGTCAGATACAATTCTGCGAATATGGCTTTTTTCTGTCTTGCTGGTTCTGGTATATTTTTTTTGGAGTCAACACACAAAATTATGCCGCCCATGGCTTCTAAGTCGCTGACGATTTTCATTTTACCCATTTTGTTCAATTCACGAACGACTATATGCATTTGTTCTGGCGTTTCTGTTATTGATTCGACGGTTTTATATATCATTTTTTACCTTTTCATTGTTGATATGATACAAATCGTAATACAAAAATATAGTTTGACAAGTGCTTTTTTGTGTTTGTGATTAAAAAAACCGCCGGTTTCGGCGGTTTCATATTTTTGTAAACAGTCAATTAACGTGTGCGAACAGTGTTAGTATTAGCAACATTGGTTTTTGCTGCTGCTGCTTTTGCAGCATTTACCAAGCGATTAACCCAGTTTGGATATTGTCCTACTGTCCATGCACATTGGTACGCGCACAAAGCAGCAGTGTTTTTAAGGTTGCCATTGTCCAAACGGAAAAACCAAGGCGATACCCCATATGGTGTAACAACTTGTATCCAAACATATTGACCTGTTTTTGAAGGTTTGGGATCACCGGCTTCAAACACTTTACCTTTTGTGTTGGATTGTAAAGCACGGATTTCAGAGATTTCTCTAAGATCAGGGTACAGGAACAGTTTTTCAATATAATCAGTGTTAGCAATTGGTTGATCATTGTATTTGTTCGCTGGTTTTCCTTCTATAAAAATCCCTTGGCGACTTATCAATATATAATCTTTGTTTGTTATCATTATGTCCCCTTTTATTTAGTTTGCATAACACATATATAGCACAAAAACACGATTTGTTAAGTGTTTTTTTAAACAATCGAACTCTGTCGTTCTTCGTCTCTGTGCCACAAAAAAAACGACCAAAAGGTCGTCAATTTTTTTGGTGGAGGCACAGAGACTGGCTCGGCATAAATGCTTGCGCCGCATTCGTATTGTGTTCGCTGCACTGTCGTTTGCAAACACAAACTCATAGTCAAACTAGCAACTTCGTTGCGAGAGATTCTCGTCTTGTTGCTCACAAAAATAAAAAAAACCGCTTTCGCGGTCTTTTTTATTTTTGGTGGAGGCACAGAGACTCGAACTCTGGACCCAATGATTAAAAGTCATTTGCTCTACCAACTGAGCTATGCCTCCAGAACTCATTTTTTTGCGTTCGGGGAATATTTTGACATAAAAAAAACAAAAATCAAGAAAAATTTGTGAATTTGGATATTTTTTACTTAATGTTTGAATTGGAAAACAAAATGTTTGTTTATAATACCCAAATTCACACGCAAATTATGCTAAAAAATACTTTTTTATACAAATTGTTTAAATGCCTAGGTTTTTAAAGAAAAATATAGTTTGACAGTTGCGGTTTGGGGTAGTAGAGTTCCCAAGCTAAACAAATAAAAAGAAAGAGAAAAACATGCTTATAACTTTTGACTTGGACAGTGTTATTTTTAATATGAGACCTCTTTACAACAAGGCATTCCGTTTGGCGGGATGCGATTATAAAAAACAGACTTCATGGGATATTGATACAATTTATGAAGAAGAAGTTTGTCTTAATCTGATCAGATTGTG
Organism: uncultured Pseudomonadota bacterium; assembly: GCA_902784345.1. Lineage (GTDB taxonomy): Bacteria > Pseudomonadota > Alphaproteobacteria > Rs-D84 > Rs-D84 > Enterousia. The sequence continues at coordinate 12,050 of CACZUD010000009.1, read as the reverse complement.
GTCCAGTGATTATTTGTACACAATGCCTGTTTTGGATAAAAAAATACCACAAATTTTAAACAACTTGATGAAACAAAAAGACGTAAAGGTTTTGTTTGTGACAGAGCGTTTGTTGAAACAACCTGAAAAATCTTTCAAACAATTAAGACGTGCTGGTATAAAATGTACTTTAAATCAAGTAATCGACAAAGCGGGTCTTAAATCCGACATTTTAAAAGAATTGCAACCAGATATACATTTTGATGATTCCCCGTATGTTATAAAAGGTTGTCTTAAAAAATCTGTACCTGTTGTGATGATAAGCAATAATTCAACCCTTTATAATCATGATTTGCGCGAGAAAGTTGAACATTATCCGAATTTACGTACAGCGTTGATTCAAAAAGGACTTGTTCAAAACATAAAATAGGTTATTAAAACGCTTGATTAAATCAGGCGTTTTATTTTAGTATTTTCCTTGAAGGGTGTTAAGAGAATGATTTTAAGCATAATACTTTTAATAATCGGTTTTTTTCTGCTGGCCAAAGGTGCAGATCTTTTGGTGGATGGTGCGTGCGCGGTTGCACGAAAACTTAATATCCCAGAAATTGTAATAGGGCTTACAATTGTTGCCTGTGGAACCAGTGCGCCCGAAGCAGCAGTATCAATCTCTTCAGTATTGCAAGGTGCTGCTGGGGTGGGTGTTGGAAATATACTTGGTTCTAATGTCGCGAATATTTTGTTGATATTGGGTGTCAGTGCGCTGATTACGAATTTATATGTGAAAAAAAATACAGTGTTCTGTGAAATACCTTTTGTAGTGTTTATATCGGTTTTGTTAATGTTTATAGGATGGCAATACGGAGCAGTATATTGTGGCAGTGCTTCGATTTTATTCGGTTTGTTCTTGCTGTTTTTGATGTATTTGTTTGTTGTCGCAAAAAAACAACAAGATGAAAACAAAGAAATTAAAAATCTGTCATCAATAAAAATGATATTGTTTGTTTTTTTTGGTGTCGCGGCATTGGTATTGGGCGCAAAATTAACCGTTGATTCTGCTGTTAATATTGCGCATGCATTAAATATTTCTGAACGTGTTATTGGTTTAACAATAATTGCATTCGGAACCAGTTTGCCAGAATTGGTAACTTGTGTTGTTGCCGCTGTAAAAAAGCATTCTGATATAGTTGTCGGAAATATAATTGGTTCGAATATTTTTAATATTTTGTTTGTTTTAGGTGTTGCTGGTTTGATAAGCCCGATACCTTTTGAACATGCTTTTTTAATAGATGCTGCATGGGGCATAATTGCGGCAGTATTATTATGGGTGTTCTTTATAAATGACAGAAAATTAACAAGGGGCGAAGGTTTATTTTTATTGGTTTTGTATTCTGTTTATATAGTATCTTTAATTAAATAAAGTGTTTGTAAAACAGGTGCCAAACGGCACCTGTTTTAATTTTGTATTCCAGAAATACCTTTGCTGCATAATTTGGTATAGATTGGCTTATTTAAACCGTATGCTTTAATCAGTATGCTTGGCTTTTGATTGCTCCATAGATCATGATAGGAAATTATACCGTTTTTGATCGTCTTTATCAGACCGCTAGGCAGTTCATTACGCCCGATGCATGAAGACAGGTAAACGAAACATTCATCGTTATCGGCCAGATTTTCGCAGGCTAAGACACGTGCATATACATTAAGGGTCAAATCTGCCTTGCTGGCGTCCTTTGTCCACGGGGAACCACCACCAATGGGGCAGGCGACAGAATAAAAGTCACAGGCCAATTTTCGTCCTGTAACGCCACAGTCTGCGATGGAACCATGGTATGTGTAACGTCCGGTACCGTTGACGATGATATTTGCTGGCTTTTCGCCCAAGACAGAAATCACAAAATCTGTCAGGTCTTCGTCGTGTAACATTGGGATTGCTACGATAGCGGTTTCTATCTTATCATCATTCAATGTGATTTGGGTCTTAATATCAATGCCCAGATTGTCAGACTGACGGGCCGCCGTATATAAGGCGTTGTTCAGCTTTCGGGCAAGGAATAATTCCTTATTAATTTTACCTTCGCCTTGGCAAGCATAGCCAACAAATACGCCTTGGTCGCCCCAGCCATCGTGGTCAACTCCTTGGGCTATATCGGACGACTGCAGACCAATCAAATTGATAACATTAAGATGCGCAGGGTTGATAACGTAATCACCCCACAGTTCAGAATACCTGTCATCATAACCAATCTCGGCTAATGCCGTTTTTACATATTTGGTTAAATTGCCCAGTTTTGCGCTGGTGCCGATTTCTCCGCCAAGGACGACGGTGTTATCTTTAATCATAACTTCAACGGCATATCTTGCGTTGGGATCTTGCTTGATTATTTGGTCCAATATGTAGCTGGAAATGTAATCTGCTGTTTTATCTGGGTGCCCCATTGAAACCGCTTCGGCTGTTCTTTGCATGATTTACTCCTTTGGTTTTTTGCACTAGAACCAAAGGTGGATTGTGGCGTTGTACCGCGCATCGCGAACATTAAAGTACGGGAAATAAGCATAATAACAACTCCTTGTTTAGTCCATTTATAAGGCAGGACAAGTCAGGTTAAATCCACCTTTATCAGCTTGTATTATACCCTGTTTTTTTCAAATAATCAAGTATGTAAAAAGGGGAATCAAGCAAAAATATATAGTACATAATGGCTGTTTTTTATTTTTTATTTAAATTTTTAAATGTATGTATTACATTCTTGACAATTATTAAGTATTTTTGCAATATATTACTACTTTATAAGAAGATAGAAAGGCTAGAACATGTCTTTAGATGACGATAAGTATATTTTGGAATCGTATAAAAAAGCATTGGCGAAAAAGACCATAACAGCTGTTGATGCTGTAAAAATATCTGCCGAGTATTATTATGATAAATTAGTAGCCCCAAGTGATCAACAATTATTGGATTTGGCATTTCAAAAGAATTTAACACAAGAAAAGTTAGATAAATTCTTGTCTGAATGGGATATCGAAGCAGAAGGATCGTATCGGGCTTTGTTGTTGTCTTATATCATGAAACAACACCCAGATTTGACTTTCAATGAATATAATGGCCCAAGATTAAAAGGGCTGTTGAATTTTTATAAGTTTGCCAATCTTGGCCTTATTTCTCACTATACAAAGATTGTTCGCGCATTGAACGAACAAGGTATAGTGCCGATGATTATGAAGGGCGGTCTTATGAAATATCTTCGCCCAGAATTATCAAGATGTATGGGTGATATTGATATACTTATATTCGATGATGAAGATTATGAAAAGTCAAAAGAAATTGTGCGGGAATTAGGTTATGATTATGAAGAGCAAGATCATTCTATCGATTTACATGTTCCTGGATCTGAAGCAGGTGTGGTAGATATTCATTCGTATCTGGACGTTGGATCAAAGTATGATAAAACTGAAATAATCAATAATTTTAAAAAACGTGCAACAAAAACAAAAGTATTTGGTTGTGAAACTTATATTCCATGCACAGAAGACAGTTTGTTTATCGGTTTGGTGAATTTGGCGAAAAATGTTCGTAATAAAACAAGTATACGTGGTGTTTTGTTCTATTTGTTTGATTTTGAATATCTTAAAAACAGCAAACCAAACATTGATTGGGATATCGTTATAGATAATATACGATTAACAGGCGCATATTCTTATATGATTGTCGCCATAGAATTTGCAAACAAGGCGGTTCCTGGTATCGTGCCGGATATTGTTGCAAACAGCAGAGTTGTTCGCCGCAATGTCAAAAGACACTTTAATTGGGATGTTTATTACTATAAATATGTAGAAGATGTTCGTGCGAAAAGTGGAAGCACAAAAATACGAGACGTTCATTCATTAAAAGATTTTGGTAAATACTTAAAGATAAAAGCAACCAAGCAGGTCAGATGGTTTGTGTTGCAACATCCTGTTCTGATTGATATGTGGTTAAAACTTACGTCTAAAAACGGAGATAAATAATGCGAATAGACATACAAAACAAAGCCGAATTACAGGAATATTTACAACAAATTAAAACGTTGGCTGAACAGAGTAAGCTGGTCTGTACAAAATATATTGATTTGGGAACTTCAATTATACGAGTTCTGTGTTATACGTCAAAGATAGTTTCTTTTATGGAAAAGCAATTGACATATACATTGCGCGACGATGCGGATCATTACGATTCGACTTTTGTCGTGTGGGATACAGGTAATACTGGCGACGCAATTAAAGCTGTTTCTGCCGGTTTTTCTCTTCAACAGAAAACCCGTATGCGTCTTGAATCGTTGATGGAAAAACGAGAATATCCGTCTCATCTTTTATTTATGGATAATAATTTTTCTACCATAAATCCTGTTATCGTGATAAATTCTATTGGTGGTTTTGTGGAAGCGTATGATACGGCAAATAAAACGTGTTATTATGGTATAGAAGATTTTGCTCCGGAAGAATTTATAAAACTTGGTCATGTGTTTGTTCAGCAAATAAACGTATTGATTCAAAATTCATCTGTAAATCTTGCACATGGTGCAATTATTGGGTTTAATAACAACGGGCTTTTAATGTGTGCACGTGGTCAGCGCGGAAAATCTACATTGACTGTACATGCTATGATGCATGGGTTTGAATATGTTTCTGACGATTATCAGATTTTGGAAAACAAAAACGGTCAACTTTTATCGTATCCGATTTATTCTATTATCACTTTAAGTCCGACAATGTATAACGAACTTTATGATGATTTAAAGGGCAAGTTTGTTTCTAATAATGCGCGTAAAGACAAATACGTAATCAACATCGCTGATTATCATGACCAATTCAGAAAAGCATATCCAATCCGCCTGTGCTTGTTCCCAGAAATTGTAAGTGACCCAGAACCAAGTATAAAATTCTGCACTTCAAAAGAAAAGGGTCGTGCAATTGTTCAATTGATTCAATCTACAGTAATGCAAATGCGCGATCTTAACAATCATGCAGTTATAAAGAAAATGTTTGACATGGTCAAAGATATGGATTTCTATAAATTCAATCTTTGCCGTAATATTGCGGGGAACACTGAATATTTGCGTCAATTCTTGAAAGATTTTGACTTTAATACTCGCAAGGGCATTCCAACAGACAAAATTATGGTTGATATAACTTTTGATTTGGCAAATATTTTGGATAGTGAAACAAGTACGATTTACAGCATGAACAAGTTCGCAACAAACGTATATGAGAATTTGTTAAAAGGTGTGGATACAGAAGAAATATGGCACAAACTTGCACCAATGACGGCGGAAAATGAAAATCTGCGTAAAGAGTTTGATACTCTTATTCAGGTTATCAATAATCGTGGATTTATTCAAGACGGTATAGATGTTCCTGAAAATATTGACATTAACCCAGATTTTGCTGCAGAATGCGGATATAAATTATCCGTTTGGGAATACGGCGATAAAGAAACAATCGATTTAATAAACACAAAATAAAGGAATAAAACATGGCAAATTATACATTAAACGAAGCAAAAATGTTCGCAGACATCACAGACGGTGTTGCAATTGTAATCAACAGTGAAACTGGTATCTATTACGGTATGAACAGTTTTGGAACAACAGTCTTTGAAAACATCATCAACGGTGTTAGCATTGAAAACATTGTTGCCGCATTAAAAGGTATCGCTGGCGCACCTGCAGATATAGAAGCACGTCTTAACACATTTATTGAAGCATTGAAAGAAAAAGAACTTATTGTTGAAGGTGGCGCTGGTGATGTATCTGCAAATATCGATGAAGCAGCCGCAAATGAAGATGCGTTTGAAATGTCTGTTAACGAATATAACGATGCCCAAGAAATGTTGTTGGCTGACCCAATCCACGAAGTCAAAGAAGAAAGTGGTTGGACCCCAGAAAAAGATTCTATTGGTTATACCAAAGAAGAAACCCGCGAACGTGAAAAGAAAATGGAAAAATAATGGCGAAAGTTTCGGTTATCGTTCCTGTATATAATACAGAAAAATATTTGCCAAAGTGTCTGGACAGCTTGACTAGCCAGACGCTTTCTGACATTGAAATTATCTGTATTAATGATTGTTCAACGGATAATTCATTGGCGGTTTTACAAGAATACGCAAAAAAAGATAACCGAATAAAAATAATAGATTTCAAAGAAAACAAAGGTGCCGCAGTTGCTCGTAATACTGGTATAGACGCAGCCATGGGCGAATATATCGGTTTTGTAGATTCTGATGATTTTGTAGACCTTGATTTTTATGAAAAACTTTATACCAAAGCCAAAGAAACCAGTGCAGATGTGGTAAAAGGGGCAAACCTGATGATACACCACATAGATGGTTCTATAACGGTGGATAAATTCAATGATAAAATTAGAAAAAATAAGTTTCATTTTTTTAGCCAGTATACAACAGCGATTTTCAGTAATAATTTAATCAAACAAAATAACATTTGTTTTCCAGAAGGAATGTTAGTCGGGGAAGATCCGGTGTTTTTAATACATGCAGTATTCTGTTCTGAAAAAATAGAGGTAATAGACGGCGCGCAATACCATTATATGCGCAGGGAACAAAGTTTAAACTCTGAAAGTTGGAATTCCAAAAAAGTAAACGATTATATTAAATATATAAACATAGTTGTTAAATATTTAAACATTTATAAAATCACCCCAGAACAAAGACATTTGTTTGTGAATATATTACTAGATGATATATTTTGTACCAGGGCAACCAAAGTACCAGCATTTGGACAGGATTATAATAAACTATCAAATTTGATTCAAAAGATACGCCCCCTCGGACAAAGTGGAAAAATTAAAATTTTATTTGATGGGACTATATTCAGTCTTGCCCAAAAAGATATAAAAGCCAAAAGAGGTATATATTGGGTTAGTATAAATATCTTAAAATTATTTGTAAAAGACCCAAATTTTGATGTCACTTTGTTATTTTCGTCTTCAATGTCGAATATGGATTTTTATAAATCCGATCCCGATTTAAAAAATTTAAAATGTATTTGTATGAATTTTTCTGTTGGTGCAAAAGGAGGAAACAAGGTTTTTTCCAATCCAAATTTTAACCCAATGAATTATGATGTATATTTTAATACCGCCCACAATTGGAAATTTTTCCACCCTTCGTTGTTGAACTGTTACTTTTTGCACGATACTTTACCTTTGTTAAAGTATAACTGGTTCGGTGAATTTTTTAAGGGTGTTTTTTGGAAATTCCATTCTGAAATACCTTATGATGCGTACACTTTTCATAATTCTCACTGTACCAGAAAGGATTTTTTAAGATTTTTCGATAATTTAGACGAAAATAAAGCATTTGTTTCGTATATTTCGTCTCAAAATGATTTCACCCCTTTAAAGAACGAAAAAGATAAAAATGCCGTTTTGCGGAAGTACGGGGTGGTATTACCAGAAAATGCAAAGTATATTTTCTTTATGGGCGCGGTAGATGATGTAAGAAAAAATTTAAAACAGACTTTACAAACATTTGTTGATTTTGTAGACACTAACGATATATCAAATTTGTACTTTTGTTTAGGGGGAAGTGGTAAAGATAACTTTCTAGAAAGCCTGAAAGATATATTAGGAAATAAATATGACAAATATAAAGATTATATTGTTTCTCTTGGATATGTTGAGGCAGAAGATGTAAATGTTTTATACAGCAATTCATTGTTTTTTGTGTTTTTATCTTTGTATGAAGGTTTCGGAATGCCATTACTAGAAGCAATGCAGGCTGGCACTCCTGTAATTTGTGCTGATAATTCGTCTTTGCCAGAAGTTGTCGGAGATGCCGCTATATTAGTTGATACAAACAACAAAAAAGAAATACTGAATGCCTTTAACAGAATGTATTTTGATGAAAATTTAAGAAAAGATTATATAAAAAAAGGTTTAGAAAGATCAAAGATGTTTTCATGGGAAAAAACATATAAAATTATTTCTGAAAAAATTATTGCTGCTTTTAATGCAGAATAATTTCTGGGGGCCAGATCAAGATTTAAATTTTAGTATAACAAGAGGGCGTAATGATACCTAAACGAATATTTTATGTGTGGGGGTATGGCGAGGCAAAATCAAAACTTGCCAATATCTGCATTGAAAACTGGCGTGATAAACTGCCTGATTTTGAAATTATCGAATTAAATGAAAAAGCAAAAGAATGGTTCGATTTTGATTATGAATACGAACACAATCAATGGTTCAAAGCCGTTTATGACTTAAAAATGTGGGCTTTTGTAGCCGACTATATGCGCGTAAAGGCTGTCCATGATCATGGCGGTGTTTATTTTGATACTGACGTTACCGTTTATAAAGATTTCAGTCCATTATTACAGCATAAAATGTTTATTGGAAATTGCCTGAACAATATTCCAGAAATGGCGGTATTTGGTGCTGAAGCCAGGCATCCAATTTTAAAAGCAATGCTTGATTTTTATCAAGATGAAATTTGGAAAAGTCCAGAGTTTATAATCACTAAGATTTTCAAAAACAAATTGATGGCTTTGTATGGCATGGAACCTTCTTTAGATAAAATCGTTCAAAATGATGATATTGTGGTGTATCCACCACGATATTTTAATCCTTTTCATTTTGATATTGAATTTAAGCACGAATGCATTACACCAGACACTTATTCTGTACACTGGATGGGTGCGTCATGGCACAGCAAAAAGAATCTGTTTTTCTTGTCAAACAAGCACCGCTTGCCGCTTAATACACTATTAAAGCAGTTGGATTTTATTGAAAGAACAGACAAAAACGCAAACGAGAAAATAAAAATGCCGGCATAAAAATTGCCGGCTTTTAATTAAATAATCCTAATACTAAATAAATAATAGTTGTTACGCGGCCTCCATTTCTTTAAACTATATCGCGGACATTTTTTCAATACTGGGATACCAAATATTTTATATGATGTCATAACTCTGTTTTCGGCGTCCACTTTCCCTTGACGCTTAAAAAACAATACTTTCTTGTTCACAACAAAATTAATATATTTTTGAACAAAGGAATTTAAATCCATCAAAAATCTTTGATAAATATTTTCACGATTTTCAATCACACAATTATAATTATCGCTATTGGAATATACAGGTATAAATTTTACTTTCGCGCCAGATTTCGCGATAATTGTTGAAACAATACTGCCCAAACCACCAGCCGCGTGTTCTTCCATTGTGAATATTATTTTATGATGTTTTATAATGTTATGCAAACCATCTTCGTCAAATGGTTTTAAACAATGTGCAGAATACACAGACATCTTAGAAGGAATTTTGGATGCAAATAATTTTGCCATTTCTACCGCATAACCAGTTGCAATAATAGCGATGCCTTTACCCTTAATTACTTCGGATATTTTTTGGTGTTTGACATCATAATTTTTGTTATCAAATTCTGCTTCTGCTGCATTTAATCTGATATAAACAGGTCCATTATGTTTATGTGCATTGTTCAGTATAATTTTAAATTCGTCTTCATTTGGAGAAGGACTATAAACTTGAACATGAGGCAGTGCATTAAACACCGCGATATCTTCCAAAGCACAATGGGAATATCCGCCCAACGATGTACCATAAAAACCCGCATTTGTTCCGACCAGTTTCACATTGGCATTAGAATAACACATATCTAATTTTATCTGTTCTGCGGCACGCATAGTCATAAACGGCGCAAACATAACAACATATGGTATCTTACCCCCAAATGCTAATCCAGCCGCCATAGATACCGCATTTTGTTCAGAAATACCAACGTTAATAATTCTTGGCAAAACTTCTTTTGGACATGTTTTCTTAAAATCTTGCAATACATACGATTCCAAACCATCCGCAATGAACAGGTATGTTCTTTCGTCTTGAACCAATATATTTTTCAAATATTCACATAAAACATTAAAATTATTTTTCACCTTGCATTTTCCTTAAAATTTTTGTGATATATTCCTGATCCAGAACAGAATGATGAAACCGTGCAAATCCAAGTTCGTTCAGCAAGAATTCCATACCTTTACCTTTTATGGTTTCAGCGATTATAAATTTTGGTTTTTTGTTTTTTGCCTTTAAAGCCTTCTGTATTTCTTTGACATCGTGGCCGTCACATTTCAAAACATCAAAACCCGCTGCCGCCATAATATTTTCCATATTCGAAGATGTATCAACAATGTTTTTCGTATAATTATCAATTTGCATATAATTTCTATCAGCAACAATCGTTATGTTTTTAATATTGTGTTGAATTATAAACCAAAACCCCTCCCATAACGATCCTTCCTGTAATTCGCCATCACCAACAAGGACATAAACAAGTCTTTTTGGATTGGACATTGCAAGTCCTATACCAACGCCCACACCATGCCCAAGTGAGCCTGTACCATAATCAACTGCTGAAACTTGGGGTCCTGCAACAAAATTATATATATCATGCCCCAATGTTCCATTATCGTGCAAATATGTATCAAGCAGTTTTTTGTCGATTAAACCAAGATGTGCCAATGTACAGACCTGACCTACACGACAATGTTCTTTTGATATAACGACCATATCCCTATTCTGAAAATCTTTGATGTTGTCTTTGTTTATATTTGCAGTTGTATACAATGCATATAAAATTTCAACACAGCCCAAAGAACTGGAAAGGTGTCCACCCCTTCTTTTACAAATAGTTTCTCTAATGTTTTGTATAATATTTCTCATGATAACTTTTTTCGACATTTGAATTGTTGCACTTATCATAAGTTATATCAAGATTATTATCTTGTAAGTTACAAAAAAATGTAGTATTTGAAAATATAAATAAAAAAATCAAAGGATGTTTATCATGCAAGATTTAATTTCTATTGTTATCCCTACATATAATGGGGAAAAGTATATTCGGGAATGCCTTGAAAGTATCAAGGCCCAAGACTTTCCACATGAAGTTATTGTGATTGATGATATCTCTACTGATAAAACTGCTGAAATTGCGCGCGAAATGGGTGTCAAGGTGCTTGTTAATGATGTGCACCGGGGACAAGTTGCCGCTAAAAATATCGGCATTCGTGAATCCAGGGGTAACTATTGGTTGACTATCGACCAAGATGATAAGTTAACCCCTGGGGCTTTGCGTCGTCTTTACGACGAAATGCAAAAATCGCCAGATAATTATATTATTATGGCGCAACTGAAAGATTTTTGTTCGCCTGATACGCCCGACGAAGCCAAATATTGTAAGCCCAAACCGTTTCGCGGTATTTTAACCGGTTCAACCCTTTTTAAAACCGAAGTATTTGATAAAATTGGTCCTTTTCGCGAAGATATTATTACTGGCGACGTTATTGATATGACAAATCGTATGGCAAAAACTGGCTTGCACATTACTAACGCAGATTTTGTGACTTGTGACAGACGTATTCACAGCCATAATTTCGGTCGTACAAACCAGAAAGACGAATATAAAGATTATCTTAAGGTTTTGCGTGAAAGACTAACCAACAAATAAAAAAACCGTCGTGATGACGGTTTTTATTTTAACCGGTCTGCCAATTCGGCAATGGCAATTGCATACCAATTCGAACTGTTCCACTTTTTTATGCGATAAAAGTTTGGATATGCTAAATACGCCTCTATCACCGGCATTGGCGCGACATCGGTATCGGGTGATGCTGTTTCCGCCGCCACTGCACGTGCTGACTCAATCGCTGCGACATCCGCAACCAACCCAGCCATAATATTGTTCGTTGGAATTGGCGTGCCATCTGGATTAACAACACCCATTGCCGCCCATTCAGTCAAAGGCTTCTTAACATCGCCCCGCAACAAAGACAAATCAAAGTCAGCCGGCAAAATAACACGACGCGCAATTCGTTCGTTTGGATTCCACCCCAGCTTATTCAGGTAATTTCCAGCGCTGAACATTGCGTCGCCAACACTGTTAATAATATCTATGCTGTTATCACCATTGCCGTCAACACCGTATTGTGCCAGCGTTGTTGGAATAAATTGGAAATGCCCCATCGCACCAGCCCACGAACCGCGAATATTATTTATATC
>CACZUD010000008.1 GCA_902784345.1 uncultured Pseudomonadota bacterium | reverse complement strand
GGCTGTCTCTGCTCCCCGCTCTTATTATAAAACCAAGAAGCTGCTGCTTAATTGGATGCAAAGAACTGAAGACTGCCTGCAACCTGCATGGACTGACCTGAAGGTGGAAAAGGCAGTCTTTTAGGCGTTTAACGTGACTAGCTACCTTTGCAGCAGTAAAATTATAGAGATTATGAAACAAGAAAACAACTTACAGACACTGATGAACCCATTCTGGCAAGCGTTATCTGATGCTAACGACGAACTGAATGCTTTCATCAACGGCGGACTGCCTCCCGCTACCGAAAAGAGGTTTAAGGATTTCGTCCGTAAATGGGACCACATGAAGGATAAGGCTGAAAAGCTATGCGACCAGATAGAACAGCAGGCCGACCAAAGTATTGAACCTATTGAAGTGGAAACACCATGGAAATCAGAGTCTTTCAAAGAGGCCTGGCAACGATGGAAGGAATATCTTTTGGAGCAGCATAACAAGCGGATGAAGAGCCGGATGGAGTATGCAGCTCTTATTCATCTGAAGAACCTGGCCGAAAATAAGGAAGAGACGGCTATTGAATATCTGCAGTTTGCGATGGCGGGCGGCTATCCGCGTTTCTTTAAGGTGACTACAAAGAACTATGAACAACCATCAATAGCTGGAGGACGAGGGGATGGCGACTACTGATCAGGAATATATTGACCGTATGGTTAACAACGCTATTGAGAACCAGCGGAGTAAATACATGGAGGCTTCCAGCGAGTTGAACGTCTGGCATTGTCCATCGATGAGCAAGGAGAACTTCTGGCGTCTGCTGAGTGCTACAGCACAGGCTATTATGGCACAGCGTGGCGTCTATCATTCTTTCGTTATTGATGATAACAATGCTTTAAGTTATTCGTGGGAACCTGCAATCAATTTATCTGGCGGTGGATCTAGCTCGGGCGGTGGCAATTATGTAGAATGCGATCTGTCCTGTCCTGGATTAGAGTGGGCATGTATACCATGTGATTAATACCAAAGGTTTTTAGTAAGGAAAAAGTATAAAAATAGACAGAGAGAACAATGATAAACAAAACAAAATTCTTTATTGCATCTTTTTGTGCTGTGCTTGCGGTTTGTCCTTCTGTTGCTGATACGACAGCAACACAAGACTGGGTTCAGAGTTATGCGTTTAGAAAACTTCAAGGACAAAGCCTTAGCCAGTCTATGGCGCAGGTGCGTGATCAATTATACACTTTTGATACGGACAAGAACAGCCCGACATTTCGAGGGGTAAAAAATCCATTACATACCGACGGACAAAACGCTTTTGATGGGATTAATGAATTATTGACAAAGGTTGATGGTAATGATGGTACTGAAAATTCTGCGGTAACATTGAACACTACTGCCCAGAATGCTTTTGGTGCTATTAACGAATTAAAGCAAGACGTTGACACTGTGTACGACAACGGAACACAAAAACGTGTAAATGTAGAGATTGTTAACGATTTCACATCAAATGACTTTAATGCAATCAAGGCAGCAGCAGGAAATAATGACTAAAAACGGGAAGTAAGAGATGAGCAAGATAAAGTTTCTTAGTTTAATGACGATAATGTTGATGGTTACAGATGTGGCATCGGCTGCGAATGAACCAACATCGTTGGCGACCAAGAACTATGTCGATACTGGGTTAAGTTATGTTTATACAGATGTCCAGAAAAACGCAACCGCTATTGGTGATTCTTCGTCTGGTTTGATCAAAGATGTTGCAGATTTGCAATCCGCGGTTAACGCCATAGATGTTCCATCGTACAGCGGCATAAACGGCATAATAATTAACAATAACAACGAAATCGGTTTGAATGTTACACCTGAAAACGGCAAAATCTATGTCTTTACCAAAAAGAACGGGGTTGCCGTGTGGGATGGAATGGAACTGAAAACGTCTTGGGAATAAGGTTCTTGGAATAACAAAAAAAACATTTGGAGTGATGTTTGATTTGTGATATAATAAGAGCTGAAAAAAAGGAAATTGGAAAAAAACCAAAAAACAAAACAACACAAAAAAAAAGGAAGGAAAAATGAAAAAAATCTCTATGGTATCATTGGTAGCTCTTTTGGCTGCTACACCTATGATGGCAGAGGCTGCTCGTACGGTGAGCAAGATTAACTATAATAATGGTCAAGCTGTGACAGAAGACACAGGTATTGCATCTGTATCTTATGTTAAGGGTGCATATAAATCTGCTGCAGACCAAATCGATAAATTGATTGATGATACAGCAGTTAATGCGCTTGCGTCAGGTTCCTATAACGCGATTGTTGCGGGAAACACTGTTTCTGAAAACTTGAAAGCATTGGATACAGAGTTTGATACAAAACAAGATCAATTGACTGCTGGTGACTCAAACATCCAGACAGCTGTTAAAACAGCAACCGGTACAAATGCCATAAGCGCAGTGTCTTCTTATGCTACAGCTTCTGATTCTTCATTGGTAACTGAAAAAGCAGTTTTGACAGCAATCAATTCCGCTGTAAGTGGTGTTGGCAACGGTGTCGATACGTTGATTGGTGATACAGATGATTTGGATGGTTCTGCCGCAGGTCAAACAACAATAGTTGGTGCTATCAATGCAAAACAAGATCAATTGTTGGCGGGTGATTCTGAAATTAGCTCAGCTGTTGTTCAAGCTGAAAATATCAGTTCAACAATCAACGGCGCGTCCGATACAGCTTTGGTAACAGAAAAAGCTGTTGTAACAGCAGCACAAAATGCAGCAAGCGCAGCAGCCGGTAATAAACGTGTAAGAGTATTCACAGAATGGGGTGCAGCAACATCCGCATTGGTTTCGTTAGAGAATGCCCCTGCGGAATAATCGTAATCAAAACCCATTTGGGGGGTTGCGCGAAAGCGCAACCAACCCCGAAAAAGGTTTGATGAAATGAGAAATGTTTTATTCGTGAAATATTTCTTGTTTCATTAAACAAACAAAACAAACTAAACTAACCCAAAAAAAGGAAGGAAAACATGAAAAAAATACTTGGAATTTCATTGGTTGCACTTTTTGCAGTGTCCCCAATGATGGCAAACGCAGCCGCAGGTGATGTTAACAAAGATCCATCTGCAGCAGAAGAAAATGCAAATGTCACAACTAATGTTAGCCCAAAATTTGCTTTGCAGGCGGCAGACACCGCGACAGATGGTTATTCAGCATCTGCTGGTTACGTAAAGGGTGCTTATAATGCAGCCATCAAAGCAGTTAACAAAGTTTATGATAGTTTGGATACTAAAATTACCTCTGCGACTTTAACTGAAGGCTCTGCTATCGATATCGACAATGATAATAAAATCAACGTTGTTGTTGATGATTCTACAATCTCTATTGGTGATAGTGGCGTTCAGATCAAAGATGGCGGTGTTGATACAGCTCAATTGGCAACAAGCGCAGTTACATCAGCAAAAATCGCAAATGACGCAGTTACATCAGCAGCAATCGCAACAGGTGCAGTTGGTTCAGATGAAATCGCAGCTAACGCAGTCACAACGGCTAAGATCTTAGACAGCAACGTAACAACAGCTAAAATCGCGGATGACGCAGTCACAACGGCTAAGATCTTAGACAGCAACGTAACAACAGCTAAAATCGCAGATAAAGCAGTTACATTTGGAAAAATAAGTTCAGATGCAGTTTCATCAAGTATCTCTTCTGCGTCAACAAATACAGAACTTGCAACAGCAAAGGCAGTATATGATGCAATTGACGATTTAGGTATGGGTAATTACGCAACAAAAGAAGGTACTGTTGCAACTATCAATAACGCATCAGTCAAAATTATGCAAGAATGGGGTTCAACTTCCGTTTCTTCTACAGCTGTTTCTGTTGGTGGTTATTATCCTAATTCTGCTGCATCTCAATATGAAGGTCAAGAATAATAGAAACCGTTTGAATGATTGCACAATTTTGTGCAATCATTCAGCCAACGGGAAAAGATTAATATAATAAAAAATATTTTGTTTGAACCATGAAAAAAGTATTTTGTATTTTATCAATTTTTACAATAGTTTCACCGGTGTTTGCGGATCCGGTTCTTTACCCTTTGAATACGGAACCGGGCGCAGCGGCGGCAAATGCAAATGTTACAACAAGTGTTGAACCGAAATATGCATTGGCACAATCGGCGGGTGTTACAGATAGTTATACAGCGTCTGCTGGTTATGTAAAGGGTGCGTATAATGCGGCACTTAAGGCGGTTAACAAGGTTGCTGATATGGTGGCTACTATTCCTGTTGATCCAGAAAACCCAGCAAATTCTTCTGTGCGTGCGGATATTTGGGTTGAATAAGTTTTTCAGTTATTTATTATTCTGGTGGCATCGCCACCTTTTTTTTGCCCCCACTGCCAAAGGGGAGAACACCTCCCTCCCGTCCTTGCGGACGTACTCCCCCCGAGGGGAGAACACCTCCCTCCCGTCCTTGCGGACGTACTCCCCCCAAGGGGAGAATTTTTATTCCCCCTTTGGCAGGGGGTGGCACCGAAGGTGACGGGGGAGGGTTCACAAATTATCAATATTATGTTTTATCCATATCAGAATATTTGACATATCTTGTTTTACATCTTTATCAGATATTCTTAATACATGTATTCCCAAAGATTCCATATATTCATCGCGCGATTTATCTTGTTCATACTTATTATCATGCGACCAACCATCTATTTCTATAACCAGTTTCTTTTCACAACAATAAAAATCAGCAATATAGTTTCCTATTGGACGTTGTCGTTTAAATTGCACACCCATTTTTCGTTGTTTTAATTCGTTCCAAAGTAATGCTTCGGAAAGGTTCCCTGCTTTTCGATTTATCCTGGCAAAATTTTTAAGTTGTTTATTATAATCATGCATAAATGAAAAATAAGAAATACAGGAAAAAAAAGCAATAACTTTTTAACCCTCCCTCCCGGTCTTCGACCGTACTCCCCCCAAGGGGAGAACACCTCCCTCCCGGTCTTCGACCGTACTCCCCCCAAGGGGAGAATTAATATTGCTTTGACCAGGTCAATTTCGGAAAGCAAAATCTTTGGAATTCAATGTATTTTTTCCAATGTTGTGCAACGTATTTGCCACGACTGGTGTTGAAAAACTTGTCATCGTAACCGTAATACCATGCCATACGTGTACGATCTGCATCCCAAAGACATGCAGAAATGTAATCTTGCGCAGTTCGTCCGTTTGTATGATTCAAAACCGCAGATAAAACCGATAAACGTGTTTCTGGGTCCAGCAAATATGGGAATTGTTTCATAATCTTTATCGCCATAGGAACAGCCCTTTTGCCATGATCTGTGTCGCCTTCGTCTTCTGTGCGCGCCATATCATGAAATGCACATGCAAAAATAACAGGTATCGGATCATATCCCATGTGCAATGAATAGTCTATGCCGCGAAAAACAACAGCGTTTGTGTGTGTATCAAGCCCATGCATACCAGTTTTTTGCTGTGAACCTGTCTTTGCAACCAGCGGTTTCAAATTTTTAAGGTAAAAGTTAAATGCTTTTTCTATTTCTAATGAATTTGGGTTGCTTGAATCTTTGCGAAGATTCGTTTCTTTTTTTTCAATCAATATCGGTATCGGTCTTATCATTATTCTGTCCTTGTAAAAAGGGTTAATTGCCAGATTAGAACATTTTTTTGCAAAAAACAAGTGTATTGTGATATAATCATTGTGTTGTGAAAAAAATCCTGGGATAACAAAAGGAAAAAATTATGGCTATGATTTACTGTCGTGAATGCGGCGCAAGACATTCTGATAAAGCAAAAGCATGCCCAAAATGCGGATATGCACAATATGATTTTTCTAAATCTATCGGCGTGTATTTGTTGTTAAACTGGTTCTTGGGCATTTTTGGGGCCCATCGTTTCTATGCAGGCAAAACAGGTTCAGGAATCGCTATGTTTTTAATAACTTGCACTATAATCGGGTTGTGGATTACTGCGATATGGGCGTTGATTGATTTTATTATCGGTGTGTGCAATATAAATACACCTGAAAATATTTTCGCAAAGAAATAATTTAAAAGGTCGCAAATGCGACCTTTTTTATTTTTTTTCTTCTTTGGTTTTGAATTGCATTTCGTACAATGTTTTATACGCGCCGCATTCCAATTTCAACAATTCTTCGTGTGATCCAGATTCTACAATTTGTCCGTCGTTCACAACTATAATCTTGGTCGCGTTGCGAATTGTGGACAATCTGTGCGCGATAACAAACACTGTCTTGTCGTGCATCAGGTTTTCAATCGCTTTTTGTACCACAGCTTCTGATTTATTGTCCAATGCAGATGTTGCTTCGTCCAAAACCAATATTGGCGCATTCTTTAAAAATGCACGCGCAATCGCAACACGTTGACGTTGTCCACCAGATAACATTATTCCACGTTCGCCAATCTTGGTATCAAGACCGTGTTTCAATGTTTTCAAGAATTCATCAAGATAAGCCAACTTGGTTGCGCGTTTAACTTCTTCTTCGGTTGCGTCTTCGTTGCCCAGCATAATGTTTTCACGAATTGTTCCTTCGAACAAGAAATTGTCTTGGAACACAACAGCAATGTTTTGACGCAAAGAATACAGTGTGAAATCACGAATGTCTGTGCCATCAACTGTAATCGAACCGCCTGATACATCATAGAAACGTGGCAACAGGTTTACCAATGTTGTTTTCCCACCACCAGAATTACCAACTATCGCGATTGTTTCGCCCTTGTTAACCGTCAAATTTACGTCTTTTAACACTGGAACGTCAGGCAGATAATTAAACGATACATCGTTGAATTTAATTTGCTTGTGTGTTTTTGGCATTTCTATCGCATTTGGTGAATCTTTGATTGTTGGTTCTGAATCTAATACATCAAATACTTGTTCAATCGCCCAGAAAGAACGCATCATCGAATTATAATCACCACTTAACGCTTTAATTGGCGTGTACAGCAAGATTAATGATGTCAAGAAAGACACAAATCCACCAGTAGTCAACTGACCGTGTGAAATCAAATATGACCCAAACCATAAAGCCAACGCGATTCCAAAAGATAAAACTATGTGAATAACAGGTGTCAACCATTGTGTTCTTTTGAATAACTTCATACCCAAATCAAAGGTTTCGTGTAATACAGTTAAATATCTGTGGTTCTGGTATTGTTCAAGATTGTACGAAATAATAGTCTTGTTCCCTGCATACGTTTCGGTATATTTTGTTGTTAAATAAGCACCAACTTTCATGGATTCGTTCAATACTGGTGTGATGCGCTTTTTCAAGGATATCATAGGCAAAAACGCGCACAACAATATTGTCACACATACCAACGCAAGTTGCCACGAGTTATAAAACAACACGAATATCAAAGAAATCGAAGTAAAAAACTTTTGAACAAATGATTTTACGTTGCTTAATAATCCAGCACATGCAGTGTCTGCGTTACCACTGAATTTAACCAAAATATCACCAGAGTTTTTAGATGTGAAAAATTCTGTTTCAAATGTAAGCAATTTTTTAAACAAATCTGCTTTTAATAAATTCGTAATTTTGCCACCTACCCAAGAGTTTAAATAGCCGACAATGTATGTCAATGCGCCCTGGATAGTAGTAAAACTTACAATTACAATAGGTAATAACCATGCTGGAAATATCGGGTTTTCAGTCATAATCCCATCTGTGAATGGCTTTATAGCCCATGCAATTACCGCATCCAACATACCTACCGGAATCGCCAGTATAACTGTTAACGCTGCGCGTACCCAAAAAGGCTTGATGTACGGCCACATGCGTTTATAGTTTTTAATGAACATATTTTCTGTTATTGCTTTCATTTTTTCTTAACCTTAGACTCAACTACGGAAAGATTACCCAATTTATCAGCATTTGTCAATATTTGTATTTTTTATGAAAAACAAAAATTTATGATTTTGTCCTTGCATTTATGATTGTTTTTTTTCAAAATACGCCGGTCTTACATAAACTTAATTATAAAGGAGATACCATGGCAAATAAATGGGTTTATACATTTGGAAATGGTGCCGCCGAAGGTCGTGCAGATATGCGAAATCTGCTGGGCGGAAAGGGTGCTAACTTGGCAGAAATGAATTTGGTTGGATTGCCAGTGCCTGCGGGTTTTACCGTTACAACTGATGTTTGTACATATTATTATGAAAACGGTCAAACATATCCGTCTGATTTGATGGATCAGGTAAAGGCCGGTGTTGCACATATTGAATCTATTATGGGCAAAAAATTCGCAGATAACGAAAATCCATTGTTGGTATCTGTTCGTTCAGGTGCACGTGTTTCTATGCCTGGAATGATGGATACAGTTTTGAATTTGGGTTTGAACGATGAAACAGTGAAAGCGTTGGCAAAGGCTGCAAATAACGAAAGATTTGCATACGATTCGTATCGTCGTTTTATCATGATGTTTTCGGACGTTGTGTTGGGTGCAGATATTGACTTGTTTGAACACACTTTGGAACGCATGAAAGAAGACAAAGGCTATAAAGTCGATACAGAATTGACAGCCGACGATTTGAAAGAATTGGTTGAAAAATTCAAAGAAATCGGTGTTAAAATCGGTAAAGTTTTTCCACAAGATCCATGGGAACAGTTGAAATTGGGTATTGGCGCTGTGTTTGGTTCTTGGATGTCCAAGAAAGCAATCACATATCGTAAATTGAATAATATCCCAGGCGATTGGGGAACCGCTGTTAACGTTCAGGCGATGGTATTCGGAAATTCTGGCGATGACAGTGCGACCGGCGTATGTTTCAGCCGTGACCCTGCAACTGGTGAAAACAAATTCTATGGTGAATATCTGATTAACGCCCAAGGTGAAGACGTTGTGGCTGGTATCCGTACACCACAGCCAATGGCAAAAGATAATTCTGGCCGTACATCTTTGGAAGAAGCAATGCCAGAAGTATATGCACAATTGGTTGATGTTCGTGATAAATTGGAACAACACTACAAAGATATGCAAGATATGGAATTCACAATTGAACACAAAAAATTGTGGATGTTGCAATGCCGTAATGGTAAAAGAACAGCCGCAGCTGCTGTCCGTATGGCAGTAGAAATGGTTGAAGAGGGCTTGCTGACCAAAGAAGAAGCAATCTTGCGCGTTGGTGCAGATCAATTGAATCACTTGTTGCATCCAATGTTGGATCCAAAAGCAGACAAAAAAGTTATCGCGACTGGTTTGCCTGCGTCCCCAGGTGCCGCAGTTGGTCAGGCTGTATTTAACGCAGAAGATGCGGAAGCCTGGAAAAAAGAAGGCAAAAAAGTTATGCTTATCCGCGTTGAAACTTCACCAGAAGATATTGCGGGCATGAATGCAGCCCAAGGTGTTATTACTGCACGTGGTGGTATGACTTCACACGCAGCTGTGGTTGCACGTGGTATGGGAACACCATGCGTATCTGGTTCCCCAGA
Organism: uncultured Pseudomonadota bacterium; assembly: GCA_902784345.1. Taxonomy (GTDB): domain Bacteria; phylum Pseudomonadota; class Alphaproteobacteria; order Rs-D84; family Rs-D84; genus Enterousia. The sequence goes on along the minus strand of CACZUD010000008.1, from coordinate 30,364 downwards.
CATCAAAATTGACTATGACACAAAAACAATGAAAACAACATCTGGCGCGGTTATCCACGAAGGTGATTGGGTTTCCATTGATGGTGCCAAAGGTGAAATTATCGAAGGCGCAGTTCCAACAGTATCTGTTGAATTGACTGGTAATTTTGGCACATTGATGAAATGGGTTGATGAAATCAAATCTTTGACAGTTAAAGCAAACGCAGAAACACCAAAAGATGCAAAACAAGCGCGTGATTTTGGCGCCGAAGGTATCGGTCTGGCACGTACAGAACACATGTTCTTTGACCCAAGCCGTATCCAAGATATGCGTGAAATGATTTTGGCTGACGATGAAGCGGGACGTCGTGCTGCGCTGGACAAATTGTTGCCATATCAACGTGCAGACTTTGTTGAATTGTTCAAAATTATGGACGGTCTGCCAGTGACAATTCGTTTGATTGACCCGCCTTTACATGAATTCTTGCCACACACCGAAGAAGACATGGCAGAATTGGCAAAACACATTGGCAAATCTGTTGAATTCGTAAAGGCACGCAGTGAAGCATTGAAAGAACAAAATCCAATGTTGGGACATCGTGGTTGCCGCTTGGCGATTACATATCCTGAAATTTGCGAAATGCAAACACGCGCGATTTTGTCTGCTGCTATCGAATGCAAGAAAGCTGGCGTTCGCGTACATCCAGAAATCGAAGTTCCACTTGTCGGTTCTAAAAAGGAAGTGGATATCGTTAAATCTGTTATCGACGCAACAGCATCTGCATTATTCGCAGAAACAGGCGACAGTGTTGAATATCATGTTGGTTCAATGATTGAATTGCCACGTGCAGCATTGTTGGCTAACGAAATCGCAGAAAGTTGTGAATTCTTTGAATTTGGAACAAACGATTTGACACAAACAACATTGGGAATGTCGCGTGACGATACTGGTAAAATCTTGGATGAATACCGTGCACGTGGCGTTTACGTCGCAGATCCATTTGCATCCGTTGATCAATTGGGTGTTGGTCTGTTGATTAAAGACGCTGTTGCAAAAGCACGCAGCACCAAGGGTGAAAATATCCACTTGGGTGTATGTGGCGAACATGGTGGCGATCCTGAATCAGTAGAATTCTTCCACAAGGTTGGATTTAATTCTGTATCTTGTTCACCATTCCGCGTGCCTATTGCGCGCCTTGCGGCTGCACAAGCAGCGGTTAAATTCCCACGCAAAAAATAAATTTTGCGTAAACACAAAAAACGCCCTGCGACAGTGGGGTGTTTTTTTGTGTGAAACCGTTCCTGCGGAATTATATGTTTGATTGCGATATAATCGTTTTGTCTTAAATGACTAACACTTTAACCACAGGAGAAAAAAATGGGTGCATTTACACATTATGTTTTAAAACCTTTGTCTTTGATCGGGGCTTTGAACTGGGGGCTGGTCGGATTTTTCAAATTCGATTTAGTGGCTTGGCTTTTTGGCCCAATGACAATATTGTCACGTTTTGTTTATGCGATTATCGGTTTAGCGGCGTTGATATGGCTGTTTATATGGGTTTTTGGCGACAAACCAACGTGCGAATACGAAAACAGACATCGTAATTAAAAATTTTTTGACCTTGTTTCTTGGACAAGAATGCCCACGCGGCATTCTTTTTTTTTGCAAAAATAATTTTTTATGATAAAATTACATTATGCGAAAGCAGAGAAGAGAGAGAATATCAATGGGATGGTGGCTTTCGCAACGAATCTATTCTTTTTTGTTTGGGTCGTCCCATCATCCCATTTTCTTTTTTTTATAATATTTTTCATATCGATTCGATAAAAGTGCCTTTTATCAACATGATATAATATAAAAATCAATATCTTGATTCGAATCGGCAAAATTTTATCTATATTTTGATTTTTTTATGTTTTCGAATCGTTTTTTTATAAATTTTTTGGTGAAAATGGACACAAAACGGTATTTAGTATATAAAAATGCCCCGAATCGGTCTGATAAAAAAAGCTTCAAAGCCGCGGTTGATGGGCAACACAAAAAAGCAAGCAGAAAAATAAAAAAAAGTTAAATTTTTTATAATGAGAATTCAACTTAAATACTGTATATTGTGTCTTAAGGAACGAAAAAGACACTATATATAGTATTTTTGTCAAGATAAGGGGTAAAAAATGGCCGGGGATAAAAACGAAACAAAAATTCAAGTTGTATCAACGTTGACTTGCGAATTGGATTCGATAAAGAAACGTTCTGGTGAAACAGTGCCTTTTGATGCAAAAAAGATTTTTGAAGCAATTAAATCTGCGGTGGCGGTTACCCGCGAAGTTTCGGATGCTGATATTGTCAAGATTACACAAGATGTTTTGAAAAGATTGGATAAAAAATATGCCGGCCAAACACCAAATGTCGAAGATATTCAAGATACAGTTGTTCAAACTTTGATGGATTCGCACGCTTATAAAACAGCAGAATCTTATATAATATATCGTCAAAAACGTGCTGAAATTCGTGATTCGTTGGTTGATGCAGTAGAAGTTATCGATGGCTATGTTTCCGAAGCAGATTGGCGCGTTAAAGAAAATGCGAATATTGGTTATTCCATTGGTGGTTTGATTTTGCGTTCTTCTGAACGTATGACCGCTGAATATTGGTTAAGCATATATCCAAAAGAAATTGCAGAAGCACATAAAACTGCGGCTTTCCATATTCATGATTTGGGTTGGTTGACCGGTTATTGTGCAGGCTGGTCTTTGCGTGAATTGTTGTACGAAGGATTCAATGGGGTTCCGGGCTATTTACAGTGCGAACCTGCAAAACACATGGCAACTGCGATTTCACATATGGTGAATTTCTTGGGAACTTTGCAAAACGAATTTGCAGGGGCCCAGGCGTTCTCGTCGGTTGATACATATTTGGCGCCTTATGTTCGCATAGATAAATTGTCTTATGCAGATGTAAAGAATGCAATGCAGACATTGGTATTTAATTGTTCTGTACCTTGTCGTTGGGGAACACAGACACCATTTATTAACTTTACTTTCGATTGGACTTGTCCAAAGGATTTGCGCGAACAACGTCCGTTTGTTGGTAAAAAGATGGTTGATTTCACATACGGTGATTTACAGGCCGAAATGGACATGATTAACAAAGCGTTTATCGAAGTCATGACCGAAGGCGATGCAATGGGACGTCCGTTTACTTTCCCAATTCCAACATACAACATCACAGACGATTTTCCATGGGAACATCCAAATGTAAAACCTTTGTTTGATTTGGCTGCGAAATATGGAATACCTAATTTCCAGAATTTCTTGAACAGCGATTTGAACCCAACAGATGTGCGTTCTATGTGCTGCAGATTGCGTCTTGATGTGCGTGAATTGTTAAAGCGTGGTGGTGGATTGTTTGGTTCTGCTGAAAAAACAGGTTCTATCGGTGTTGTAACAATTAACTTGGCGCGTCTTGGATACACTCACAAGGGCGATCGCGAAGGATTGTTGCGTGAATTGAAAAGATTATTGGATCTGGCGCGTGATTCTTTGGAAATCAAACGTAAAATTATTTCTAAGAATATGGAAAGAGGCCTCTATCCATTTACAAAACGCTATCTGGGTAATTGGAATCATCACTTTTCAACAATCGGTGTTAACGGTGCAAATGAAATGGTTATGAATTTCACAAACGGCACAGACAACATCGCAACAGTATTCGGTAAAAACTTGGTTTTGGAAGTGATGGATTTCATCAGAACTAACCTGGCTGATTACCAAGAAACAACAGGCAATCTGTATAATTTAGAGGCAACCCCAGCAGAAGGTTGTGCGTATCGTTTCGCAAAAACAGATAAAAAGAATTTCCCTGATATTTTAACTGCGGGAACAGAAGATGCGCCTTATTATACAAATTCAACTCAATTACCAGTGTATTTCACAGACGACCCATTTGTCGCCCTTGAACACCAAGAAGAATTGCAACGCAAATATACAGGCGGCACAATGTTGCACCTTTATATGGGCGAACCAGTTTCATCTGGCGAAGCGGCTGAAAAAATTGTTCGTACAATTTTTGAAAATTACAAAGTGCCATATATGACATTGACACCTACATTTTCAATTTGTCCGAAACACGGCTATTTGCCAGGACGGCACGATTTCTGTCCAAAATGTGATGCAGAAATCGCGGCAAACAATAACGATTGTCAATGTAAATGTGGCGATCACGAATAAATTCCCCGTCGCAAATGCTATGGGGAACAAGAAAAAACAAAAAAGGAAAGGAGGAAACCATGAACCCACAAACACAACAAAGAACAAAATGCGAAACTTTTTCACGTTCCATGGGTTATATCAGACCAGTGAAAAACTTTAACATTGGTAAATATGCTGAATTCTGTGAAAGAAAAACCTTTACAGAAGCAAATTCTTTGACCGCGGGTGCACGTCATGCTGAATTGTTAAAGATGGCTGCATAATCAGGGTTTATGATTTATGAAAGAATTACAAATCGGCGGCCTGGTTTCCTTTACAACGATAGATTATCCTGGGAAATTGGCCGCTGTATTATTTTTAAAAGGCTGTCCACTGAATTGCGAATATTGTTCAAATTCGCATCTGATAGCGGTAGAGCAGGGCGAATACGACCCCGAAAAAGTATTTAATTGGATTGCCGCGCGCAAAGGCAAGCTGGAAGGTATCGTCTTTTCCGGTGGCGAAGCGCTGATGCAGGCAGACGCAACGATTGATTATATGAAACGTGTTCGTGAACTTGGTTTTTCAATTGGTTTGCACACTAACGGTTTTTATCCGGATTTATTAAAGAAAGTTGTCGATATTGTTGATTGGGTTGGTCTTGATTTCAAAGCGACAAAAGAACACTACAAAGATTTAACAAAAATAGATATTGCGTATGACCGTATGATTGAATCATTGAAATTTTGGGTTTCTACCGGACATGGATTGGAAGTGCGTACAACATGCGACCCGCGCTTTGTTAGCAAAGAAGATTTGTTGGAAATTGCGAAAATTGCATCTGATTTGGGTGTTAAGAATTTCGCAGTGCAAAAATATACGCCTTATCATGAAGAAGAGGCACGTCAAACAACCCCTGCACAACGCGAACAGTTTTTTAATGATGATGAATTAAAACAAAAAATAGAAAGTTTATTTGAAAGCGTTGTGTGGAGAAATAATTAAAAAATCGTCCCTTTAGGACGATTTTTTGTTGCACAGATTCCAGAGCGGTTTTTGTTTGGTTTTCTAATGTTTCTAGCGAATTCGAAAGTTGGTCTTTGAAAAAAAGGCAAGTTTTCGGCATATTTGAACTTTTATAATTGAAAGCGTTTGCTTTTTATACTACAATATTTTTAAGTCGTTAACTGAATATAAGGGGTTTGTTCATGTTTAAAAAGGCTTTATTATACCCGATTCCACTTACACTATTTATGGCTTTATATACAAGTGGTGCTTTAACTTATAAACTTAATCTTTCTGGAACTGGTACATTATTTGCATTAATAATTTGCCTGCTTTTTTCAATGATTATGATAGCTATTCCAATATTATTAGCATTATACAGCGACACAAAATACAAAGCGTTAATTATCGTCCTAGATGTTATGTCTTTTTTACCATTTGGTATAGTTTTGTACATAATATCGGTGATACTTGGTGTTATTGAGTTGGTGAAACATGGTGAAAATGTACCAACCAAAAAAAATAAAACCAAAAAATAAGGTGTACATTATGAATAAACTTATTTTGTCTTTATTGTTATTGTTTTATGCGTACCCATGTATCGCCAGCAAAGACGTTATTCGAGAATATAATGACATTATGTCAAAGCAGACAGATACGCAATTGGCATTTAAACGTAAAGTCGAAGCAGGTGTTACAAGTGATATAGGTGAAATTATTCGTGCTACAACCGAAGATTATCTAGTTAATGCATTTCTTATACCGGAATATACATCATTAAGCATAAATAACATTGTTTCGTCAACTGACACTACAGATTTTTTAAAAGATGATATTAAAGAATATTTAGACACAAATATTGCATCAAGAAGACCTGGCGACACAAAAACCCTTATTTATCGTTGTATGGGAAACAATATCCGCTTAATAGAATCTTTATCTTATAAATTTTTTATGTAAAACACTTTGCAAAAGGGTTGAATAATTGAGATTGATAAAACAGCTTTTCAACAAGATAGGTGCAACTTGGTGGAGTGCAATAGTATCAATTTTTATAATATTTATACTTGTTTTTTTTCATTTTCGTAAAATAGAACCTTTTCCTTGGTCTGATTTTATTTGTAATATTGCAACGGAACTTTTAGGAATAACTTTTACGATAGTTTTTGTGGATAAATTGTTTAACAGGTATGATAAAATCAAAGCAAAACGAGAAGAATCTGAAAAAATAGCGAGAATGCATAATCTTGCTTTTTTCTATATAAAACAATATATGTACCATTTGCATAGTATAACAACCCCTATGGAGAAAAAATTTCAAGGTGAAATAAAATTGGAAACACCGTTTTCTTTACAGGATTTGCAGTATTTATATACACCAACATTGTTAGTCACTGAATCTTTTCGACAAACATCAATTGAATATTTTTTTCAATATGAACAAGAAGTAAAACAAGCTTTTATTAATATGCTTAACACGATTAATTTTGAGTTTTATCCTGATTTATCCAAAATAATCCAAGATTTTATTCATGTGTCTACAAAATTCTATGCAAGAGCTGTTATTTTAGACAATGTGAACATAAAGACTTTTTCAGAAACATTTGTCAATATGTTAAAAGGGGATGATATTTATGAAAAGTATGACGAATATAAAAAGAACGAACTAAAAGCAAATGGTATTATGCCTTATTTCATGTTATATGACATGTTAAAAGAAGAGCAGAAAATTTTATCATCTTATATTTCAGAAATGAAAAAAATAGATGCTGAATATCATTAAATTTTTATCAGTTTATTAAATCTAAGCTATCTTTTACTTCGTTAATCTCTTGTTCAATTTGTATCAAATCGGGTCGCGAATTGCACAGATAGCACACGCAGAAATAAAAAATCGTCCGCAAGGGACGATTTTTTTATTCTGGTGGCTCTGGTCGGAATCGAACCGACACTCCTTTCGGAACTTGATTTTGAGTCAAGCGCGTCTACCAGTTCCACCACAGAGCCAGAACTGTTGCAACTGCCTTGTTATTTAGCAGCTGCCTTTTTGGATTCAACCTTTTTTACCAATCTTGCACTGCGTGTTGGCTTGTGTACAGGCTTTTTCGCAGGCGCTTCGGCTTTACCGTTTTTCTTTTCAATGGCTTTTTTGATTGCGGCCATATCAGGTGTCAAACGGGATACAGGTTTCGCCATTACATAGGCGTCCAATCCACCGTGTTTGGTCAATGTACGCAATCCAGCAGTCGAAATACGAAGGCTGAAATCACGTCCCAAAATATCACTGTGGAACGATAATCGCATAGAATGCGATACATTCATTCCTACCATTGTCTTTTTTCCAGTTACTTTACATACACGTGGCATTTTAAATCCTTTAATTACTGGGCAATAATTTACAGTATAATTTAATAAAAGTCAAGCAATATCTTTATTTTGTTTTCATAGGTATATCATCCAGTATCTTGAATTTTGAAAAAGTGCGACTATATAAACAGTGAAATAAGAAAATCCCCCTTCGCCGTCCGCCTTCGCCAAGGCTTCGGTGGATAAAAGGCTTCGGGGGACAAGCAAAGAGGTAATTCGATGAATCCAGATGATATTCAAGAAACACCACAACAGGCGATTGAAAAATACACAACCGATTTTACAAAATTGGCAAGTGAAGGCAAATTAGACCCTGTGATAGGGCGCGAAGAAGAAGTTCGCAGAACTATTCAGGTCTTGTCGCGCAGAACGAAAAATAACCCTGTGTTGATTGGAAACCCTGGGGTTGGTAAAACCGCTATTGTTGAAGGTTTGGCACAAAGAATTGTGTCGGGTGATATGCCTGAAAATTTATTGAATAAAAAATTATTATCACTTGATATGGGGGCGTTGATGGCGGGTGCTATGTTCCGCGGTCAATTCGAAGGACGTCTTAAAGCAATCTTAAAGGCCGTCAAAGAATCAAATGGTGAAATAATTTTATTTATTGATGAATTGCATACTATGGTTGGTGCCGGCAAAGGCGAAGGTTCTATGGATGCTGGCAATTTATTAAAGCCTATGTTGGCGCGTGGCGAATTGCATTGTGTTGGTGCAACTACACTGGATGAATATCGTCAGTATATTGAAAAAGATCCTGCACTTGCGCGTCGTTTTCAACCGGTCTATGTAGATGAACCAACGGTCGATGATACGATTTCAATCTTGCGCGGTCTTAAAGATAAATACGAAGGACACCATGGTGTGCGTATTGCAGACGCGGCATTGGTGGCGGCTGTAAAACTTTCTAACCGTTATATCACAGACAGATTTTTACCAGATAAAGCAATCGATTTAATCGATGAAGCGGCTGCGCGTGTTCGTATTGAAATTGCATCTAAACCTGAAAAACTTGATGAATTAGACAGACATTTAATGCAACTGAAAATCGAACAGCAAGCGTTGAAAAAAGAAAAAGATGAAGAATCTAAAAAACGTTTAAAAGATTTGGAATCTTTGATTGAAAAGATGTCGGCAGAATCAAAAGAAATGACTGCGGCATGGATGGATGAACAAAAGAAAATGAAGGGTTTGTCTGATGCCATGGCTGCGCTGGATTCCGCGCGTGCAGAAGTTGCAATTGCGATGCGTAATGGTGATTATGAAAAAGCATCTGCACTGCAGTATGGAAAGATTCCAGAATTGGAAGAAGAAATCAAAAAACAAAACAACGAATCGAAAGAATATAAAACTGTATTGCCAGAACATATCGCGGCAGTTGTTTCAAAATGGACTGGCGTTCCAGCGGATAGATTATCGGTTGAAGAACAATCAAAATTATTAAATATCGAAGATGAATTGCGTAAACGTGTTGTCGGTCAAGACCATGCATTAAGTGTTGTTGCGCGTGCGATACGTCGTTCGCGTGCGGGGCTTTCTGACCCGCGCAGACCGTCTGGTTCATTTATGTTCCTTGGTCCAACAGGGGTGGGTAAAACAGAAGTCGCAAAAGCATTGGCAGAATATCTGTTTAATGATGATACCGCGATGACAAGAATAGATATGAGTGAATATATGGAACCACATTCTGTTGCGCGTTTAATTGGCGCACCTCCGGGATATGTGGGGTATGAACAAGGTGGCGAATTAACAGAATCTGTTCGTCGCAGACCCTATCAAGTTTTGCTTTTCGATGAAATTGAAAAAGCAAATCCAGATGTCTTTAATGTCTTTTTGCAGATATTGGACGATGGTCGTTTGACAGACGGGCAGGGACGCATTGTGAACTTTACAAATACTATCATTATCATGACAAGTAATTTGCCAAGTATGGATGCAGTAAAGAAACAATTCAGACCTGAATTTATAAATCGTATTGATGAAATTGTATTCTTTAATCCATTGGGCAAAGATGTGATGGGCGATATAGTAAAGATTCAATTAAAGATTCTTGAAAAGCGTTTAAGCGAACGTCAAATATCAATGCGTGTAACAGATAAAGCAATCAAATGGTTGGGTGATAACGGGTATGATGCAGTGTTCGGTGCGCGACCATTGAAACGCCTTATCACAACCGCAGTCGAAGATAAAATTGCAGACCTTATTTTATCTGGTTCTGTGGGCGAAGGTTCAACAGTCAATGTTGATGTACATGGTAAAGAATTATTAATTCAATAATTCAAAAACAAACAAAAAACACCGCCATTTTTGGTGGTGTTTTTTTCTTGCAAAAACATAGTGTTTTTTGCTAAATTTTCTTCGGTAAAAAAAGGAAGTAAAAATGCAAAATATGACACTTGATTCTTTGGTAAGAACATTGGGCCAAATGGTCGCAGATTTTGGCGGGCGATTGTTCGCCGCGCTTTTAGTATGGATTATCGGTTTTTGGATTGTAAAAAAATTAGTTGCTTCCATAAGCTTTGGTATGCAAAGACGTAAAGTCGATCCATCGTTGGCTTCGTTCTTGACATCTTTTTTAAGCATAACTTTTAAAATTATAGTTGTCGTTATAATTTTAACAACATTGGGTGTTCAAATGACATCAATAGTCGCAGTGCTTGGTGCTGCATCGTTGGCTGTTGGTATGGCGTTGTCTGGAACACTGCAAAATGTTGCGGGTGGCATGATTATATTATTGTTTAAACCTTTTCGTGTTGGTGATGCAATTATCACAAGTGATGGTAAATCTGGTATAGTAAAAAAGATAATGTTATTCACAACACAAATGAATACTTTTGATAATCAGGTTTTGTTTTTGCCAAATGGCACGCTGGCAAACGGTGTTATAACAAATTTATCCATGGGTAAAAAACGCAGAACAGATTTAACTGTTGGTGTTTCTTATGGTGATGATGTAGAAAAAGCACGCAAATTAGTATTGAAAATATTAGAAAAAGAAGAACGCATCTTAAAAGATCCTGCACCTGTTGTTTTGTTGTCTTCGTTGGACGACAGTGCGGTTACATTGACAATTCGTTATTGGACTTCGTTTGATGATTTGTATCCAACTCAGGCAGATGTTTTGGAAACAATCTATAAAGAATTCCCAAAGAACAAATTAAATTTCCCATTCCCACAAATGGATGTGCATGTAAAAAAGAATTAAAAAAACGCCTGAACAGGCGTTTTTTATCTTATTTTTTTTCTTTGAGATTTTATCAAACTGATAACAGATTGATTGTTATCATATATTTTCAAAAAACTGTGTTTTGCATCTGGCAAAACAATGAATTGAAAACGGTTACGATTAGGTTGCTTGATTAATTCTTCGAAACGTTGTTGTAAAGCATCTTTGGGTGCTTTCCTGTCATTTTCACCGGCAACAATTGTTATATAAGAATTCCATTTGTTCATTAAATCTGGTCTGAAAGGGTATGCATCCATTTCACTAAAAAATTTAGGCATAATCGACAAATATCTGACAGCATGGATTCGTTTTTCGTCGAATATGTTTACAACAGGTAAAATTTTGTGCGGATTTTCAAAACCATTAGATTGGCAACGTTGATAAGTCATGTTTTTAAAAGTTTCATGCCATTCTGTTGTTGCCCATGGTGCAAACAGCATAACTGAATGTATGTTTGTTTTTTCGTCTTTTTTTACAATGTTATTTAACGCGTCAATAATGCCTGTTGCGCCTGCGGAATGTCCAACCAAAATATTTTTGTTTTCTATGGAATATGGTTTTATAAATTTTATACAATTTTCCAACAATGTTACAAATTCAGGGTATGTGTTGCGCAGGGCAGTTTCAAAAGAAGGCTGATATTCAAAATCACCAAGAAAAGTATTAAATGTTATAACATTATGCCTGTGTGTTAGCGCCCAAAAAGTAATGGTTTTCATCAATGGGTCTATATCCGTGTTTGTTCCTAATCCAGGGCTTAAGATAATATCACCATAAGGTGCAGGCGATAATGCTGCATAATATGATATTTTTGCTGACAGGTTAATTTTTGTCCCAGAATAACAAACTGTTTCCCATTTAAGGGTTTTTGCCTTTAAATCAGGCAAGCGATCGGTAAAATCGTTTGGTACGCCAAACTGTTTAAATGTATTCATTTTTGTTCCTTGTTGGTATTATTATAGACAAAAAATTTTTTATGTCAATATTTTTTGTAAAATGTTTTTGTTTGGGGGCAGGTGTCTCTCGCATAAAAAAAGACCGCCCAAACAGACGGCTTTAATTTCTGGTGGAGCTGATCAGGCTCGAACTGACGAGACGGTGATGGTTACGGGGGCAGGTGTCTCTCGCATAAAAAAACGGTATCTTTTGATACCGTATCTTAATTCTGGTGGAGCTGATCAGGCTCGAACTGACGACCCCCTGCTTGCAAAGCAGGTGCTCTACCAACTGAGCTACAACCCCAGAACTTTGCGACTTTCCTTTGAAAGCCCACACATTTTATTCTTTTGTAACATAAAAGTCAAGATTTTTCTTGTGTTTTTATTTTTTATGTTATAAAATTGCCAGCAACATTAACAAATTCAATACAAATTCGCCAAAGGGGGTGAATACATAATGGTTAAAGTTTTGGTTCGTGATAACAACGTTGAACAGGCTTTGCGTGTTGCAAAACGCAAATCACAAAAAGAAGGTCTGTACCGTGAAATGAAAGAACGTCAACGTTACGAAAAACCAACGACTAAACGTAAACGCTTAAAAGAAGAAGCAGTTCGTAACGAAAAGAAACGTCAATCGAAACAACGTATGGTTTTCGGATTCTAATAAAAAACCGCCCGTTTGGGCGGTGTTTTTTTATCTTTCTTTGTATCTTGATAATCCTGCCAAATACAAATAATTGTTTAAATCTGGCTGACAGGAAGAAAACCCTGAACTAGCAAATTTGATGTTTGCAATTTTCAAGAATTCGACATCTGGTTGTTTGTGCTTGACAGGATCTTGTGCTAGTATGATTAATTCTGTAAACAAATCTTTATCTTTCTCTAATTGATGTATTCTAGATGACGTTTCTTTATTGTTTGCAGGTTTTTCTTCGGTTAATTCTTTTACCGCAGCAGCTTGAAAGTTGATTTTTTCTTTGCGTAATGATGCAATCATAGATTTTTTTGGATCTTCTTTTTTCGCATTTATCAACCAAATATCTGTTGTTATAGTGCCCATGGAAAGTTGTTCGTTCACAGTTGTTACATGGTGTGAAAGCACGCCTTCTGGCAAATTATATGCGGGCACCAAAAAAGATGCGTGAATTTCGTAAGATGGTGTTTTGTACATAGTTGACCTCTTGGTTTGTTATTCTATGTATAGCACAATATTTTATTTTGTCAATATTTTTATCAAAAAAAGTTTTTTGAACGGTTTGTTCTTGTTTTATTTTTGTAAATGTTTTATTCTTTGCGTGATAAAAACGGAAAGATAATATGAGGAAATCTGAAAATACAGTTGAAAATATATCTGGGCAACAATTATCAGATGCGCTGTCTGAACGGTATCTGTCTTACGCGGTCAGCACCATTGTTGCACGTGCATTGCCTGATGTAAGGGACGGTTTAAAGCCTGTGCACCGTCGTATTTTGTATTCTATGTTGCGTCAGAAATTGTCACCAAACGCTGCTTTTCGTAAATGTGCAACGGTTGTTGGGGATGTGTTGGGTCATTATCATCCGCATGGTGATTCTTCGGTTTATGATGCAATGGTAAGATTGGCTCAGGACTTTTCTGTGCGTTATCCATTGATAGATGGTCAAGGAAACTTTGGTAATATTGACGGCGATCCTCAGGCGGCATATCGTTATACAGAATCAAAAATGACACAGGCGGCAATGCTGATTATGGAAGGCATTGACGAAGACAGTGTTGATATGATGCCGAATTTTGACGGAACAACAGTTGAACCAACTGTTATGCCGGGCGCGTTTCCAAATTTGCTGGCAAATGGTGGTATGGGAATTGCTGTGGGTATGGCGACTAATATTCCAACACATAATGTGTCTGAAATCATGGATGCATTGAATTTGGTTGTTGATAAACCACAGGCGACAACCGAACAGATAATGAAAAAACTTGTTGGTCCTGATTTTCCAACAGGCGGCGTTTTAATTGATGATTTTGCAACGATTTGTAAAAACTATGATACAGGTCGTGGTGCGTTTCGCATTCGTGCAAAGTGGGAAATTGAAAAGCTTGACCGCGGGGCAGAGCAGGTTGTTATAACCGAAATTCCATACGGCATAGTTAAATCTAAATTGGTTGAACAGATTGCCGATATGATAGATTCTAAAAAACTGCCACTGGTCGAAGATATTGTTGATGAATCTACAACAGATGTTCGTATTGTTATCACACCAAAGAATCGCAATATTCCAATTGATAAAATGATGGCGCATTTATTTGCGATGACTGATTTGGAATACAAGTTCAACATGAATTTCAATGTGGTAGATTCAAACGGTGCACCGCGTGTAATGCCGATTGGTGATGTGTTGCGTGAATTTATTGCGCACCAGAAAAATGTTTTGTTGCGTCGCACTCATTGGCGTTTGGGTAACATAGAACGCAGATTGGAAATCCTTGGTGGATTGTTAATAGTTTATCTGAATCTGGACAGGGTAATTGAAATCATCCGTAATGAAGACGATCCAAAAGCCGTCTTGATGGCAGAATTTCAATTAACAGAAATTCAGGTTGAATCGATATTGAATACGCGCCTGCGTTCACTTCGTAAATTGGAAGAAATGGAAATCAAACGCGAAGATAAAGAACTGCGTGCAGAAAAAGAAAAATTGCAAGCGTTGCTGGATAGCGAAGAAATTCAAAACGCACAATTACATGCATGGTTTGATGATATTAAAAAGCAATATGCGAAAAATACTGCACTGGGTCGTCGTCGTACCCAATGGGAAGTGGCGGGCGAAGAAATTGTTGTTAACGCTGATGAATTTATTGAAAAAGAACCAATCACGGTTATTTTGTCGTCTATGGGCTGGATACGCGCAGCCAAAGGACATCTTGATTTAAATAACCTTGATATGAAATTCAAAGAAGGCGATGAATTACAGTTTGCTTTTCATGCGCAAACGACAGATAAAATCAATTTGTTCGCATCGGGCGGAAAAATGTTCACATTGTCGGGGAATGATTTGCCGTCCGCACGCGGTTTTGGTGAATCAGTGCGTATGATGGCGGACATTGGCGCAGAAGAAAATATAGTTAAAGCCTTTGTATTGGATACAAATGCGAAATATCTGGTTGTTGGCCGTCATGGTACAGGCTTTATTGTTGCAGGGGAAAATTGCATTGCACAGACCAAGAACGGAAAGCAGATTATGAATGTTGATGAACATAATCCGGCGGTTTTGTGTGTACGTGTTGATGGTGATATGGTTGCACTGTCTGGGTCTAATGATAAATTGTTGATATTTGAAACAGAACAGATTCCAGAAATGACGCGTGGCAAAGGTGTAATCTTGCAGAAATACAACGCGGAAAGAACTTACACTATCGATGCGATGTTCTTTAATATGGCGGACGGATTTGGATGGACAACTGGACGTGGCACAACCAAATTGGATGATATCAAACCATGGCTGGCAAAACGCGCATCTCAGGGACATACAATTCCAGTTGGTTTTCCACGCAGTGGCAAATTTGGAAAATAAAAAATTCTCCCCTTAGGGGGAGTGCCGACGAAGTCGGGGAGGGAGGTAAAAAAACACCTGCGATTGCAGGTGTTTTTTCAAATTGATATAGCCTGAAAATTAGTGGCTCATTTTTGCTTCTGTGAATACAACGTGTTTACGTAATTTTGGGTCGTATTTACGGAATTTCATTTTGCCTTGAGTGTTTTCAGATTTTGTATTTTTTGTAGTTGTGTAATAGAAACCGGTTTCTTTGTTTTCCAGTTTTACAACTTCCTTGCTGCCTTTTTTAGATGCCATTTTAATAACCTTTGTTTAAATACTTCGGGCATTGTATGTTATATTTTATTGAAAATCAAGTTTTTTTTATAATAAGGACAATTTTACTTTGTAAAATTCATTCTTGGTGCGGGTAAAGAGAATCCGCGCGTAAAGAAATCTTGACGAGTTGCGTTATTAGCAACGAGTCATAGATGAAATAGCAAGGATACGCGATTCACACAGATAAAATTCATTCTTGGTGCGGGTAAAGAGACTTGAACTCTTACGGGTTACCCCACTGGAACCTAAATCCAGCGCGTCTGCCAGTTCCGCCATACCCGCATTGTTTTAATACACAGGATAATTGCGCGGGTAATCGCTTTCGTGTGCTAAGTCAGACTTTACACCGCATCCACCCAATACCACTGCGCATAACAAAACCACACAAATCAAAAATATTATCTTTTTCATGATTGCATTATAAGTTTGTTTGTAAACATTGTCAATAAATCGCAAAGAAAAAACGAAAAAAATACTTGCATTTTGGATTTGTTCATTATATTATATCTCTGCTCTGGGGTGTTAGCTCAGCTGGTTTAGAGCGTCTGCCTGTCACGCAGAAGGTCGAGGGTTCGAGCCCCTTACATCCCGCCAGAGATTTTACCGCCGGTAAAACGGCGGTTTACTAAGAGTCCATGGCCCCATCGTCTAATGGTTAGGACACCGCCCTTTCAAGGCGAGAATCCCGGTTCAAATCCGAGTGGGGCTGCCAAAATAAAAAGACCACCATTTAGGTGGTCGTTTTATTTTGCTCTCCACGAAGGATTAGGTCAGAGCACCAACGGCACGTAGTGTCGTTCAAAAACGAAGTTTTTGTGGGCAAAGCCCAAGGTGTGCATGACCAATTCGCAGATGAACAATTAGCAAACCTGCAAAAACGGATATATTTAATAGAGTTTTTGCGTTTAGGTTTGGTTATTGTTTATCAAGCACGAGTGGGGCTGCCAAAAATTCAAACCGACCTTTTGGGTCGGTTTTTTATTAGATTTCCAATACTTTCACAAGTTCGTAAGTTGGGCGGTAAAATCTATACCTATTTTACACATTTACGAACTTTTAAAAAGAAAAGGTTAGAAATCTAACCTTTTTTTGTATGTATTGTTTTGTGCTTGAATTTTTCTGGTTTTTATTTCAATATTTTGTTTGTTGAAAAAGGGGATATTTAATGAAAATCATAGATAATATCAATGTGTTTGGTGATTCTTTGTCAAAAGGAATTGTTTTAGATGATGACTCTAAAAAATATAAAATATCAGATAACAATGCCGTAGATGTGTTTAGTCGTAATATGCCTGTTTCTGTAAAAAATTATTCCAGATTTGGTTGTACAACAGATAAAGCTGTAAAAATAGCAGATGGTGTATTTAATAACGGATTAGAAAACGATTTGTTTTTGGTTGAATTTGGTGGAAACGATTGCGATTTTAATTGGGATATTGTTGCAGAAAATCCGACCAACAAAGATATTAAACCAAGTGTTTCATTAGAACAGTTTAAGGTAAATACTCAAACTATCATTGATAAATTACGCAAATTAGGAAAACGTATTGCTATAATGTCTTTGCCACCAATTGATGCAAATAAATATTTTAAATGGATTTCCAAGGGTGATAAGCAACGTGCCGCAAATATTTTGCAATTCTTGGGGGATGTGAATTTTATATACAGACATCAAGAATTATATGCAGTTGCATTTAAACAAATTGCCATAGATAACAATATTCCTGTGGTGCCTGTTCGTGAAACCTTATTAGACATTCATAAATTAAGTGATTACATTTGTGAAGATGGAATACATCTAAATGAACAAGGGCAAGCGGTTGTAGAGAGTGTTTTTGAAAATACATATTTACAATATCACCCTGAAACAAAGTAATGTGTATTCAAAAACACCTTAATTTCTTTCCCGAATAACAACAAATCACGCATAAACTCAGCTCGTGAATTGCTTAAGTGGCCCTGCCAAGAATCAAAAAACACCCAAACGGGTGTTTTTTATCTCATTGCTCGTTGTAAACTGTCGCGATAATGTGCGATTTGTTGTTTGGTCTGCAAATATTCTTTGTAATGTGGCAAAGTTTTTTCGTGTTGTTTTACTTTGTTTTCTATGATGTCCTGTCTGTCTTGTTCGTGTTTTCGTTTTTGTGCTTCTGGAAGTGTAATGCTGAATATCATATAAGTAATTCCATATACAACAAAAACAACAACAAGAAAATTGCGTATATTTATCGGTTTTCGTTCTGGTTCGTGTTTCATTTTTTTTGCCTTTTCGCATAGTACACTGTACACGAAATGTTTGTTTTTGCAAGTTGTAATCGTAAAAAATCTTTACATTCCGCAAAAATCTAGTAGCCATGCCTTGGCAAACAAATAAAAAGGACATATATGTTAAGCCAAGCTGAATTTGAAAAAAGAAAGCAAGAAGAATATTCCTTAAATAACGAAGACTATCAAAATTTCGTTCTGGCATGTAAACAAAGAAGAGCAGAATTAGCCCAACAAAGAAAAGTAAAAAGCAGATAAAAGTATAACCGTTTCGAATTTTTACATCTTGCCTGAATCGCAACAAATAAAATCTGCAAATTCCAGTGCGATTTCAAAATATTGTGCATCGTGCTGACTGCCCGTGTCTGTTCCATTCAGGGCATGACGTTCGTCCCATTCTGGTGCATCAAGCAAATCACTGCTTATAAAAAATGTATAAAATTCAAGTCCACGAAAATTGCACATTGCTTGAACAGCTGCACATTCCATTTCAACACAAATGCAACCATCGGCTTTACGTTTTTCAAAGTTGCCGCGTGTTTCACGATAAAAAGAATCTGTTGTCCAAGTTTTTCCGCACACAAATGGTAATTTACTTTGTGTCATAAATTCGCATACTTTTTCACTATTAGGAATGTCAACCCAATCGCTTGCCGACATATAATGGTAAGAAGTCCCTTCGTCGCGCCAAGCGGCATTTGGAACCATTACTTTGCCGCGCGCAATTTCTTTGTTTAAGCAACCTGCGCTGCCGAAAAGAATATATTTTTTAGTGTTGATTTCCGCCAAGGAATCTTCAATAGAACCAACACAAGCAGGGGCCCCAACATAAGTTTTGAAAAAAGCAAACTTTTTCCCATTATATTCAATTAACCATATTGGCGTGATACCTGTTGAAAAATGAATTTCACCAATTTTTATCGGATTAAAACGAGATAACACAAATTCTTCTATTTTATACGAGAAAGCGACAATACAAGCGTCAACCGCAAAAGCATCAGGGTTTTCTTTTGGGTTTATAATAGCAGGAGTATCGTTATCAAAAGTATCTGTTATCATTACTTATCCTTTTTTTCTAGGGTAAATTATATTACGAATTTTGCAAAACATATTTTTGTATCTTTGCCAAATAATAAATACATAGATTTGAACAACAAACGAAAACACCGGAAAAACTTGATTTTAAAGAAAGATTTTTGTATGGTGCTGTTAAACAAACTTTAAACACCAAATAATCATTTTTACACTTAAGTGAATATGGGTCAATAGGTGTTTATTCTTGTTTTAAGTTATGTATCACCAGTTTGTAAATGGAGAAAAAATGAATATTGCTTTTTGTGTAAACGATAAATATATAGAACAATTATTGGTTGTTTTAACTTCTTTGGCTTTAAATAATAAAAAACACGAATTGAATGTTTATATTTTTTCATCTGATATAACTGACGAATCAAAAGTCCGTGTAAATAAACTGTTTTCATATTTTCGTAACGCGTCTGTGAAATTCATCAAAGTGGATACAAACAAAACTGCTCATTTAAATTCAACGATAAAATACATTTCAAATGAAACTTATTACAGATATTTAATAGCAGATTTATTGCCAGATGTTGATAAAATTTTGTATATGGATGCCGATATAATTGTAAACGGCAATATTAGCAAATTATATGATACTGATATGAAAAATTGCATAATTGCGGGTGTTCGTGACTTGTATATTCGTGATATAAATTATTTGCCAGAAATAGGTTTTGCAGATGATGATTTATATGTAAATGCCGGTATATTATTAATGAATCTGAATATTATGCGCAAAGAAAAAATGGGGGCTAAATTAATAAAAGAAACCGAAAAATTATCTGGAAAAATCAAATTTAACGATCAAGATGTTATGAATATCGTTTGTAAAAATAAAGTACTGGAAATAGATAGTATATATAATTTTACATCGGCAAATATGCATAACGAACCACGTAAAACAAAAAAAGCAAGAATAATACACTATAACGGTGCAAACAAACCTTGGCTTGTTGACAGCAAACACGAATTGAAAAAGATTTGGAAAAAATATTATGAAAAAACTGAAAAAATAATGACTAAAAGAAAAATCCGTGTTGGATTATTAATTGATAAATTTTTTGGTGGCGCAGGAACCGCTTTTGGTGGATATGGGTTCTTGGCACGAAAGTTTATCGCTAAATATATACCAAATGAAGATATCCGTGTTGATGTGTTGTTGGGTTCTGGCGGTCACAGATTCACAGAACGCGTATATCGCGAAGATGGCGTAAAACTTTATCGTTTGCCACGAAGACATTGGGCGTCAAAATGGTTTTTGAAACGCAAGAATTATGATGTGTATTTGTCGATAGAATTAACAGATGATTTTGTATTAAAACACGAAACAAATAAAAATAAAAAATTGATTTTGTGGGTGCAAGACCCAAGACCAAAATCAGCATGGGATAATGTTATTGACACAATGAAGTCAATAAAAGATCCTTGTTTCTATCATCAAAATATATACGACACAGTGCATGAATTGAATGACGAAAAACGCGTAAAATTCATATCACAAGGTTACAGTTTAAATCCTTTGGCAAAGGAATTGTATTATTTGCCAGAAAACACATCTATACAATATTTGCCTAACCCGATTGAATTAGACATGGATTTCAAGTTTGATATCAAGAAAAAAGAAAAGAGTGTAATATTCCTTGGTCGATTGGAAGCACAAAAACGTGCTTGGGTATTTTGTGAAATAGCAAAGCGTATGCCTGAATACGATTTTTATGTCCTTGGACAATTTTTCAGACACCGCAAAGATAACGAACGTATGTTGGCACCTTATATGAAAAACGATATACCAAATTTGCATTTTGTAGGCCATGTTGATGGCAAAGAAAAAGCAGAACTTATAAAATCTGCACGTATATTATGTAGCACTGCAATCTGGGAAGGGATACCAATATCTTGGCTGGAATGCTTGTCATATGGAACTGTGCTGGTATCAGATTTGGAACGCGAAGGCTTGGTTGAAAAATTTGGTTTGTTCACAGGTGATAATCCAGGTGATGGTTTTGACGGCGTGGATAATTTTATACCGGCAATTCGTGAATTGATGGAAAATGACAAGTTGTATAAACAAAAAGCAGAATCAGCAATCAAATATATTCGTGAAACGCACAATATTCCACGGTTTGTAAACGATTTAAGAAATGTGATATGGCAAGAAACAAAAAAATAAAAAACGGGCAATGCCCGTTTCTTATTTGTATGGAAAAAATGTCAATTTTTGATATCCGCTGCCACCGCAGAGTTTATAAGTATCGCCGGCACCAATCGGTAAGTTGCCACCAAAATATGCTTGGTGGTCCCCACCTGTCCATCCTGGCCCCATAGGTTTATTATCTGCGGAAATATATAAAGTTGCGCCATTTACAATTGCGTATACACCACTGCCGTTGCCATTGCACCATGCGCAAAACACTAATAAACCTGGTTTTGTTGCTGTGTATTCTGTGTTCCATGCTTTGCTTTCGCCGTTTGCATAATCCGGGCTAATTTTTATGCCGCTTAAAGAAGTTTGAATGTTTCCAATACTGGTTGTGTGATCACCTATTGTTGTTGTATGACCGCCGACAGTGCTTGAAAGTGTATTTAAAGATTCTGTTAAATTAGTTACAGATGTTCCAAGGTTTGTAAGGCTTGTGCGAATTGTTGTTATATCGCCCATGGCCTCGATTTGTCCGGAAACTGTGTCGATTTCTTCCATCGCAGCGTTTATACGTTCAAGCAAGGTTTGCGCGCTTTCTGTGTCTGTGAATTCGGCATAAGTTTCTTGGAACCCCTGTAAATCGTTTCTTATATCTTTCAACAATTCAAAGAAATAATTCATATCTTGGTTAACAGTGGTAGGGGTCAGTGATGCTGTTGGTTGATAGTCAATAATGCGGTTTAGTTGTAATTTGCGTTCTATGGTTACAATATCTGTCGATTTTGGTGCTGTGGCAAAGTGTATATGTCCGCCTGTAAATGGAAAATCGTTGTTGCCAGAACCAGGGATACAGAAAACACCATATCCTGTCGCGATTACGTCGTTTATTTTAACGACTATGTCGCCCTTAGAGAAAAAGGAAAAGGTGAAATAAAAATCCTTATTGCGCCCGTTTCCCATAAATGTATATTTGTTCATTATTTGTCCTCCTTGTCCCACGAAGCCTTGGCGAAGTGGGATTGTTATAACAAAAAAGGCCCCTGCAAAATGCAGAGACCAAAAAAATAGCAGACAAATATTGTCCGCTGAATGTTGACATTATATCACAAATCATGCATTATTTCAATAATAATATTTTACTTTTTTGCTTGCTTACATATATTGGTATTTACATTTCATGTTCGATATTTTATACTGAATGTTAAATCAAAAAGGAATTTTTTATGGAAAAATTGTCAGCTGTATATTTTAAACATGTGAAACGTGTATTTTTGCATGTTGCCGAATTGCTAATTCCATCGAATGTCGCCAAAAGAAATTTTGTGTCGTGGGCAACATTCCCAAGGTTCAATGTAAAACTGGATACATCAAAATACAACAAAACAATAAATGTAGCTTTCTGTTTTAACGAAGGTTATATTTCGTTTGCTTTGATTGCTATTTCTTCTTTGCTGGAAAATTCGCCTGGGTGTAAATACGATATCTATTGTGTGTCAGACATAACAAAAAAATCCCAGACAAAAATATTGGAATATATTTATGGACGTTATTCTAATGGCAAAATCATATTCTTGAAACCAAATAAAGATTATGATCATGCACGTTCCAGTTGGTGGCCAAATGCGATATGGTGGCGTTGTATGTTGCCAAAATTATTACCGGACACTGTGGAACGTATTATATATGCCGACGTAGATGTGTTGTTTGTTCGTGATTTGCGTGAAGCAAATGAATTAAAAATGGGGACAGATTTACTTGCAGGATGTTTTGACAGTCCGGCGTATATTAACAGTGGATTTCTGGTGATGAACATCGCACAAATGCGCAAAGAAAATAAATATTCAGAAATGGTAAGTTGGGCTGAAAATAACGATAGTGGCCTGCCAGATCAAGATATGTTAAACAATGTATGTCGTGGTCGTATAAAACCTATGTCGCGCAAATTTAACGTGATTGTTGCCGCAGGATACAGTTTTTTAAAAACAATGGATGCTAAAATGTATCGTGAATTGCGTCGTCCCGTGATGTTGCATTATGCAGAACATATAAAGCCTTGGGACCCAAAAATAAAAAGATTCCTTACATTTGATATGTATCGCAAATTTTATAACACTGTAAAAAACAATTACTAAAGATACCTGATTTTATTGATTTTTTTACGATTTTATGATATAATACAAACACTTTGATTGACGGCATTTTGCCGTCTTTTTTTATTCCGCATTTGCGGTTTTTTTTTATAAAGGGGGGATATTCATGAAAATAAGTGATAAAGGTATAAACCTGCTGAAACAACTGGAAGGTTGTGTAAAAATTGGCGATAAACATATTATCTATGACGACCAAACGGGTAAACCAGTAAAACCGAAAGAAGCTTTGCCGCGTGGTGCAACAATTGGTTATGGGCATTTGATAAAAGCTGGCGAAGATTTTAGAAGCGGAATTTCTGAATCACAAGCAACCGAATTATTGCGTGCGGATATTGCGGTGGCGGAATGTGCTGTTCAAAATGGTATCGCTTCGGCACTGACGCAAAATCAGTATGATGCGTTGGTTATGTTTGCTTATAATATTGGAATAAAAAATTTTACTGATTCAACAGTTGTAAAGTATGTAAACAATCGTAATTTTCAAAATAGGCGCTATCCAACATTAGAATCTGCATGGATGGCATGGAACAAATCGTGCGGACGTGAAATGCCTGGTTTAACAAAACGCAGAAAAGTGGAATATGAATTATTTACAAATCGCAGTGTATGGGGAAATTGAATTTTCTGTATCTATTACGCCTTCGCCACAATCCATACAGTTAAACATTCTGTTTTGACTGTGATTGCGGTCCAGTATGATTGTTTCGTTTTCTAATGCAGATATTCCATCTATGCGTGATTTTGATGAAAAACCGAAATACAAGCCACGATTTGGGCCACTGCATTCTGAAATATTCCCATCGTAACATCTGGGGTCGGTTAATTTGTTTACATCTGGGATACAAAAAGTTTTGCACGTATCTTCGTCTATGACAGCGGTTTCGCAATCTGTACACGATACAGAACGGACGCGCAATGTTGTGCCAATCGCACCGCGTGTTTTTGGCATCTTGGCAATGTGGTCGCATTTCTTGACGTTTTTTGTGGCGTTCGGATCTTCCACGCATTCCCATGTTAATGTTGCGTAATTTAAGCGTGCAACCATATTATCAGGGCACGTTTGGTCTGAAAAAGGATCCACACATTCCCATATATCTTCAACCATGACAGCGGTTTGATTATTTGCACATAATGGCTTACGACTTTCGTCTGCAACGCAATCCATTAAATCAGCGTCCCAAATCGTGTCGCCCGTGCAAGATATTTTATAATTATATGCAATACACTGCCAACGACCAAATCTGAAAGTTTTCATCGTTCCTTCTGGACAAATAATATTTGACCCGTCAACCAAAGGATAATCTATGGTTTTATCTGGTATTGTATATTGCATTAAATACATCAGCTGACCTGTTTGTAAATCTGCCGCTTCAATGATTTTTTTCGGAATGGGGCGATTGGACACAGATCCTGCGGTCATTAAATCAGGATTAACAAATACACCAAACGTTCCTGCGTCTGGATAGTGTTTTTCCAATATCTCTAACATATTGTTGTATTCTGATTCTGGCAAAACATAGGACGTAGTTATAATAAAATTAAATGCAGGTGCTTTTGAATTTTCCGCATCGCAAGAAACAATATTGTATTTATCGTTCATACAAATATATTGGCTGGTGATTTCATATCTTTCCACACAAGGATCGAAAAATTTTTCGCCATACATTGATGAATTTTGGGTTGCTACAACACATTCGGCAATTGATCGCAAATCCGCCTTTTTTATAGCATATTCGGTTTCGTGTTCGATTATTCGCTGGGATGGGGACGATATAACATAATACCCAGCCATAATTATTACGGACAAAAGAATTAAAAAAATATTCAAGATCCCCCCTTGCGATTTATTAAAATTGTAGCTAATATTATGGTAAAGTTCAACAGGAAAAAGACATGAAAAAATTGATTTTGCTTTTAATGGTGGCCGCATGCAGTTTTAAACCTGTTTTTTCAGGTGATAAAACAGACGTTTATGTCGCGCCAATCAGTGGTATTAACGGTATTGAATTGCGTAATTCTTTGAATGCTCAATTTGGCGGCATTCACGAACAAAATGCTAAATATACTCTGATTGTAAATTTAAGCGAACCTGTGACTCAATACAAAGCGTTTGAACGCGCAGGTGATGCAGTGTGGCAAGAAGTTAAATTGAACGCATCTTATACATTAAAGCAGGGCGATAAAGAAATTGCATCGTCAACAGAATCTGCTGCAGAAAGTTATACTTTTGTGCGTTATTTGGTTGCATCAAATGCTTCGTATAATAATGCTGTTATGAATACTATTCATCAGTTGTCTGAAAAAATTAGTATGCGTGTAATAACCGAAGTTCAAAAACAAGAAAATAAATAATGAAGTGGAAAGAATCAGATTTTAACTCTGGAATTGATAAAATTAACGCTGTGTTGATATACGGTCCAGATGCTGGTCTGGTTGATGAATTGTGCGATAAAGCAATCGAAAAACTGGAAATCGAAAAAGATAATTTGTTGGTTTTGGATGCAAACGAATTGCGCGATAAACAAGATGCTGTATTCGCAGAAAGTTGCAGTCCGTCTATGTTCGGTGGTCGCAAGGCGGTTATAATATCTGGGGCTGGTGATGGCGACAGCAAAATAATCGCCGATTTGGTAACATCTTCTTCTCTTTGTGCAACAGTCATTGTAACAGCGGGTGATTTGCGTCCCGCATCACTCAGAAAACTATTCGAAGACGGTGCAAATATTGCCGCAATTGCATGTTATTCTGACGATACCAAAACATTGGAAACTCTTATTCGTAAAGAATTGTCGGCGGCGTCTGGCATTCATCAGATAACCCCCGATGCGATGTCTTATATGTTGTCTCACTTGGGCGGTGACAGGGGAATCACGCGCAGTTTTTTACAAAAAATCGCAATTTATGTTTCTGATAAACATGTTGTAGATTTGGAAGATGTAGAAAAATGTTTGCCTGATACTTCGGCAAGCAGTGCTGACGATTATATGTATTCGTTGACTGCCGGACATATAAATCAAACTATGGTTGCGCTGGATAGATTATTGTATGCGGGCGCAGATGCAAATATGCTGGTTCGTATGTTGTATAATCATTTTACAAGATTATTGATTGCTGTTGTTGATGGGCAGTTACCAAAACTGTTTTGGAAAGTTGCAGATAAATTTAATATGGCTGTGAAAATTTGGCCAGAAAACGAAATTGTAAATGTTTTGTCTAAATTAAATGATTTGGAAAAAATGTGCAGAACCAGTGGTATGAACCCAGAAATTTTAATACGTGATTTTTCATTAAAATTATCTGTTCGTGCCGCAAAGTTGGCTTTAAAACGAAGGAAATAAAAATGTTGTCGTCTGTATATGCACCAAAAGATTTTAAAAGATTGCGTGCCTCTGGTGATTTGGTCGCACGTTGTTTCGATTATATTACGCCACATATTGTTGCGGGCGTTTCGACTGGTGAAATTGACAGATTGGTTGCTGAATTCTTGAAAGCGAATGGTGCACGTTCGTCTGATTTGGGTTATATGGGGTATCCGAAAAGTATTTGCACTTCTATAAATGATGTTGTGTGTCATGGTATCCCAAATGATAATGTTATATTAAAAGATGGCGATATAATAAATGTTGATTTAACAGCTGAATATCATGGATTTCATGGCGATGCTTCACGTATGTTTATGATTGGTAATGTTTCCAACAAAGCGCGCGAATTGGTTCAAACCTGCCAAGACGCATTGAATGCAGCGATTTCAATTTGTGCACCGGGGGTTCCACTTTCTGAAATTGGTAAAACCATAGAAGACGTTGTTAAACCACATGGTTTTTCTATTGTTCGTGATTATTGCGGACACGGTATTGGCAAGGTTATGCATGACAACCCAAATATTTTGCATTTTTATGACAAAGCATACGATAAATTGATTATGCAACCTGGTTTTGTATTCACTATTGAACCAATGATAAATACTGGCACATATAAATGTAAAACTGACGAACAAGACGGTTGGACTGTTCGCACAGAAGACGGTGGTTTGTCTGCGCAATGGGAACATACCTTGGGAATAACAGAAGACGGTGTGATTATATTCACAGAAAAAATGACGCATGATTAAAACGGAAGATTCGCAATCTTTACAGACCGGACATCGTGCGCGTTTGCGCCAAAAGTTTCT
Organism: uncultured Pseudomonadota bacterium; assembly: GCA_902784345.1. Classification (GTDB taxonomy): domain Bacteria; phylum Pseudomonadota; class Alphaproteobacteria; order Rs-D84; family Rs-D84; genus Enterousia. The sequence goes on along the minus strand of CACZUD010000008.1, from coordinate 3,000 downwards.
TGACGGGCAATTAACAGAATATGAAATATTGGAATTGTTGTTAACTTATGCGATTCCACGCAGGGATGTTCGTGCATTATCAAGACAACTTTATAAGAAATACGGAACAATACCAAATTTGCTGTCTGCGCCAATGGAATCTTTGACAGAAAACCAAGGAGTTAAAGAAAACACTGCAACATTTTTCAAAGTGTTACACAAACTGATGGAATTGGAATATAAATCGGTATTGGATACTTCGCCTATATTTCATAATTATGAAAAATTGGAAAATTATTGCAGAACATTATTAACTGGTAAATCGGTCGAAGAATTTCACGTACTTTATCTGGACAGTCAATATAAGTTAATCAAAGATGAAATGCACAGCAGTGGAACAATCGATTGGGCGGCAGTGTATGTTCGTGAAATAGTTAAACGGGCGCTGGATTTAAATGCGCACAGTCTTGTTATGTTGCATAATCATCCAAGTGGATACACTTGTTTTTCAGAACAAGATATTTCAATCACGATAGAATTAGAAAACGCGTTACAGAAACTCGGTATAAGTTTATACGACCATTTGCTTGTTTCCGGGGATATTCTTTATTCTGCACGCAACATGCATTTGCTGGATAAAAGTTTAAAATAATTTTATTTTTCCGTTTTAAAATTTTCTTCGTTATAAACAGGACCAGAATCAATCACGTTAAAATTTTCGTACAGTAAATTTTCGTCTGATTTCCCAAGTTTTTTGTTGCGTATTTCCAGTAATTCATTCACAGCAGCCATTGATACTTGTTTAATTTCGCATTGTTGTCCAAATAAATTATCGCCATAAATTATATTTACGATTGGTTTTACAATGGCCAAAATTCCCAGAACAAGAATAATTGTTTTCGCATTGTTAAACAGGGTATCTATTTTCACACCGTTTTTGATGTAAAGAACACCCCAACCAAACAGCATAATTGCCAATAAAACCATTATTGCAATCCATGCGTATTCCAACAGAGTGTCAAACGCAGGAAAAATACAAGACGGATCTTGGAAATAAACAAAATCAGAATCCACCAGGACTTTTTCAAATCCAGAATTTGTAAGTAAATTATATATGGTTTCTTGTTCCATTTTTATTTTTTAGATGCGGCATTTGTAAAGAATCCTGGGACAGAAAAATCTTCATCATTAGCGGCAACACCGGCCCAGCCAAATAAATCGCCCAATCCTTGGTCTTTGTGTTTAGATTGTTTGAACGGTAAAATGTTGCGTAATTTTCCAATCTTGCTGCGCGCGGAAGATTTATTTGCAGATGCGATTTTATCTTGTGTTTCTGCGAATTCTGTTGCCAGTTGTTCCAATGTAGCGTCAACAGAAATATCATCGTTATAATCTGGTTCGGTTGGCGTTTCTTCTTCTTTTTTATCTTCCACAACATCTTCTTGCAACGGTGTCATAGCAGACAACAGTTTTTCCAAATCGGCTTCGTCGTCTGCTTCTTCATCTGTGATTTCTTGTTCGTCTATATCTTCGACAGTTTCTTCTGGGATTTCTTCTTCCACAGATTCTTCTGTTGTTTCTGGTTCAGATATTTCTTGAACTATTTCGATTTCTTGTGTAACAACTTCGGTTTCTGGTTCTGCCACTTCTTCTTCAGATTTCACAGAAAGAATAGACATTATTGGAACAATTTTTTCTTCTGATTCTTGCTGATTTTCTGTTGTTTCAGGTTCTGTCTCTTCTTTTTTTGCTTTGCGAGAACGTTTTTTAGGTTGCTCTTCAACAACAGGTTCCGCGACAATTTCATCTTGAATTGGGGATACGATTTCTTCTGGAACTTTTTCGATTTCAGGTTCTGCATCTGTGATAACAGGTGCAATTTCTTCGGCTTTTTCAGGTTCGTTTGTTGCCAACCCTGCATCATCTGCATCAACCGGCACACCAAATAACACAGTTTCTTTATCAAGATTCAACGCGCAGCGAACTTCTTCAAAAGCGGCGCGAATATCAGCCATATCAAAAATTTCATTTCCGGAAATATAAACAATTTTGGTTTTCATAAAACACACTCCCCAGTTTGACAGGGATATTATACCACATTTTAAGGTTGAACGCATATAAAAAATGTCTTAAAATGCAAATATGGCGAACATAAAAGAACAAATTTTTCAAGAATTGGATTCTTTGGAAACTTTAACGGTGCATTTGCGCGCTGATGCCGCATCTGCCAGCAAACAGACAGATTTAGAGGTGGCAATTTTGACTAAACAGGTCAAAACCTTGCGCGAAAGGAACGAATCTGCGAAACAATTAATTGAAAAATCTGTTTCAATCTTAGAGAAATTAAAGAAATGAGTGTTGTTTCAATACCTATTGTTAACCGCAATTATCCGATGGGCTGTGAAGATGGCCAAGAAGGGCGCCTTATTGAATTGGGACGCATTGTCGACGCGCGCGCCCGTCAAATTTTGGATAAAATAGGGCCATTGCAAGAAAATGCCTTGTTGGCGACACTTTGTATAGTTTTGGTTGATGAAATTCAGAATAAAAACCAAACACCAACGGTATCTGATGAAGATTTGCGTGAAATATTGGCACGAATCCGCGAAATCAAACACAAGATTTCATAAAAACACCGCCCGTTTGGGCGGTTTTTTATTGCATATCCCAAGGGTGACATGATTTATTTTTTTTTATTGCATATCCCAAGGGTGACATGATTTATTTAAGGATAGGTTACGGGTATCATAATCACCCTTGGGATATGCAACTTGTTTTCGTCCACCGTCGCGGTCCAAATTCCTCCCACATGGGGCGGGGTTGTTCTCCCCTTGGGGGGAGTACCGACGCGAAGTTCCCCTCCTGCGGAGGGGTGGCACGAAGTGACGGGGTGGTCTTTTCCAAGATTTTGAAATATCTGGAATCCTTTTAAAGACCACCTCCCCCTGCGGGTACTCCTCCACAGGAGGAGAACTTTTTACTGTGGACATGTGGTATCATCACAGACATAGTAATGATTGT
>CACZUD010000007.1 GCA_902784345.1 uncultured Pseudomonadota bacterium | reverse complement strand
CCACTGTGAGCGTGGCTTACAGCCGATTTTTCGTATAATTTTTGTATAAGTAAAAATAGCGGTATAACAAATGTATAATTTTGCGATTGTATTTTGTTGGAGCATAATGCAAATATATCCAATGTTTTCCGTGGGTTTTGGCGAATTTTCCGTAATTTTGTTTTAAATTTTTCCGTTTGATTTTTATGTGATTTTTTGCCTTGTATGAATTTTGGATAAAACCCGAAAAATTGGGATACTGTGCGATACATTTTTATACACTTGTATAACAACATAAAAATTTCATGGTTGTATAAAATTTCGCCAAATCCGTATAACATCGCGTATAGCAACTGTATAATCCAAAAATATATATGCCATGTATAAATTCTCTCAAAACCGCAGATATAACGAATGTATAATTTTGATTTTTATTAAGAAATCAGTTCATATATTTTTTCTTTTTCATAATCGAGCAATACACCACTAGAAAATAGACTTTGTTGATTAGTACGAAGCCAGTTGATTATTTCGTTTTCTGTGATATTTTCTGGCAAAAAGTGTTGAATTTTATTGATGGCTGAAGCGGGGATACCATATTCCAGTAAAACAGATGATGAATTTGATAAGAAGTCTTGTTCTATCATAGAGGCAAAAGTTGAATAATTTGCGGCTTCTTCACCAGCTTCTTGGGCTACAATTTTTTGAATTTCATTAAATGTTGTCAGCCATTTTGGAACTTTGTATTGAAACCAAAAATTTATAATCATAAAAGCATCTCTTATGGCCATATCTTCAGTCACTTTCCTATTCTGTAAAGATAATCTTAATGTATGAAATGACTGCCAACCTCTGTAGGATAATATGCATCTTACCAAGTGGTTTGCATCCCAGATGCCATGATCTTTAGATGTGGGGCCAAAGTGTTCCCAACAACGATCAAAAATATATGTTAGTTCTTCCCTTGTTGGAAATATAGAGTTCTTCCAGTACATCAAACGTTTATAAGGAATTAAATTAAACTCATTTTTTAGTCTGAGATATAATTCGTGCTGAGCTCGTACTGACAACCCATTTTGTTTGTACACCAATCGATTATATATAGGCAAAGATTGTATGAAATTATAATCTTCTGTGCTTTTATCTTTGATGAGTTCATCAGGCATATGAATCATTATATCTGCAGAGAACGGTTGCTCTTGATCTACAAAAGGGATATCTACATCAGAAATAACATCGTTCGGTTCTTCCTTAAAAGAATAAAAGCTACCAACATAATGTTGCATTAAACGTCCTGCTCTTCCCTTAATGTTTTTATAATCAAATACGGTTAGGTTGTTTTTGCTTTTTTTAGGGTTAATAATAACAACATTCTTTGCACTTGTATTAACACCTTCAATAATCGTGGATGTACATACCAGATATTGCAATTTACCACTATTAAAATAAGATATTATTGAGTTCGTTATATGCTTTGGTAAAGATGCGTTGTGCACTCCTATTCCATTATTAAGTAAAACATTGAAGGACCAATTTTGAGAGATGTTTTTGCGAATCCATTCTACTAGCGGTAGGTTAACTTGGTGTAATTCGGTTTGCAAAATATCGTATATAATCTGAGCCACTTTAAAAGTCATGTCTGGTGAGGAGCAATAAAATATTGTTTGACCTTTATTTTTTATCGTGTTCAAAGCACTAGCAACTCTTGCATATATGTAATCTGTTTCGTGATTTTGTACTTTTTGAGGCGTCTCTAATAAAAATGTATCAACATCCACCAATGAATAGTTTAAATATAAAAATTTTGCCTCATATTTATCCAAAAATTCTTGCGAAACTTTTTCAATATAGGGTCCTATAAAATAAAATTGCGGATTATAAGAGTTTAGCACTTTAAAAACAGCCACATTTAAAATATCTCGTCTATCATCTTCAAAAGCGTTGCTTATTTTGTAAAATTCATCCAAAACAAAAAAATCAATTTTCGGCATATCGTTGTATTCCAAAACCCGTTCCGCTGTGAGTAAAAATAGATTACGACCTTCTAAATCGGCATTTTGTGTTGTCCTAACAATAATATTATATGAATCACTATATTTTTGTAATTTCTGTCGTGTCTCATTTAATAAAGCAAGGGTGGGCTGAATAATTAAAATATTCTTATAGTGTTTGCTGGCAACAATTTCTTCAATTAAAAAACTTTTACCAAAGCTGGTTGGTGCACTAACCAAAAGATTTGTTTTTCTTTTAAGCAATATATCATAAATTTGCTTTTGCATTTTATGATAGTATAAATCTTGGTTATCTGAAGAATAAGACTCTTGTTCTACCCGTTCAAAAAACGGTAGTTCTTTTATCAGATTTTCTTTTTGAATATATGGATAAAAACCTGCTTTTAACAACAATTCTATCCATATGTTTTTTGTTTCATCGGGTAACTCTGACCATCTGTCTAAAATTCTTATTAGAATGCGGCGACCAATATCACAAATTTTGGTATCAGAATTTAGCAATAATGCCCCAACAATACCAGCTATTCTGAAGGAATTTTCTCCATTCAGTACGAATTCTGGACTACTTACATCCCTTATGATTTGATCATAGTTGTCCATTATCAGCTTCTCTTAATTTAGTTAAAAATTTATTTATTAAAATATCGTGATCCAATAAAGGGAATAAAACGAATATTATATCACCATTACTAGTGGGTTTTACTTTATCATACTGTTCGAATAATTTATTTAATTTGTTTTCCATTTCTGTAACAAATTCGTCTGTCATATCTTTATATTTTTCAAACACATCGGATTTAAAGGCACAGAATAACACAATTGACACACCATTAAAAAATTCATTTATTTTATGTGGAACATTGGGTTGTTCCAGAAAAGTACGTGATATTAGATCTAATTTAGAGTATAAAGCTTTATATTTGTCTCCAAGATCTTGTGATAACAAGTTTGTTTCAACAGGGTTGTCGCCGATAGTGATGAATTCATCGGTCATGAAATCGTTGTTGTAATGAGATTTTACATCTTCTAGTAAATCAGCGATCGCTTGAGATGGATTTTTATATAATTTAGCTTCACCAAAAATGATATTTAGGTTGTTGTCTTGTTCAATGGCGTGAACAATGTCTATGCCTTTAACAGGGTCGTTTCGGTTGGTTTTGAGATACATTTTTTGTAAAAGAGGAGTCGTATGAAAAAATTTTCTCAATATTATGTGTAATAACAATTCTCCGACTTCGCCGGTGTTTTTTAACCTTTCTTCTGTGTTGCTGAGTTTTTGTAAAGCCTTTTTTAATGTATATGTGGCATCTTCAGGATTCAATGCGCTTTTATGGAATCCATATACAAAATCGACCAGTGAGTCCATCATAAGGTCTAATAATCTATCCCAGTCATATTGATTGTTGACATAACCCACATAATAGCTTTTGTGGTGTGGGCTGTTATGGTGTTGTATAATACAATTATTATTTGAAACCGATGGCATTAAAGTCCTTTTATTAGTCTTTTTAAGATATTACAAATATGCTGTGTTTTCAATAATATTTTAAATATGATTATTGAAATTTTGTTGTTTTTTGTTAAAATACCGGCTATGAACAATGAATCCGTCTTGCATCTTGTGTTAAAACACCAATGGTTTGATAAGATAGTATCTGGCGAGAAAACATCTGAATATCGCGAATGTTCCGATTATTGGAATAAGCGATTTGCAAACAAGCATTACGATACAGTGGTTTTTCATAAAGGATACACAAATACAACTGCTACATATAAAATTATATCAATAGGTATTACAACTGCCAAAAACGATTTGAATTTACCTAAATGTTGGGAAATTAAATTAAAAAAATAGTTTACTTTGATGGGGTTGATGTTGTATATGTAGTGGGAGACAAGGAAAGGAAATATGAATTTACTTAGTTTGTTTAGTGGCTGTGGCGGTTTAGATTTGGGTTTTGAGAAAGCCGGTTTTGATATTCCAGTGGCTAACGAATTTGATAAAACAATATACGAAACGTTTAAAGTTAACCACCCTAAGACCCATTTAATAGGTGGCGATGTTCGGAATGTAACCAAAACAGACATACAAATGTATTTTGATGGTGATGTGGACGGTATAATTGGTGGACCTCCCTGCCAATCTTGGTCAGAAGCTGGAGCTTTGCGTGGAATAGAAGATGCGCGCGGTCAGTTGTTTTTTGATTACATAAGATTGTTGAAAGAGTTTAAACCTAAGTTTTTCTTGGCAGAAAATGTCAGCGGAATGTTAGCGAACCGTCATTCGGCGGCTGTGAAGAATATTATCAAGTTGTTTGAAGAAGCTGGATATGACGTAACGTTGAATATGGTTAATGCAAAAGATTATGGTGTTGCAGAGGAGCGAAAAAGAGTTTTTTATATAGGGTTTAGAAAAGATTTACACATAAAATTTGAATTTCCAAAGGGTTCTACGGAAAGCGACGATAAAAAAATTACATTGAGAGATATAATTTGGGATTTAAAAGATACAGCCGTCCCTGCAGGAAAGAACAATAAGCATAATCCGGATGCGATAAATAATAATGAATATTTTACTGGTTCGTATTCCCCGATATTCTTGAGCCGAAATAGAGTAAAGTCGTGGGATGAGCAAGGATTCACTGTTCAGGCATCTGGTCGTCAATGTCAATTACATCCACAGGCACCAAAAATGGAAAGAGTCGGTACAAATAAATGTATATTTGTGCCAGGGAAGGAACATTTGTATAGAAGAATGACAGTACGTGAGGTTGCTAGAATTCAAGGATTCCCCGATGATTTTCAGTTCATTTATGATAATATAGATACAGGATATAAAATGATAGGTAATGCGGTTCCTGTTAATCTGGCATATGAAGTGGCAATTTCTATCAAAAAACATTTAGAAAATACAGAAAAAGGTTCTAAGAAAGATGAGCAATAGAAGCAATAATCGAGGTAGAGCGTACGAATTTATATGGGCGAATACCCTTCGTGATGTTTTGAATCGAAACCGTAAAGTTGTTGTCGTTGAGAACTCCAGTTACAGAGCAAATAAAAGAGCGTGGGAATCGTTAGATGCGAACCTGCAAGATGTTTTCAAAGTTTCGGCGAAAGCCGCCGTTGATACGTTGCTAGAACTAGAACCCCGTATGACAGAACCGGATGAACAAGATCTTGTTTTGGAATTTCAAACCGATGAAGCCGGTGTGCAAGGAGATGTAAGGGATCTTGTTATAAAAAGAAACAATATTGAATGGGAAATTGGATTAAGCATAAAGCACAATCACGATGCGGTAAAACACAGTAGATTAAGTCATGTGTTAGACTTTGGTAATGAATGGTTTGGTGTGCCGTGTAGTAAAAATTATTGGGATAAGGTTAAACCTATCTTTGATGATTTAATAAAGAAACAAAGCACCGGTACGTTGTGGCGACAAGTATCAAATAAAACAGTCAAAGTTTATCTACCATTATTGGAGGCTTTTATTGAAGAGGTGCAACTGGCATACGAAAAGAATAAATCTGTGCCTAAGAAAATGCTAGAGTATTTAATCGGCTTATATGATTATCATAAAATTGTAAGCAATGATAGAAGAAGAATTACAACTATAGAAACATTCAATGTGCATGGAACATTGAATAAACCAAGCAGAATTAGAACATCAACAATAGTGGTGCCATCAGTTAAGTTGCCTACAGAATTAGTGACAATTAGATTGCGTAGCAATACAACGGTAGAAATGTATCTAAATAATGGCTGGCAATTAAGCTTCAGAATACATAATGCAAAAACAGAAGTAGAACCTAGTTTGAAATTTGATATACGCTTTATTGGTATGCCGACAACAGTATTGACCATTGAGTGTAAGTGGAATTAGTTGTTAAAAGATTCTCTTGAATTCATTTTTCCACGATGCGGCCATTTGGAATAATTTGCGCTGGATGCGGCGAAGTAGCCATGTCTGTCGGCAGGTTAGGTTGCCATTGTTGGTTCTGCGGATAGCGTTCTCTAACTCGTGCAATGACCGGCATGCTGCGAAGTAGAGCATAATAAAGTCCGTCTTGTTACTAGGCTCGATTTCTTGAAAATGTTTGTACTTCATCAACAATCCTTTTATGGTTGTCGCATTCATCAATATCTTTCGGCGAAAGTCCAGTCATTTATTCGTTCTCTCGCAAATAAACATTTTTTGCACTGATATAACAAATGTATAACGGTGACACACTTCCGGACGTTCCGTATGTCGCCCATTTTTGGAGGTTATGAAAGCCTTATAAATCTTGGTATAGCGGTTTTGCCAGTAATTGAAAAAAATCCCGTATAACTTTGCCAGTAATTGAAAAAAATCCCGTATAACAAATGTATAATTTTTTGATTATATTTGGCTGTATTCTGGTATTTTTAGGTCGTATTTTTTCTGAAAATGTAAAGTGGTTTTTGGGATAAAAAACGCCACAAACACGCGGGTTTGTGGCACTAGATCTTGGCTCGGGCAACTGGACTCGAACCAGTGACATACGGATTAACAGTCCGTTGTTCTACCGACTGAACTATGCCCGAATAACAGACCCTATATTATACCTAAAATCCGCAGAAGTCAAGGACTTTTTAAATAATTTTTAAATGTTGATTTTCTACGGTTTTTGCCAGTTGATTATACGAGCAAATATGCCAATGTATGACTTTTTACAAAAAAACATAAAAAATAACAGTGAAAATATAGGGGCAAATAATTCGATATGATTGAGTAATCAAACGTATCGTTTTTGCCAAGATTTCTGCCGAAATTTAGAGGCTTTTTACGAAAGTTATATTTGTGCTTTTGTATGCCAACGTATAAAAAATGCAAAAGACATACGGACTAGCTGGTAGTTGTCTTTTTAAGTAAAATCGAGAATTTTTTATTTTGAAATCAATACAGAAATCATATATGAAACTTGCATAATATTTATTTTTTGCTTATAACATTCGTATGCATACAAATTTAAGACAATATTTTTATAAAACTTTTCAATCGGATATAAGAAATTATATTCTGGATAAACTTGATGGGAAATATTTAAAACAAACATATGATATAGCATTAGAAAAAAATATGATATTAGAAAAGATGTCAAATGCTGAATTATTTTATTTGTATTATATCTTTCGCAGAAGATTCCCAGTTGGAGTAAAACAGGTTTTGTATTCTAAAAAGATATTGCAAAACGCATTGTTTAAACAATATCAAAAACAAATACACAAAATAGTAGCAGCTTTAGAAACAGGGAAAAGTATCAGAGAATACTTGCCGTATGACATTGGAAATTTGAGAAGATGTAGTATAGCCAATAAAAAAACAGACGGTCTTTTGCTCGGGTGGAATATAACACATTTACATTTATTTACCAGAAAAGAAAGAGAAGAGTTGCTAAAATCAGATAAAAAAGACGATAAATATATTATTTATGTAATAACAGCTTCTGATCGAATATTTTTTATAGATATTCAAGACCATAACCACTTAGCTGATACAGAATTGTTAAGTATTGTAAATGATGAGTTTTGCGGGACAGAAGTAAACGGCTTTTTTTCTAATGAACAATTAACGCCCACTGAATTTGATAAAAACACATTGAAAAAGCTTAGAAATATTGGAGTGTTGTATGCTGTAAAAATAAATAATAAAGGGGAAGGTTTTATGAGCGGTACAAACAAAATTTCTGCGATGATAGCCTATGAACAGATTAGGGCACAATTATATAGCTTTTCATATTGGGTTGCGGAAAACTTGGAACCCATAAAAATAGATTTAAATAACAATGGATGTATTGTAGATAATGTCGATTTGCATATAGGTTTTGGTCAGGGGAAAAAATTGAGGAAAAGAATATTGCCAGATGTGTTTGTTTATGAAAAAACATCCGGAGCAATTTTAGTTTTCCCTGAAAATAAACCAATAGAATCACTCTTAAATATTTTGAAAAATGTAAATCTAATATAATCATCATATAAAAATGAAAATAACAGACATTTTGTCTGTTGTTTGGTTGCTTTTTTCTAATAATTTTATTTTTTATAACATGGGATATAGCAACCTTCCATAGCTTTCAATGCAATTTGATCAATATCATTTTCGTATTGAATTGTTGGGGTTGAAACAAATTGTTTAAATCTGTCTACTGTGCATCTTGCAACACAATTACAATCAAATGAATATATGTTCATGTTTTTAGATGATCTTGTGCAAACCGTATAAAATAAGTTGAAAGCTTTATCGTATTTTTGTTTATTGATAGTTGCTGCTATAATCGTTACAACGATCAAAGCAAATACGCCAAACAGTACCCACTTTAATACATTATCTTTTCTATCTATTTCCTTATTGACGTTTTTCATAGGTGCCACCTTTTTGTATTTGTTACTCAGTCCAACATTGCCCAGAACATAGGTTTATAATAGACTTATTTGTAAGATCTTTTAGTGTTGAAGTATTTTTATCCATGCAATTAGCAAAACATGCACAGGCGATAGGGTAGTTGCCTTCGGCTTTTAATTGTTGACACCAATTATATGCGCGTTGATATTGTCCGCTATAAGATTGTTGTTGTCTTATGTGTGTAATATTATGAAATTTTAATACAAAGCCCAGTAGTATTCCTATCACAACGAATATCCCAATTATTAAAAAAGGTGATAGTTTCTTATCCTGATTGTTTTGTTTTTTCATTTTTTTGACCTCTCTTATATTAAAAATTGACCGTCAAGAAATTGGCGGTCGGGAGTGTTTACAGTCGCTTTATCATTGACCCCGGGCTTTCGGGTTACCCCTGTTGTATAGCCTACGGCACCCCGACCATGAGTCAGGGATGATAACGATGCGAAAGGCACCGAAACCATCAGATCGATGCTTTCGCATCGGATAAAGCGGGTTTGTAAAGACCCCGAACCCAATCTCTTGGATTCATATTGTATTATACCAGTAAATAATATTTTATCAATATACAATATAAATAAATTTGCTTTTATATAGGAAAAACGTATTATTAAATCGATTTAAAACGGGAGTTTTGTATGAAAATATTTTTACAATATGGATGGTTGTTCCCTATTTTAACAATTGTTTGTTATATTAGCGTTTATTTTTATAAGTTATCTTACTTTAAAACTTTTGATATTCCTGCACAGTTGATAAACATTTCCATAGAAGATTTTTTTGTCCCAGGTCTTGTTGTGTTTGGCTTTTTTGTAATGTTTTTTTTCGGGTTAAAAGCGAAGTATGTAGAAAAACCTTCTTTTGAGTTGTTGGATATTATAGAATCTGGAAAACCTGTACATATATTTTTTATTATATTGATATTTTTTGGAGTGCCATGCTTGGTGTTGAACAATGAATTGGTATATATTTTGTTTTTTGTTTGTATTATATTGTTCTTTTGTTTTAGTTTTAGGTTCTTTGTTATTAAAAGTCTAAATGCAGAATGTTATACAAATATTATATTGGCAGCAATTTTTGCAGTGCTTACATCATGGTTGTTGGGGCTATATATCTCAACGAAAAAAGACACTTTTCTTAGTACATATTATAGCAAAACCCAAATATATTTGCTTATAGATAAGAATAGTCAAACTACAGGTATATTTAAATTATATAATAAAACTACACATACATTAGAAAAAGGCGTGTATATATTAGATCTTACGAATAAGCCAATTAAATATTATGAGATTGATAAAACAAGGGAGCAAATAAGTCGTGCAGCAATATCACAAACAATAAAACAATCTTTTAGAAAATAATATTTTGCGAACGATATGTTTTTCGTATGACCGATACTTCCGTATGTCAATATGTGTTTTTATCAAAATTAGGTGCTAGTTATTGCCACTTATCGCCATAAATATCTGGGTGTTATGATATCATAATGTTAATTCAGGAAAATCATTGCTATTTGATGTTGAATGGATTATTTTTATACTGATATGACAAAGATATTTACGATTGGTTTTAGTGGCAAAAAACCAGAAGTTTTTCTGGAAGTGCTGTCAGCGGCGCGCATAAGTTGTGTGTGGGATATTCGACTTTGGCGGACCAGTACTTATGTACCGTATTATAACGGTGATAATCTGGCCGCGGGGCTGGGTAATCGTTATGAATATCATCCAGAATTTGCACCAAGCAGTGATTTTCTGGCCGATTATAAAGATAAAAAACTTGCTTGGGGCGAGTTTGAGCAGAAATATCGCGAATTGTTAAACGCACGCAAACCACTGCGAAATTGTGATATCGATAAACTGGACAGGATATGTTTACTTTGCACAGAAAAGACCGCTGATATGTGCCACAGAAGGTTAGCGGCAGAATACATAGCAAGCAAAATTCCAGATATTGAAATAGTACATTTATAATGCTTTTGGTATATTAAGAGCAAAGAAAAAACATGAAAGTAACGGCGGGAATATTTAGAAAAGATGATTGTGTGCTGTTGATGCGAAGGGCACAAACAGAACCCTTGGCTGGTGAGTGGGAATATCCTGGGGGTAAATTCGAAGAAGGCGAAGATGGGCCGGTTTGTTTGCATCGCGAACTGTTGGAAGAGTTAGGTATCGATGCACAGATTGGTGATTTGATAACGGTTGCGAAATTACGGCTGAATTCGGGTAAAGAATTAGAATTATACGCATATGAAATTTTGGACTATACCGGTGATATAACATTAAAAGTGCATGACGCGAAAGAATGGGTAAGGTTGTCCGATTTGTTAGAGCATTCCCAATTGCCTGCAGATTTGATAATTTCAAAAACACTGGTGAACAAATAAAATAAAAAGACGCTTGAATTGTGAAAAAGACTATAAAATTGCGGTACCAATAAACCTAATTAAAAATGTTTGCTTTGTGCTGAAAAACAGCAGAAATGTCTCGTTTTTGATTGATCGCAGAATATGTTTCAAATCAGATTTTGTGTTTATAAAATATCTTTGAGTTTTTTGTAAACATAGGTTTGTTTTCTTATTGTGGTTGTATTTGTTGATTTTATTCTTGTGCAATGATAAAATACCTAGTGGATTTATGATGAACGAAAAAGGGAGCAACGTTATGACTCATTATCAAATCTGGCATGCAATAGAGTTGTTTGCACGCGCCCATGGTTTATCTTGTTCGGGTTTAGCAAAACGTAGCGGATTAGACGCGACCACTTTTAATAAAAGTAAAAGGTTCACAAAATACAATCAGCCGCGTTGGCCATCGACGTCCAGTATCGCAAAAATTATTTCTGCAACAGGGGCAAAACCGCAAGACTTTTTTAAATTTTTGATATCTGATGATACAGATAATAAAAGCTTTAAATGAACAAAGTTTTACCGCCAAAGGAGTGTTTTCATTTTAAATTTTCGTTGTCTTTGATATATTTGAAAAAATCTTGAGGGGCGGCATGTGTTGCGTCTAAGATTTTTGAAATAGTTTCTGTTGATGGCCAACGTGGTTGTCCGAATACAGATGCACGCTTGCTCTTGTTGAAAGTTGTAGGATCCAATCCGCTGCGTTTTGCTAAGCCCGAACAAGACATTCCATGGTCGTGTGCGAATAAATCTATTGCGTGCCAGATTTGATAATGAGTCATTTCCTTCTCTTTTTTGTTGTATTGTTCCCAATTCTGTTGAGTATATTATCATTGTAGTAAATGCAAATCAATAAAAACAACTTTGATTAGAATACGTTCCTGTGATTTAGGAATTTGTATCCGGTTATATATTAAATATCGGATTTGGCACAACGGGCGGGATAAAATATAAAATAGAAAAATAAAACTCCCAAAACGGGAGTTTTTTCATTGTTCTAATGTATATCCAGTAAGCTTGATGTAGTGTTTATTTATTCTTGTGACGCAGGTTCCGATGTTTCCGATATCTGTTCCACAACTGCTTCTTGTACTGGTGTTTCTGGTGCAGGTGCATCTATTACAGGTGCTTCTGGTGCAGGCAGGTCTGGCACAGGAGCGTCTGTTGCTGGTGCTTCATCTGCAGAAGCTGGTATCGCAGGCGCTTCTGATTGCGGTCCTTCTGGTGCATGTGCATCTATCACAGGTGCTTCTTGCGGTTGAAGACCACAAGATATCGATGCTTTTTTCATACATTCCATGAATGTATTCATAGCAACGGTAGTTTCTGGTTGTTCTGGTACAACACAACCTAGTGTTGCAACACAGGCTTTTTGTTCTTCTGTTAATCTTGCCATCATGTCTTTTGGCGTTTCAGCAAACGCACCAAGGGACAAAATCGCACAAACAGATGTAAAAATAATTTTTTTTGTCATTGAACATCCCTCCTTGTTAACTGATTCTTAGTCTAGCTATAATTGTTAACAAAAGTAAAGAAGTTTTTTTATGAAAAAATGCTTTTAAAAAAATTTCAAATTTGCTAGGATAATAATCAGTATAATGTAGGGGATTTTCATAATGAGAAAGATTTGGCTGTTAACCGCTATTTTGCCGACGGTGGCTTTTGGTGCCGACGATTGTGTAACAATGCGCAATGTGCCAGAAGGCGTTCAATCTTTGCAAGATGTGATTAATCTGGGGCTTTGTCGTAATCCACAAACTGCGGCTGCATATGCGGCATTGCGTTCCAGTCATTTTAATAAAAATGCGGGCTATGCAAATTATTTACCAAATGTTTCTGCATCTGTTAGTGCAAACAAGAATTTTGCGCAAAGCAAGGATACAAAAAAACCAAATTATGATTGGGGCTATGGTGCATCAATTTCTGCATCGTATTTGATTTTTGATTTTGGAAAGCGGGAATCTGATTTTGCGCAAACTTTGGCTACATATCGTGCCGCTGGATTTGATTATGATGAAACAGTTCAAAATTTTGTATATGGATTGGTTGGTGCATATTACGAATTGTTAAATGCGGATGCCGATGTAAAATCTGCAGAATCTGCGTTAAAAGTTGCACAAACAGCAAAAGATACTGCCGATAAAAAGTTCAAAGCTGGTTCAGTGGCCAAGGCCGATGTGTATAAAGCCGAAACAACGCTGGCATCATCGCAATTATCATTGGAACGCGCGAAAAACAATCGTGAAATTGCCAAGGGTACTTTGTTAACAAAACTTTCTTTCCCTGCAAATCAAGAAATTGTGGTTGCAGATATGGCGTCAACTTTTGGAAGTGATGCTGAAAGCGAAAGTATTGATGAATTGATAAAAGTTGCGCGTGAAAAAAGACCTGATTTGTTGAAAGCAACCGCAAATAAAGATGCGGCATGGCACAAAAGAAATGCGGCATTCTTGAAAAATCTTCCGTCGATTTCTGCCAGTGGCAGTGTGAGCTGGAACGATAACAGTTTTCAAGATGTTGTTTCACCAGATACAAACAAAATGAACGGTTCGATTGGTATTCGTGCATCAATGCCATTGTTTGCCGGTTTTGCAAATGTATACGGTCTGCGTGCCGCGGAATCAGATTACAATCGTGCAAAATATAACGAAGAACAAACTAAAAATGCGGCGATGATGGACGTGTTCACTGCGTATCAAAATTACAAGACTGCACAAACAGTTTTGAAACATACAGAAGCATTATTGAAATCTGCAACAGAATCCGAACGTGTTACAGCGGGTATGTATAAAGTAGGACGCGCAACAATGCTGGATTGGCAAACTGCACAATCTGAATTGGTAAATGCACAAAAACAAAATAATTCTGCAAAATATGATTTGTTTGTGAAAAGGGCTGCTGTTGCGTTGGCAATCGGTGATATAAAATCTGAATTGGAAGGGATGAAAAATGAGTAAGAAAAAAAATTGGTTTTTAAGACACAAATGGTGGATTGTATTCATTCTTGCCGCGGTTATAGCTGTTTGGGGTTTGGGAACAAAAACCGCCAAGACAACTAAAAAGAATTTCGTTACAATGGATATTAAACATGGTGATATTTCGCAAACAGTAACTGCAACAGGCGAAATTATGCCAGTTAATACGGTCAGTGTTGGGTCTCAGGTTTCTGGC
The DNA here is from genome assembly GCA_902784345.1 of uncultured Pseudomonadota bacterium. Taxonomy (GTDB): domain Bacteria; phylum Pseudomonadota; class Alphaproteobacteria; order Rs-D84; family Rs-D84; genus Enterousia. The sequence goes on along the minus strand of CACZUD010000007.1, from coordinate 20,936 downwards.
AATATCGAAGAAATTTTTGTAGATTATAATTCTACGGTAAAAAAAGGCGACAAATTATTAACCATTGAACCATCGGTATTGCAGGCATCTGTTGATGAAGCCAAGGCATCACTGGACAGTGCAATTTCACAACGAAACTATGCTAAAAATGAATACAATCGTAATAAAACACTGTATGCAGACGGTTTTATCGCACGCAGTGAATTAGAAAAATCTCAAACAACATTTGAACAAGCAGATTCAGCGGTTGTTCGTGCGCAATCTCAATATGACAAAGCGGTAACTAATCTGGGCTATGCAACGATTGTGTCGCCGGTGGACGGAACTGTTATTTCCAGAAAGGTTGACAAAGGGCAAACTGTCGCGGCATCGTTCCAAACACCAGATTTGTTTGAAATTGCCGAAGATTTAACAAAAATGCAAATTGAAACTGCGGTAAGTGAAGCCGATATCGGTGTTATAAAGCAGGGACAGCCGGTTACGTTTACTGTGGATGCGTACGCATCACAAAAATTCGAAGGTTCTGTTCGTCAGGTTCGTCTTTCACCAACAACAACTTCTAACGTGGTTGTTTATACTGTCGTGATTGATGTTGATAACAGTGATTTAAAATTAATGCCGGGTATGACCGCATTTGTAACTATCGTTGTTAATTCAGCCAAAGATACATGGAAAGCGAATAATTCTGCATTTTTATTGCGCAATTTTGATGGTATTATTGATGTGTCCAGTGAATCTGTAAATCCAACAAATCATTTGGCGATTCAAAGGGAAGGCGAAATTATACTGGTTCCTTATACCAAAGGGATAACCACTGCCACAGAAACACAAATTATATCTGACGAAGTCAAAGAAGGCGATAAAATCGTTGTTGGTTATATTGGTCAGGCATCTAAAAGTCAAAAATCAGGTAATACCAATCGTGGTGGCATGATGGGTGGTCCTGGTGGTGGACCACGTTAATTCAGGATACAGAAATGAAAAATACACCAATTATATCAATGAAAAAAATCTGTAAAAGTTTTCCACTGGAAATTGGTGGTGAACAGCAGGTTTTGTTTGATATAACTTTCACAATTAAAAGCGGTGAATTTGTCGCGATTATGGGGCCATCGGGTTCTGGAAAATCTACTTGTATGAATATTGTTGGTGCGCTGGACAGTGCGACATCTGGAATCTATGAATTGTATGGCAAAGATATAACCACACTTTTACCTGATGAATTGGCGAAAATAAGAAACGAATATATTGGATTTGTTTTTCAAAACTTTAATTTATTACCAAAGCGTAATATCTTGGATAATGTAATGTTGCCATTAATGTATCGTGGCTTGCCAATGGAAGAAAGATTGTCGCGTGCACGTGAAATGTTAAAGTTGGTGGGACTTGAAAAATTTGAAACTTATTTGCCAACGCAATTATCGGGCGGTATGAAACAGCGTGTTGCGATTGCGCGTGCTCTGGCGGGCGATCCTAAATTGATATTGGCGGACGAACCAACAGGCGCGCTTGATTCCAAAATGGGAAATGAAATATTAAAATTCTTTAAAAAGTTAAACAAAGATTTGGGTATCACTATCGTAATGATTACGCACGAATTTGAAATTGCAAAGTATGCTAATCGTGTGATTCATATTTACGACGGGCGCATAACTTATGATGGGGTGATACCAAAGAATGAATCTGTGTTGTTAAAATCTGAAAAAAAGGCGCACAAGAAATGACATTTTATGATATAGCACATGAATCTTGGCTGTCGATAAGTGGAAATAAAATGCGTTCATTTTTGACGGTGCTGGGCATAGTTATTGGTATTATGGCTGTTGTTATAATGGTTGCGGTTGGTGAAACAGTGCAACAGTCAATCACAGACCAATTTTCATCACTGGGTACAAATACAATTATGATACGTGCTGGTGCGGCACAAAGTGGTGGTGTGCGAACTGGTAATCGTATGACGCTGACAATGGATGATGTCACATACATTGGTCAATTACCAGATGTTGCGGCGGTCAGTCCTGTGGAAAACAGTGGAGCACAAGTCGTTTATGGGAACAAAAACTGGTCAACATCAATGGTCGGAGTGTATCCAGGCTATGCAACGGTTCAAAATATAGAAATGGAATACGGTTCTTTCATTGATGAATCTGCGGTTCGTAACGCATCAACATATGTGGTTATTGGTCCAGATACGGCCGAAGAATTGGGTATGCCGAAAAATCCAGTCGGTGAAATAATTCGTGTTCGCAATACACCATTGACAGTTATCGGTGTAACCAAGGCAAAAGGTGAATCCGGTATGGGATCGCAAGACGATATGTTGATTGTTCCAATAACTACATTGAAAAAACGTATAACAGGTTCGCGTTTTCCAAATTCTGTTGGTACGATTTCGTTGAAACTGTATCAAGACGCAGACAACAATATTGCCACAGACCAAATAACCGCGCTTTTGCGCCAGCGTCATAAATTGAAAGATTCTGATGCTGACGATTTCCAAATTACAGATATGAAACAGGTCATGGAAACAATGTCAACCGTAACGGGCTATTTAACATTGCTTTTAATCGCCATAGCTGCGGTTTCGTTATTGGTTGGGTCAATAGGCATTATGAATATGATGTTGGTGTCTGTGGCGGAAAGAACGCGTGAAATCGGTATTCGAAAAGCGATTGGTGCACAAGAAAGTACAATCGTTACTCAATTCTTGTCAGAATCGATTTTGATTTCATTTATTGGGTCTATGTTTGGATTGATTCTTGGGGTAGGATTATCTCAGGGTGTTGGTCGTTTTGTTTTGCACTATAATGTGCCGTTTTCGATCTGGCCGGTGGTGGTATCGATATCTGTTGCAGTTGTTGTTGGTTTGGTTTCCGGGGTAATGCCTGCAATCAAAGCCGCCAAATTGAATCCGATTGATAGTTTGAGGTACGAGTAAAATCATACCACAAAAGTAATACTTGGTTTGTGTACAGATGACAGACCATGAAGTTGGGTCCCGTTTTTCTGTGCATATTTTAATGTGTCTATTGCTGTGGCGAAAAATTCTTTATCAAATAAAATATTGTATTTGTCGGAATAGTTGGCGAAAAAGATTTTTTTATTTTTTTGAATATATTTATCAATTATTATAATGGCGGCATGTATGTTCAAATTATCAATACCAAGGGCTTTTTCAATTTCTTCTTTTTTTGCGCAAACAAAAAAATTTGAAATATAACTGCTTGATATATGTGCGGTATCCATGATTTTCCTTTTTTTTGTTAAACCAAATAAAAACAACCGCAAGAAAGCGGTTGGGAGTTAACAACAATCAGACGAATTGCTCTGTTTATTCAATATATTCACAGACTCCCAACCATGTTGGGATATTTTATGTCATCGCTGACACGTCCGATTGGGTTGTTAAGCCCATAAGGAACAACGCGTTCCTTGTCTTAAATTATATATGAAATATTGCCAGTTTTCAACAAGAATAATGGCGCGCCCATTCATTCTCCTCGATACACAATAATAAAAATCAAAAAAAATCTTGTGAACTGCGATTTTTTAAGATTTTTCTAATTGTGTATTCTCGTATTGGTCATGCGCACCTGCGGTGCTCTGACCGATCCTTCTGGGCGTTTTCACAACATAAATTAAAAACACCACATAAAGTGGTGTTTTGAATTTATGGCGCGCCCAGAAGGATTCGAACCCTCAACCTTCTGATCCGTAGTCAGATGCTCTATCCAATTGAGCCATGGGCGCATATCGGGGTATATTCTATATCTTTTTATTGTAAATGCAAGTATTTATTTCGTTTTTTGTAAATTTATTTCACAAATTCGCTTATAAAGTTTCGCTGATGGGTTGTCATAAAGTTCGTGAAAATGTTTTCTGCATACAGATTTATACTGTGATGCGCCAACTTCTACTTGATTGCCACCACGAATAATATTTCCTTGTTCGTCAAAGCGTATATGATGTGAAGCCATCGCGGAACAATGCGGCATTTCACAAACTGTTTCCATTGGGTGTAATTCGTCCGCTTCTGCTAACAATTTTGCAGATGCAGGGAACAAATTTCCATTACTGTCAACTTTCAGACCATAGCAAAAGATAGTGATGTTCGTGCTGTCTGCGATTTGTGCCAACTTTTCAATATCTTTTGACGAAAAGAATTGAACTTCATCAACCAATATAAATTGAGTGCTACGTTTTGGTTTATAATCATCTAAATTTTGTAATGCAGTCGCTTTTGTTTTTATGCCGATACGTGAAACAATATCTGTGTCGGAATCACGATTGTCTGTGGCAGGTTTAATTGCTTCCCATTTATTATCTGTACGACTGAAATTGAAAGCATTTATGCCAAGCATGGCTGATTTAGAAGAAGACATTACGCCATAATAGAAATGTAATTTCGCCATTTTTTATTCCTTTCTTTTGTAATCTCTCTTCCGCCTTTATAAAAGCAAATTTTTATAGCACAGGTCAAGATTTATTTTTTATGAAACTTAACTTCAAAACTGCCGTTGTTAAGTGGATGGAAAGAAACAATGCGGGGACTTATTATACTGTCAGTTGCCCATTGTTGAAATTTAGTTTTTAATATGCCACTTGCGCCTGTAATAACAGTCGCAGAACGCGCGCCAGACGCGGCAACTTGTGCCAGCATTTGCCATGCTTCTTCCTCGGTGTGATTATGAAAGTCTATTGTTGTGTGTTCTGGTGTTGGTGTGTCTGATTTTGGTATGCGTTTTGACAGATGTAATTGTGTGCGAACTAATTTTTTGGTGGCAATATCATCGGGGATGAAATCATCCCCGACCATATTTGCAATATCAAAATCACTTAATTGTTTCATATTTATTCTGCCAAAGTTCCAACAGACATTGTTATACGACGTATGCCAGAACTGATAGATTTTTCTTTGTTGATGTGTGCTTTGATAATTTCGCCTGTGTGATAAATGTGTGTTCCGCCACACAATTCACATGAAACGTCGCCGGCGGTTATAACGCGAACTGTATCACCATACTTTTCGCCAAACAGGGCCATCGCACCACGCTTTTTCGCAGATTCTATATCCATTTCTTCGTGTGCAACAGGTAAATCAGCGTTAATCCATTGGTTAACCAAATCTTCGACTGCTTGTTTTTCTTCCGCTGTCATTGCACGACCAAACGAAAAGTCAAAACGCACAGAATCAGGTGCAACCTTGGATCCACGTTGTTCTACATCTTCATTTAATACTTTACGCAATGCGGCCTGTAACAAATGTGTCGCAGTGTGTGCGCGTGCAGTTTGTTGACGAACATTTTGATTGATTTCAGGCATAACTTCATCGCCAACATTGATTGGTGCAACCAAAGTACCTTTGTGAATAACTACATTGCCAACACGATTTGTCTCGTTAACATTCATAATAACTTCATCGCCGTTTTTGAATACACCGCTGTCGCCAACTTGACCACCTTGTGTGCCATAGAAAGGTGTGTGATCTAATGCGATTTCAACTTCGTCACCAGCGTTTGCAGATTTAACAAATTCTTCGCCACGCAAAATCGCTAAAACTTTCGCAGGTGTGGTGGTTTTTGCTTCATATTTTTCAATGTCCTTTGTATCAGGCAAATCAGTCTGTGATTCCCACAATACGCGTGTTCCACGAGTGTCAGCACGTGAACGTTCTTTTTGTTCTTTCATACATTTTTCAAACGCTTCGACATCTACAGAGATATTTTTATCGCGCAAAATCATTTGGGTCAAATCAAGCGGAAATCCATAAGTATCAAACAATTTGAAAGCAATATCCCCAGGCAATACATTATTGTTGACCTTTGGTAATTCTGTTTCCAAAAGTTTCATACCGTTTTGCAACATGTCTGCAAAAGAGTTTTCTTCGTTCTTGATAATTTCAACAACGTGTGCCGATTGTGTTTTTAATTCAGGATACGCATCGCCCATCTCGGCAACCAATGCAGGATACAATTCGGACAGCAATGCCCCGCGATGTCCCAGCATTTGTCCATGACGCATCGCACGACGTAAAATACGACGAATTACATAGCCACGGTCTGCATTGCTTGGGATAACACCATCAGCAATAGCAAACCCGACAGCACGCAAATGATCTGTGATAACTTTGAAACTTGCTTTGTTTTCTTCTGTCTCGGCAACGCCAGTCAAATCAGAAACAGCGTGTTTCAAGTTTACAAACAAATCTGTGTCATAGTTGTCCATTTTGTTTTGCATGATGGACGCGAATCTTTCCAATCCCGCACCAGTATCAACATTTTGCTTTGGCAGTGGTGTCAAAACGCCGTTTGCGTCACGATCATATTGCATAAACACATCGTTCCAAATTTCAACAAAACGTCCACCGTCTTCATCTGCGCTTCCAGGCAGACCACCAGGAATATCTGGACCAAAATCATAGTGCATTTCTGTACATGGACCGCAAGGACCCGTTTCGCCCGCAGACCACCAATTATCTTTATCAAGACGAATAGCATCTTTGCCAGTAATCTTTTTCCAAATCGCAGTTGCTTCGTCATCGCTGACATGTGTTGTGACGACTATTCTGTCTGGGGCAAGACCGAAAACCTTGGTCAACATTTCCCAAGACATTTCAATTGCACCTTCTTTGAAGTAATCGCCAAAAGACCAATTTCCCAACATTTCAAAGAATGTATGATGGCGTCCGTCAAAACCAACATCTTCCAAATCGTTATGTTTGCCACCCGCACGAATACATTTTTGAACGTCCGCAACGCGCGACGCAAATGCAGGTTCTGTACCTTGTAAAATACCTTTCCATGGTACCATACCTGCGACAGTAAATAACAGAGTAGGGTCATTTGGTATCAGCGACGCCGAAGGAACAATTTTGTGCCCTTTGGATTCAAAATAATCTAAAAATTGTTTTCTGATTTCATTATAAGTCATAGTGTTTTCCTTTTGTCGTCCAATGATAAAATTAAAAGAGATAATATTCAATCATAAAATTGCACAAATCATATTTTTTATGATATAATAAAAAGTAATGTAGGATTTTGTATGAATAAAAAACCAGGTTTGCTTTTTATAGTGTCTTTGATGGCAATTATAATATTGGCCGCATCTTTCCATATGGATTTTGGCGGCAATGCACCGATTCATTTGCAAAATGGTATAAATCCTGACAGCGTATTATATGTGTGCCCAATTGCCAAAGATGGTGCCTGGGCGCAATTTGCATCTGCTTTGCATGGCGTCGGACGATATGTTTCTTTTTTCTTTGCTTTTATGGTGTTGATTTTAATGTTCAGTTGGGGTTGGGCACTTTATCAAAACCTGTTGAAAGATAAATTCAGCGCAGATGCATACAAAAACCCATGGAATTTAACAAAAACTGTTTTTTGGATGGCGGTCGCATGTTTTATTTTGTTTAAAACGCCTGACTATTTCAGACAGGTAGAAGTGCGCGGACATGGTTCAAATTGGACACTTTGTGAAAATACTTCGACAGGTGCCAGAGCTGTAAATCCACGTGCTGTAACGTTTTATGAAAAATAATTTTTTTTGTCAAGTTATAAGTTTTGCGCGCCTTTGAAAGATTTGTCTTGACTTAAACCGCAGTTTTCTCTACGATTCGGATAAGCAGTGGAGGCAATGTCTTTGGAAATCAATATTTGCAAGGGTGTTGTTCCAAGGGCATTGCCTTTGAAAACTGCCGGACAACCTTAAAAAACTCTATATGTAAAGGAGAAACATATGAACAAACAAGAATTGATTGAAGCAATTGCAAACGAAGTTGAAGTTACAAAAGCAACTGCAGCTGGTTGTTTGGATGCGTTTATCAACACAGTAACAAAAGTATTAAAGAAAAAAGGCGAAGTTCGCTTGGTTGGCTTTGGTACATTTACAACTGCAAAACGTAAAGCAACAACAGGTCGTAACCCACAAACAGGTGCACCAATTAAAATTGCTGCTTCTACACAACCAAAATTCCGTCCAGGTAAATCCTTGAAGGAAGCTTTAAACTAATTGTAGTTTGTTTACAAAAGGTTAAAAAAAACATCCGCAAATTTGTGGATGTTTTTTTTGGAAAAATTTCCACTGGAATTTATTTTTTTTAATTGCTAGAATTTACTCGTACTAAAAAAAGGAAAGAAACAATGCCAACAAAAAAAACAATCAAAAAAACAACTGTTAAAAAAGCAGCTGTTAAATCTGCTCCTGTTATGGAACACAAATGTGAATGTGGTGGAAACTGTCATTGTCATGGCTCTGCACACTGGGTAAAACATATCATCGTTTGGGCAATTATTTTTGCTTTGGGTATGGTTTGCGGAAAAATGTTTTGCTGTGGCGGCCATGGAATGAAACATATGCCAAAAATGCAACCTGTGTTTGTAAATGGTTGTTTGGATATGGAATCTATTAAATGTCCAAAAATGCAAGAAAAATTGGCTGCTGCTGATGTAGATGCTAATGAATGTATTTCTGTTGAAGAATACAAAGCAGTAAAAAAAGAAATGCGCAAAGAAATGCGCGGCGGCAAAAAGGGTTGGTTCGGTAAAAAGAAAGGACCAAAACCAGAAGTTGCAGCACCAGAAGCACCTGTCGCAGAATAAGAAAATAAAAAATCTTCGCAAATGCGAAGATTTTTTTTAACCTTTCATAAGTCTTGATTTGCTTCTTTCCCATTCGCGTTGTTTGATGGTTTCGCGTTTATCAACTTTGTTTTTACCATAACCGATACCAAGTAAAACTTTCAATTTTCCACGATTGTTAAAATATAATTTCAACGGAACAATCGTAGCACCTTTTTCTTGCAATTTGCCAATCATGCGGTTGATTTGGTTGCGGTGCAATAATAATTGACGCTGACGACGTTCATCAAAATTAACAACGCGATTTGCGGTCGGTAATTTTTGAATTTCTACGCCCGCCAAAAACAAGTTATCACCGCGACGTTGTACAAATCCGTCAACGATAGAAACCAAACCATAACGCACAGATTTGATTTCTGCACCAGTCAATGAAATGCCGGCTTCAATCGTGTCTTCGATTGAATAAGCAAACCGTGCTTTACGGTTTTCAGAAACCTGACCAAATTTTATAACTTGTCTTACCATGCCTTTAATTTTATACGATTTTTTCCAAAATTCCAATATTTTTATTGCAAATTTGAAGCGGTTTATATATAATTTTACATTGAAGGAACAATTGTTTCTTTTGGGTACGATAACCCATGTTGAGAGTGTCAGCGATGACATAAAATATCCCAACCACACTGGTTGGGGATCCGTGAATATATTGAATAAACGGAGCAATACTCTTAAATTGTTATCGTTCCCCAACCGCTTTTTCTCTGCGGTTGTTTTTTTGTTGATTAAAAAAGTGCAAAAAGGTGGTGGTAAAATGCAGTTTTCGAATATTTCAGAACTGGAATTGGCAAAGATGTTTGTCTATTCTAAGAAAGAAAAAATAGAAAAATTGTTGGGAATTAAAAATCTTGATACCCATACCGCCACTGAAATTGTTTATCGTTTTTTAAGAAAACAATCACCAGATTTCTGGAACGATTATCCAAACAAATATACCGCATTATTTGATGAAGTATTCTTTTATATGATTGTGGACGAATTACAGACGCGACAAAACTTTGGTAAAAAATTGGACGGTAATTCGCACTTTGTTGAACCAAATATCACATTTGTGTCATAACTTTATCTTTGGATAAAGTTTTTTAGTGTTTTCGAATAATATATTTTCTAAATCTTCAATTTGCAGATTTTTAATCCCTGCCAAAACCCGCGCGGTTTCAACAACCATCGCAGGTTCGCAAGTTTTTCCACGATATGGTACAGGCGCGCAAAAGGGCGCATCTGTTTCGATAACAATGCGGTCAATTGGAATTTTTACAAAAGTTTCACGTACTTCTTCACTGTTTTTAAAAGTTAAAATACCGCTGGCAGAAAAATAAAAACCGCGGTCCAGCATAGTTTTTGCCAAATTCCAACTGGACGTAAAACAATGCATAACGCCATGGTATTTATCTGTTAAAATATTTGTAGTGTCTTCTTCTGCTTCGCGTGTATGAATCGCCACAGGCATATTATGTGTACGTGCAATTTCTAATTGTTTTTCGAATAATTCGATTTGTTCTTTGCGTGTTTGTGGGCTGTAATGATAATCAAGACCGATTTCGCCAACCCCGATGACCAGTGGATTATTTAATATTTCATCTGTTAAATATTCATCTGGTTTTTCGTTTATATAATCAGGATGAATACCAGTTGTTACAAAAATATTATTGTGTGTTTTTGCAATATTTAATGCAGGAATAATATCTTTTGGATCGGCGGTTGCACATATCAGCACGCCAACATTGTTTGCGTCAGCATGCGAAATAACAGCGTCCACGCCACCATCATATTCATCGGTTAAGTGACAATGAGTATCTATAAACATTTTTTTATTTCATTTATTATTTTGAATATTGTTATGTCCGGTTTCAAATTTAATCTGTTTATATCAGATATCGCTCGGTTCGCAGATGGATAAATGTCTGCCAATCCTAAACAAGCAATCGCATCCAACACAATTCCGTAAAGGGCAGGCGATATAGCAATTTTACTTGCAATATCCATCAAATCGCTGGCGTTTGAATGTTTGTTTTGTAATGCGTTTAATAATTCTTCATAAATAGTATCTCCGCCGGTCGCTTTCAAATTTGCGATTTTACCGAAACTGCCGTTTGATAATTTTAATATTTCTGTGCTTATTTCTTCATCAGGCATAAAGCGTATGCACAATTCGCGCAGTTCAGACATAGTTAATGGATGCATTTTTTCAACACGTGCACGTGAACGCACAGTTGGTAAAACATTTGATAATTGATGGGTTACCAACAAAAACAAAGTTTGTTGCGGTGGTTCTTCCAGTAATTTCAAAATGGCATTTTCTGCAGCCACAGTTAATTCATCAACCGCATCTATCAAAACAACGCGCCATTGTCCAGACATAGAAGACATTTGCATTTTTTCAATCATATTACGTACAGTATTAACCGAAATATTCTTTGCGTCCGTTTTCAGATTGCCGCGTTCATCAACATTGTGTGCCAAATCAATTATAAAGAAATCGCCGACATTACCATAAACTTGTTTTGCAATTTTGTATGCCAATGTTGCCTTGCCGATTCCGCGTGGTCCACACAGCATCCATACCGGATGAACAGGGTGATTATCGCGATCGTTCCATGCGTTCATAAATGTTTTTAATGTGTCGCCGTGCCCAACCAAACAGTCGTTATCCATAGGATTTGGAAATTCAAATAATACTTCTTTTTTCTTCGTCGCCATATTATTTGCCCCTTATCATCACAGAAATATTTTTAAATATGCGCCCGAAAAATTGTATTTTTCTGACTTTATTTTTTGCAACCAAAGGTATTCTTTTGACAACGTTGCCATTTTTTTCAATAACAACTTCGCCGATTTGTTGACCTTGTTTTACAGGCGCACTAACAGGTTCTTCAAATCGTGCCAGAACACGAATATCTTTTAACGCATAATCTTTAGGCAATGTAACGGCCACGTTTTCGTTAACAGTGGCTTCTACTGTTGGTTTTACGCCATACCATACTGGCACATTGGTTAACACATCACCAGAGTGGTAAAATATTTTCGTTTTTGTTGTTTTGTATCCGTGGTTTAACAATTTTTTCATTTCTTCAGCCAAAGCATCGTGTCCACGCCCATGAAACCCATTTATAACACCAATCAATCTGCGACCACCGATTTTTGCACTGGCGACCACACCATAACCGCCTTCGTCAGTATGTCCTGTTTTCAGGCCATCTGCCCCAGACATAGAAAATAATAACTTGTTATAATTCAGGGTGTGTGTGCGTGTCCAATCGTTGCACCAATCTGTCTTTGAATCAGCAAATTCGAAACGTTTTGTTGCGAACATTGGGTAAATATCAGGATATTCATCAATAATATATTTTGCCAACATTGCTAATTCGCGCGAAGTCATCAAATTGTTTTCGTGGGGCAAACCGCTGGCATTTCCAAAAGTTGATTGTTCCATGCCGATTTCGCGCGCTTTTTTTGTCATTAAATCTGTGAATTTGTTTTCTGAACCGGCAAAGTGTTCGGCAACCGCAACAGAAGCATCGCCGGCAGATAACACTATTATTCCCAAAATTGCATCACGAACGGTTATTTTTTGTCCTTTTACAAGGCATAATTTGCTGGCCGGATACCAAATCGGATTTTTATAGTCTGCGTTTTCGGAAATTTCCAACACATCATCCATTTTCAAATCGCCAGATTTAACTGCGTCAAACAAAACGGTTAAAGTCATCAGCTTTAACATCGAAGACGGCGGCATAAGTTTATCTGCGTTTTTTGAAAAAATTTCTTCATTGCTGTCATAATCGAATAAATATACAGACTTTGCATTTGTCTGAAAATCCGCCGCGTTTGCGACAAAAGTAAATAAACATAAGAATAAAACCAGGAACTTTTTTATCATAACGCCTAAATAATAGCAGCAATAAAGTTCTTTTCCAATGTTTTTTTATAAAAAAATACGCGAACTTTTTGTTCGCGTATTGGGTTGTTAAGTATGCCAGATTATCTTACTTTTTGGATTACTGCTTCGGCAATTCTAGGATTTTGAGCGTTAGCGATTGCCTGCAAGATTTTGCGCATGTATTTTGGATCTTTTTTGGCATGCGCTTGTATGACATCTATAATCATATATTCAATTTTTTGGATTTGTGTAATGCCTTGCGCGTTATCTGGTTTTGACAATTCTTCTTTTGCATAATTCAAAATGTCTTTTTGTTCAGTATCGGTCAAATCATTGCAAATAACAGCTGCAATTTCGTATATTTTTTCAGAATCTTCCAATATAGAACTATATTTTCTCATTTCTGGGTGGCGTGCGAAAACGTCTTGCAAATAATTTTTTGTCATATTTTTTGTTTTTGCTCTTACGACCATCGGATATTTTACGCCAGAAAACACGCCCATAACAACAGACGCCGCTGCTATTAACAAACAAATAAAGCATGTTGTTTTGCTGCTGTCTTCAAGTTGTTTGTTTCCTGGATGGTTTTTTACCATTTGTACTTCTTTTTCAGCAATATAAATCGCTGTGCCGGCTGCACCCATAAACAATACAGATGCAAGATAAGAAGAAAATAAATATTTGTTTAACAATTTGTTTTTCATTTTTTTTAGGTCCTTTTTATCTAATGTTTTGTTTAATAGAATTGTTTTTCATCATGTAAACCATGTCTGCATTAGCCATAACAGAATAAATGTTATCGATGAATTCTGGATGTACAGACGCATGTTCTTCTAGTATGGTAATAATCGAATTACAGGCATCGTTAAGAACTGTTCTAACGATTTTCAAAGAACATACATCTTCTGTACCGTATTTTTTATAATTTCTTAAATTTTGGGATGCTTCCAAAATGATTCGTGCGACGCGTTTCCTTTCGGAAGGACGCAAACCGTTGAATATCGAAGCGGACACATTTTGCATTGCTTGTCGGTTAAACAGAACTTTTTCAAATTGTTTTAATTCCGGATGTTTTTCCAGTTCTTTTTTTAAATATTTACGTGCAACCGATGACAAAAAGTTCGTGTTTCTTTTGTAATCTGAACACACATCTTTTCCAGCAGTGATCATAAACAAAGCAATAAACCCCAGCAAGTACATGCTTTTATTTGTTATATTGATGTTTTTAATGTTTTTTTCTTGTGTCATATAAATACCGGCACTTGATGCCAAAGAAATAATAACAGCCAACGCCAAAACTTTTGGCAATAAAATGTTGTTTATAACTTTGTTCTTTTTTATCATCGGTTTAATCCTTTTTGAATACTAAGCGATATTGTATACTAAAAAAACAATTTGTCAATATTTATGTTAAGAAATAAAACACCCACGATTGCGGGTGTTTAAAGATTTTAATTTCTGGCGGAGATGTAAGATTTGACGGCATAGATACTTTTGGTATGTTTTTATATATACAAAATTCTGCATGTCTGCTATAATAAAAAATATGCAGAACATCAGGAATTTTAAAAACAGCGATACACATTGTCTGGCAAAAATGCTTGGACTTGAATGGGATCTGGCTAAACGTACAACCAACGCAGGTTGCCTATGCGATTGGATTTATTTAGCAGAAATATTGGCTAAAAACACCAAGATGTTAGTTCTGACAAATAAAGAAGGGCATCCAGTTGGTTTTATTGGGTATTCACAATATAGGTCAAAACGGCATATGTTTCGTCGTATATTTTGGCAATTTGTTCATTTTGTTTTGTGTTTGTGTATAAAAAATCGTGCTGCTTTACGCAAGTATTACGATGTGTACAACTATGCACCACAGAATATCGAACATATGTTTGATGCACAATGCGACATACTGATTGTTGATAAAGATTATCGCGGTGGCGCAGGGCGCGCACTGTTTATGGCACTTATGCAAAATGCCACTAAGGACAGTATCAAAAAAATCCGTATAGACACTGACGACAGTTGCAATGTTGATTTTTATCGTCATCTTGGCGTAAAACAGGTTTATTGTGGCGCTGCAAAAAATGGTGGCGAAAAAAACACAAAAAAAGTTTATGTATTTTGTGCCACACCACATAAATTTGTAAATTCTTGATTTTTGTGGCGGAGACGAATTCTTATCCTCGATACACAATAATAAAAATCTATAAAAACTCGTATTAAAAAACTCCGTTTTTATGATTTTTCTAATTGTGTATTCTCGTATTCGCCATGCGCTTCGCTCTGGCGCATCCCTTCGTCCCACCCGTTAAAACCAAAAAATCCGCCTTTGGCGGATTTTTAAAGTTTTAATCTGGCGGAGACGAAGGGATTCGAACCCTTGATACCCTTGCGAGTATACCACATTTCCAATGTGGCGCACTAGACCAACTATGCGACGTCTCCGGATTGTGTCAATTTTTATTCTTTGTCTTCTGATGAATCTGGTGTGTCGTCTTCTTCTGCGACTTCTTCTTCGTTTGCATCATCCATCAAAGAATTTTCCAATTCTGCATCAATTTCACGCAACATAGGATCTTCGCTGGTGATTTCCAAAGATGTGTCTTCATCAATAGCGGCAGGTGCATCTTTATAAGATTGGATAAATTCATGTCTTACATCTGCAACATTTAATTTACCACTGGCGATTTCACGCAATGCAACGACAGTCAATTTGTCGCGTCCTTTTTCAACAACTGCTTCTGCGCCACCGTTAAGGTCGCGAACGCGTTGTGAAGCCAGCATTCCTAATTCATAGCGGCTGTCTACATGTGGTAAAGTATCAGAATTTGTTACACGTGCCATAATAAAATCCTTTGTTGAAATCGTTTTTGTCAGCGTCTATAATGCATTAACAAGTCTTAAAAATCAAGAAAAAAATGAGTATAAGAACACTATCTTTTGGATGTCGCCTTAATGCAGTGGAATGTGAAAAAATTTCTGCCATGTTATCTGGCGTTATTGACAATGCGATTTTGGTTAATACATGTTCTGTTACTGCAGAAGCCGAACGCCAATGTGCACAGACAGTTCGAAAACTGTCGCGGGAAAATCCAAATGCAGTGATTTTTGTAACAGGCTGTGGCGCAACGCGCAATCCAAAGTTGTTTTCAAATATATCGCGTGTGTTTGTCATAGATAACACAGACAAAATGAATTTACCGGTGTATATTGCCGCAATAAAAAATGCGAACATAGACCCAAAAACTTCGCGAATAGATGTTTTTAAGTCGAACGAAGATCGTCTTTCTAAAAAGTTTATACGGGTTCAAAACGGATGCAATCACGATTGCACATATTGCATAACTCGATTTCTACGTGGACCGAATTTGTCGTATTCGTACGATGAAATTTTATCAGATGCACGCGCTGCGGTTGCAAATGGTTTTTATGAAATAGTTTTAACAGGTGTTGATACTGCTTCTTATTTGCGTCGCGAAAAAGGTCAGTTGTTTATGCTGGCGGATTTATGCGCGGCATTGCTGCGTGATGTTCCAGAAATGCGTCATTTGCGTTTGTCGTCCATAGATCCAGCATCACCAGAAGTTCCAAAAATAATCGCACTTATGAAGGAAAATATGCGTTTTATGCCGCATTTGCACCTGTCTATGCAGGCGGCCAGTAATCCAATTTTGCAATTAATGCGCCGTCGTCATAACGCGGATAAATTGCGTGAATTAGTACGATTAGCAGATGGCAAAGTTTCGTTCAGTGCGGACATTATCTGTGGATTCCCAGGGGAAACAGAAGAATTGTTTAATGAAACAGCAGAAGTGGTTCGTGAAATGGGACTGATAAACGTGCACGCTTTTCCTTTTTCTCCGCGTCCGGGCACAGTTGCGGCAGAACTGCCAAACCAAGTCAATCGCGCGGTATCAAAAAACCGTGTAAAAATCATTTATGACATAGTTGCACAGAACCGCGCAAAATTTATGCAATCTCAAATTGGCAAAACAGTGTCTGTATTGGTCGAAGAAAACAACACTGGTCGCACGCCTGACGACATAGATATAAAAATATCTGGCGCAACAATTCCAAACAAAACAATATGTGATGTCGAAATCACAGACATTGAAAACGATAAATTTATTGGATTACGCGTTTAACCCTGCAACAAAGCCACTGGAAAAGGCCCACTGTAAATTAAAGCCGCCTAAATCGCCGGTTATGTCCATAACTTCGCCGGTAAAATAAAGTCCTTTGCACAATTTTGATTCCATGGTCTTGGATGAAATTTTATCTGTTGAAACGCCACCCATTGTTACTTCGGCACTCTGAAATCCGATTGCGGTTGCATCATTAATTTCAAATTGATTTATTGTGTCGGCAATTTGTTTTAATTCGCTGTCGCGAAAATCAGCAATATGTCGTGTGTCATCACAGAAAAAGTGCGCCAATTTATTTGGCATAATCTCTGATAATGTATTCGCAACCGTCTTTTTGCCATTTGTTCGTTTTGCAGATTTCAAAAATTCAAAAACATCAGTATCTGGTGCAAAATTTATCTGCATTTTTTGACTGCCGAACAAGCTCGCGCGATAAACCACCGGTCCACCAATTCCAAAATGGGTAAACAATAAATCGCCCGAAAGTTTGTTCTTTCCAATCTTGATTTCTGCTGGTAAAGAAATCCCTGCTAATTCAGATGAAAAAACTTTGGTTTTCATGGCACAAAGTGCAGGGCGCACAGGTTCTATTTTATGCCCGAATTGTTTCGCGATAATATGCCCGATGTTTGAAACGCCTAAATTTGGATAAGATACCCCACCGGTTGCAACAATAACCGAATTTGCATGAAAATCGCCACTGTCAGTATGAATAATGAATTTAGTGTCTGTTTTTTCAACGCTGATAACATTTGTGTTGTATTTTATTTCTGCCTTTCCAATATCGTGTAAAAGGGCATCTAAGACATCACCGGCATCGTCTTTACAAAAATATCGTCCGGGTTCGCGTTCTATAAATTTGATTTTGTGCGATTTTGCCCAATCTAAAGTATCTTTGGGTGCCCATTGACTAAGCGCAGACATCACAAATCGCGGATTCTTTCCGAAATAATGCGTAAAATCCGCCTTGGTATTCGTGAAATTGCACTTGCCACCACCAGAAATCGCAACTTTGCGTGCAGGCGCATTGCCCATATCAACAATTAAAACTGATTTTTTGCGACGATATAACTGTGCCGCCGCCATCAGACCAGACGCACCACAACCAACAATAATAACATCATAATTTTTCATACAACAATTTTACCTTAAGACAACAAAATTTCAAATAATTTTGTGTTTTGTGATATAATGTTCATATCGCAAAGGATTAAATCATGAATAAATATATGGAAAGCGCAATCAAATTGTCGCAAAAAAATCTTAAAACCCATGAAGGCGGTCCCTTTGGGGCGGTTGTTGTTAAAAACGGAAAAATAATAGGTCGTTCTGCAAATTGCGTTATAAAAAACAACGACCCAACGGCACACGCAGAAATAATGGCTATACGTGCGGCATGTGCAAAAATCAAATCGTATGATTTAAGCGGATGCGAATTATACACTTCGTGTTATCCTTGTCCAATGTGTTTATCTGCTATAATATGGGCAAATATAAAAACAGTATATTACGGCAACACAAAAGAAGATGCGGCAGATATTGGATTCAGGGATGATTTCATATATGAATATTTGAAAGTGCTGGCCGACGGTAAGCAAAATACAAAAGTATTAAAATTAAAGCCATTAAATCACAAAGAAGCAATCAAAGCATTTGATGCCTTCAAAAAACAAAAAAACAAAACGATATATTAAATAAAAAAGCCGCCCAAAGGACGGTTTTTTATCTGTGGTGGGCTAAGTAGGACTCGCTCGGCACAGATGCCTGCGCGTCAATCGTAACGATTTTGGTGCGTTAACACTTCCAAAATCTACTGCTTTTCTTGATACACAATAAATAAAACCAAAAAAATCTTGTAAACTTCAATTTTTTAAGGTTTTACTAATTGTTCATCTTCGTTGTCGCTTGGCATAAATGCCTGCGCGTCAATCGTAACGATTTTGGTGCGTTAACACTTCCAAAATCTACTGCTTCCCTTGATATACAATAAACAAAATCAAAAAAATCGCATAAACTTCGATTTTTTAAGATTTTATTAATTGTCTATCTTCGTTGTCGCTCGGCACAGATGCCTGCGCGTCAATCGTAACGATTTTGGTGCGTTTCACTTCCAAAATCTACTGGGTTTTTTATTCTGTGGTGGGCTAAGTAGGACTCGAACCCACGACCAAAGCGTTATGAGCGCTCCGCTCTAACCAACTGAGCTATTAGCCCACAGCGAAGGTTATTATATATTTTTTATTTAATCTTGCAAGATAAAAATTAACATATCTTGCTTTTTATTATGAAATATGCGATTATTCGCGCATGGTCGAAAGGGTTCCAATCTTAAACGAAAATCAAATGGCTGCGTTTAACACTATTGAACGCACACATTCTAATATTTTGATATTAGGGCAGGCGGGTACAGGAAAATCAACTTTTGTTCAATACCTTAAATCTGCATCTGCTAAACGCATAGTGTGTGCATGCCCAACGGCTGTGTCGGCTTTGAATATTGGCGGACAAACCATACATTCGCTTTTTCAGATTCAACCACGCGATTTTATTATGCCTGAATTATTAAAATTAAAGGCAAAACCACGCAATATTCTTAATGCCACAGATGTATTGGTTATCGATGAAATATCTATGGTTGCACCAGATTTATTAGATGCGATAGATATACTGGCCCGAACCGCACGACATAACAACGAACCGTTTGGCGGAATCCAAATTGTTGCGATTGGTGATATGTTTCAATTGCCACCAGTTATAACACGCGACAGTGAACAATATTATGAACAGGCATACGAACATAAAAACGCGTACTTTTTTGATTCCAATGTATATAAACGGGCTGATTTTATAAAATTCGATTTTAATACGGTCTATCGTCAGAGTGATGATGATTTGCTGAAAAACCTGATGCGATTGCGTGATAATGATGTGGGGGCTATCGAATTTTTCAACCAATGTCGCATAGATGACGAAGCGTATCGGAAAAATGCAGTTATAATCACGCCTTTTCGCGCAGTTGCAGAACGCATAAATGCCGAAAAACTGAACCAAATAAACGCCCCAGAAATAGTCTATAAAGGTGTAATTGATGGCAAATTTAGCGAAACTGACGTTCCGGCGCCTATGGAATTAAAGTTAAAGCAGGGTGCGCTGGTTATGTTCGTCAAAAACGGCGACAAATGGCATAATGGTTCTGTTGGAATTATCGAACAATTAAATGCGCGTGAAATAATTGTACAGTTATTGGATGATGATAAAAACGATATTGTTGTCGTTAAACCTGAAAAGTGGCAAAAGATAGAATATTCGCGTGATGAAAATGACCGCATAGTTGAAAATGAAATTGGGTCTTATAAACAATTTCCACTGCAGTTGGGTTATGCGATGACGATACATAAATCGCAAGGCAAGACGCTTTCCAAGGTTATAATTGATATTTCGCGCGGTGCATTTGCGCATGGGCAAACTTATGTTGCATTATCACGAACAAGACGCGCAAACGATATGCATATTGTTAAACCATTATCGGTGCGCGATGTGATTTTTGATAAAAGAATTCTGGATTTTATAAACGAATAAATTATATGTCTTTGGACATTAAAATTGCGTCCACACCATCATAGTATTTTGGACGCAAACCAACCACTTTAAAGCCTGAATTTTCATATAATTTTTGCGCCGGTGTATTTGTTGAAGCAACTTCTAAGAATATTTTCTTAACCCCTTGGGATTTCGTTGTTTTTTCAATAATTCCAATTATAGCAGAAGCGATTCCTAACCGTCTTTTTTCAGGGTTTACGCCTATCGTTATAATCTCTGCTTCGTCGACCACAATTCGATATACAACAAAGCCATTTTCCGACATAATAATTTCGCATCCGGATTGTTTTAATTCACGAAAATCATCTGCCGACCAAGGCTTGTTCGGGAAACATTTTTTATGAAGATTTGATAATTCATCAAACATTATTTTTCGGCATAACTTGGACGTAAATACATCGGAATCACAGGTTCAATTTTTTCGTTTTTAATCTTGTTTTCGACAATGTCTTTTGCGAACTTTAAATCGTAAGGTTTGTGTCCAACAGTTGACGGGCATTTCATTTGTTCTGTTTCTACTTCGTCAATGGTCATTGTGCAAGGTTCGTGTTTTGCCGATGCAACAAAGAAATCGCCACGTCCAGAATCTATCGCGACAAACGCGTCTGGGTTTTCATACAAATATAATTCAAACAAATTCACACCAACAACCGGTATGTTTAATCCAAT
>CACZUD010000006.1 GCA_902784345.1 uncultured Pseudomonadota bacterium | reverse complement strand
TGTAAGTGGAACCGGATGGACCTCTTATGGTTCATGTAAGGGAACAAAATCTGATTCTGCGTGTGCAAGTGGTGTATTAACCAAGACTGCATCCAGTGCATCTGCATACGGTACCGCGGTATCTACATTATCTGCGGGTTCTGGTAAATACGTAACAGGCAGTGGGGACAGCACAACATGTACATCTTGCCCAACTGCGTATCCGAACAGTGCCGGCGGAACCAGTGGCGTAACACAATGTTACAGCAATAATAAATCACGTGCATGGAGTGGTTCTCAAGTTGATCCAACAATGCCTTCGTCTTGGTATTCACGTTCATTAACGGCGTGCAGTGTTGCTGCTTGTGATTACACTGCATACGCAAACAGTGCTGGTAATGGCGATGGTACAATAAAGAGCGGTTGTTCAACCAACAATGCAAGTTGTACCAAAGGACAAACCGCGACAGCATGTGCTTCTTCATATTATTTAAGCAATGGCGATTGTTCTGCGTGTTCTGGATTGGCAAGCGGGTTCTATCCAAACAGTGCAAACGGCAACAGTTCTGGCGCGGGGGCATGCTATACCAACAGCTTGGCCGGACAATACGTAAAGACCGCAAACGATCCCAGCGCGACAAACTGTGGCGGGAATACTAAATACAAGGGTTCACATACTGTTAATTACGGTGGAACCAGTACTTGCAGTGATGTCAGCACCGGATATTATTCAACTGGTGGCACAGAAACTACGCGTACAGGACAAAGTGAATGCGAAGCCGGAAACTATTGCAGCGGTGGTGTGAAATCTGCCTGCAGTGGTGGCACACAGTATCAGAACGAAACAGGTAAAACAAGTTGTAAGAATGTGTCTGCCGGATATTACAAGAGCAGTAACAGCGCACAAGCACAATGCCCTGCGAATTACCAAGCTGGTGCCGCCGCCAGCAGTCAGGCAGGATGTACAGCAAGTTGTGCCGCGACAACCGCGATTACAACCAAGAACGGAGCATGCACAACACAGGGTACTGGTTATTGGGCAAAGGCACATACTGTAACATATGGTAATACATCTGTGCTGAATACAGATTATGCACAATGCCCGACAAACTATCAGACAGGTGCAGTGGCAAGCAGTCAGGCGGGGTGCAGCACGACATGTGCGGCTGGAAGCGCGGTATTGACTGAAAATGGTGCGTGCACAACCATACAAAACGCCACATACAAGGGTAAATATATTGGTCAAAATACTGTGACATACGGTAATATAAGTAGTATCAGCACATGCCCAACCAACTATCAGGCGGCAAACGGTACAACCGCACAATCTAACTGCGAAACGGCGTGCGGTGCGGGTACCCAGGTTACAAGTGCAAATGCGGCTTGCACAACACCAAGTGGCACAACATGGTATTCTGGGGCGCATAATGTCAAATATGGCGCTGTATCTGGCACTAATGTAAAATCTTGCGCGACCGGATACGCAACAGCCAACACAACAACTGCGACAGACCACGATGCACAGGCCGACTGTAAGATAAGTTGCGGTGCGGGGTATTATATCCCAACTGCGGGTGGTGGATGCCAAGTATGTAGTGCGGGTAAATACTGCAGTGCAATCAGCAATATCGCCGAAACTGCGACATCTGCGGTAACTGGCGATATCACGGCGGGCTATTTCGCCAGTGGTGGTGGTAAAGTTGCCGCCCCAACCAGCAGCAGTGATTGCTTAAGCGGTAAATCTTGCGGTAAATGTACAACAGATTCCACAACTGGCCGTAGAGCCTATTCGAATGCGGGTGCAAGCAGTTGTTCAGTATGTCCAGCGGTATCTGGCACATTGGCAAGTCGTGTAACTTCATACGGTGGTTGGTGGAACAGCGAAGATATTCATAATTCAATTACAGGTTGCAGTGCTCGCTTCACAGATACTGATGATGATGCAACATTCTCGATAGCTTGTTGGTATAATGCAACAGAAGGTGGTTATGGTGGTGCACTTAGTTATTGTCAGATCTACCCAAGAGATGTAACTGCATGTGCAGCGGGTAAATATAAAACACTAGAATCATCAAGCATATGGGGCGCAACATATGCAGCCTGTTACGGCGTAGATTGCGCAAAAGGTAAGGTTTGTACAAATACTACGGCGGGTTATTATTCACCTGCCAATACACTGACACAGACAGCATGTGCGGCGGGTTCGTACAGCAGTGCGGGCGCAAGCAGTTGTACTGCATGCCCAGCGGGTAAGACAACATCTGGCAGTGGCACCGCGTTCAACACAAATGCAGACACAACTTGTTCAACCGGTTGTACATCTATAGCGAATCTGGCAACATGGAACGACCAGACTTGGAACAGTTCAAATAATTCTGTAACGAATTTGTGTACTGTTGCGACATGTGTCGCAGGTGCGTACAAATCCGGCAATTCTTGTCCTGTATGTGGCAATAATACCTATTCGTCCGCTGGCGCAACCAGTTGCAGTGCATGCAGTACCGGTTATACCAATACCGGAAATACTGCCGCAGATCACGATGCCGCCAGCGATTGCAAGATAACTTGTGGTGCGGGTGATTGGGTCGCCTCTGCAGGCGCAGCTTGCACCAGTGTCGGCAGCGGATACTATTCAACCGCATCTCAGACCGTATCACAGGGTTCAACCGGTTCACGCAGCGATTGCAGCGCACTGACCGCGCCAAGTCTGACCGGCGGTACGTTCAGTTCTGTAAGTCCGTTCAATGCAAGTACGACTTGCCGTTATGTCGCACCAGACAAGGCAACGCCGTCTAACTGCAGCGGTATCAGCAAGAATTCTGTTGAATTCAGCGGTTCTGCGTGGGGTACAAACTTCTATACCGTGTCGTCCGCGGCTGGAAACTATATCACCGCGAATGATAATGCAAATCCAACTTGCGCCGCCGCAACAGATGGATGCTATACAGATGGTGCAAATCAGACGGCTTGCAAACAATGCAGCGATTTAAACAGCGACTATACGCATTCTGACGGCAGCAGAAACGCAGCATCGGCGTGCTATCTGACAACAGATGCAAAGAAATATGTCACAACAGCTGGACAAAGCCCTGTCAATTGTGCCGAAAATGGCTATTGCCCGGGCGATGTCAAGGTCTATTATAACAGCACTGGCGGACGTGTCGCATGCGATACAGGTCTGTTCGCGCCAGCAGGTGCATACAGAGAAGCGCAATGCGGACACAAATTCCATGTCGACGGTGCGGACTTTAACGATATATTCTATCTGCATGCCGATAAAGTAACGACGCCTTCGTTCAATGTCAGATGGAACGGCAAAACTTGGTATGCAAATATGGTCCAAGAACCAACGAATATGAATGTGAATTCAACCCACAAATTCAAAGTGCGTTATGAAGACAAAGTCTATAATGTCTGCGACGATACAATGTGTGATATGAACGATCAATAAAAGTTTCCCGAAAAATCTCTGCCCGTTCCCCGACGGGCAGAGAGCCAAAAACATTTAACCAACCCTACCCCGACTGTGTCGGTAGCCCCCAATTTTTTATTCCCCCTTTGGCAGGGGGTGGCGCGAAGCGACAGGGGAGGATATTCTGGATTGTTCGTAATAGTGAAACCCTCCCTCCCGGTCTTCGACCGTACTCCCCCCAAGGGGAGAACACCTCCCTCCCCGACTGCGTCGGTACTCCCCCCCAAGGGGAGAATTAAAAAATGCTTGATTTTCTGAAAAAAACAGTATAGAATACCACACGCTGAATAACCAGAACTGATTAAACAACGGTGTCGTTTGGTCCCGTTCGCGATAAGGATTCTGTGAAATGTTCGGCACAAGAAAAACCAAAACAAAAGGAAAAATATTATGGCAAGAGCTGGTGCAAAACGTAGCACACGTAAATTAAAAATTGGCCGTTCTTTGGGTGTTAACCTTTGGGGTCAGGCTAAATCTCCGTTTAACAAACGTAAATATAAACCAGGACAACATGGACCAACTTCACGTGGATCTTCTTCGTCTGATTACGCAAAACAGATGCGCGCTAAACAGACATTGAAAGGTTATTATGGCAATATTGGCGAAAAGAAATTCCACAAATATTATGCAGAAGCTGAAAACATGAAAGGCGACGCACCTGAAAACTTGATTGGTTTGTTGGAAAGACGCCTTGACGCAATTGTTTATCGTTCTAAATTGGCACCAACAGTGTTCTCTGCACGTCAATTGGTAAGCCACGGTCATATCTATGTTAACGGCAAACGCGTAAAAATCGCTTCTTATCGCGTAAACCCGGGTGATGTTATCACTGTCAGCGAAAAAGCAAAACAAATGCCATTGGTCGTATTGGCTTTGGAATCTGGCGAACGCAACTTCCCAGACTATATCACAGTCGACAGTGCGAACTTCACAGCGACTTTCACTCGCGTTCCAGAATTTGCAGATGTTCCATATCCAGTGCAAATGCAACCGGAATTGGTCGTCGAATTCTATTCTCGTTAATAGAAATTGATTCTGTTAAAAATACCCCACTTTTGTGGGGTTTTTATTTTGATTTTTCAATATTTTTGTGTTATTATTTCTTTAAAATAAAAGGTTTTTATTATGGATGATAAAATTGTTTTAACAGGTATTAAACCAACCGGCACCCCACATATCGGAAACTATCTGGGGGCGCTGAAGCCATTAATCGAAATGTCGCAAAATCATAAAACAATTATGTTTATTGCTGATTTGCATGCATTGAATGCCGAAAAAGATGCAAAAGCAATTAAACAACACACTTATGAAATTGCCGCGCTGATGATTGCGTTGGGGTTGAATTTGGAAAACACCGCTTTCTTTCGTCAATCTGACATCGATGAAATCTATAAAATGTCTAACTTTTTAATGAACGTAACGCCAAAGGGTTTGATGAATCGCGCACATTCTTACAAGGCGATGATTGAAAAAAATACCGAAGCTGGTGTTGATGTTGATGCAGGTGTAAATATGGGTTTATATACCTATCCTGTTCTTATGGCGGCTGATATTTTGCTTTATAATTCTGATATTGTGCCGGTGGGCAAAGACCAAAAGCAACACGTTGAATTCGCACGCGATATTGCAGGCTATTTCAATAATACTTATGGTGAAACTTTCAAATTACCAGAACCTGTTATCGGTGAAGACAATGGTATTCTGCCGGGGCTGGATGGACGCAAGATGAGCAAATCTTATGATAATACGATTCCGCTGTTCGCGCCACGCAATGAATTAAAGAAAAAAATTATGCGTATTATCACTGATTCTAAAACACCCGAAGAACCAAAGAATCCAGACGAATCTACAATTTTCCAGATATATAAATGCTTTGCAAGCGAATCTGAAATTGCGGCATTGCGTAAACGGTTTTTAGACGGTGGCATGGGATATGGCGAAGCAAAAACCATCTTGTTTGAAAAGATAGATTCTGTTTTAAGCACCCCGCGCGCAGAATATGAAAGATTGTTGGCAAACAAATCTGAAATCGATGCAGTATTGGCAGAAGGCGCAAAACGCGCAGGGTTTATCGCTGCAAAAACCATCGCAAAAGTTAAAAAGAAAATGTTAGGCTAATAAAAAAAACGGAGAGAGAAAATGAAAAAAACTATTATTTGGTTGGCATCTGTGATTGGTTTCGGTGCTGTTGTTGCACTGGTTTTTGGGTACATTGAAAAACCAGTCGAAATCCGCAAAATAAATGTAAGTGGCGAATGTTTGACATCTGTGCCAAAGGACAGAACCGCGATAACCTTGCGTGTAACTACATTGGATAAAAACGCCGCAAAATCTATGAAAATGGCAACCGATAAAATGGCGGAAATCACAGATTATCTGAAAACCATTGATGTCAAAATGCAAACTACTGAATTTAATTCCTATGAAAAGACAGAGTGGAATCACGAATTGCAAAAATCTGTGGATCTGGGAATTGAAACACGTATTGCAGTTGAAGTCTCTGCGAAAGATGCAGAAATTATCGAAGGTGTGCTGAATAAATTCGCCGGTCAAGAAGATGTTTATACTGAAAACCTGCGTATGTTCACCAGCAGCGAAATGATGAAACCCGCCCTTGATAAATGTTTATCTGTTGCATTAGATGACGCACGTGCACGCGCAAACGCTTTGGTTGCAGGAGACAATTTAAAAGCTGGAAAATTGTTGTCTGTGTCATATGATAATGTATCTTATGGCGAAAGACCTGTTGCTAATTACAGATTGATGAGTGCAAAAATGGCTGCCATAGAAGAGTCTTTTGATACCAGTGGCAGCATCGTCGGCAAAGATACAGAAATAACCGTCAATGTATCTGCAACTTTTGAAATAAAATGAATGAAGTAATTGCTGAATTTAAAGACTATTTGTTGAATACGAAAAATTATTCAACGCACACCTGTTCGGCATACGAAAATGATATTCACGATTTTATCAAATTCTTGGCGCGATTCAATGGTGGCGATGTAGACATCAAAGATATTGCAAGTTGCGATACGTTGGGATTTCGTGGATGGATGGCAGATCGTGCAAAACGCGAATTAACACACAAATCAACAGCACGCGCTTTGTCTTCATTAAGGACTTTCTATAAATGGTTGGCGCGACAAAAGAACATTCAAAACGATGCTATAAATTTAATTTCTGCGCCAAAGGTTGAACGTAAACTTTCAAAAGCAATCGAAACAACTGATGTGGCAGATATGCATGCGGCAATACGTTCCTTGGATTTCGAAGAACCTTGGATTGCAGCACGTGATTGGGCCCTGGTGGTTTTGATATTCGGATGCGGTCTGCGTATAAGCGAAGCATTGTCACTGAAAAATGGTGATGTAGCGCACAGACCAGAAGCATTGCGCATTATCGGCAAAGGAAATAAAGAAAGAATCGTACCTGTTTTACCAGCGGTGCATGTTGCGATTGAAAAATATATGAAGATAAATCCATTTGGGCAAAATCCGCGCGAACCATTGTTTCGCAGTGTTCGCGGACTTCCTATGTCGGCACGTATGGCGGAAAAAGTCGTGGAAAAATTGCGACACTATTTACAATTACCAGATTATGTAACCCCGCATGCTTTGCGACATACTTTTGCGACCAGCTTGCTGGCCGGTGGTGCAGATTTGCGAAGCTTGCAAGAACTGTTGGGACATTCATCGCTTTCAACAACACAACTTTATACCAAAGTGAACATGGCTGAAATTATGGATGCTTATAATCACGCCCACCCCATGGCGAACGGAGATAATTAAAACACCGCCCAAACGGGCGGTGTTTTTTATAAACATTTATCTTTATTTTTTCCAGAACGCAAATCCACGTCTTTCTTTGTGTTCTTCACGGGATTTTCGTTCTTCACGTGCGCGACGACGTTCCGCGCGACGTTCTTGAAATCTCTTTGCAGATTCTTCATCACGCTGTATCAATTTCAAAGTCGTTACAGATAATTTTCCATTACGAACTTCTTCTTCAAATTCAACGATATCATTTTCATTTAAAAAACGAATATCTGCGGCCTTTAATGCAGACGAATGAACAAATACATCATCTGTGTTTCCATCTTCGTTTGGTGTGTCTGGGGCAATAAATCCAAAGCATTTCTTGCCGTTATACCATTTTACCTTTCCTTGACGCATAATGAATCCTTTTATGCTGTGGTTATGGTTGTTGCAAAACCCTGTCAACAACCTATTCTTATTTTACATTAAATTCAAAACAAAACGCAAGGGAAAACGCAGGGGATAAAATCTTATCCCCTGGGGTGCTTATTTTTTATAATAACGTTGCAATTCTTTCATGATAAAATTAAAGAATTTGCCAGACATTGTGTCTGTGTTCACCGTCCAATCTGAATTGGAATACGGCATCGCAGATACCAATATAAATTTCGCCATCCATCTGAAAATGCGTATTTCTTGGTCTTTGGTCAATTTTGCAGGTGCGTTTTGAACATAAAAGACTTCGTTTTCAACTGCGTTATCAACTTTTTCCATTATGGTATCTGTGATTTTTTGCGGGTAATATATAGTTGATATTTTTGGGAATCCATCAAACAACATGTCTTCATTACCGGCACCATATAAAATATTCCAACCTATTCTGTCGAACAAATCTTCAACACAGTCACAAATGATAGAATTGTATTTTTTTACACCTTCTAAATGCAAAGTTTCCGTTTGATTTTCAATTCGCGCGACATCTTTTATTTTCTTGGTTTCTGCCCTTCTCGATTTTTCATATGCTGCATGCGTTTGATGTTCAAATTCAAAAAATGTTCGAACCTGACAGATAATTTCCATTGGAATAACTTTGTCTTTTGTGCCGATGTTCAATATTAATTTCGCATCACGATAGCCACGTGGGTTCGCTATATCAAAGAATTTATCACGCGCAGCAATTATTTTATCAGGCCACATATTGCAAATACGTTCGATGAATGTACGCGCCTGTGGCACCAAATCAAACAAGCATTTTATGCGCCACACGTCTTCCAATCGCGCATAAGGTTTACGAATTTTATCTAATTCACGAACTAATTCAACGGCTATTTTTTCATGTCCGGATCCAATTATTCCCAACACTTTTGCGGACGCGTCTGTAACAAAAGTTTTCGAAAAAGTTTCGTGAATTTTATCAGATATTGCACGCGCAGACGCCAGTTTTTTTGTACGTCCAATCACAGTATATGCTGTTTGTGCAACTTCGTTAACATAATCTGTATAATACTTGCCTGTAATTTTATCCAATGCACGCGAAACGCTTTTTTGGGCGCCTACTATAACTGTTACAATGGAAGACACAGCCAAATCAATTTGATGTCCCTTGGTCGCAACAAAAAATTGATTACGCATAGGGTCACCATCTAATCTGTGATTAACCAAATATGGTTCCAAAGGATTGATATCAGAAATTGTAATCTGTTTATTTACAGCAGAATCTGTTTCATAATCATACGCTTGCACAGCCGCTTTTGGGGCCCCAAAACATTTACCGATATACAAGAATACTTCACGAAAATATACCCTTGAATCCGAATACAAAGTTATCAAATATTCACGAGCAGCATTATCTATGCGTTCTTCAGCAAAAGCCTTTTCTATTTGTTCCAAATTTTTTTCATCATGCAGCTTTATCGCTATCTGATTACTGTCATCGTCTTGGGCGGCAAACATAAAAAATCCTTTCGTTATTTCATTATCGGAAACAGAATAACATCACGCGCCGTTGGCTGATTAAATACTATCATTGCCAAACGGTCTATGCCCATACCTACACCTGAAATTGGTGGGAAACCATGTTCCATGGCACGTACGAAATCATTATCTGGATTAAAAGCTTCTTCTTCGCCGCCTGCGATGTTTTTGGCTTGTTCTTCAAACGCAGCCAATTGTTGTATTGGGTTAACTAATTCAGAATAACCTTTGCACAATTCACCGCCCGCTACCAATAATTGATACATGTCCAGTCTGCGATCGTCTTCGTCGTTATGACGCGCAAGTGGAACCATGTACGTAGGATAGTTATACAAGAATGTTGGTTGAACTATTTGGTTGCGAATCTTGCGTTTATAGACATAATCGACCAATGTTGGAATTGATTTCAAATCGTCCAGTTCGCCATCTGGGAACATTCCATTATCAACCAGTTGTTTACGCAATTTATCAACATCATTAAATTCAAGTATGCTGCAACCAAACAATTCGTTCATCTTCGCAGTGTAATCCATCATTTCATATTTGCTGAAATCTAACATTGTGCCTTGGTATTCGATTTGCAATGTGCCACGTGCTTTTTGAATCAATTCTTGAACCATTTGCCATGTAAAATCAATATTACGTTTGTAATCCCAATATGCCGCATACCATTCTATCATGGTAAATTCTTGCAAGTGCATTGCATCCATACCTTCGTTACGGAAATCTTTTGCTACTTCATAGACTCTGTCAAAACCTGCGCCTATTGCTTGTTTCAAGAACAATTCTGGCGAAATACGCAATTGGAAATCTGCATCCAAAGCATTGTGATGCGTTGTAAATGGTTTTGCAGCCGCACCAGATGCGATATTCTGCATAATTGGCGTTTCGATTTCCAAGAATCCATTTCTGTTCATAAATTCACGCAAATTGCTGGTCATTTTAAAACGACCAAGCAAAGCGTTGCGGGCATCTGGATTCGAAATAATATCCAAATATCTTTGGCGATAGCGTGTTTCTGTATCTGTTAACCCATGATATTTTTCAGGCAGTGGACGCAGTGCCTTTGCCAGAATTTCGTATTTTGAAACACGAACAGTTAATTCGCCTGCTGTTGTATGATAAAGAGTACCAGTAATTCCAATAAAATCACCCATATCAACATTGGATTTCATAAACTTATAGTTTTCTTCACCCAGTTCTTCGCGGGACATAGAAAACTGAATTTCGCCTTCGATATCATAAATACGACCGAACATCAATTTTCCCAACCAACGCAGAGCTGTTACGCGTCCACACAATACAACAGGTGTATCATCTGCCAATTCGCGCGCTTCGCTGATTTTATGAGAACGATCAAACTTATCTTTCCAAACACACCCATCGCGTTGTTTGATGTTTTCAACTTTTTGCAAGCGTGCTTCAAGTTCGTTTGTTGATATCTGTGTGTTTTCTGCCATTTCTTTTGTCCCTTGGTTAATATTAAAAAACAGACGCAAGTTCAGTGCGTCCGTCACATTTATTCGTTGATGGTCGCACCTGTTTATTCAAAAAAGCGTTTTATCATTTTCATTGCTTAAGATACCGTTTTAAATCTGGGACAATTTATAACACAAATATTAAGATTTTTCAACTGTTTTTTGCTGGATTGACTTTTTTCATAAAATCTGGTAAAAATAACATAATAAGACAAGAGGATTGTTATGAGTTTAAGTAAAAAAGAAATACTGTCCATAGCACAAAATTCTACAACATTTTACTTGTATAAAGACAATGTAACTTGCGACGATTTAATTAAAATCATCAAGAAAATCCCAAAAGAAATTCCTGCTTTTGTTCTTTTGCCTATTGTAAAAACAACAGCAGAATATAAACTTGATATCTTCACCGATGAAGTAAAATATGAAATGTTGTATAAAATTGGTCTTGAAAGTCAAAGATTTTCAAATTTACAACAAATAGTCGATATGTTTCATATGTATAATATTCCTGTTCCAGATACTGTGATTAGCAAACTTGTTGACGACACATGTGCGGCAAAAATGTCAAATTCTGATAAAGATTGCCAAATGTGGAGTATTATAGATTGTCTGAACCCAAAATTTACAAAACAAAATATCGAAAATATCTTGCAGGCATCATCGCTGTTTGGTTGTCAAACCAAAATGCTGGAATATATATTAGAGCAATTAATTGCAAATAAAGATTTCCTGTTTATTTTGGAACACAAAGAATTATTTAATTATGCAGTAAAAAACAAACGGGAAACAGCAATGCAGGTTGTTAAAAATGCACTTGATACAAAACAACTGGATGCTATCGCAAAACAATCAAAAACATATCATCGTTGGGAAAATGGTATTTTGTTTTCGAAAGATTTGATTGAACAGATGGTTAGTTTATGCATGAAAGAACACAGAGCAGATCTTGTTTTCAATACGGATGACAATGTGTTTGACTATGTGACCAACACAAAACCAGCGTTGGCACGGGCAGCGTTGCAACAACTGTTTGAAGACAAGAAAGAAGAATTTATATCTTCTAATCCAAAAGTTTTGTCTTACATCCTTAAATACGAACCAGAATTGCTGAAAAAATTGTCAGCAAAGAAAACCGTTATGGAAACCGTAAAACCATTAGAAACTCTGGCATTATTAAATAAAATGCCTTTGCCAGATGCCGATTTGGAATTCGCATACATAAAAAGAGATAACAAAGCAAATAATGTATTTCCAACAAAAGAAAAATTATCACCAGAAACACGTGATTATATAGATATAACAACTGGTAAATATGAAAATACCGCATTGTTCAAGAAATTGACCCCACGTGTAATATCTGCGCTGATTGATTGTCATTTTAACAATCAATCCGATTGGTATAAAATTATGGAAGATTTGTTGATTGCTAATCCAAATTTGGATACAAAGTTTATTCAACAAATGTTAAACAAGGACAAAAAAGTTGAAGTGTTAATCAAACGGCATTGGAAAGGCGGATTAAAGAAAATGCGTTTCAAGAAATTTATTTCTGAAAAAAAGCAAGCCTTTATGAAAGCGTTTGGAATAAAACAAAAAGTACATTAAAAAAATCGCCTGAACAGGCGATTTTTTATACTGAATATTTTTCAAACACTTTATTTAATTGATTGTGTACTTTTATCAGTGTCGCACACTTTGACATATTTTTTACTGATGCTGCACCTATATATGTACAACACGAAGCGATTCCGCCCGATATGTCTTGCAAAATCTTGTCCAGTGAACCAGTATAAGGTATCAATAATTCGCGTCCTTCGGATGTTTTGTAATTACACATACCGCCGGCGAATTTGTTGTTTGCATATTCAGATGACATACCATAGTATTGTTTGAATCGCTTTGTTTGAATAACGCATTCTTCACCAATCAATTCGTTTGTTTGATATTGTTTTTCGATAATTTCACCTTCGGCCTCATCAGAACCAGCAAACATTCCGCCTGCCATTACAAAGTCTGCATTTAAACAAAAAGCTTTGCATATATCCCCAATATCGACTATGCCACCATCTGCACAAATATGACCATTAACAGAGTGTGCAATATCAGCGCATTCCAGAATCAAAGAAACCATCGGCGTTCCACAACCTGTTTGTTTGCGTGTCAAACATGCAGAACCACTGCCAATGCCACATTTAATAATATCTGCATTGTCCAATAATTTCAGACACACATCACCACTGGCAATATTGCCAACCATTATCACTGCATCTGGAAATTCGTGGCGCACATCTGCCAAAACTTCTAATGCCTTTGGTATATAAAAATTTGGTGCATCAATGCAGATATTTCTGGCCCCTGTCCATTGGTGTTTGGATTCCAAATCTTTTAATTTTTGTACTTGTTCTGGTGCATTTTTCAGACCAATTGTTATAAACAAATTATCCGTAGAAATATTATCTGCCTTGCACTGATTCAAGAAAACCCCTATTTCTTCGACAGTATAATGTTTATGAATTGTGGCAAACATTCCACGCGACAGTAATTTTTTTGCAATTGCAAAATTGCCCACTGTTGCCATATTGGCATTAAACACCCCAAGGCCAGTTCTGGTTTGACCATGTTTAAATTTAAATACACGCTGTAGATTAACTTCGCGTCGCGAATTCAAATTTATTCCCATTTTCGGCTTAATTAAAATATCAGAATAATCAAGATACTCTTCAGATAACACTTGTGTCATATTTATACCCCTTTCAATTCGAAATTATAGACAAAACAAAGGCGGTATTTCAATACAATAAAAAAGAATTCTTTTTTGTAAAAAACACTTGCAATATTCAAAAAAGTATGTAAGAATATGCGGGCAATGCGAGCGTAGCTCAGTTGGCTAGAGCGCAACCTTGCCAAGGTTGAGGTCGAGGGTTCGAGCCCCTTTGCTCGCACCAAAGTTTTAACACCCGAAAGGGTGTTTTTTTTATTAGCAAAGGGGCGAGAACCCGAAGGGTTGCGAGGCGAGGCAACAAAGTTGCCGAAGTACTTTGCTCGCACCAAAGTTTTAACACCCGAAAGGGTGTTTTTTTATTAGCAAAAAACCACCTTTTCAGGTGGTTTTTATGGGTTAAAACCATTTCCATGGTTGGAAGGCTTTTAACAAACCGATAAAGGTTCGTTTGTCTGTATAGGTATGACCGCAACGTGGACAAACCAAGAAAGGCTTTAAGAACGCGTTTACTTTTGCAAACGCAAACACCCATATAAAGAAACCCAATACCCATGCAGCTATTA
The DNA here is from genome assembly GCA_902784345.1 of uncultured Pseudomonadota bacterium. GTDB lineage: Bacteria > Pseudomonadota > Alphaproteobacteria > Rs-D84 > Rs-D84 > Enterousia. Next base: position 14,194 of record CACZUD010000006.1, on the reverse strand, counting down.
CCAATCCCCACGCAACATAGCCAAAGTATTTATTAACTGTGCTGGTCAAGATTTGTACGACACCCAGGTTCGATTTTTCCAAATCGTTATAAATCTTTGTCGCCACCGGCCAAGATGATGGACGCCATGGATAAACGTGTTTAATTCCGTAGTTAGTCAACAAAGTTGTGCCGAGTCCCCCAGAATTTTTATCCAGTTGTTTTTTTACGGCTTCATCAATCATTTTGTCGACTTCGATTTGAGAAACTTTGACCAATTCGGTTTTTACAGAATCAAGCTTCTTATTAACTTGTTCAGCCACCGCATCAACTTTTGCGATATTTTTATCTGCAACAGCGACAGCTTTGTTTGTTTCATCAACCGCCTTGTCTATTTCGCCTGTTTTAAAGCCGAATTTATTTGCCAGCCCTGTTATTGCAGAAACTTTTTTTGTTTCTTGTTTTACTTTGCTTGTTTGTTCTTTTGCTTTGGCGGTAGTATCAGTTACCTTGGCAACACCACCTTCGACAATTTTCACTTTTTCAATAGCAATCGCAACTGGTTTTTCAAGATTGATAGAATCTTTGATTCCGTCCAGTAATCTTTGATATTGTTCTTGGATGTTGCGCTGCAAATCAAAGAACATGGATACAACCATTGATTTTTTAATCGGCCCAGCATAATGATTTTTAACATGCAATGGAAACCATGCAACAAATATCAACCATATCACAGAAATAATTGCAAAAACGCGTTTGGTTGTAGTGATAACAGATGCCTTTTTTGCGACGGTTTTTGCCCCGCCCATATCAATAACTTCAATTTGTTTTTTTGCCATAATATCCCCCTTGTTTTGAACAATGATATTAAAAAACAATATATCTTTTCAAGTAATTTTATTTTGTTTTTTCCATAAATCTTTCTATGACTTCTGCGTTTGTTTCAAAAATTAATTTTTTTGTTTTGTCGTTTTCATTAAATTCGACCATCTGTGCTATTGTTTCGTAATAAATATTTGCAGAAGATTTGCTTTTAAAAGTATGTATTTCCTGTGTCGGAAAAAGATTGTATGAATTCGGTTTTTGTTTCAAACACGCCAAAGTATAAACAAATGCCAATTTATCTAAATCACGCTTGGCAACCGCCAAATAAAATTTTTCATCCATGTCTAAAGTTAAAACAGGTTTATTTGCATTACTCATCTTTGTTTTCCTGTGTATATTCTTTGATAAATTCGTTTTTAAATTCTTGGAATTTGCCTTGCTCTATGCTTTCGCGAATACCGCGCATTAAATCTTGATAGAACCACAAGTTGTGTTGTGTCAATAATGTTGCACCCAAGATTTCATTACACTTAATCAAATGGTGAATATAAGCACGCGATAATTTACATGCAGGACATCCACATTTGTCGTCTATTGGACGCGCATCATCTGTGAATTTGGCATTACGCATATTCATAGTGCCATGTCTTGTGAATGCTTGTGCTGTGCGACCTGCACGTGTAGGCATAACACAATCAAACATATCTACCCCGCGTTCAACCGCACCCAAGATATCAAGAGGCGTTCCAACACCCATCAAATATCTTGGTTTGTCTGTTGGCAAAAAGGGCGTTGTCGTCGCAATCATATCAAACATAACGCTTTGCGGTTCGCCAACGGCAAGTCCACCAATTGCATACCCATCAAAACCGATTTCGGTCAAAGCCTTTGCAGATTTTTCACGCAGGTCTTTAAAGTCGGCACCTTGGACAATACCAAAAATTCCGTACCCTTTACGGTCAACGAAGGCATCTTTGCTGCGTTTTGCCCAACGTGTCACCATATCTACATTTTTTTCAGCCTTTTCACGCGTAGTTGGCAAATGCAAACATTCATCCAAAACCATAGTGATATTGGAATCAAGTTGGTGTTGAATATGAACACTGTCTTCTGGTCGCAAGAAATGTTTAATTCCACCGTCTATGTGTGAAGTAAATTCTACGCCCTCTTCTTTCATTTTAACCAAATTCGAAAGCGACATAACCTGAAAGCCACCAGAATCTGTCAAAATTGGACCATGCCATCCACCAAATTTATGCAGACCACCCATTTTTTCAACCAAATCACCACCCGGACGCATCATAAGATGATATGTATTTCCCAAAATAACTTCGGTTCCAGTTGCGGCAACCTGTTCCATGGTAAGCGCTTTCACAGTGGCAGCCGTACCCACAGCCATAAATACAGGTGTTTGAAAAGTTCCATGTGCAGTTTCAACACTGCCGCGTCTTGCATTTCCATCAGTTTTAATCAAATTAAATTTTAACGACATTTTTATAAATCCTTTTTGAACAACAAACAACAATCGCCATAACTGAAAAATCTATATTTTTCGTCCACCGCGTGTTTATAGGCGGCTTTCATTTCATCAAGTCCTGCAAATGCAGATACCAACATAAACAGAGTTGATTTTGGCAAATGGAAATTTGTTAACAATACATCAACCGCACCAAATTTATAACCTGGGGTAATAAAAATATCCGTTGTTTGACATATGGGTTGAACACGCCCATCAAAACCATTTTCTTTGGCAAGTTTTGACGCGCTTTCCAGTGTACGCATTGATGTTGTACCGACCGCAATAACACGTTTTGCGTTATTTATAATTTCCGCTTGTTCTGGTGTGATACAACACCATTCGCTGTGCATTTTATGTTCTGATAAATTTTCGGTTTTAACCGGCATCCATGTTCCCGCACCAACATGCAGAGTTATTTTTACTATCTTTGCACCTGCTTTTTCAATTTCACTTAATAATTCATCTGTAAAGTGAAGTCCTGCTGTCGGTGCCGCCATTGACCCCAGTGGCTCTGCATAAACGGTTTGATAACGTTCCCTGTCTTCATTTTCTTCTTCGCGTTTCATATATGGTGGCAATGGCATTTTGCCGTATTTATTCAATAAATCAAAAACATTATCACAATTAAATTTCAACAAAAGACCGCTTTCGTCGTCTTTATCAGTTACGATGATTTGTGTACCATCAACCATGGTTAAAACATCGCCAATGTTGATTTTGTTGAATTTTTTACACAGTCCCCACCAATTTTTATCATCCACCGCAGTATGTAGTGTTATTTCGTGTCCGTCTGCTTCAAAACGCGCAGGTATAACACGCGAATTATTAAAAACAACAACGTCCCCAGGTTGCAGAAAAGAAATAAAATCGCGAATATGTTTGTCTTGTTTTTCGCCACCATTTACAACCAACATACGCGAAGCATCACGCTTTTCCAATGGATGAGAAGCGATTAATTCAGGTGGCAATTCAAAATCAAAATCAGAAGTATGATACATTTTATCTTTGCTTTTCGTTTATCAATATGATTTTTATCGTATCGCCGGGTTGAAAATTTTTACCCGAATCCGGTGCCACAATACCATGTTTAAAATCACCTGTGCTTTGGTTTGGACAAGAACATCTGCCGATTATTGCCCCCATTATCCCGGCTAAAAATATCATTGACGCCGTAAATTGACGTTCTTTGCGACGTTCTTTACGAATATTTTCAAAAATACTTCGACTTCTTTTTTTCATTTTCATATTTTCTATTTAAACTCTAATCCTTGATCGGTATAGTTTTCTGCCACGTCTTCCCAGTTTTCTTCGACACGCACAAACAAGTGCAAACGTGCATTTACGCCCCATTGGTCTTGGATATCATGACGCGCAGCGGTTCCGATTTTCTTTAATTGTTCGCCACCACGACCAACAACTATCTTTTTATGTGCGGCGTTTTGAACGACTATTTTTTGATAGATTTCAAGAACACCTTCGTCATCTTGTTCGACTTTTTCGGTAACAACATTGATATGATACGGTAATTCTTGATGAATATATTTGTAAATCTTTTCGCGTGTTAATTCTGCCAGGTAAAGCATGTCAGGAACATCAACCGCGTCTTTATCTTCGAACAAATATGGCGATTCTGGCATAACAGCCGACAATGATTTCAACATCTGTTCAACACCATCATTTTTCAGTGCAGAAATCATAAATATCTCGTTAAAAGATGCCATGTTTGATAATTCAGCAACCATTGGCAAAAGCGTTGTTTTTGCAATTGAATCCACTTTGTTCAGCGCAACAAAAATGTTCTTATGTTCTTTGATTTTTTCAATCAAATCACGAACAGTTTGGGTAATACCCTTTTGTGCATCTATGACCAATAATACTGCATCTGCATCATCCAATGCGGACATTGCAGCACCAACCATCGCCCTGTCCAATCTGCGTGAAGGTTTAAAAACACCCGGCGTATCAACAAAAACCAGTTGCACATTGCCGACCATTTTAATCGCACGCAGGCGCGTTCTGGTCGTTTGAACTTTATGCGAAACAATGGACACCTTGCGCCCCATAATTTGGTTCATCAAGGTTGATTTTCCGGCGTTTGTTGGTCCGATAATTGCTATAAAGCCTGAATAAGTCTTTGTCATACCACGAAAGATAGCACAAGTTTTGCAAAAAACAACAAAAACCTTGAAAAAACTATATTATCTTGCTATTCTGCTTGGCAGAGAGAGACCAACGACAAGGATTTTTGACATGCAATTAAGTGGTCCAGAGATATTAAGACAAATGAATTTAAACAATCCCCACAACCCCGGGGAATACGGCAGACCAAATATTATCATCAAGCCTTTTGACGAAAGATGTTTGGGTTCCAACAGTTATGATTTACATTTGTCACCAAAATTCAAGGTCTATAAAGATACTATTCCAAACGGAATGCGCCTATATATTCCGTATGAATCAGGCAAAAAATATTCCATGCGTGATTGGTTCATAGGAACAGAATTAGATAAGATGAGAAATTATTTTCTTTATCAGCATCATGATCCAGAATACGATTTCCGTAATCCAAAGTTCTTGATTGATCCAACAAAAGAAAAAGAAACTATCGATTTCGAAATTCCTGAAACCGGGGCAATTTTGAACCCTCAATTTGGCTATCTGGCATCCACTGTGGAATATACAGAAACCTATAATTTGTTCCCTTATATTGACGGCAAATCAAGTATCGGACGCAATTTCATATTGAATCATCATACCGCGGGTCGTGGGGACGATGGTTTTTGCGGAACATGGACACTGGAAATTCGCGTTTTACACCCAACAGTTGTTTACCCTTATATGCGTATTGGTCAAATTTATTACGATGAATTCAGGGGCGAACAAAAACAATACAACAAAAATTCAGCCAGTCATTATAATGGGCAAAATGGTCCAACACCTGCGGCACCAGTCGCAATAGATTCTTTTATAAAAGATTTGGTTGAAAAACAAAGATAAAAACGCCGCAAATTGCGGCGTTTTTTTATTTCAACTTTTTGGTCCATTCATTGTCTGGGAAATTGGCACGTAACATTTTTGCGAATCCTTCCGCCTGCTCTGGCAAACCAATCGCCGTATAACATTCGGTTAAACGAAACATTGCTTCGGGGGTCATGACTGTTTCTTGGGCTGTTGCGACAATCGATTGCAAACGTGATATTGCGGCGGTCCAATTTTTTTTCTGCATATCATTGCGTGCCGCATACATAACCTTGCCAGCAATATAGTTTTTCAAGATAAGTATTTTGTTTTCTGCATTTTTAGCATATTCACTGTGCGGGAAACGTTGTACCAGTTGTTGAAACTGTTGTAATGCGTATGCAGACATTTCAGGGTCACGACGAACATCGCTGACCTGACGATAATAGCACATACCACGCAGATACATCATATACGGAACATCTTTATGACCAGGATGAAAACGCATATATCTGTCAATAGCCAATATAGAACCCGCAAAATCTTTATCCAGATAACGCGAATACGCCATCATAACCAGCGCATCTGCAGACCAAGGATTAGAAGGATATTGTGATTCAGCGGTTTGGAATAATTCCGCCGCTTCTTCATAGTTCTTGTTGTTAAATTCTTTGTATGCGTCTGCGTAAATATCTTCCAATGGACGTTCTGGTTTAATTTCTTCGCCACCACCGCATGCGTACAACATTGGCAAACAACATAATAATAAAACGATTTTTTTCATACTTGAAATTCCTTTGCTATTCGCAGTATAATGAAAGGTATAAAAAAATAAAAGAAAAAAATAGGCATCATTATGAAATTAGGAAGAAATATATTCGGTGTTGGCGCAATGACTGGGATAAGTCGTATTTTCGGCTTTATTCGCGATATGTTAATTGCGCGCTTTTTGGGTGCAGGTCGTATGTCTGATATTTTCTTTGCTGCATTTAAGTTGCCTAACCTGTTCCGTGATTTGCTGGGCGAAGGCGCACTTTCTGCGATATTTATTCCTATGTACACCGATATGAAGAAAGATGAAGGCTTTGCGAAAAATGTATTTTCGTGGTTAATGGTTATTCTATTAGGACTGACGATAGTGTTTGAAGTGTTTATGCCACTGGTTATTTGGGCATTGGCACCAGGATTTTCAGAAGACCCTGGAAAAATGCAATTAACAGTTACTATTGCCCGCATAATGTTCTTTTATGTTATCTTTATTTGTGGCGCGGCGTTTTTATCAGCCGTTCTTAATGCGCATTCACGTTTTATTTTGGCGGCGTTTATGCCGGTTATGTTGAACATTATGTTGATTTGCGCGCTGGCTGCATCTGTATTCTATGGCAATCAGTACATTATCTATGTTATGGCAGCGACAGTTGTAGCATCTGGGATTTTACAGTTCTTTATACTCTGGCAACGAATAAGGGCAAAACATTTTGGACTGCGTTTGATAATTCCACATTGGAACAGTCAAATTAAGAATATGTTTAAACGCTTTGGTGTCAGTTTGGTCGGATCGGGCTTTTATCAAATAACCATTATAGTCGGTACTTTGGTTGCCAGTTGGCAATCGGGCGCAGTATCGTGGCTTTATTATTCAGATCGCATGGTACAATTGCCGTTCGCAATGATTGGGTTGGCCGTTGGTACTGTTTTGATTTCTTCCATTTCAAAAGCATTGACCGATGGCAATATGCGCAGTGTTCACCTGCAACAAAATTCTTCTATGCGTCGTTCAATGATGCTGATTATTCCATGCATGGTCGGGCTTTTCGTGTTAGCAGAACCAATTATCAGAATTTTATTCCAACATGGTGCATGGACACCAGAATCTACATACGCAGTTGCGCTGGCAATAAAAATACAGTGTTTGGTATTACCGGCAATGTTAATAAGTCAGATTTACAGCAAAACCCTTTATGCATCGCAAGATGTTAATACGCCTGTGCGCACCAGTGTTGTGTCATTGGGGGTTGCAACTGTGATTTATTTGGCACTGTTCCCAGTTATTGGATATTTATCTATTCCTGTTGGTGTGGTGGTCAGTGGTTATGTTAAAAACTATTTACTGGGACATGTCTGTCGCAAGCGTGGTTTGATTAAAACAGAAAAAAAGACAATTGCAGCAATGTTTGTATTTGCGTTGATTTCTGCGGTGTTGGGGTATGTTCTTTCTATGGTAAGTATTGCGAACATATTCACATTGGGTATCGCAATGGTGGCATTTGGCATACTCTATTTACCAACCGCTTTCATAATCGACAGATTTTTAATAAAATAAAATTTGCACGCACTCCTTTTTTGTGATAAAATGTTAATATGAGATAAAATAATTATCCCACAACAAGGAGTGAGAATATGAAAAAAATCGTATCTTTAACAGTTTTGACCGCTTTGGTTGCCGGCTGTATGGATTTGAATTCTTCAAACGAACCTGCAACTTATGGGCAAGAAGGTTTTGGTGAAGAACAACTGGCACCTGCTGCAAATAATTTGACTACTGACGCTTATTTGATGGCTGCTGCACCAAAGTACTATATCGGCAGTCCATATAAAATCGAAGATGTACAATACATCCCTGGCGAAGATTTAACATATAATCAAACCGGTATCGCAGGTATCGTTCCTGTGGAATTAAATGGTTCAAAAACCAGCGATGGCGAAATCTTTAATTCAAATCAGTTGGTCGCAACAAGCAAAACTTTGCCATTGCCATCTATTGTAAAAGTTACAAATCTTGAAAACGGAAATTCAGTTGTTGTTCGTGTAAACAATCGTGGACCATTTGTAAACACTCGTATTATGGATTTGTCTGCGGCTGCGGCACAACAAATTGGCATGAACGGCACTGCAAAAGTCCAAATTCAAATTATGGCGGACGAATCAGCTGCTGTGAAAAAAGCCACTTTGGGCGAAGTTGAAAAAGCAGAACCAGTAAAAGAAGAAGTCGTTGTTGAAAAAGTAGCGGTTGTTGAACCTGCACCGGTCGCCACAGGCGATTACAGTGTTCAAGTCGCGGCGGTCTACAGCGAAGATAATGCAAACGCATTGGCAAAAGAATTGGCGCCTTACGGAAATGCAACTGTTGTTCGTGAAGGCGACATGTACAAAGTTCGTATCATCGATTTAGATGCAGCAAATGCACGTCGTGTAATTGATTCACTGCGCAGCGACAAAGGTATGGCACCTGGATTGTTAAAAGCAGGTAAATGGGTCAACGCAGACAGCATTTAATTGCTATATACAAAACAAAATTAACCGCCCGATTGGGCGGTTTTTTGTGCTTGATTTGATATTCCCGAATGGTTTAGAATCAAACATGAAAGGAATTTATTCATGCGTGCGTTTGTTTTCTTTTTGTCGTGTTTAGTGTTGGCTGGATGCAACAGTATTTATATAAAACCGCATACATTGGATCGGGGTTCAATGGTTTATGTTCAACGTGGTGGTTATTCAATGAAACGTTCAATAAAACAAGCAATGACAGAACGAGGATACAATGTCCACGTTGGAACATTACGCAATGAAAAAGATTCTGATGATTTAGATATACAAACATTTGATGTTCCGCGTAACGCCAAATACACGGTATATGTCAAAGAAAGAACAGAATTTTTACGTCCGATATGGTGCGCCTTTAATGGATTTTGGTGGTGGAATTTTAGTGTATCCATTACCGAAAAATCAACTGGTCACGAAATAATGTCTTGGCGCGGTCGTGGATGTCAAAATTCTTCAATAAGAAAACTGAATTCTATTTTAGACGAATTGGAAAAATAAAAAACCGCCCAAATGGGCGGTAATTTTTAAAACAAATTCTTAATCATCGATTTTTGCGTATTCACAGAAACCTTCGCTGGTATCACAACGTGAAACAACACCTTCGCTGATAAAGTATCCTTGTGAATGCAAGCATGCTGGGCATACTTTTGGTGCTTCGGTTCCAATGTGCCAATTGCCACAGTTTGTGCAACGCCACATTACGATTTTATCCGATTTAAAGATTGTGCCGTTTTCGATTGCTTCTGCCAAGGCACGAAAACGTGATTCATGATAACGTTCTGCATAGCCAATGTTTTTCAATACTTCTGCAATTGCGGTGAAACCTTCTTGGGCAGCAATTTGTGCGAATTGTGGATACATATCTGTATTTTCTTCGTGTTCACCATATGCAGCCGCTTTCAAATTTTCCAATGTGTCGCCTATTTTGCCCGCTGGGAAAGCCGCTGTGATTTCCAATGCGCCACCTTCCAAATATTTAAACAAGCGTTCTGCATGTTCTTTTTCTTGGGCTGCGGTTTCTTCAAATATTTTTCCGATTGCTTCATATCCGTCTTTTGTTGCCTGAGATGCAAAGAAAGTATAACGATTACGAGCCTGAGATTCGCCAGCAAATGCAATTAATAAATTTTTTTCTGTTTGGGTTCCTTTTATCGATACCATGTATGTTCTCCTTTGTGTTTGTCGATGCCTTGATTCTAGCAGATTAGACAGATAAAATCAAAGCGTTTATTTTGTTTTATCTCTAAAAACAGCCGCGCGTATAACGTCCCGCATTTCATCCCATATTTTTAAGCCTAAAAACGCACGCGCTGATTCAATCGTTGTGCCATAGCCCCAGAATACGCCTTTGTTCACAACACAACGCGATACTATGAAATCGTTTCTGTTTCCTTCAATAATGAACGGGCCATAACAATTATATCCTATCAACTTCGCAGTCCAATATTCAAAGTTTGTGCTTTCTGTGTGTTGGATTTTATTCATTAAAACCATATCTTTATCACGAACATGTGTTATTTCGTGTGGAAACTTTGTTTGAACACGCCAAAGCCCCGCAACAAAGTCTACATTTTCTAATTTTGCGCCCTGTTCCCCCAAGGTAATTTTTTTGCCAGTGTTCGTAACAGCTTTCACATTGTAAACATCTTTGCAGAAAGCCCCTATTTTTGCTATTTGTGCTTGGTCTTCTGGTATTCTGGTGCCGTCTTTGGCAATAAAAAAATCAGATAACGGATTCATTATTTTTGTTCCTTGTCTTCTTCTAACTTTAACATTTGTTTTTCTATTTCGGATATCATTTCTTCAATACCGATGTGTCCTGCGGCACTGATTGTCAAAATTGTTGGTTTCTTTTTGCGCCCAAATGATTTTTTAAATTCATCCATGCGTGTTTTTAATTCTTCGTCTGACAATGTATCGATTTTGTTTATAACAACGATTTCTGGCTTGTTTAAAAGACCACCACCATACGAATCCATTTCGTGTCTTATTGTTTTATAGCGCGTTGCCCAATCTTCTTCTGAACCGTCAATAACATGCAAAATCAATTTAGTGCGTTCTGCGTGTCCCAAAAACCTGTCGCCCAGACCAACACCCATGTGTGCACCTTCGATAAGTCCAGGCAAATCAACCATTACAAATTCACGATTATGAGCGTACATAACCCCCAGTTGTGGGTTCAATGTAGTAAATGCATAATTTGCAATCTTTGGACGCGCAGCCGTTACAACAGACAATATCGTTGATTTCCCAGCATTTGGAAAACCAACCAGACCAATGTCTGCAATCAATTTCAAACGCAAAATAACCGTTCTTTCTTCGCCTGGCAGACCATCATTCGCCTGACGCGGCGCACGGTTGGTTGGACTTTTGAAATGCAGATTTCCCCATCCGCCATTTCCACCACGCGCGGCACGATATTCCATATAATCTTCGTTTAAATCTGCGTATTCGATTTCTTCGTTTTCTGATAAAATTACTGTACCTGTTGGCACTGGCAGATAAAGCGTTTCACCAGAATAGCCTGTGCGCATTTTACCCATGCCATTTTGACCACGCTGTGCCACGAATTTAGTTTTATAACGATAATCTATCAAAGTGTTAACATTAGGAACTGCGCGAAAAACCACATCGCCACCACGACCACCATCACCACCGTTTGGTCCACCAAATTCAATGTATTTTTCACGTCTGAACGATGCGGCACCATTGCCACCGTCGCCTGCTTTGATATAAATTTTTGCTTTATCTAAGAACTTCATTTTGTACCCTTTGGCACCATTATAACTTAAAAACTTGCAATTTCCAGTACGAATATTTATAATGTATCTTGCCACGCAAGTGGTGATGATTCTGAATTCGTTGCGGAATAATCGTTTTGGACTGGGGGGCGGTACCCCACAGCTCCACCAATATTTTCTTATGGGGCTGACATAGTTTCGACAGGCGAAGTAAAGGCAAATCGATTGAATCCGGGTTGTTCCGTTATAAACAAACTAAAAACTGAATGGCGATAGAATCGCTGCGAACGACAATGTTCGCTTTGCAATGGCTGCCTAAGATGGCGTTGAAATACGTTGGCAATTGTTGATGTATTTCGTTTAGCTTTTGCGGGGTTCATCGGGTACCTGGCACCAGAAACCCGATATTATTGATAAAATAAAAAGGAAAAAGAAAATGTTTGGAAAAATTAAAAAAGTATTCTTTACAGGCGTCTTTGGCGTTTTGTATTTGTCTTATATCGCACAATTTGTATACGTTTTGGCGTATTTGGAAGGCTATGAAAACCAAGTTATCGGTTTGGCGTTGTTGTCTGTTGAATGGTTGGTTTTGATCGCTGCACGCTATTTATCAAAACGTTCCAGCAGCAATGCGCAAAACACTCATTCAAATGGTTTTCGTCGTCGTTAATCGATGATAGAAATTCTGGAAATCCCCTGCAAACGCTGGGGATTTTTTTATAACTTGAAAAACGAATAAAATATTCTATATTTATTTTTGCTATGAAAGAATATATTTTACCCGTTCGTGATTTAGTCGTACACCCTGGCCTGACTGTGCCGGTGTATGTTGATAATCCGCTGTCTGTTGCGTGTATAGAAGCCGCAACAAATAATCATCAAAGAATTATTTTGTGCCCACAACACAGTTGGGCATATCCATCAACTGTGGACGATATATTTAATACTGGAACAATCGGCGAAATCGCTCAGGTTTTACATATGCCAGACGGCGCAATTCATGCGATAGTGCGCACAACTGATGTTGTTAATTTGTCAGACATTATCATCACAAACGGCATATTTTCCGGCGATATAACACCTGTTGAAATTCTGGACGATTCTGAATTTGAACAAACTGTCGCACTGCGGGACAAAGTTCGCGACGCAATGCAGGTTTTATCAAATCATCACAAATTCAAGATGGAAAAACTGCACGCAATTGTTCAAAATTATCCTATGCCAGCGTTTGTAGATACTGTTATTCAAATGGCGGTATCTTGAAAATGAAAACTTGGCGCGAAAAATTGGTGGCTTTGCTGGAACAATTAATGTTGTCTATCGAAACAGAAAAAATCGAAGCAACTATAAATCGTCGCGTACAAAACCAAATGGAAAACGGTCAAAGACAAGCCATATTGCAAGAAAAAATGCGCGCAATTCAAAAAGAGATGGGCGAAGATGATGAAGAAATAGATACCGCCAGCATGCGCAAGAAAATCGAAAATTCTGCGATGCCGTTGGAAGCCAAAGAAAAAGCGATGTCCGAATTTAAACGCATGCGCACTATGTCGCCAATGTCCCAAGAAGGCGGTCTGCTTAAAACATACCTTGATGAATTGTTGGCAATGCCATGGGACAAATCTGACAGCGCACCGATTGATTTGAAAACTGCACGTAATGTTTTGGATTCTGAACATTCTGGTATGATGCCTGTCAAAGAAAGAATACTGGAACACATTGCCGTAATGAAAAAGACCGGAAAAAATCGTGGCAGCATTTTATGCTTTGTTGGCGCACCGGGGGTTGGGAAAACTTCACTGTGTAAATCTATTGCAAATGCCCTGTCCCGCAAATATTGCAGAATATCATTGGGCGGAATATCAGATGAAGCACATTTCCGCGGACATCGTAAAACATATATTGGCGCACAATGCGGACGCATTATGGACGCTTTAAAGCGTTGCAAATCTAATAATCCGGTCATCGTGTTAGATGAAATAGATAAAATGGGACGCGATTGGCGCGGCGATCCAGAATCTGCGTTGCTGGAAATACTGGATCCAGAACAAAACAAATCTTTCCGCGACCATTATTTGGAAGTAGATTTTGATTTATCAAATGTTTTGTTTATTGCAACTTCGAATTCTTTGAATATGTCGTCTGCATTAAAAGACCGTATGGAAATCATTGAAATTCCGGGGTACAGCGAAAAAGAAAAAATTCAAATCGCGCGCGAACATTTGATTAAACGCGCTGCAGAAGACACTGGTTGGGATGTGAATAATATTATTATTTCTGATGATGCAATCGCACATATAATCAGAAACTTTACCAGCGAACAAGGGGTGCGTGAATTACAACGCGAAATTACCGCCCTGCTTCGTCGCAGTTTATTACAAAACGACGGTATGGACATAAAAACGGAATTCACAGTTGATAAAATTAACGAATTGTTGTCTGTACACCAAAACGCAAATATGTCGAACAAAATCGGATTCAGCGCACGTTTATAAAGGAACAAATATGATTTTGATTATAAACACTTCGGGAAAAGGTATTGATTTGTTGCTGGACGACAAATTTATGCATGTTGATGCGGAAAAACAGGCAATCGGCCTGCCGACCGCAGTTAATGATTTTATGGCACAAAACAATGTCAAAATGTCCGATTTAACCGCCATCGGTGTTGTCGTTGGCCCGGGCAGTTTTACCGGTATCCGTATGGGGATTGCATATGCCAAGGGTTTGGCAATTGGTTTAAACATACCGGTTGTTGGCGTGAATTTGTTTGAATTATATTTGTACGAAAACCCAGATGCGTTTGTCGCGATAGATTCTGGACGTGGTGATTTCTTTGTTGCGTCAAA
>CACZUD010000005.1 GCA_902784345.1 uncultured Pseudomonadota bacterium | reverse complement strand
ATCCTTTTAAAGACCACCTCCCCCTGCGGGTACTCCTCCACAGGAGGAGAACTTTTTACTGTGGACATGTGGTATCATCACAGACATAGTAATGATTGTTACCCCAATCCACATGAAAATAATGGTCCGAATCTTTGTTCATCTTTGTTCGTGTTGTTGTCATATTTATGAAGAATACATCATTGCCAATTCGAAAGTTTAACGATGGCGTTGTTTGCTTGGTCGAATTCATATAAATTTTATCGTTCCCAACATGAAAAAGATGCGGATAACATACGGTTGAACCGGTTGGCGCGAATGTTCCACTTGCACACGCGGTTATACCCTGATTATTTGCACCGGGGGTATAAGTTCCACCAGAACAAATATTATTTATCGGACAAATTGAACACGCATTCGCATTTGCGGGCAGATAATAACCAGCGGAGCAATCCAAGCCAGCATCCCCTTCACACATGGCATAATTCCCCCATTTAACATAATAATCGCTGGATTGATTGGTGCCTTTGTATGTTGTATCGATTGTTGTTGTTCCGGATGGACATGACGATACCAATTTTGTATTCGTAAACGTATTTTGCCACATATAGTTTGCTGTTGGTGAACCATTTGCAATTAAACCCGCAAATGTTGATTTGGGAATATATCCGGTAATTTTTGTACAGCCAGAAAATGTAGCGTAAAATAAATTTGATGCGGCACTTGTAATCTTGGAAAATAATTTTTCTGGTATATATGTTAGACTTGTACAACTACTAAATGTGTTATTAAACATATTATTTTGTCCGGTCACTGATGTCGCATTCGGGAAAAACAGGTTTTCCGGTATTGATGTTAATCCTGTGCAGTTATTAAATGTGGAGTAGAACATATAAGTTGCACCACTTGTAACATTAGCAAATAAATTTTCCGGTATCGATGTTAGTTTTCCGCAACTGGTAAATGCATATGCAAACATATAAGTTTGTCCCGATACCGATGTCGCATTCGGGAAAAACAGGTTTTCCGGTATTGATGTTAATCCACCACAGTTATAAAACACACCTTGAAAAAGATAAGTTGCACTGGTCGTAATTTTAGCAAATAAATTCGTCGGTATAGTTGTTAATCCACTGCAACCAGAAAATGTGTAGGAGAACATATAACTTTGTCCGGTCACCGATGTCGCATTCGGGAAAAACAGGTTTGCTGGTATAGTTGTTAATCCACTGCAACCAGAAAATGTGGAGTAGAACATATAACTTTGTCCGGTCACCGATGTCGCATTCGGGAAAAACAGGTTTTCAGGTATTGATGTTAAGGCTGTACAGTTTTGAAATGTTTGATAGAACATATAAGTTGCACCACTTGTAACCTTAGCAAATAAATTCGCCGGTATCGATGTTAATCCTTTGCAACCATAAAATGTGGAGTAGAACATAGAATTTTGTCCGGTTACCGATGTTGCGTTCGGAAAAAACAGGTTTTCCGGTATTGATGTTAATCCTGTACAGTTTTGAAATGTTTGATAGAACATATAAGTTGCACCACTTGTAACCTTAGCAAATAAATTCGCCGGTATTGATGTTAATCCTTTGCAATTATAAAATGTTTGTTGGAACATATAACCTTGTCCCGTTACCGATGTCGCATTTGGAAAAAACAGGTTTTCCGGTATTGATGTTAATCCTGTGCATCCACTGAATGTGCTGCTGAACATAGAAGTTGCCCCCATCGTATAATTTGCAAATAATGTGTCCGGTATTGATGTCAGGCTGGTTGCACCATAAAAAGTTTGATAAAACCTTGGTTGTGCGCCGGTTGCGGCATTACCCGATATATATGGAAACATTGTGGACAAATTCCCAGAAATTGATGCGATATTTGCCTGTGTTCCGCCGGACGATATATAAAATGAAATTGCCGCGGTAGTTGTGCCCGTTGAATATCCCGTTGCGGTTCCACCAAATTGAATTGTTTGTGCTCCCGCCGTTCCCCATGTACACGTATATGTCGCCACCGTCGTTGTAGAACGCGTAATGGTATTATTTATTACATCGTTTGCCGTGCTGGTCAGTGTTCCACCGTTTCCGCAATCGACGTAAAAAGTTCCCTTTGCAGACATTGTGAATTTAAAAGTGTTTGTTGATGTGGTGGTAATTGTGAAGCTTGGCCCTTCACACATTGCATAATTACCCCATTTAACATAATAATCGCTGGATTGGTTGGTGCCTTTGTATGTTGTATCGATTGTTGTTGTTCCGGATGGACATGACGACACCAATTGTGTATTCGCAAATGTGTCCAGCCACATATAATTTGCGGTTGGTGAACCATTTGCAATTAATCCGGCAAATGTTGATTTTGGAATATATCCGGTGATACCAGTGCAACCACTAAATGTGTAGCTGAACATATGTTGTCCAGCGCTTGTAACCTTAGCAAATAAATTCGCCGGTATCGATGTTAATCCTTTGCAACCATAAAATGTGTAGCTGAACATAGATTTTTGTCCGGTTACCGATGTTGCGTTCGGGAAAAACAGGTTTTCCGGTATCGATGTTATTGATGTTTCCCTGAATGTTCCACTGAACATACTAGTTGCACTGGTTGTAACTTTTGCAAATAAATTTGCCGGTAGCGATGTTAATCCTGTGCATTTATAAAATGTGTAGTAGAACATATAACTTGCACCGGTTGTATAATTTGCAAATAAAGTGCTCGGGATAGATCTCAGACCGGTTGCACCATAAAAAGTTTGATAAAACCTTGGTTGTGCACCGGTTGCGGAAACACCCGATTTATATGGAAACATTGCGGATAAATTTCCGGAAATTGTTGAAATCTTTGCCTGTGTTCCGACGGAAAATATATAAAATGCAATCGCCGCGTTGGCTACGTTCGTTGAATATCCCGTTGCGGTTCCACCAAATCGAATTGTTTGTGCTCTCGATGTTCCCCATGTACACGTATATGTCGCCACAGTTGTTCCGGAACGCGAAATTGTGGTATTATTTGTTACGTCACTTGCATCACTGGTTAATGTTCCGCCATTCCCGCAATCGACATAAAATGTCCCGATTGCAGACATTGTGAATTTAAAAGTGTTCGTTGATGTGGTGCCAACAGAAAAATGAGCAGTTTGACAATTTGAACCGTTACCCGTAACATCGATTTGACCCGAAGTACACGCAGCAAATACAGGAACGGCGAAAAATGCCGCAAATAAAAATGTTAATAATTTTTTCATTCCCTTCGCTTCCGTTATAAAACAAAAAATCGACAGATAACGCGATGCGTTATCTGTCGATTTTTCTTAAATTGTGCGAACTTGCGTTCGCACAAAATTTGCTTATAAGATTACTCTTTCTCTTTCTAGATTTCTGCAACATTCGGTCATTTTTTCCTGTTCCTTGAATTATATCAAATTTTATACCGTTTAGCAAATGTTTTTTATTGGCACAAAAATAAAAAATTTGCTAAATTTGTGGTATGGATAATGAAATCTTTGATTTTTTTAATACTGATTTGCAATACATTCATGGTGTGGGGCCTGTGCTGGCCGCCAAGTTCAATGAAGTTTTGGGTGAACGACGCGTTCTTGATTTTCTGCTTCATATTCCGTCCAGTGTTCGCCCGCGTGAAATACTTGATTCAGTGGTTGGCGCGCAAAACGGCGATACAATCACAATTTCATTACAGGTAAAATCTCACAAGAAAGGCGGTGTTTTTCGCGGACGGCGCACCCCTAGCCAGATTGTTTGCGCCGATAAATTTGCTGCGCCTGTTACTATACAATTCTTTAACACTAAATTTCTTGATTATTGGATGGAAAAAATGCCGGTTGGACAGTGGCGCATAGTAAGTGGCAAATTAGAATTCAACAATCGAAATGGTGCTGTTATCAATCATCCTGACTTTATCGAAACACCTGAAAACGCATCTAAGATTCCAACACATCAGGCGATATATCCATCGGGCGAAGGGTTAACTCAGAAAACATTTTCGGCTGTGCGCGACCAGATTTTCAACATTATGCATGAACGTATAGCCGCATATAAATTAAGTGAAAGAATGCTGGAATTTTTGGATGCGTTGGAACATGTACACTATCCGGAAAGTAATGATACACTGGCGCCAAACAATGAATACATTGTAAAACTGGCGTACAGCGAACTGTTCGCACATCAAAGTGCGATTGCAATAAATCGACGCGCGCGGTTGGCACACAAAAACACTCGCCCGCCACGCGTTGCGACTAAAAATCTGATTGATAAATTCTATGAAATTTTGCCGTTTGAATTAACTGGCGCGCAACAACGAACCATAGACGAAATCTTTGCAGACTTTAAACGCGATGTACCGATGATGCGATTGGTCCAAGGCGATGTAGGGTCTGGGAAAACCATGGTTGCAATGGCGGCGGCGGTCAAAATGGCAGAATCTGGCGCGCAGTCTGTGTTGTTGGCACCCACAGATACACTGGCACAACAACACTTTGCAAAAATAAAACCGATGTGTGATGAAATGGGTTTGGTCTGTGATATTTTAACCGGACGCGACAAAGGCGTGGCGCGTCGCGAAAAACTGATATCGCTGAAATCGGGGCGCACGAAAATAGCAATCGGAACGCACGCGCTATTTTCCGATGATGTGGAATACAAAGATTTAGGTTTGGTCATAATCGATGAACAGCACCGATTTGGTGTGGACCAGCGCAGTGCCATGCGTGCCAAGGGCAACAATCCCGATATGTTGGCTTTGTCTGCGACCCCTATTCCGCGCACACTGTCGATGACAGTTTATGGCGATATGGACATTTCGATTATAAATGAAAAGCCGGCGGGACGTATGCCGATTAAGACATCTAAATTGCCTGCCATGCGAACAAGTGCACTGATTGAACGCATTGCGCCCCAGGTTGCAAACGGTGCAAAAATATTCTGGGTCTGTCCGTTGGTCGCAGAATCAGAAGTTTCAGATATGACCGCGGCAGAACAACGATATGAAGAATTGAAAAAGCATTTCCCAGATACTGGTCTTTGCCATGGTCAGATGGATAAAAAGCAACGCGATGCTGTTATGGCGGAATTCGCAGACCCAAATTCAAAAATGCGCGTACTGGTTTCGACAACGGTTATAGAGGTTGGAATCGATGTTCCGTCTGCAACAATTATGGTTATCGAAAACGCAGAAAGATTTGGTCTGGCCGCACTGCATCAGTTGCGCGGGCGCGTGGGACGTGGTTCGAAACAATCTTTTTGTGTGTTGCTTTATGGTGCAAATGTATCGCCAGACGGAATTAAAAGATTAGATGTTCTTTGCGAAACAGAAGACGGCTTTGTTATCGCAGAACAAGATTTAATGATGCGCGGGGTTGGTGAATTACTGGGCACGCGTCAAAGCGGTTGGATACAATATCATTTTGTGAACTATCGCGAACATCGGGATTTATTCAAATTGGCACAAACTGCCGCGATGAATAATAATAGCGAAGATGAAGATTGGGCGCGCACTTTGCGTAAAATATTTGACCTTTCAACTGTGGCGGGGGCGTAGATGAAAAAGATTTTTGCAATTTTGTTTTCAGTTTTATTTATATTTAGCGCGAACGGCGCAATGCTTATCAACGATACAGAAATCGAAAAGCAAATTACTGAAATTATAAAACCCGTCGCAAATGCCGCAAATATTTCTGAAAAAAGATTAAAAGTATACATTGTAAACGACGACGATTTTAATGCCTTTGTTCGCGGCGGTGAAGATATTTTTGTTTATACAGGCTTACTAAAACAAATCAAAAATCCAAACGCACTGCGTGCGGTTATTGCACACGAATTGGGGCATACTATCGGTGGACACATGGTGCAAATGTCGCAACGCATGCACGATGAAATGGTTCGCACTATGGTGATTCAGGCACTGGGGGTTGGACTGATGGTAGCAGGCGGAAATCCTACGGCTGGTGTTGGTGTTATGGCGGGGGCAACAGGAATTGCACAACAATCCATGTTGTCTTTTTCACGCGACGAAGAACGCATAGCCGACGATATGGCTGTCGATTTAATGGTACGGGCAAACCAGAATCCAAACGGACTTATCGAAGTGTTTGAACAAATGCGCGACATGCATGGCGCGATTGAAAGTAAAGTTAACCCAAATCGTATCAATCACCCACTGACGAATGAACGCATAAATAATGCGAAAACAAAAATATCTAAATTGAAAAAAGTCCCGACAAAATCAGCGGAAAAAATCGCCGCAGAAAATGCAAACTATGAAATCTTGCGTGCAAAGTTGATTGGATATCTGGACAAAGACAAAAATGTTATTACTAAATACCCCTATTCCAATAAAAGCGATGCTGCAATTTATGCGCGCGCAATCGCGAATATGCGTGGTGGCGATTTAAAAACAGCCAAGACAGGTACGCAAACCCTGATTAAACGCAATCCAAACAATCCTTATTATTACGAACTTTTTGGGGACATAGAATATCAATTTGGCGCGTATGATGACAGTGTGGATGCCTATGAAAAATCTTTGAAATTATCTAAAAATGCGCCACAAATTGAAACAGCATTGGCACTGGTATTAAGCGAACGCAACAAACCCGGCGATAAAGCCCGCGCAACCGAATTATGCAAAAAAGTGATTTTGACAGAACCCGCGCCTTTGGCGTACTGGATATTGGCACGTGTGACAGACGGCGGGGAATCTGATTGGGCGATGGCTGAATTTTACAATATGAACGGCGACAAAGCAAACGCCAGAAAATATGCGAAACTGGCACAGAGCAAATCCAAAAAAAATTCACCAGAATATATTAAATCTGATGATATATTGAAAAAATATAAATAAAAAACTTGCAAAGCAGCAAGAATTCTTTCATAATGTGCCCGTGGAAAACACAAAAGGAGACACTATGAAAAAATTAATCTTGGCATTGTTTGCTGTATTAACATTGGCTGCCTGTACAGGTTCATACAAATCTGGAAATTGCGAATACGATTTCTTGTTGCACAAAGATATTTCAATTTCTAAATTGATTGGCAGCTGCAATTAATCAATTTAAAAGCAATAAAAAAAACCGCCGTTTCGGCGGTTTTTCTTTACCTCCCTCACCCTGCGGGTCCCCTCCCCCGAGAGGGGAGAACTATTAACCAACCAATTTTTTCCACAAAGATTGTTTCTTTTGTTGTTTTTTGATTGGTTTACGATGACGTGGTGCAGTTGTTGTCACACGTTTTGCCTCAACATGCTGTGCGTTTTTCTTTTTCGCATCAGTTGATGGTTCGTGTGCATCCAAAACATCGTCTGTTTTCACAGTTTCTGCCATAACGCGTTGAATTGAATATTGATCAATATTCATCAAACTGTCATCGCCGACAATGACGATTTCTGTTTCGAATTCTTTTTCCATCGCTGCCAATTCTGCACGTTTTTGATTAAGCAGATAAATCGCAACATCACTTGGCACAGTCATAATGATTTTTTGTGCCGCTTTTGCCAATAATTTTTCTTGCAAATGACGGAACAAGATTATCGACGCAGTTTGAATACTTGGTACAACGCCTGCCCCCATACAGTGTGGACAGACAACATACGAAGATTCAATGAATGAAGAACGCAATCTTTGACGCGACAACATCAACACACCAAATGCGTTGATTTTCGCAACCTGAGTCCGTGCGCGGTCATGTTTCATAACTTCGCGCATTTTTTGTTCCAATTTGCGATTGTTCTTTTCTTCTTCCATATCGATAAAGTCAATCGCAACAATCCCCGCCAAATCACGCAAGCGTAATTGCAATGCGATTTCTTCTGCTGCTTCAAGGTTGGTATTCAGCGCAGTTTGTTCGATATCTTTTTCTTTAATCGCGCGCGATGAATTAACATCGATTGTAACCATGGCTTCTGTTTGGTTGATAACTATCGAACCGCCAGATGGCAAAACAACATATGGACCATGCAATCCTTCCAATTGTTTTTCAACGCCTGCCTTGGTCATCAATGGCAGTGCTGTATCTTTGTATTGAATCAACTGTTTGCGTGGTGCGCGACCATACATTTGTTGAAAATACGCTTTGGCTTCATCAAACACTTCTTGACCTTGGACAATCATAACATCGTCTTTGTCAGAAATAAAATCACGAACAACACGACGAAGCAAAGAATCTTCGGTATGAATTGTGACTGGTGCAACAGATTCCAAAGTTGTCTTGCGAATATCGTTCCAAAGTGCAGTTAAATATTCATAATCTTTGGCGATATCTTCCGCAGATGCATCTTGTGCAGCAGTACGCAACACAACCGTCATGCCCTTTGGTATTTTAAGACCATGCAAAATATCACGCAAGCGTGCGCGTTCTGCCTTGTCAGAAATCTTTTTAGACACACCATAACTGTTGCGCTTTCTGGAATTAGGCATCAAAACCGCAAAACGACCCGCCAACGACAAATACGTTGTCATTGATGCGCCCTTTTGTCCACGTTCTTCTTTTACGCCTTGGATAAGCAAGATTTGCTTTGGTTTAATAACATCTTGAATTTTGAATTCGCGTGCGCGTTTCAATAATTCTTTGTTATCTTCGCCGGCATTGTTGTCATCGTATTCTGCGACTTCGTCTTCTTCTTCGTTTGGATCTTCGTCGTCGTCAACGATGTTCGCATGCGCCAGTTCAAGTAATTTTTTCTTTTGTTCTGGGGTTACTTGGTAATAATCAGGGTGAATTTCTGAAAACGGCAAGAAACCATTTTTACCAGTGCCATAGTCAACAAAAGCTGCCTGAAGTGAAGGTTCAACACGAATAACCTTGGCCAGATAAATGTTCCCTTTTATCTGAGGTTTAGTCGTTGTTTCCACGTCAAAATCAGACACACGATTTGTCGCGCTGTCGACCACCACCACCCGTGTTTCTTCTGGATGAACACCATCCACATATATCTTTTTTGACATTTAATAATCCTTTTGTGTTGGGTATGTATAAAACAGACGCAACCTGTTCCCATGGGGCAATCCCGCCCATGCCAAGGAAGCACACCGCGATAACCAAAAGTGCGACGCAAATCACAGTAAAAAGTGATAAAACTAACAACATTTTACCCCATTTTATACAACGATTTTTATGATAACAAACGCATGTTACAAAGGCAAGGTATTTTTATTTTTCTATTTTTTCATGGTGTTTTTTGTGTGGCAACGAAGGCAAATGTGGCATTTTTTGTTTGGCTTCTTCAATCCACCGCTTCATACGCGCACGCAACCAACGTTCATAAACAAAGAATAAACCACCCACCCCAATCAATGGCAACACATAATAAATTATTCTGTATGCCAACAGGGCACCAAAAATGCTGGCTTTATCCGCACCTTCGGGCAAAGCCATCATAAATATAGTTTCAAAAACACCGATACCACCCGGAACCTGACTGAAAACGCCAGCAACGTTTGCTATCACGTACAATCCGATAAATACACCGAATGGCATATCTATAAACGGACTGACACAGAAATAAAGAACCAATCCCGCACAGACAGCGTCTGCAATTCCCAAAATCGTTTGAATAATTGCTTCGCCAAATGTCGGAATATGGAATTTTATTTGACCGATACGAATACTTTTCCCGCTTAACATGGTCGCCGTTGCATAGTATGCCAATATAACTGACAAACACATAATGAACAAACCATTTATACCAAACGACATACCCGCAGAATTCGCAAACATGTCATCTGGGACGAGAAAATAGCCAATAACCGCAATCGCGGCATATCCAAGAAAGAATGTAAAGCCAGAAAACATCAACATCTTTACAATGTCAGATGCAGGAACGCGCCAACGCGTGTATAAACGATACCTTATCGCACCACCACTGACCACAGCATGACCGGCGTTATTACTTATCGCAAAGCCCAGCATTCCTGCCAACATCCATTTCCACCAAGATACTTTGCGCCCCACGTAATCAAGCGCCAGATAATCATAAAGTGATAATGCCAAATACCCGAAAAGACACGCAATACACGCAAAAACCAGATTGATAAAAGGTATATTCAAAAACGCGCGCGCAATATCCATTAATGAATAGTTGCGCAACTGCCAATAAAGCATGCCCGCAGCAACTATAAAAAAGAATATTCCAGCATAACTGATAAGCTTCTTGAAAAAACGTTTCGCTTTAACTGACATAAATTATCTCTTGCGGAAAGTATATTAGCACCCCAAAACACGAAAAGCAAATTGTTTTATTTTTCTTTGCCAGTTTGTGTCTGCCATTCAGATTTTAATTTGCCGTATAAAACTGTACTGTGATGCGTGCCGTCCGGCCAAGTATTTTCTTCGCGCAAACAACCTTCATTAACATAACCGTTTTTTTCAGCGTGTTTTTGTGTTGCTATATTTTCTTTGTCTGTCCATATTGTTAATTTATGCAAATCGTATGTTTCAAATGCCAATTCTTCTATTATTGGTAACAATTTATCTATAACACCTTGCCCCCGCGCAGATTTTCTTAACCACCAACCGACTTCTGCAGTTTGACGGCGTGTATAAATACAACCCAAACCTATTTCACCCAGTAATTCATCATTTTTGAATATCCCGTACATTGCATATTTACAAAAACCTTTGTCTTCATACTTATGCTTGTATTCTTCCAAGACTTCATTTACATCCTTGTAAAGACCGTATTCCATCCAATATTTAAAGCTGTCTGGATCTTCGTGAAAGATATCAAATATTTGTTTGGCATATTCTTGTGTTGCAGGAATCTGTTTTAATACAAATTCTTCAACTTTGATTTCCAATGGTTTTTGTGCATTAGTATTCATATCTTAACCTTTATTTCACAATTTCGTGAAAGATTGTGGCGGGCAGCGTGCCACCCGTGATTTTTGAAGACATTGGTTTGTTGTCATCACGACCAACCCAAACACCCATTACATAATCGGGTATTGTACCAATGAACCAAGCATCCCTGTTATCATTACTGGTACCAGTTTTGCCACCAAAAACATTTGGTGTGTAAGCACGTTTGCCGGTGCCTTTTGTCACAACTTCGTACAACATTTCTTTCATATATTCAACGGTTTGTGGTTGCAAGACTGTCATTTCTTCGGACGGATTGCGTTCATAAATCACATGACCGCCCGCGTCTGTAATTTTGTTAATAGAGTACGGGTGTACAGATTTTCCATCGTTCCAAATCACAGAATAAATCGTCGTTAAATCTAACAATGTCATTTCAGATGCACCCAACACAGTTGAATATTCGCGCTTTAAATTTCCCCCAACACCCAGGCGCGCCGCCATTTGCAACACAGAATCTATGCCGTATTCTTTGGTTAATTTTAACGGCACTGAATTAACACTTTTTGCAAATGCAGTTGCCAGATTTATTCCACCATAATACATTTCATCATAATTTTTTGGGTTATAATCACCAATTGAAAACGGTGAATCATTAACATAAGATTCCGGGGTCATTCCATTTTCCAGCGCAACCAGATACACCACTGGTTTAAAAGCAGACCCAGGCTGACGCGGTGCCAAAACACGATTAAATTGACTGACAACATAATCATCACCACCAACCATAGATTGTATTGCGCCATCTTTTGAAATTGCGACTATTGCACCCTGATATTCGCCAATATTAGCCGACAGAGTTGCGGCAACTCGTTTCTGCAGTTTTGCGTCCAATGTAGTATATACATACAAATCTTGATTTATTTCGCCTATTCTTGATTCTATTTCATCACGCACGAAATCTGTCCAGTAACGATAGATGTTTTTATCTTGCGTTTTTACAGATTTTTTCAATTCAGATGATGCCTGCTTTGCCTGTTCGGGCGTTATATAATTTTGACGTTCCATTTCAGCCAACACAACTTTTGCACGTTTTATATTGCGTTCTGGGTTCTTTATTGGGCTGTATGCACTTGGCGCTTTTAACATGGCGGCGATTTGCGCAGATTCTGCCAAAGTCATTTCGCGCGCGCCATGCCCAAACAACGCGTCCGATGCTGCATCAACGCCACGCATTCCGCCAACCAACGATACTCTGTTCATGTATAAATCAAGTATTTGGTTTTTAGTAAATCTGTTTTCCAACCACATTGATAATATTAATTCTTGTATCTTGCGTGATATCTTTTTTTCACGCGATAAAAAGATGTTTTTTGCCGTCTGCTGAGTTATTGTCGAACCACCTGCCGCAAAATGCCCATTAAACAAATTCACAAATATTGCGCGAATTGTTCCGCGGTACGATATTGCGCCATGTTCAAAGAATCTTTTATCTTCGATTGCGACAATTGCCTGCCATACATGTGGGGGCAGATTATCAACCGATACAGCCGCCCCCATTATGCGCCCGTCAGAACGGATTTCGCGACCATTTTTATCCAAAAATATAATCGCTGGTTCACGCGTTTCATGTAATACAGAATCCAATGACGGCATCTGCAAAAACACAAACAAAACATAAAGGCCGCCAATCGCAACCAAAATTAAAAACACATTTATAAAAAATCCGAACAGACGCGCTTTGAATGAACGCGGCTCTTGTTGTCTTCTATCACGTGAATTTCTTGCCAAGATTGCCCCCTACTTTATAGCCTTTTCAAAATCGTCTTCATCCCAGATTGTTATGCCTAACTTTTGGGCATCTGTCAATTTAGAACCCGCTGCCGCACCAGCGATTACTATATCGGTTTTTGATGAAACACTGCCACTTACATGCGCACCATGTTGTTCCAGAATCTCTTTTGCACCATCACGAGTATATTTTGAAAGAGTTCCTGTCAACACAACACGTTTACCATTCAATAAATCATTTTCAATCACTTTGTTTGATGGATTTTTTACATTGATATATTTCAGCAGATTATCCAACGCACGCATTGCGTGTTCATCACGAAAGAACGAAACTATTTCATTTGCCATAACTTCGCCAATTCCGTCAATTTCAATTAAGCGCTGTGATGTTGCATTACGCAAAGATTCTAAATTACCAAATTCGCGCGCCAATATTTTTGCAGTTACTTCCCCAACATCAGGTATTCCGATTGCGTAAATCAAACGGTTTAATTCAACATTGCGCGCTTTATCAATAGACGATTTTAGATTAGATACAGATTTCGCGCCAAACCCGTCCATACGTTTTAACTCTTCGCCATGATTTTCAATCAGTGTAAAAATATCAGCTGCCTGTTTTATCCAACCCAATTTTGTAAACAGTTCAATTTGACGCGCACCGATACCTTCAATATCAAAGGCATGACGCGACACAAAGTGTTCCAGTTCGCCGCGAATTTGTGCCGGACAAGAAAGCGAATTTACACACCTGCGCGCCACCGCACCAGATTCTTGGACAACCGCACCACCACAAACCGGACAAGTTGTCGGAAACACAAAAGGAACGGCATTTTCGCCCACTTCTGCGACTGCGACAATTTGCGGTATAACATCACCGGCACGCTGCACAATAACTTTGTCGCCAATTTTCACATTAAGACGCGCAATTTCGTCTGCATTATGCAATGTTGCACGCGATACAACCACACCGCCAATGTTTATTGGTTCTAATTCAGCCACAGGTGTTAAAACCCCAGTACGTCCAACCTGAATTGTAATGTCGTTTAATTTAGTAATGGCGCGTGCCGCAGGAAATTTATAAGCGATTTCCCAACGCGGACTGTTTGCACGCGCACCCATTTTTTCTTGGGTTGCAACAGAATTTACTTTGATAACAAGGCCGTCAATATCAAACGGAATTTCGTCCCTGTGAAGCATTACATCGTTATATATTTCTTGAACATCGGCAACACTTTGTGCAATATGCGCCCATTGACGCGTGGTTTTAAAACCCCACGATTCCAATTTATCAAAAAATTCAGATTGAGTGTTCCATGTGCGTTCCGACAAATCACCATAAGTATAACCAAATGCGCTTAACTTACGCGATGCGGTTATTGCCGGATTTAATTGGCGCAGTGAACCCGCCGCCGCATTACGCGGATTTGCAAACTTTTTATCCGAAGTTTCATTCAGTGCGATAAAATCAGCGCGCGCCATATAGACTTCGCCACGCACTTCGATTACAGACGGAAAATCACCACTTAATTTTTTTGGGATATCAGGAATAGTTAACAAATTCGCGGTTATATCTTCACCGGCAACACCGCTGCCCCTTGTCAGACCACGCACAAACACGCCATTTTCATAACGCGCAGAAAACGACAGACCATCAACCTTTAATTCCACAAATAATTCTTTTGATTGTAATTTATCGAACCAATCGCGCACTTCATTTTCATTGAAAACATCTGAAATCGACAGCATTGGCACAACATGCGGATAAGATTTAAATTTTTCACTAACAGCCGCCCCAACATGCGTTGAAAAGCCATCTTTTGCCAATTCTGGGTATTCGCTTTCAATTTCCAGCACACGCGATTTTGCCGCATCATATGTTGCATCATCAACAATCGGTTCATCGTTTTGATGATAAGCGATATCCCACGCATTTAATTTTTTCATTAAATCTGCGTGTTCTGCGCGAATAAAAAGGTCTGCTGTTTTTGCCATGTTCGCATTATAGAAAATCAAAAAAATCAGTGCAAGATAAAACCGCCAAAATGGCGGTTATTTTTTTATCTTAAAAAGAAAGTTATAGTTGAAACGACACGAACGCGTTTGTTAATTGCCTGTCTTTCGTTATCAGACCACGCATCGACTTGATCACGCGCAGAGATACTGAATGTTCCCTGATTTGCGGTCTTGATTTTACCCAATGTAGTTCCCGCATCTTTTGCAAATTGTTCGCCCGCAGCAGTCGCATTTTTTGTTGCGGCTTCTATCATTTTAATCTTGATATCGTTAAGACCGTTAAAGACATAAACTGGGCCTGCATAATCTTCACTTACCGTCACACCTTGACGCACCAAATCACCCATTTTACGCGACACAGAATCAACCAAATTTACAGAATTAGAACGCACCATAACACCGGTTTCAACGACATATCTGTCATTGCTGGCTTGGTCTTTTCTTTCTGCTTCGCTGTATCCGGCATATTTATCACGCACAGTTATACGCAAGTTTTGTAATTCGTTTTCTTCAAAGCCATTATCTATCAAGAATTGACGTGTTTTCGCCAAATCAGAATCAACATCAGATTGAACCCGTGTCAAATCGCCACCAACACGACTGAATTTAATATTCCAAACGGCAGTATCTGCGACCACATCCATTTCTGCCAAGCCCTTGACCGTAACGGTGCGCGACGCCAATGATTGATAAACACCATTACCAATAAAAAATCCGCCCAGCGCAATACCCAAAGCCATAATAACGACCCAAACAGTTGGTAAATTTTTGAATTTTTCAGATATTTTCATTATCTTTCCCCCTTTGATTGTACAACATTATAAACACACCGTAAAAATATTGCAAGTTTATAAAAATTATTTTCTTGTAAAAAACATCATAATTTTTATTATGCACATAGAAAGGAGTCAAAAATGAAATGGTCAATCATATTAGCAATTATCGTAATTTTCGGGATTTTTGGGTATTTTCTTTACCCTTGTAATAAATGGGATAATGTATTTCCACGAAACCCCAATGTAATCACACAAAAAGTACATTTTCATAATCGTTATGGCATAAAATTAACTGGCGATTTATATATGCCAAAGAACAAAACATCTGAAAAAATGCCAGCGATTGCAATATCTGGTCCATTTGGTGCTGTTAAAGAACAATCGTCCGGACTGTACGCACAAGAAATGGCAGCGCGTGGATTTATCACATTGGCTTTTGACCCATCATTTACTGGTGAAAGTGGTGGCAATGTTCGTTATGTCGCATCCCCAGATATAAACACCGAAGATTTTTCTGCGGCTGTTGATTACCTGAGCACACGCAAAGATGTAGATGCAGAAAAAATTGGTATAATCGGTATTTGTGGTTGGGGTGGCATGGCAATTAATGCAGCCGCCATGGATACACGTATCAAGGCAACTGTTGCATCAACCATGTATGATATGACACGTGTAAACGCAAATGGCTATTTTGATGCAGATGATAATGCCGATGCGCGTTTTGCAACTAAAAAGGCATTAAACGAACAGCGCACCATCGATTATAAAAACGGTAAATACGATTTAGCCGGCGGTGTTGTTGACCCGTTACCAGAAGATGCACCACAATTTGTAAAAGATTATTATGCGTATTACAAAACACCACGTGGATATCATAAACGTTCATTAAATTCAAACGGTGGATGGAACAAAACAAGTTCTTTGTCTTTCATCAATATGCCGATTTTGCAACGCGCAGATGAAATACGCACACCTGTATTATTGGTACATGGCGAAAACGCACACAGCCGTTATTTCAGCGAAGGTGCTTTTGCTAAATTAACTGGCAACAACAAAGAATTGATGATTATCCCAGGTGCAAACCATGTTGATTTATACGACAACATGGAAAAAATACCTTTTGATAAATTAGAACAATTCTTTAAAACAAATTTGAAATAATGAAAAATGAAATCATAAAATTCATAAATAAAAAATATAACGTTTCCCCAGAATATCTGTGGAAACGTTATCCTTCATATTGCATTTTTCGGCATAAAAACAACAATAAATGGTTCGCCTTAATTGGCACTGTTTCACGCAATACTTTGAAATTGTCTGGTGATGGGGATGTTGATATTATAAATCTAAAAACAAACGATGCAGATTTTTTTCGTGGTGTCAAAGGTATTTTGCCAGCATATCACATGAACAAAAATCATTGGATTACGATATTGCTGGACGGTACATTACCAACAAAAAACATTCAAAATCTGATAGAAAACTCATACGAATTAACAAAATAAAATACCGCCACTTTGGGCGGTTTTTTATCTTTGTTTTTCCGTTTTCAAAGTTTGTTTTATTAATGCGCCTTGCCTTGCCTTTACATCGTTTATCCAACGCGAAATTTTGTTTTCAACAAGTTTAGGATCGCAACCAAGAAAGTTTAACATATTCTTGAATTCTTTACCATACGATGTCGCCAAGATACAATTATCACCAAGAGAATTTACTGCATAACATAATCTGAATATTGAATCATTAGCACACAGCCCCGCATAATACCAAGGTGTGAAATATTTATCACACAATTCTGCTCTTACCCATTGGTGTATACCAGGAACCGTAGATGGATTGTTTAAATTATATCTAAGCACTGGATTCCAAGCGAGATTGCCAAATTTTGGATTACACCAATCGCAACCTGTTTCTGATATCATGCAACAAACAGCCGTAAGATTTGGATGTTTTTTACGCAAGTTGGCAATTTGTTCTGGGTGTATAAATTCGCGTTGCAGCACAAGTTCATTATGATAACGTCTTGTTTCTTCATCACCAACGAAATGCGTTTTATCGGTTATTCGTACATATTTATCGGGTGTAATTAAATTATTCGACATACTTTGTCCTTTTTTGTTACATGAACTTTGTAGCACAAAATCTGCGATTTTCAATAAAAATCTGTACCGGGGGACCAGATTGCTTCGTCATGGGGGCGGGTGACCTTTTCTCGATACACAATAATAAAAATCTATAAAAACTCGTATTTACAAACTCCGTTTTTATGATTTTTCTAATTGTGTATTCTCGGGGTCGCTCGGTCGGCTATGCCGACACTGCGCGGCATTCGTTGGCACTCGAACTTCGCTATGCTCGTTCTCGCTTACTCATAGTCGAACTGGCTTCTGCCAGTTCTAGAATCTGGTCACACCTAATAAATTAAAATACCGCCACTTCGGGCGGTATTTTAATTTATGGGGCGGGTGACCAGATTCGAACTGGCGACATTCGGTACCACAAACCGACGCTCTAACCAACTGAGCTACACCCGCCATAACTTTTGGGTAAAAACTTGGTGGAGCTGATCAGACTCGAACTGACGACCCCTTGCATGCCATGCAAGTGCTCTACCAACTGAGCTACAACCCCATGCGAGAGCATATTCTATATTTCTTCTTGCAAAAAGTCAAATCATTTTGCTAACCTTTCCTTATCGAATATATCAACAGGAGTAAATTATGGATTATTCATCACTGAAAAACGAAGTTGAACAAAAAACCGCACAAACACTGGAAGTATTGCAGAACGCATTCGCTGGCCTGCGTACTGGACGTGCGTCTGTGCATTTATTAGATGGGGTCAAAGTCCCAGTATATGGTTCTGAAATGCCATTGAATCAGGTTGCAACTGTATCAACACCGGACACTCAAACATTGTCTGTAACCGTTTGGGACGTTGCAAATGCACCTGCGGTTGAAAAAGCGATTCGTGATTCAGGTTTGGGATTGAATCCTATGACTGCAGGTGGTGTTATTCGTTTGAATTTGCCACCATTAACAGAAGAACGTCGTCGTGAATTGACCAAAGTTGCCGGGAAATATGCAGAAGAAGCCAAGATTTCTATGCGCAATATCCGCCAAGATGCGATGTCTAAGATTAAACGCGCGGTCACAGACAAAGAAATTTCTGAAGACGATCAACGCAAATACGAAGAAGATATTCAAAAGGTTTTTGATGGACGCGGTAATGAAGTTGACGCAATGGCAAAACAAAAAGAAGCCGACATCATGTCTGTTTAATCAAGGGCAAGGAAAGGAATAAATATGTTCAATATCTTCAAGAAAAAATCTGTTGAATCAGACATGCCTGTTAAAATACCTCAACACATTGCTTTCATTTGTGATGGCAATCGCCGTTGGGCTGAAATGCGCGGTCTGCCGCCGTTAATGGGACACAGGGCGGGAATTTCTAACTTTGAAAATCTGGTTGATTGGTTTATTGCGCGCGGTGTTACTACGATTACTTTCTATATCTTTTCAACAGAAAATTGGAATCGTTCTGACGAAGAAGTAAGCTTTTTAATGGATTTGTTTTATACCGAATTAAACAAAAATATGAAGCATGCAATTGAAAAAAATCTGCGCTATCGCATTCTTGGTTCACGCGACAGATTGCCAAAAAAATTGGCTAAACTTTGCGATAAATTGGAAGAAGTTTCTGCTGAAAACACTGGTGGAACTGTCGCATTTGCGTTGAATTACGGCGGACAAGATGAAATCATTCGCGCGGTAAATGCTGCGATTGAAAATGGCAAGCCAGTAGATAAAGAATCTTTTGAAACATTTATGGACACTGGCGATTTGTTGCCTGTGGATTTGATGGTTCGCACCAGCAATGAAAACAGAATCTCTAATTTCTTGCTTTGGAAATTGGCGTATGCAGAATTGTTATTTGTGCCAGAACATTGGCCTGATTTGGTAAAGTCTGAAAAATTGTGGCAACGTGTTTTGGACGAATACCAAAAACGCAATCGTCGTTTCGGCGGTGGTAAAAAGAAAAACTATTCGGGGAAGAAATAAAATGAAAATATCTGAATTATCTAATACAGGTCTGCGTATTTTATCTGCACTTGCGATGCTGGCGATATTGGGTGCAGTTGTTGCTTTGCAACACTATTTTCCACAAATATATCCTGTACGTATTTTGAGCGTTTTAATTGTAGTCGGCGCGATATATGAGACCGTGAAGTGCTTTAAAAACGCAACCAGTGAAATCTTTAACAAAAATTTTGTTTATTTTATCTTGTTTTTATTGTGGTTGGTTTTGATGTTGGTTTCCGCCTATTTTGTTGGTGCACGTCCTTGGATTATGTTGTGGTTGCTGATGATTATCGTGGGCGCAGATGTTGGTGCTTGGTTATTTGGAAAAATCTTTGGTGGCGATAAAATGTGGGAAAGATTGTCTGCACATAAAACATGGTCTGGACAGATTGGTGGTATTTTATGCGGAACTTTGATGTCTATATTATTCTTTTTATACATCAAACCGTTTGGCAGTGATATTGTCTTTGCAATATTGATGGGTATCAGTATATCTTTGCTGTCGCAATATGGCGATTTAACAGCCAGTTATATCAAAAGATGCCTTGGCGTAAAAGATTTTGGCAAATTACTGCCAGGACATGGTGGAATACTGGACAGATTTGACGGTTGGATTTACGTTTTGCCGTTAATGTGGTTTTTCATAGGCTAAAGGGGATTGAACATGCATACTATTTTAACAATTGTTGCGCTGTTAATAGTATTGGGAGTTGTTGTTTTTGTCCATGAAGCAGGACATTTTATGGCTGCACGTTGGGCGGGCGTTCGTGTTGATGCTTTTTCTATTGGATTTGGTCCGGCATTAATAAAATGGCACGACAAACATAATACAGTTTGGAAATTATGCTGTTTACCACTGGGCGGATATGTTTCTATTTACGGTCAAGAAGATATGTTCAACCGTAAGAAATATCAAGAATTACCAAAAGAAAAAAAGATTGGGCATTACCTGTCTGTACCTGCGTGGAAACAATTTATAATTATTGCCGCAGGTGTGTTTATGAACTTTTTGTTGGCGTGGGCTATTTATTCTGCTGATTTTATGTTCAGACCGCGTAATATTCAATTGCCTGTGGTCGGTCAGGTTGTTCGCGACAGCGTTGCGTTTAAAGCCGGCATAAAACCTGGTGATGTTATAATGAAAATCGATGGCGAAAATATCGGAAATTGGGGTGAATTGATTATCGCCAAAGAAATAGCAGACAAACACGATGCAAATGTTTTAATTGCACGTAAAGACAAGTTAATAAAAGTAACACTTACACCGGCAGAACGTTGGGGACTTATTGCCGATGGCAGTAAAACTATGTTCCGCAAAAAAGGCGTATTTGGTGCGATGTATTTTGGATTGCGCGAAACATACCATCAATCTAAAACTTTACTGATTGTGTTGAAACAAATTATAACGGGTGAACGCTCTTCGAAACAGTTAGGTTCATTCATAACCATTGCCCAGGTTTCAGGACATGCATTAGAAGCTGGATTCTTTATCTTCCTTTCAATAATTGCATTGATTTCTGTTAATTTGGCTGTTATAAACCTGTTGCCGTTGCCTGTATTAGACGGCGGATATTTATTAATTTTGATTATAGAGGCTTTAACGCGTCGCAAATTGGGTGGCAAAGCAATGGAGATAACCATCGTTATCGGTTGGATTTTAATCCTGTTGTTGTTTGCTTTCACTATGTGGAACGATATAGCGCGCGTATTTGGATGGAATTAAAAAAATAGAAAGAAAGAAAATGAGAATAAAAGCATCAAAATTTTTATCGTTGTTTTTGATTACATTTGTTGGTTCTGCAAATGCTGCTGTGGTTTCGCGTATTGATGTAAAGGGTAACCAGCGTATGGATGCTGAATCTGTGCGCATTTTGGCAAATGTAAAGGCTGGCGACAACATTAATTCCGAACACATAAACAATATTGCCAAAGATTTGCAAGCCAGTGGTTATTTCGAAAAAGTTGATGTTAAACTAAACAACGGCATCTTGAAAATAGATGTTGTTGAATCGCCTGTTGTGAATATGGTTACTGTCGAAGGCAACGATGAAATCGACACAGAAGATTTAAAAAAAGAAATAAAAACAAAAGAACGCACATCGTACGATAAATCTATGATTGGTGGTGATGTTCAACGTCTTTTGACACTTTACCAACGCAAAGGCTTTTTCGGCACAAAGATTAACCCAAAGAAAATAGATTTGGATAACAATCGTGTAAATGTCGTCTTTGAAATCAAAGAAGGACATCCAACCTATATTCGTGATATTGATTTTGAAAACAATAAAAAATTCCGTTCCGGCACTTTGCGCAAAGAAATTTTGTCGCGCGAATATGCATGGTGGCGTTTTATGACTCAATTTGATGTGTATGACGAAGACCGTATTCAATACGACCAACAATTATTACACCAATTTTATATGCGAAATGGCTTTCTTGATTTCCGTATCACTGATGTAAAGGGTGAATTTACAGAAGATCGCGAATACTATTCTGTGAAATACACTGTGGACGAAGGTGAACAATACAGAATTGGCGAAGTTACAATTGACAACCCTTTTGTGGACGTCCCAGACAAAGAATTAAAGCGTGCATTAACCGTATCTAAAAAAGACATTTATAACATAGATGAAATAGATGCAACGATTACCGCACTGCGTGGCAAAGTCGCCGACCATGGATACGCATTTATAACTGTCGAACCTGTTCCAACAAAACATGACGACACCAGAACAGTCGACATAATTTTCAAAATTCAAAAAACAAATCGTATCTATATCAACAATATAAATTTGCTGGGTAATGTTCGCACTTTCGACAGTGTTATTGAACACCACTTGCCTATGCGCGAAGGCGATCCTTTTTCACTGCAAACAATTGAAACAGGTCGTCAGAATTTGATGCACACCCGTTATTTCAAAGACGTTCAAATGGTTCCAACACGTCTTGCAGATGCGAACATGATGAATTTGGATGTCAAAGTCGAAGAACAACCAACTGGCGAATTGTCTGGCGGTTTTGGTTGGTCTACAATCAATGGATTTATGGTTGATGCAGGTATCACAGAAAACAACTTTATGGGACGCGGACAGATTGTACAATTAAAGGGATCAATTGCACAATATCAACGTCAAGCATTATTCAGTTTCACCGAACCTTTCCTGTTCAATCGTGAATTATCTGGCGGTTTTGATGTATCTTATACCCAATATCAATATTCTAAATTGGGTGGCTATGGGTATGATAGAGATTCCTTTATGGTATCGGGCAGATTGGGTTGGCGTTTAACAGATCACTGGACACAGACAATGCGTTTATCTGCAACTTTCGACCAGAACTATGATTTAAATCTTGGCGGGTGGCAAAAGGCAAATCTTTATACATTGGGTACAAATCTGCGTTATTATAATTTGAACACTAATTTCCAACAAAACACTCACACTGGTATAGTTGGTAATATAGGTGCCGCATATACAGGATTTGGCAGCACGAACACATTTATGCGCTATAATGCAGACATAACAGGTCTTGTAAAATTCTTTGATGACCGCTGGCAATTCCGCACAGGGTGGGATTTTGGATATTTACAATCATTGGAAAGCAATGATTATATCCCACGTGTTTATCGTTATTTCCTTGGTGGCGAAAGCTTGCGTGGATTTGATGTCGCAGGTGTTGGTTCGCGCAACTGGTTCTATCGTTCTTATTCATTAGGCGGACTTTGGAAGCTTAATGGTTCAACACAGGTTAATTTCCCAATATTTATCCCAGATGAATATCAAATCAAAGGTTTTGTGTTTGCTGATTATGGTATTTTGGGACGTCCACCAAAGCAAGAATACGAATATTATGGAAAGCCAAATATAATCGACCAAGATTGGCGCACATCTGTTGGTTTTGGTATTTATTGGAACACACCAATGGGACCAATGAACTTTTCTTGGGGTTGGCCGATGAAGGTTAATAAGTACGACGATGAAAGACGTTTCTTGTTGTCGTTTGCAACACAGTTTTAATATTGTTTTGGCTTGACGCGGGGGATGGATTTTTCTTATACTCAAAGAAAGAAAGGAGAAAGCATGAAAAAAATTTTGGCGATACTTGCATTAGTTATTGTTGGTTTCTCAATGGCTGGCTGTGGTCAAATTTATGATGCAGAACCGGTAAGTATTGGTTATGACAATAACGAATTGAAATTAAGTCCATGCGCCTGTGTGTTGGTATATCGCGCATAAATGCTTTATACAAAGGGGGGATTTAATTGGATTATCCAAATGGTTTTAACATAAAATCATTTCCTGCGGGACGGACTATTGCGCTTTCCCGTACTTTTGCTGTTTGGATTTCAATCGCCTTTTTTTTAATTGTAGCAATGTGTTGTTTTTTGTTGCTGGGGATACATTTCAAAAAAAATTATCCGTTTTTGATATCCGTTGACCCCTTTACTAACGAATGGAGTGTTATTACATATCCCGGGAAAACCGAAAAAGAATCTGTTCATCAATACCAAATAGTTCAAGAAAAACTGGTCAGTGATTTCGTAAAAAATTGGTTTACAATTTCTGGTAATGCTCAAACCAACGAAGCACGCTGGCAACAGTGCAGCGTTGAAGAATGTGCACAAAGCGAACAAATCAATCCAGATAATATAACTTGTGCTATATCGTGCAAATCTGATGTAAAAGTATTTGAAGAATTTACTACAAATGTGTTGCCAGATTATCGTGCTTATACAAAAGCGTCTGGGACATGGACTGCTGAACGCATGCTGATTACACCAAATACGGTTAATGAAACATCTGGAACATGGCAAGTTATCGTTTCTGTTCGTCCATCCATGTCAGCTTCCTTTAATGCATTGGTGTTTATAACCATAGAACAAGATTCAAACAAATATCCTGCAACCTTGGGGTATTACATAAAAACGTTTAATTCATACAGATTGATAAATGAATAAGATAGTATCATTTTTATCGGGCTTGGTTTTATTGATAATAACTTTTATTATCGTGGTTTTGGTTGCGTTGGTTTATCGTGCTAACGAAAGGTCTTCAATAAAATCTTATATATTTCAAACTGATAATTTTGCAAATCAACGCGTTGGCGAATTGCAAGATATAAATGATATTTCCGCAGAAGATTTAAGAAATAAATTGATAAAAAAATATGTGTCTGAATATTTCAAAGTTATTCCTGGTGAAAATAATGTTGAAAACCGTTCTGTTTTGCATAATTTATCAACCTATTCTGCGTTCAAACAATGGCAAGACGGAGAGGCACAAACAATCGCGGAAATGTCGGCAAAAAACATGTTTCGTATAGTACATGTTTATGACGATGGCATTGCGGCTTTGAATCGACCAGCAGATTATAATTACAGTGATGAAATTGAAAAGCCAATCTATTATTCGGTTCGTTATTATACAGAAACATGGACAGAAACGAACAAAATGGCAACAGAACCAATCAAAGAACAAGGTATAATTTACATAGAAGCGATATTTAGACCCGGAATAAGGAAAGATAAAGATGTTCAAAAGTATTTACAAGAAGGAAAAAATCCAGTAGGATTATTTAGATTCGAAGTGACAAACGTGGGGAACAAGGATTTATAATGATAAAGAAAACATTCCTTTTGTTGTCTTTTTGTGGATTGATGTTTACATCAAATATGTCTTTTGCAGACGATTTTGACGACAATTTGTCTTTTGATAGTTTTGCGATTGTTGATGATGAAGACAGCGATATGATGACAGAAAGCATATCTTTGAATTCTGGTGCAGGTGTCGTTAATGTAAAACAATTTGATATTGCCGGTGTAATGTTGGGTATGAATTATGACCAGGTTAATGATTTATTCTTTAATGGTTCTGGTCTTTATGCGCCACGCCAAAAGAACAGTGTAATTTATACTATCAACAAAGAATGGAAATATAATCTTGATTACGAATGTCGGCAAAACAATATTTTTGTTCCCGAACAATTGGAAAAATGTATAAATTCTTTGGCAAAAAACCGCGGCCTGTTGTATGTATCTGAAATACATTTGGAACGCCTTTTCACTGGCGAAACAGTTGATATTTATTTTACAAGCAATGCAACAGATAACCTGGTGTGGAAAGTTGTGTATAACAACGATGTAAACCAGATGGAAGGTGACAACGAAAAATTTGAAAACCAACGCGAAAAGAAAATTCTGGCTTTCTGGCAAGGTGTGATTGATAAATATGGAATTCCAAATTCTGACGAAGACAAATGGATTTCTTCTGAAAACGCGTATGACCCAATGATGCAGGCGTTTTATGGTCAACTGGTTTTACAAGACAAAGGTTTGAATGCAACCGATTCTTCTGAAAACATCCAAAAAGCACGCGAAAATTTTCAGGCAAAACCTTATGCTTTTTAAAAAAACATCTTATACTGTTGGTTTATATTCTGAATTTCTGGCACGTATGTATTTGCGATTTCATGGATACCGCATACTAAAAAGCAGATATATAACCGGAAAGAATACTAATCGTGCAGAAATAGATATTATTGCAAAACACAAAGACACCATAGTTTTTGTTGAAGTCAAAGCACGACCAAATATTCCTGCGGCGTGGGACGCGATAACACCGACCCAATCGGCGCGCCTGCGTCGTGCCGCAGAAACTTATTTGATAAACCAACATTGGACAGGAAATGCCAGATTTGATGTGATTGTCGTTTGTGGTCATAAAATATATTGGGCCAAAAATGCTATTTAGTTTTTTATAACCGCGCTTTTGATTAAAGTAACGTCTTCTTTGATTCCGTCTATTTTTAATTGCAGTTGCCCTATTCCAGATTCTAATATTGTTGTCCGATTTTCCAGCGATGTTATTCTTTGGTCTTGACGTTCTATTTCGGAAAGTGATGAATCTTGACGTGCAACCCAATAAACCATGCCTGCGACAAAGGCGATTAAAAACCAACTGTCGCGTAACATGTCAATAAAGTTAAATATATTTTGTTGTTTGGTCATGATTTAAAAAAATAATTTACCATATATTTATGTTGGATTATTCCCCCTTTTTATAAGATTTTCTATTTGGGAAACCAGTGCATTTTGTGCCGCCCACCAACGAAGTTCTTCGTTGGTGGCGTTCTGGCCCATGACGCGTTCTTTGGTTATAGTGCGCAAATGATTCAACACTTGTTTCCCAGACGGTGTATTAAAAACACGCGCATAGTGTTTTTCAATTTCGTTCATATTTCATCCTTTTATATGGACATTTCTTCGCGTGCCATTTGTGCAATTGGTGCAATGTATTTTAATTCTGCGTCCGAATGCAACGATATAGGGTCTATCAACCCACGACGCGACAATATTTGAAGACCACGTTCACACAAAGGTCTTATAAATTCATGCAACAGACGACCGTATGTTGCACCCAAAATACGCACCATATCGCTATTACGTGCCAATATTTCTGTGGCAGTCATTTCTTTATCAGACAATAATCCTAATCTGTCCGCCAAAAGCGTATGACGAATTCTGTCGCGCAAATCACGCAGCACAATTTGCGATACATCAAAATTAGAACCACTGGTTAAAGGTGTTAAACCAGAACTGCCCACTGCTTTTGGAATTATTGCACCCGGAGTCAAATTGATATTAGACAAATTAATAACACCATCATCATCCGCCTGCCATATACCGCTTACCGCGATAGTTGCATTCTTTAATACCAATTCAACAACTTTGTTGGCTGTTTTAATATCTGGCAGCGCACGCAATACTGGACCACGCCCATATAATTCACCACTGACCAACGACCAACGGAAAATAATATATGGATTTGTTTCAAATGTTCCACGTGCAACAATATTGTTTTCAATATCACCACCAACATCGACCCATGCAGTAAAATCTTTACCGATTAAAGATTGCACTAATCTGATAGGTGTTTGCGGATTAGATTTTATACTTTCGCGTATATTTGATGGAAATACAAAGTTAGGATATTTTTCCATTAAATCGCATGCTGGTAAAGAAGTTGTATGAAAAACTGCCCCCGGCAATATCGCAATATCTTTCATTGGTATCGCAGTAAATGAAAAAGCAGAATCTGCACCGATTGGGTTTTCTGCCATAAACAAACAAGCTGTTCCAAGAACGACTAAATCCAGATAACACTGATGCACAGTTGTATAAAAATTAGAATCGTTCAAGTGTGCACGCAACATAGCGGTTGCGACTTCTGCATCTGGGGATAAATCGCTTTCACGAACCAGATTTATCCACAATGATTCCGGTGGTGTTAACAGAGAATACATTGATGCCGCCAAATTATCAACAGCATCTGCTGCGGTTGCATCAAACAAAGTTGCAGATTCTGTATCATCTGTTGGAATTGTATAACGCATCGCGTTTTTCCAACGTGGCAACCATGCTTCTCTTTCGTCCAGCGCACGTTTATATAATTGCATAAGATTTTTTTGCATTTGTTATTCCTTTGGTTTGGTTAAACTTTAAAGTCCGTATTTGCACGAATTTGCATTGTTGGTTTGTTAAATGTTCTGGTTGGAATTGGTGTCATAGATATCGCCCCAGCCAGCGCATCTAAACCGTCATCGTGCTCTTTGGAACCGATTGGTGTAAAAGCCAACATTTCAGACAACAACATTGTCTGTTTTATTCCTTCGTGCATATAAAGGTGGCCTGTGGACAACAAAGGTTCCAAAGCGTTTAAAATTCTTGTTTCTTTGTTAATATGATTTGAAATTTGCGTGATACCTATATTTCTTTGCTTTTTGTTTGCAATATCACGCAATATTTCAGGCAACGCATTGCCTATTCCGTTTGTTTCAATACCTATTCTGGTTAGATGATGTTTTTGCATAAAATCTAAGATGTCAGAACACTGATGTGCCAGTGGGTGAATATCTTCGTCTTCAATAACCATATACATAACATCATGAACAAAAACATTTCTGTTTTTATCGTCGCGATAAATCAGCGCGCATACACTGCCATCGCGATTATGCCGCCCGGTTGACGGGTCCCAATAAAACGAAAAACCTGTAATATTGTTTTCCCCGATTCGCGAAGACAAAATATCAAAATCCTCTGTATAAAAATGGATTGCTCCTGGATCCAGTTGAATACGTTCTTGTGCGACATATTCCAACATCATTTGGGCAGAAAAATGTCGTGGCCCAACAATGTCCGCCAATTCGTGTATTTTTTCGATTGGAAACATCTCGGGCCACGCCGGATTTCCGGCATCATCTATTATTGGTATTTTTAATTGCCGATACCCCTTTAAAAAAGGTATTGAATTCTGAAAATTTTCGTTTAATCTAATGGACATGGACTTCACTCCGAAAACTTTACCTACTAATTTAGAAGCCGAACAGGCTGTCTTGGCCGCGGTATTGATGAACAATCGCGCCCTTGAATCTGTATCGGACTTTCTTTTGCCAGAACATTTTTCGCATCCTGCACACCAAGAAATTTACAGATTGGCAATGCGTCAATTTGCTGTCGGGATTCCTTTTGATATAATCACCGCAAAATCATACCTGGAACAGCAAGGAACACTGGAAACAGTCGGTGGCGTTGAATATTTATCCAAATTGGCATCCGCAGGGTCTACCGTTGTAAATGTTGAACATTATGGTCGTATAGTTTTTGATAATGCCCGTCGTCGTGATTTGATTCAACTGGGGCAAAGCATTATTGACGATGCCTATACCGAAGATTTAGATAAAACAGTAAATGTCCAAATAGAATCGGCAGAACAAAAACTGTTTAATCTGGCATCTACGGGTCAAAGCGAACGCAGTGTTGTATCGCTGGCTGACGCTTTGAAAAGCGCACTGCAAGAAGCCGAAATCGCTTATAAAGCAGATGGCAAATTGTCCGGACTTACCACAGGATTAGACGATTTAGACAAATCTATTTCCGGATTGCATAACTCTGATTTAATTATTATTGCCGGTCGTCCTGCTATGGGTAAGACAACCTTGGCAATGAACATTGCTTTCAATGCGGCAAACGCAATATTAAATGGTCGTGCAAATGCACAATATCATGGTGCGGTTGCTTTCTTCAGTTTGGAAATGTCTTATTCTCAACTGGCGGCACGCGTATTGTCTTCGCAATCAAAGATACCTGCTTCGCGCATACGTGATGCAAACTTCACAGATGAAGACATTACAAAAATGTCCCAATATACCGAAGCACTGTCAAAGATTCCTATTGTTATTGACGACACTGC
This sequence comes from uncultured Pseudomonadota bacterium, assembly GCA_902784345.1. Taxonomy (GTDB): domain Bacteria; phylum Pseudomonadota; class Alphaproteobacteria; order Rs-D84; family Rs-D84; genus Enterousia. The sequence goes on along the minus strand of CACZUD010000005.1, from coordinate 22,416 downwards.
GAATATGTCTGTAGCGGCGATTAAAACGCGCGCACGTCGTATTGCACGTCAATATGATGGATTGGCATTAATTGTTATCGACTATGTTCAGTTGATGACTTCACCTGGCGGTAAACACAATGACAATCGTGTTCAAGAATTGTCAGAAATCACACGTGGATTAAAGATTTTGGCAAAGGAATTAAATGTTCCTGTTATCGCATTGTCCCAGTTATCACGTAGCGTCGAACAACGTGATGATAAAAGACCTATCTTGTCCGATTTGCGTGAATCTGGTTCTATTGAACAAGATGCTGATATCGTTATGTTCACATATCGTGAAGAATATTACCTTGAAGGACGTTCGCCTGATAAAAAATTATCAGGAAACGCATCCGAAGCATCTATGCAAAACTGGCAAAAACGTTTGGATGCCGCGCGCAACAAAGGTGATATTATTATTGCAAAGAATCGTCATGGCAAACCAGAAACCGTTCATTTAAGTTTCTTTGGCGAATATTGCTTGTTCGATAACCTTAACCAATTTACTCAACAGTCCGCACCTGATACAGGATTCGAAACCCCTTACGTATCTTCAACAAATGATGCCGGCACTCTAAGCGTTGCCGATATCAGTGATTTTCCAGACGATATGATTTAATTTTTGCTTGCCAAAGTTTTAAAAATTGACTAGAATTTTGTCAACAAATGTATTCAGGAGTCAAAAATGGCACAAGAAGAAATCATTTTCCCGAACAATATCCGTAATATTCGCGCAGCCAAAGGCATGAAAATGACAGAATTGGCACGTCGTGCAAATTTGTCATTGTCGGCAGTGTCAAAGATTGAAAAAGGCGTTCGTCGTCTTAATCAAAAGCAGTTATTGAATGTATGCACAATATTGGGGTGCAAACTGTCAGATATATTTATTCACGAATCTGATTCTGTTGCACAAAATTGGCAAAATGAAATCAAACGTCGTTTGACAGACAACGAAGACAGCGGATTAAAGATTTTTGGTTCTGGACTTCGCAAGATTCGCCAGCGCAGCGAAAAGACTATTGCCAAGGCCGCAAAGGACGCGAAAATGACATTGTCTGTATATCACAAAATCGAAGTCGGGCAACGTGAAGTTTATGAAAACGAAATCGATGTGTTGGCTAACGCCTTTGGATACACCGCATCAGAATTGTTTGATGAAATCGCAAAACTTTACAAGGCCGGTGAATTAACAAAACAAATTAACAAAGTCAAAGAACGCGTCAAATCTGTTTTGGAACCAGTTAATCCAATGTCTGGACTGGATATCAACGGTGGTCTTTATGGCGCACAGTTGTACGATAATGCACGTAAAAAATTAGTTCCTGTTTTCGGGAAACCTGCGGGCAAAGCTATCAAATTAAAAAAATCTGATGAAACAATGATTATCGCACCTACGACATTGGAAGGACACAAAGGAATTTATGCTGTTATACCTAATTCCAAAAGACTGGGCGGTTTCGTTCCAGAATCTTCGTATGTTTTTGTAGATTCTAATGCAACACCAAACGTTGGTGATTTGGCTGTTTGCATAAATTCAGATTTTGATAAACTTTCATCTGAAGATGTCGTTAATGCACAAATCGTTGTGGTTCGTCAAGATGCACACGGCAAAATCTTTGGACATGTATCAAATCCAGACGAAAAAGTTTCTGGCAAAACAATGCACAAAGTTGTTATGATAGTAATGCAATAAAAACGCATATTGAATCGGAGGGACCAACATGCAACAACAAGCTCACACAATCGCACAACGTTTATTAAACCTTTATCGTCAGGCACATGTCATTGACGGCGGATGGGCTGCTGTTAACCAGGTTTTTATTGCAGAATCCAATGATTCTCAGGTTATCACAGAACTCGAAACTTTACCAACAGGTAAAAAACTTGTTGAACATATTAAAAATTTGCGCAGCGGAAAAACCCCTATGGATTCCATAGACAAAGATTTATTACCATACGGTGGTTTAATGACTGGTATGGCAGAAAATGAATCCTTGTCCGAAAAAGAAATCAATCAATTAAAACAGGTTTTGGAAAACTTTGAACCAACACCTGAAAATTTAAATGAAATCAAACAATTACCTTTTGTTAAAAAATTTGGTAATGATTGGATTCAAAGTATAAAATCAGCAATCTCGTCTGACCATGATCTGTTGTCCAAATGGAATACTGTCATACAAACAGACAAAGCCTATCGCGTTTGGGACAGTGCGAAAGAACTGGTATCCGAAACGCTTACAGAACGAAATCGCGCACAAATTCAAGCGGACATGCCTGAATTTGAAACATATTTACCTATGTTCGGTGATAAAGGTAAAGAAATGTTGGCCAAATTACGTACATTTATGTCTTCGCGTTCTTAATTTATTCGATTTTGTATATAGTATCTTGTGTGTGCGGTGTTCCGATAAAAATCATTGTTCCGTTTGGCGATAATATAAAATCCAGTTCACGCAATCTTTCACGCAAATTGATTCTTTTTTGTGCTGTATTGCAAGTATTTGGAACTTCCACATCGTCACATATTATCAAATCAGAACGCAGACCTGTTATATTTCCAGAAACGCCCTGACAAATAACGGACGGTTCACGAATTCCGATTGGTCGATTGATAGTTATTTTATGTGTACCCCACTCTTTTTTTACATCAGGCACAATGCCTTCACACCACGGATGATTTTCTATGATATTTTTTATATGCGCAACCATACGCGAAGCAAGACCAGATTCTGCCGACAATATCAAAATTCTGGTCCCAGGGTTGTGATATAACACACACGCTGCGAATACCCCAACCACTGTAGATTTTCCAGAATGCCTGAAAGCGTTCAACAATCCACGATGTGGCGCATTGTTAAACACATCAACCAAAAAATTCATTATCTGTTTATGATGTTGTGGTGTTTGCAACCCCAGAACTTTGTTCCAAGCATCTAAAAAATCAAATGCTGCCGTAATCGTCATTGTTGTCATCGTCTGCATCTTCATCAACAGAACCATAATCGTTTATCAATTCGTCTAAGACTGATACCAAATTGTAATACAGTCCCAACACGCCACCGCCGGATAATTTATCTTCTATGGTTGATATTACATAATCAACTTTGGTTAAAAGGTTATCATGAACGTTTGCCCATTGTGCTAGATCGATATCGATAGTTCGAATATCCTGTAATGCAGCCAACAAGAAATTAAAATCAGCATTTAAATCTTCTGGATTTATTTTTGCTGTCGGTTGATAATCAATCACACGCGATAAACTTACCTGACGAAAGATATCTATATTTTTTCCGGGTTCTGGTGCTGTTGAAAGCACGACTGTTCCACCTGAAAAATCTTCGTTTGGATTAACATCGTATTGTGAAGTAGTTAATACGGTATTATCAATACTGACCTTGATGTCCGCTTCTTGAAAGAAAGGGAAAGAAAAGGAAAATTCTGTGTTTTCGCCATCCCCAACATAAGAGATTTTATACATTGTACCCTCCCTATCCTGCGATTTTATCAATGTTTGATAACCATGTTTTTATAATATTTGGTTTCGTTGTTTTTATTTTGTTTATCTTTTCTATATTTTCTTTTCGTTTTGTTTCGTATGGCTGTGCAGTTTCATCACGCAAGCGTTTTAATACAGCACTTTCAGACATGCCTTTGCCGCTGTTTCCTGATGCACCATATTTGGCCCGTTGTGTTGCCAACGCTTTTTTTATCAGGTTTGTTTTTGTGGCTTCATCTTCTGCCATTTGTGCTAATATTTTTTGACGTTGATTTTCCGCTTCTTTCTTAGATTCTTGGTAATCTAAAACTTTGGTTACATCTGATACTAATTGTCCCATATTTAATCTCCCTTGGTTAAACTAAATACCAACCGTCCACTGTAACGGATAATATTGTTGCACGTAATTGTTCGTTGCTGGACAGTGTCCACAAAGGTTCCATTGTGTTAATTTGTGTTCCCAATAAATTTATAGATAAATCGCCGCTATACCCCGGATTATCTATTTCATAAACACTGTTTGGAATTTCCGCGCGATAATTATTTATAAACACTGTTTTTGTGTCTTTGACGCGCAAAGATATTTTACGCGCCCGAATTTTCTTTGGATTATGTCCACTAACAATCATTGGCAACGCAGATACTTTATATGTAAAATTGTGGTTTGTTGCATCTGTTAAATATTCATCATCAAATTTTTCCAGATAATATTTATTATCGCGCTTAACAATGACATATGTCGCATTATCAAAAACAGATACATATTTAAAGGAACCATCTGTTATATATTTGCCCCATGCACTGATTTCTGTATTTGGGTGTTTATTAAGCACGCCCATAAACCCATCAGACATAACAACAAACAATTGATGTGTTAATTGGTTAAAAGCAATACTTACTGGATTTTTCATTAAATGTTTAGACCACAAACACAAATCATTAGCATTATAATGCTGGCTTAAATCGTCTAAATCCAGTTCGCGCACATCTTTACCAGATTGTGAAACAAATACTGTTGCGCCTTCTATTTGTTGTGGTGGCAGGTAAACATTGGTTATACTGCCCACAGAAGTATGCTGTTTAATATTGACATTTGACGGTGTAAGTGGTGAATTTGAAATCGCCCATTCGCCCACAGAAGTCAATATTTGCAAATTATCACTGCTGACTATCGTAGATATCTGGTGGTGCTGCGAAGATAATAATGCCGTAGAAATTGCATCATCGTCCAGCCCATCGCCAGAATTAAAATTGTTATATTCACCAACTTTGGACATCCAAATATTATTTGGCGCAGATTTTGTTCCGCCAAAAACAAGCCGGTTTTGATGAAAAGATACCGCACTGGGCCATCCGCGTTTTTCACTGAATGCCGCGACATACCAATCATAAAGCGCATATCCCGGACATGAAAATCCATTGTTTGTGAATACTGTTGCGACACGCGCATTCTGTACAGATTGCACTATCCATTGTTTATCGTTGACCAACAATCTTTCCCACACCCAATCGTCTGTCCATATATCTTTGTTTGCGGTAAAAACAGCATGATTATTATCAATATCACTGTTTGTGATTGTGATAGAAACATCTTCCATATCATCAAACCGCATAAACGGTATATCCCAACTTACATCTGTATTAACATGAAAATGAAATTGGTCAATATGAAACCCGGTTGCATCTTTTGTGAAAATCTGCGGACAGAAATCAGGATGAACAAAAAAGATTTTGTTAAATCTTTGTGCATATTGCAATTTTTTCAAATCAATATTTGTCCAGTTAGCATACAAAGATTCTATTTTTACATCATTTTGATAAATATCTATTATGCGCCCATACATAACCAGCAAATATTTTTCACTTTCGCTGATTTGAAACGGCACAAGAATAGCATTATCTGGTATTTCGCTTATTTGTTTTAATCCGGCCCTGCGTTTCAAAGCACCAGATTGCAAAACGTCCATATTTTCAATACATGACAGCCCATTAACACTGCCTATTGCGTAAAATTCTGGCGAGACTTCACCATGTGAAAAACTGTTTTGTGTTTTAAGAAAATTTCCCATGTAAAAACTCCTTGTGCTTTAAAATCTGGAATCTATCAAAGAAAAATTTCCAATATTTGATTGATTTGATGTAGTACTGTCTATAAATTTCGCAGATTGAAACTCTGATTCGTATAAAGCAGTCATCATTTTGAAAACATTTGCATCACCAATAAGCGGTATACAAAATTCCATTGCCAGTTTTGCAGCAACCAGTGTTGCGAAATAGCCCGGAAACATTTCTGGTTCTGTTTTTACAACAGCAGTTATTTTTATTGTGTTATCTGACGCCTTTATTCTGTTACCGATAATTTGTCCATTACATTTTAAAATTCGCAGAACTTCATTTGGAATTAAAAAATCATTTTCTTGGGTTTTATTTAAAACCAACTCTTTGGTTGCAAAACGCCATGGGAACAAAGACAATAACGTATCAACTGTTGGTTCAAACAGTGTTCGCGATAATTGCGCAGCGGCACTATCTTCGCGCCACGACTGTATCGGTTTTTCGCCCAGTTTTAACAGAGCCATTGAACATAAATCTATTTTTGTAAACATATCTTGCACCTATTTATTAAAAAAATCAGGGGAATAATCCCCTGATTTTGATTATTAAGACAATGCCCCAACGGTTACAACGCCTTCGGCAACAGTAATAACTTTAATCGCTGAACCATTTGAACCATTAATTAAAATGATATCGCCTGTATTCATCAGATTTTTCAAACTGGAAAAATATCCAGACGCAGTTATTGTTGCCAATGTGGCGTTTTCTTTATAATGCCACAAAGTAAAACCATTTGCGTATGCAATAACAGATAAATTTTTATTTTGAAAAGCCATCGTTCTTCCTTTTTGTTATAGATTATGCTGCATCATCATCACATTTGATACGGACGATGCCTTCGTTATCAATTAACACTGCACCTTGGGACATGCTGTTGCTGATAAAGTGTGCAGCACGTTCACCATGCCATGTAATATCTGTTTTTACTTCTTGACCGCATGCATGACCGATGCTGGATGCATGATACATAAAGCAATCACGATCATCGCTGCTGATTGGCAAATTGTTGCACAAAATCCAATTCACACCCAACCATTTGCGTGATTCACAACCATCAACCAATGGTGTTGCACCACCAACATAGTCAGCAGATACAAATTCATCCAAAGCCAACAGTTCGTTCCATTGATGAACGCCAACAACAGCATATCTGCGACCATCATCTGGCACATCATTGGCATTTAATTTTTCCAATGCTGCCATAATCAATGCTTTTGTTAAACCGGTAGAATAATCACCGACATATTGTGTTGCACTGTTCATTGCGTTAATGATTAATTCATCTGTTTTGCGACCCAAAGCATACGCCCCAGCAGAAGCAACAACACGACGTTCATCAACATTTGTTTTCAATTCATCCAAAGAATCAACCCAATCGCCTGCATAGTAATCTTGCAAAGTGCATTCAACAGGTGTGTGATTCAAATTCATCACAGGAACAATTCCATGACGTGATTTTGTGCTGGCGATACCTTTGCCAACTTTCTGGAAAGTAGTAGATGCACCAACAACCCCTGTTTTGCTGCGGATTGTAGAGCGCAATTTTGTGCCCATTTGCTGATAAGCCAAATGAACATCTGCTTCAAATTGTTTTACAAACACTTGATCTACAGACATAGACATAAGAAATCCTTTTTGTTTAAATTAAAAAACGTGTATCGCGTGATTTGAAAAAATTTTGATTTGTGGTTATGCGACGGGTCGCGCCATAAATACAAAACAACACAAAAGGGTCCAAAAAAATTGGATTATCCAATAAAAAATTCAGTTGAACTTTTTACATCCAACTGAAAAATTTATCATAAAAAAATCCCCAAAAACAAACGTCTTGGGGATTTTTAAACTCGTGCGAAAAAAATTATTTTTTCTTTACAACTTTTTTAGCAGCTGGTTTTTTTGCAGGTGCTTTTTTTGCAACTGGTTTTTTTGCAGCTGGTTTTTTAGCAACTACTTTTTTAGCAACTGGTTTTTTAGCAGCAACTTTTTTTGCAGGTGCTTTTTTTGCAACTACTTTTTTAGCAACTGGTTTTTTAACAGCAACTTTTTTTGCAGGTGCTTTTTTTGCAACTGGTTTTTTAACAGCAACTTTTTTTGCAGGTGCTTTCTTTGCAGCTGGTTTTGCAGCTGGTTTTGCGCTTGCACATTTTTTCTTTAAACCGAACATGTTTCTCTCCTTTTAATATTTTTTGGACAGAACAAAATTATTTTGTTCTTGATTCTATTTTATATGAATCAAAACAAATAGTAAAGAATAAAAATAATTTATGAATATAATTTTTTAAAACCGTTTTCAATTTTTCTTATATATTCTGGATCTTTATCACGCCAATATTTTGGATCACGCATCATATCACGCAACACATCATCTGATAAATTTTCTGTTGCGTTTTTATCAGTTAAAACATCTGGTTCAAGCGACTGCATCATCTTGTACACGCCTTGTATTCCCTGGGGTGTAGCGCACAGTTCTTCAAATGCAGATTCCGGTAAATACTTTTGTCCAAATGCATTTATTTCACGTAATGCATCGTTCATTTTTTCTGCTGATCCAAAAAAATTTTTTAATTCATTTATTGCGTTTGTTTGATTTTGTAATTCAAATAAATTTTTTAAAGTTGGTGTTAAAAATTCTTCAGCAATAGAATAAATTTTTTCAACTTGCTGTGAAGTTAATCCAATTTCATGAAATTTATTACGAACCGATTCGTCATCAAACAAATCATTTGTTGGATATTCAGATGCATTATCCGGCACACCAATTGCATGATTAAATTTTTGTTTTACATCGACATCGCTGTCATCTTTTGGTACAGATATCATACTGCTCATCTTTTTTTCTAATTCACAATATGATTTAACCAATGCAGATGTATTCAATTCGCCATTTTCATCAAGAAATTTTTCTGGTACTTGTTCCATTACTTTTTTCCTTTGGTTGAAGATTCTTGTTTAAGAAAATATATACCACCCAACATAAATATAGTTTGCATCATTGTAAAAATATCTTCGTCGCCGATTAAATAAGCCCCGACAGCAGACACAATACCAACAGTTGATACAACATAAGTTTTTTTATCTTTTAAATATCCGCCTTTGATTATTTTATTCATGAATTATCCTTTCTTTATAAATAAAACAAAATATCTTCGCATTCTGCAATATAACCGCGCGACATCGCCCAATTTGGAATAACATTTGCGTGATGAAATTTTGTCGCACCAAAAACAGTATCTCGTAAATTGCCATGCATCATTGTTTTTACTGCGCGCAAACACATCTGAAATTTTCTGTCGTTTGCTGATATGTTTAAATTTTGATGTCGCGATGATTTCGGATTCAAACATTCAAACAAATCTGAATCGATTGAAATAGATTCAAAAGATTTATTTTGTTTTATATGAATATTGTTAATCATAGAAGACATCGCTTCCACAATAGGCAGAGAAACACCACCAGTTTCTGCAAATATTATGCGTGCCAATTTATATGATACGATTTGGGTATCATCATTGTTCTTTATTAAAGTAAGTTGCATGTTTTGACCTGTTTTTTTGTATTAAAAAAGCCCACACAAAAAATGTGCAGGCAAAAATAAAGAATAAAAAAACCGCAAATCTTGCGGGCACAATTTCTATTCTTGATGCTCTATATAATATCACAAATTGACATAAAAGTCAAGACCTATTAAATTCTGATTTCATCACCGTATGTCAAAACATAGCGGGTATCAAAGCGCAACACCAATGCACCATCTTCGTTAATACCTATCAATTCTGCATCTTTTCCTTGGTATCGAACTGTTTTATTTATGCATATCGCCAATTCCATCCAACGATTCCGAACATCATAAAAATCTGCTTTGCGCCATTTATCTAATTTTTTCATCAGCACACTTAAAACTTCTTCAATAGATACATCTGCATATTTTTTTACTTTTGTTGTCTGATATTCTTTAACCGTGGGACAAGTTTGTATATTTATACCAATACCAACAATTACGAAATTTTGAGCATATTCAATTAACACTCCACTGATTTTTTTACCATCTATCAAAACATCATTAGGCCATTTTATTTGTGGCTTTAATCCAAATGAAATCAATGTTTCTGCGACTGCCACCGCTACAGCGTAAGACAAACGTGGATCACGTTCTGCGATTTTATAAATAAAAGATGCATACAAATTACCGTGATGCGAAACCCATGTGCGTCTGTAACGTCCGCGCCCCGCGCTTTGCGCCAGAGCCGTTATAACTGTTTTATCTGTTGCTTTTTTTTGGGCGATTAAATCATGCGCATAATCTTGGGTAGATGAAATTTTATCAAAAGAAATTAATTTATATGCGCCCAATTCTGTATCTCCCATTTTCGTTTAAAACAAAATCGTGTCCGAATGTTTTTCGTAATTGATAAATAGCATTTTCCACACTGTGTGTAGCAATATCTGGCATAACGCCGACAGCTAACTTTAATTCACGCATTTGAATATTTGGATTTTTATAAAGAGCAACAACTATTTTTCGTTGCAATTCAGGCAATACTACATCATGCCCAAAAACATTGATAATAATATCATTATTATCGAATTGTTTCAGAATCAAATTCTGTAAATCATCAACTGAAACGGGCGCATTTATTTTAATGTCATCAAAAAACACGTCCGCACAATCCAAAGAATCCACAAGATTTGCGCCCAAATCAGCCAAGATACTTTTCCAGTATTTATCTGACGCATAAATTTTTATATTGTCTAACATACAGATAGAATACCGAATAAAACAACACTGTGCAAGATTTTATTATCGCACGGAATGCTGTTCATTTGACGGGATAAATTTAGTAAAATCTTCCAATGAAGCACCCGTAGATGCCAATATTTTAGAAATACTGTTGGTTGATGGCCATCTGGGTTGACCTTCTTTGGACCAACGTTTGCTTTTATTAAAGGTGGTTGGGTCTAAACCGCTGCATTTTGCCAATCCAGAACAAGACATATGATGTTCTGTTGCAAATTTTTCTATTGCGCGCCATACATCTTCGTGCGTCATGAATTTTCTCCTATTTTTTATCAGTTTTCCAACCAAACAATCTAATAATACTTGATAATCTGAATAAATTCAATCTTTGATTATTGGTATGTATCCCTATAAAAAAGCCAGAAAATGCATAAAAATAAAAAAAGCAAAAAAAATTTTTGACAAAATACTTGACAAATGACATTTTGTGTATTACATTTCGATTCGTCAAGGGATGAAAATCGTTTGACTATATCGGGCCCAGGGTTTTCAGACTCCCTCCTACATTCTCTCTCCTCTGGACTTTGGGCCCAAACACAAGTTTAGGATGCCCGTTTCTTTTTCTCCTTTCCTTCCTTTCTGGGCATCCGGAAAAAGCCACCCGCAAGGGTGGCTTTTTTTATTTTTCAAACACACTGAATATTTCCCAATGTGTCGAACCTATAAATTGATCAACGGGAATTGCAACATTCATTTTGTATCCGACGTTTTCCAAAATTTTTTTATCACGAACAAAAGTTGTCGGATTACATGAAACATAAACGATTCGTTTTATATTTGATTTGGCTAATTCTTTACTTTGCTTTTCTGCACCGGCACGTGGTGGGTCCATTATCACCGCATCATATTGATTTAAATTTTGGGCTGTTAACGGCTTTTTAAACAAATCACGCTTTATGCCATTGCCAACAATATCAAAACCTGTTGCGTTTGTTGCAAAAGTAAAATTACCCAGACCACAGAATAAATCCGCCACATGTTTTGCACCATCAACATATTTAACAACCAAATCTCGCAAGATTTGTTCTGTTTCGACCGTTGGCTGCAAAAAAGCATTTGTCGGATAAGGTATAATTTTGTTGTTAAACTTAATTTCTGGTTCACAGTATTTACGAATAATCGAACTGTTCCAAGTAAATCGAATTATTTGTGGCGGCAATTTTTCAACCGCGTTTTTGAAATCAGCACTGAAATATGGAATATCGCTGTTTACAGCAACATCTATCCCGTTTTCACATTTTGTAATCAACACAGAACCTGCACCACGCCATGGTAAACGCGCAATATCTTTCAACACAGAATTTATTTCAGGAACTACATTCGGACAAATATTCACATCAACTATGTCTTTCGATTGCTTTTTAAAAAATCCAAAATGCCCATCTACAAAAGTAAAATCTGCCCGTCTGCGCGTACCAACGCCGCCCCAAATTGCGTCGTGCGTAAATTCTATTTTCGGCAGTTTTTTCAGTTTTTCTGTACGGTAATCTTCGCCAATGAAATCAAACTGGCAACCGCCGCATATATTAAAAAAAGGACATTTTTTATTTTGCATAGATTCATCTTAATATAAATTCTGTCTTGATTCCAGTGTGTTTTAAAACTATCATTAAAGCATGATGAAAAAACAAGATAAAAAAGTCGCTCTTTTTTGTGGTGCATTATCCCTGCCGTTTCAGGCACGCGATGCATTTCGTAAAAACGGATGGGATGTTTATGTTATTGGTCTTAAAAATTTTTATGACCCAAAACTTAATCCAGATTTGGTAATACGTGTCGGGGGGGCTGGATTGGCGGCACGCGAATGCAAAAAGCGCGACATACACAAACTCTGTTTTGTGGGGGCTTTGGGACACATAAATTTGTCTGATATTCGACCTGATTTTTGGTCTATTGGGGTTTTATTAAGTGTATTAAAACATCAACGGGGGTATGATTCAATGGCTGTCGCATTTAACAAAGCACTGGAAAAACGTGGCTATGAAATTGTTGCTGCGCAAGATTTGGCACCTGAATTAACTTTTGAAAAAGCAGGTATTCAAACAAAAACAAAACCATCTCGCAGTGATGAAAAAGATATTACGCGTGCGATTCAGGTTTCACACACCATTGGTGTTGAAGACATTGGCGCATCTGTTGTTGTTGATAAACAAGTCATCGCTGTCGAAGCAGCCGAAGGCACTGCGCGTATGTTGGATCGCGTCGTTGAAATGCGTAAAAAACGTCGCAAAACCGGTGGTGTGTTTGCAAAAATGACAAAACCAGGTCAAGATTTAAGAATCGACATACCTGCGATTGGTGTTGATACTGTGCGTGCGGTATCTGCGGCGAAATTGCATGGAATAATTGTAAATGCAAAAACTTGTTTTGTTATTGATAAACCTGCGGTAATCGCTGCGGCTAACAAAGCAAAGATATTTATCAAAGCGATATAAAAAAACCGCCTTTTGGGCGGTTTTTTCTTTGGTTTTTCAAATTATTTTTTGATTTCTTTGATTGTGACTTTGAACACAACATCTTTACCAGCAAGGTTTGGAACATAATCTTGTGGGAAAGTGATATTTACATCACGTGTTTCACCAACTTTTGCGCCAATCAATTGGTCTTCAAAGCCAGGTACGAATTGACCACTGCCCAATTTCAATGGGAAATTTTCCGCTGTACCGCCCGCAAATTGTTCTTCGCCCAAAAATCCAGCAAAATCGATAACAACTGTATCGCCGTTTTTAGCTGTTTTTTCACACGCACCCAATGCCGCACACATTGCCAATATTCCAACAAATTTTTTCATTTATTTTTCCTTTGGTTTACTTGTTATATACGCATCTGAAACCATATTCACGCATAGATTCGCCTTCGGCTTCGACACGATAATCAAAGAACGTTGTAGGACGCATTACTTCGAAAGAAGGTCTGTCATAAACGACAACTATACTTTCGGCATTACGACCACAAACTTTCTTCATTTCATAGTCAGCAACATGCCCCAACACAGTTCTGGCATCCGCATCTATATCTGCACCATCTGCATTTTGCATCAAACGCAGGCGCATTTCACGAACATTGCTGTCGCCAAGCAAAATTTCGATACGAATCATTGTGCCTTTGTATTCTTGCCATCTGGTTTCTTTACGCGCAGTATTCCAATGTTGTGCGATTTCTTCGCGTTCTTTCATAGAACGAGGCTGATACGAATCGATTTCGGCAAACTCATTTTTTTCAGTTACATACTGTGCAGTTTGTTCATCGTAATATTCGCCATTTTTCCCAGGATATCCGCCATTATCACTGCTGCACGCAGCAACCGTCAACGCCAGTCCTAAAACAAAAAATAAAGATTTTTTCATTTTTTCTCTCTTGTTACTTTTTTTCATTTTAGCAAATAAACAATTTTGATTCAAGCCACGATTTATGATAAAATAAAAAAGATGACTAATGTAGTACTTGAATCTTTATTGAAACCACTGGAAGAATTTTATCGTCCGTCTTTCGTTGAAGAGATTGCGATAAATCACGCCGGGGAAGTATGGATGCGTCTTAATGGTGGCCGCGTTCCATGGGTTTCGTATAATGCAGAAGTTTTATCAAAACAGTACTTGATTGATTTAATTCATACTGTTGCGAACATTTACGAAAGACCTTTTGACCCGATACACGGTATACCTGTTGTCTATGCGACATTGCCTGGGAATCATCGTTTTTCTGCTATTGCGGGACCAAATGTACAGTATGACGAAAGTGATGTAACTGGCGGCGTGGCATTGAATATTCGTGGCGGTGGGGTAAGTGAAACCAGTTTTGAAAATTATCATCTTAAACGCGGTGAAAAGTTGTTAAAAGTCAAACCACGTAAAAATGTGCGTCCTGATGACCCATACGAAAGATTGATGTCTGCGATTAACGACGGCAGTCCGATTTTGATTTCCGGCGCAACATCAACTGGTAAAACAACTTTCTTGAATCACATGCTGACATTGATAGACCAAAACAGTCGTGTTATTACTGTCGAAGACGCACGTGAAATCCGCGTTCCACAGAAAAACCGCGTTCACTTTGTGTTGTCCCGAACAGAACAAACAAACGATTTTAATTATGCACGCTTGCTAGATTTGGTTGTACGTATGACCCCAGATGTTATAATCGGTGGTGAAATATCAACAGATAATGCGGCGGTTCTTTGGGAAATGTTAGGAACCGGACATGACCACTTTTACACAACTATTCATGCCGAAAGTGCCGAAGCCGCCTATGCTGCATTCGCAGATCGCATATTACATACTCAGCCTGCGTACGACAGAACTGATTTAATAGCAGAAATGAAAAAGAAAATTCGTGTAGTACAACTTTCGCGCGATGGCACATTGCGCGCAGTAACAGAAGTTGTATAAAAAATTTTTTAACAAAAAAACCAAAAGGAAACAAAAATGTACATGGACATAGAAAAACAATTAAACAAAATCACAGATGGTTTAAAACAAGAATTATTGGCGGCCAAAGCGATTGATAAATCTGGTCATGCAATTGATACAGAAAAATTCAATGAAATACTTGATAAAAAAATCGTACAATGTAATGAAATATTGGCGACAACCGAAGAAAACGGTGTTACCAAAGATCTTTACGGTGCGAACATAGCTGCCGCGCGTATCGACAAAATGCTGAAAATGAAAGAATCTGGCACGCTTTTTCCCGAAGCAATATGGGAAGGAAGAGAAGAGAAACTTGAAGAAAAAACAGCTTCCGCAAAGAACAAAAAAGTAAAAGCGTTTAATTCGGGAATATCAAAACTTATTGCAAAAATTCAAGCTGCGTTCAGATCGTCGAAAACAGCAGAAAACAACAGATAAAAAAAAAGCACCGCGAAAGCGGTGTTTTTTTACATAAAATTCTGTGGGTTGACATCAATTTTAATTCGAACATTTGCAGGCTGTTTTACTTTGTTAATCCATGCACTGACTATTGGTTGCAAATTCGCACGCGAATTGCCTGAAACTAAAAATCGCATACGATACCAATTTCTTATCTGATACATTTGTGCCGCTATTGGTCCCATGATTTTTCCACCGTTTAATGCGGGTGCGACACGCGACAATTCCGCACAATATTTTTTTAACACCGATTCTTTGTTGGCTTCGACAATAACGGCGATTAATTGCCCAAACGGTGGCATTTGCGCCGCACGTCTTGATTCCATATCCGACGCCATAAATTCATCCCTGTCGCCCGCACAAATTGCGCGAATTACCGGATGTTCAGGCTGAAAAGTCTGCAACAATACGCGCCCCGGAAATTCGCCCCTGCCCGCGCGTCCTGCGACCTGAAAAAGCTGTTGAAAAGTATGTTCACCCGCACGAAAATCTGTACCAAACAATCCCATATCTGCATCAACAACACCTACCAGGGTCAAATTCGGAAAATGATGTCCCTTGGCCAATATTTGTGTGCCAATAATTATGTCTATTTCACCGTTTTCCATTTTGTGAACAATGCGTTCCAATGCTTCGCGCGACATAATTGTATCACTGGAAACCAGCGCAGTTCGTGCATTTGGAAATTTAGCAGCAATTTCTTCTTCGATTTTTTCCAGCCCTGCCCCACGCATTGAAACTGTATTTTTACACTGTGGACAAAGCGTCGGCACAGGTTCCATACGACCACACATATGACACACTAATTTATTTATGTGCTTGTGATAATTATAAGACGCAGAACAATCAGGACACCCCGCAACCCAACCGCACTTTTTACACTGAACAATCGGTGCAAAACCACGACGATTTATAAACAGCATTATTTGCTTATGTTCTGCCAAAGTGCTTGCGATTTCACTGCATAATTGTTGTGACAGGTTGCCTGACTTTTCTTCTTCACCAACCTTATAAGATTCAGGTCGACTGTTTCGCATGTCTATCGTTTCAATCTTTGGCATTTGCGCACCACCAAATCGCGAAGTCAAACGAAGCCGTCTGTATTTGCCCTGCGCTACATTATGCATTGTTTCAAGCGATGGCGTTGCGGATGCCAGCACCACTGGAAACCCAGCAATCTTGGCACGCAAAATCGCCATATCGCGCGCATGATAATTCCCCATATCTTCTTGTTTGTACGAAGTATCATGCTCTTCATCTACAACTATCAACCCCAAATTCTGCCATGGCAAAAACAGCGCACTGCGCGTACCAACAACTATGCGAATGTCGCCACGCGCAACACCGCGCCAAATATTACGACGACGCGCAGATGTTAAATTACTGTGCCATACAACAGGCGGCGCCCCAAAACGTTTTTTGAATCTGTCCATAAACTGTGCAGTCAACGCGATTTCAGGCATCATCAACAAAACTGATTTTCCCGCATTATACGCACGCAGAACACTGTCAAAATAAACCTGTGTCTTGCCCGAGCCTGTTATACCGTCCAGCAAATGTACAGAAAAACTGTTTTCACCCAATGCATTTGCAATCGTATCTGCCGCACTTTGTTGTTCATCGTTTAACACAACCGAACCCGTATCGAAATATTTATGGTTAAAACTTGTATCTGTTATTTCACGCGCATCCGATGGACATAAAACGCCTGCCTTTATCATCGTTTTTACAACAGCATTAGAAACGTGTGCGATATTCATTATATCATTTACCGACATCGCTTCGTTATCATTAGAAGAAAACGCATCGGCTACATTTTGACGCGCATCGGTCATCTTGGCAGTCGTGTCAAAATTAAAAGTGTATAACTGTTCAAATTTTGGCGGATTAAACGCTTCTGGAACATTAAGAATCAGGCGCAACACACCGCCCGGCGCCATCAGTGTCCAATCTGACATTTTATAAATCCAATCTATGTCTGCACCGGACATTTTTCCCATATTGCAGACTTCGATTATCGATTTGATTTTGGATTCGTCCAAACCACTGTCGCCGCTGCCAACTATCACACCGACATATTGACGATTCATCACTGTAACCCGCACAAAAGCGCCAATATCTGCATTTTCATTAAGACGATAATCGTACCCCCGATTTATGACATTCGGAACAAGAACTTTCACAATATCGCCAGATTTAAACATATTCTTAAATTAGCCATTTTTTTTATTTTTTTCAACAGACAAATAAAATATTGACAATTTTGTTTTTTGTGTTATATTTAATCTGAACAAAACCAAAGGAATAAAAAATGGCAAAGTCCAAAAAACTTAAAGAAGTACGCGCACAACAGATGGCAGCGGCTCAGGTTCAATTTGAAGCATACAAAGATTTTATCGCAGAAAAATTCATCGAAAAATTTGGCGGTTCTTATCAAACAGCAAAAACAATGAGAAACACTTGGCGCGATACTTTCGTATTTCGTCCAGAATGTGAAGCTTTCTTGTTAAGCAAAACCAGAATGTTCTTGATTTTATTGGAAGACACCCAGACCAACAAAAGTCCTTGTTTCTTAAGAACACTTACAGGTCTGATAAGTCAATATTTGTCAAAATACATTTGCAAAAAAGGTATTTCCAGCAATGATTGCACACAACAGTTAATGAAAATTTTATTTGTGAATAACGCAATGGTTCAAAATAAAATAAAAAATTACATGAAAGATATTGCTGTTTTTAACAAAAAACAAAAGGAAAAATTTGCCAGCAAAAAACAGGCAGATCCAAGATATGAAAAGGTCGCAGAAGCCGTTCATACAATAACCAAGAAAAGAGCAAGACATATGATAACCCTAAAAATCAATGTTTCTGAATTGGTAAAATAAAAAAACTATAGTGCACCAATCACACGTTCCAAATCTTTGTCATTTGGAACGTTTTTTATTTCTATATCTGCTTTATATTGACCGGAAAACCAAGTGCGCTGACGCTTTGCATATTGATTGGTTTTTATTGTCCAGTTTTCAATTGCTTCTTTTTCTGAAACTTTTCCATTAAGCATATCACAGATTTGCACTGCACCGATTGCACGCGTTGCATCCATGTTATTTTTTATAATGTTTTTGCCCTCTTCCAGTGCGCCACCATGAATCATTTCTGGAATACGCGATGCAATTCGCTTTAATAAAACTTCGCGTTCTGGCACAATTAGAACACGCAAAGCATCTGGCACCAGTGCGCCTGCGCGTGGCATTTTTTGCCAATCAGTGATGTGTATTCCTGTTTCAAAGAAAACTTCCAGTGCGCGCGCGACACGTTGTGGGTCGGTTGCAGTAAATTCCGACGGCAACATTTTCTTTGCACCTATAATATCTTGTTCGACTAATTCACGTGCACGATTGCGATTTTCAGAACTTATTTCTGGAATTTGCGAAATGCCATTTAACAAAACATTTATGTAATAGCCCGTCCCCCCCACAAAGATTGGTGTTTTACCCATAGCAACGACTTCATCGAATGCTTTTTTAGCAAGGATTAAATAGTCTGCAACACTGATATGTTCGTTCAAAGAAAGAATCGAAAAAAGTTTGTATGGCACACCATCTATTTCATCGAAACCACCGGAAACATCCGCAAAAGGCGACGCAGATATATTTTCAATTCCGCGATAAATTTGCACACTGTCACAATTTATTATTGCACCATTGATATGCTTTGCCAATTTGTGAGCAAAGTCAGATTTCCCCGATGCGGTTGGACCCGCGATAATAATTGCGTTGTGTTTCATAAAAACATTATAAAATCACGAATCAGTGTTTGCAAGAAAAGCCCCGAAAAAAATCCAACTGTATTTTTTGCTGTTTTGTGATAGAATAACCACATATACAAAGAAAGGAAATTATGATGAAAAAAATTCGTGTTGCAATAAATGGTTTTGGTCGTATCGGTCGTCTTGTTTTGCGCGCCGCATTGGAATCTGGACGCAAAGATATTGAATTTGTGGCGGTTAATGATTTAGCGCCAGCCGCAGAAAACGCCTATTTGCTGGAATATGATTCAGTTCATGGAAAATTACCAATGGATGTAAGACTGGACGGCGAATATATATTGGTTGGCGGACAACGGATTAAATGTTTATCCGAACGCGATCCATCTAAATTGCCATGGAAACAATTAAAGATTGATATAGTTATGGAATGCACTGGTCTTTTCACATCGGCAGACAAAGCGCGCATACATTTGGACAACGGTGCAAAGCGCGTATTGGTTTCTGCACCGTCTAATGGCGCAGACAAAACGATAGTTTTCGGTGTTAACGAAAACAAATTAACCAAGAAAGATTTGATAGTTTCAAACGCTTCATGCACAACAAATTGTTTGGCACCTGTATTAAATGTATTGGATAAAAAGTTCGGTATTGCGAACGGATGGATGACAACAGTTCATGCATACACTGGCGACCAACAATTATTGGATAAAAACCACAAAGATTTTCGTCGTGCACGCGCGGCAAATTTATCCATGATTCCAACCAGTACTGGCGCAGCCAAAGCAATTGGTTTGGTATTACCAAAACTGGACGGAAAAATGGACGGCATTGCGATTCGTGTCCCAACCCCAGATGTATCGGTTGTCGAATTGGCGTTAAATGTGAACAAACGTGCAACAATAGAATCCGTGAACAAAACGATGAAATCTGCAGAATCTGAAATTTTGGGCTATAATGATTTGCCTCTTGTGTCGATAGATTTCACGAACGACAAACACAGCGCGATTTTTGATTCGACACAAACACGTGTTATTGATGAACATTTAATACACGTAACCGCATGGTACGATAACGAATGGGGATTTTCGAACCGCATGTGTGATACAGCCGTTGCAATTGGAAAAACACTTTAATAAATTCCGCACCCAAGGGGGAACCCTCCCTCCCGGTCTTCGTCGGTACTCCCCCCAAGGGTTGGAAACGAAGTGCACCGAAACCGTTGCGGTATACGCCAGAGCGATAGCGCATGGCGAATACGAGAATACACAATTAGAAAAATCTTAAAAAATCGAAATTCACAAGATTTTTTTGATTTTTATTATTGCGTATCGAGGAAACAGAACCCTCCCTCCCCGACTTCGTCGGTACTCCCCCCAAGGGGAGAATTTTTATTCCCCCTTTGGCAGGGGGTGGACGCGAAGCGGACGGGGGAGGAATATTCTGGTGTTTTCATAATAACGAACGACTGGCACAAAACCCACCCTCCCCCAAGGGGAGATTTTTACCACCGCAAACGCGGTGTTTTTTTATTGCCAAAAATAATCTTGTTTGATAGAATAATTTTGTCAGCAGGGATTCTGCCGATGGGGTGTCGTAACCCGTAAAGCATCGCGTCCAAAAATGGATGAAACTCCAACGAAATTAGGTTGGAGGGTGGCGATATATAAAAATAAGCCCACTATTTTCGATGCATTATAGTTACGAACCTCCAACCACCTGAATTTTTGGTGGTTTTTTGGTGTTTGTGAAAACGGGGGACAGGAATGAAAAAATTATTAGCATTTTTATTTGCGATGATGGTCTGCACTGCATATGGTGCAACAGAACAGGTAAACTGGATACTGGATGAAGATACTTTTTATGCATACACAAGTTGTACTACTGGCGATAATGTGACCATGCCGACGCAAGGTGCCCCAACGAAAAATGGTTATACGTTCAAGGGCTGGAAACAACTGACCTCGCCCGAAAATTGGAAACAGATGATATATTTTCCGTTCACGAGTTATACACCGACCTCCACTGGTACAGGTGCGGCGACATGGACAGCGACTGGAAATTACGGGACATTAACTGGGTCGTGGCGTTGTTCATCGACCAGTGCAACCGCTAACACGAATTCTTGTTGGCAAGAAGGGCATTGTACAAAGAAGACCAGTCCATCTACCAGCGGAACGACGCGATATTGCTGGTGCAAGGGGACCAGTGCAACCTTTAATGGCAGTACTACAAATATGTCATCGTCCTTGGCGTGGGTGTTCAGCATCGACCGCAGTTCGGCGTCTTCGTGCGCGTCTGGCTGTGCGGTCGCCTGCGGCGACCGCGTCCGGAGCCGCCCCGGCTTTCGTCGAGCGGTGTTCGGGGTCGGTGGCGCATAATGCTCTATTCAGGGTCGAAATGGGGAAATATAGTATGAACAATGAAACAAAATTTTCTTCCGGCAGGCACTATGCGTATCGTGCAACGCACGATATGCCGAAAAAGCGCAGCTTTGGGGGTGTGGGGGCGGCACAATCCACCCCCACACAAAAGTTCCCCTCCTGCGTCTCGGCGTAGCGATAGCGAAGACGGATGGCAAGAGAGGTGGCACCGAAGGTGACGTGGTGTCGCAAAAAAAAGGAGGAACGAATTCTGGGAAACAGAGCCCAACAAAAAAAACATGAAAAAATTTATAATTTTATTTTTATTGTTTTTCACAGCACCTTCGCTTGCGGTTATGACGGATGCAGATTTTATTGGTACGTGTGGTGATTATCATGTGTTGACAGCAGTATTTTCGGTTACTTGCAACAATGGAACATATTTGCCAAAGAATTCATCGGCTTGTACGGCATGCCTTAGTGGTTATGAATGTCCAGGTGGCGTTTTTGAGGAAAATATACCAGAAGACCAAGGCTTGGAAGAAATTCCGGGTGTGAATTGTTCGATTGGTTATTATCTGCCCGCAAATGCGAATGCATGTTCAATTTGTCCGATAAATAATATTTGTTCTGGTGGAACTTATACCCCCGGCGCAAATAATCAGGGTATAACCGCGTGTGCAAGTGGCACTTTTGCACCGACCGGCTCTGCCGTATGTTATCCGCATCTTTTTCATGTTGGGAACCTGGGGGTTATGTATATGAAATCGACAAAACGAACAACGCCTTCGTTTAATGCAAGAATTGGAAATGATATATTCTATATAAACATGACAACAACACGAACAAAGATGAACAAAGATTCGGACCATTATTTTCATGTGGATTGGGGCGACAATCATTACTATGTCTGTGATGATACCACATGTCCACAGTAAAAAGTTCTCCTCCTGTGGAGGAGTACCCGCAGGGGGAGGTGGTCTTTAAAAGGAT
>CACZUD010000004.1:71478-72003 GCA_902784345.1 uncultured Pseudomonadota bacterium | reverse complement strand
ATTTTTGTGTTCAAATTGTCGTTGTCTGTATAGTTCTTAAATTTGTTCGTGTTTGCAGTAATATTGCTTTCTGCTGTTGTCAGTCTGGTGCCTAACCCTGTTAAATCACCCTTTGCTGCAAAATCTTTAAATTTACCATCAGATTTTTTCAATTCTGTATCTAACACCCCGCTGACTTTTGTTCCAAGATCAGCATCTTTTGTAAAGCCAGAGAATTTACCACCAGATTTGCCCAATTCTGTTGAAAGGAATCCGTCGAATTTACCAGACAATTCACTTTCTTTTGCAAGACCTGTTAAATCACCCTTTGCTGCAAAATCTTTAAATTTACCACCAGATTTGCCCAATTCTGTTGAAAGGAATCCGTCGAATTTACCAGATAACTCGCTGTCTGTAAGGATTTTGTTGTCCAAATTTTTGAAGTTTTCAAGAGTGGCAATTTTTGTGTTCAAATTGTCGTTGTCTGTATAGTTCTTAAATTTGTTCGTGTTTGCAGTAATATTGCTTTCTGCTGTTGTCAGTCTG
>CACZUD010000004.1:0-71419 GCA_902784345.1 uncultured Pseudomonadota bacterium | reverse complement strand
AAATTTGTTCGTGTTTGCAGTAATATTGCTTTCTGCTGTTGTCAGTCTGGTGCCTAACCCTTTGAAATTATCAAGAGTGGCAATTTTTGTGTTCAAATTATCGTTGTCTGTGTATTTTGAAAACTTTTTAGCCAGGTCAGAATTTGTATTTTCAAGATCTGCCTTGATTTGTGCGGAAGCATATTCTTTGATTGCGGATTCAGAAGGTATGGTTCCTTTGGCATAACCAGCAAACTTACCATCAGATTTTTTCAGTTCTGTATCCAGATAACCACTAAATTTATCAGATAATTCGCTTTCTTTTGCAAGGCCCGTTAAATCAGATTTTGCGGCATAGCTGGCAAGTTTTGTTTCTGTAGCAGAAGCTGCAGCAGTGATAGCTGCGGTTTTTGCAGCGTTTGCCTTGGTTTCAGCAGCAGCAATCGCGTCGGCTTTTGCGGTGTTTGCTTTACTTTCAGCAGCGGCGATAGCAGCGGCTTTTGCTGTGTCAACATCGTTAGTTGTGGCAAAGTCTTTGAATTTTGAATTTGCCATCTGTTTTGCCCAATTCAGTGTTCAAGAATTTACTAAAGTGCCCGCTTAAAGCTGTTTCGTCTATTTGACCAGAAGCAACATCTGTTATTCTGGTGTCAAGAGTGTTGATTTTTCCCGTTGCGTCTGCAATCGCAGCAGCTTTTGCGGCATTCGCTTTGGTTTCTGCGTCAGCAATGGCTTCATTTTTCGCTGTTGCGACAGCATCGTTAACGTCTTTTGTTTTTGCATAGCTGGCAAGTTTTGTAGCAGAAGCTGCAGCAGTGATAGCTGCGGTTTTTGCAGCGTTTGCCTTGGTTTCAGCAGCAGCAATCGCGTCGGCTTTTGCGGTGTTTGCTTTGCTTTCTGCGTCAGCAATCACAGCCTCTTTTGTTTGTGTTAATTCGTTTTTTGTTGCGAATCGGTGAAATTTATTATCTGCAGGTTTTTCTAATTCTGTGTCCAAAAATTGATTGAAATATTTTTTTACTAAACCTTCGTCAACAACGGCATCTTTGGCGACAGTGCTTACCTTGGAATTAAGAGCGTTTATTTTATTTGTAGTAACAGTAAGTGTTTCTTCTTGGGCTGATGCGATTTCTGCCGCAACATCACTGGCAGAAACGTAATTTTTGAGTTTGTTATCCAATGTGTTGTTTAATTCTTGGACGGCTTCTGTGTTTGCTTTTTTTGCAAGTTCGTTTTGAAGTTGATTGATTTGCGCTTGCATAGCCGTCAGTTGTGCGCGCAACGCTTCGTTTTCTGCACTGTTATTGATGCTTGGTTGTTGGATTGCCACAGAAGTTTTTGATGGGTCAACCGTATACGGAGTGCCTTTTGTACGACCAATACGTTCTGTGCCGGTTAAAGGTATGCTAACATTCGAATCGGAATCTTTCTTATCATAAGTGTTAGAATTATCAGCAATTGCTTTGGGCAAATTGTTTAAAGAATTTTTTTGTGGTAAAAAAGGTTGTGGTGCAACTGTTGTTTTCTTTGCCATAGCTGCAGAAGATGGAACGTTGGCTGCATTCGAAGAACCGGGGCGTATGGCCACAGGTATTGCGTAAGAAAGACCGCCAACTAATAAAAATATTAAAGTGCCTGAAAAAACTTTTTTCATTTTCTCCTCTTTTTCCTTTGTGAAAAGTCTAGCAAAAAAATCTTTACCGACGCAAGCGTTTTTTCTGATAGTGTTTTAATAAAAATAACCGCCCAACTGGGCGGTTGTTTTATTTAACAGATGCTTGTTTAAACAATTCTTCTGCTGGTACAGCTTTTTCTTTTTGTTTGACTTGTGTCAACATCGTATCCAAAGCTTTTCTTTCAAAAACCATACCGCGCAACATTGCAACAGCGTTTTGGTTTTTGTTATAGAATTCAAAGATTTGTTTTGGATCTGGATAACGAGATGCTTCGTTCCAAATGGCCTGTTGCAAATCTTCACGGGTTACTTCTACTTTATTTTGAGTGCCCCATTCCGCCAAAATCAGACCCAATTTAACACGACGTTCTGCATCTTTCTTTTCTTGTTTTTCGTCCCATTTGTGTTCGTGTCCGTGTTCTGCATTATGGTGTTCATGTTCTTGTTTCGCCATAGCCAATTCTTGAGATACCAAACTTTCTGGCAAATCCAATTTAACTTTGTCAGCCAGCACATCCAACAATTCGTTGCGCATTTCTTGTTTTGCAACTTCTTCATATTGGTTTGTTATGATATTGCGAATGTGTTCTTTTAATTTTTCAACAGATTCTTGACCAACTTCTTTTGCCAATTCATCGTTCATTTCAGGCAAAATATGTTTGCGAACTTCATGAACTTTGACTTCAAAGCGTGCTTTTTTACCGGCTAAATTTTCAGCATGATATTCTTTTGGGAATGTCACATTTACATCAAATTCATCACCTGCTTTGTGGCCGATAACTTGGTCTTCAAATCCTGGGATAAAACTGCCAGAACCCAAAATCAAATGGTGTTTCTGTGCTGCGCCACCTTCGAAGGCTTCTTTGCCCAGAAATCCTTTGAAATCGATAACTGCGACATCGCCATCTTTTGCAGCATATTTTGCGTCTTGTTTTTCGGCAACACTGCGTGATTTGCGGATGTTTTCTAATGCAACATCAACTTCTTTTTCGTCGAATTTTGCAACTTTCTTGGTTACTGTGATTTTGTCTAAATCAATCGCAGGCAATGTAGGCAAAACATCAAATTCCAAAGAATATTCAACGTCTTTGCCCATTTCATAACCAGCCATGTCAACCTTTGGTTGTGCGGCAAGACGTAATTGTTTTTTGTTTAAATAATCTTGTAAATCAGCGTTTAATGCTTTATCAATTGCTTCGCCCCAGGCTTGTGCATTATACTTTCTGCGCAATATAAATAATGGTATGTGTCCAACACGAAATCCAGCCATTTTTGCCGTTTTGCCAAATTCTTTTAAAACTTCGTCTGCGGCGGCCTGCAAATCAGCAGCGGCAATTTTACCAGATACAGAATAATGTAAATCTTTAACTTTTTCTTTTGTAAACATGTTTTTTCCTTTGGATATATAAGCTGGGTCTGATTATACAAATATTTTTTTTAAAACGCAACATAAACATTTACAAAAATGGTATGGATTATATGCTTAATAAAAACCGCCAAGATGGCGGTTTTTGAGTTGCGTTTTGCAAACAAGATTAACGTTTGCTGAACTGAGTAGAACGACGCGCTTTGTGGAAACCAAAGTGTTTACGTTCAACAACACGACTGTCGCGTGTAAGGAATCCAGCAACTTTCAATGCTTTGCGTAAATCTGGTTCTGCTTTTTCCAATGCTTTGGAAATACCGTGTTTTACAGCGCCTGCTTGACCTGATAAACCACCACCGGCAACAATAGCGACAACATCGTATGCGCCATCGCGTTTTGTTACATCAAATGGTTGTACCAAAATCATTTGCAACACTGGGCGTTTGAAATATTTTTTCATTTCAATACCGTTAACAGTGATGTTGCCTTTGCCTGGCATCAAATAAACGCGTGCAACAGAATCTTTTCTTTTGCCGGTCGCATATGTGGCACCAGATAATTTTGCAGATGCAACAGGAGCTTTTGCAGCAGTTGTTTTTGCAGGTGCTTTTGTTGCTTTTGCAGCAGTTGCCTTTTTTGCAGGGGCAGCCTTGGTTGTTTTAGCAGTTGTTTTTGTTGCTGCTTTCTTTGTTGTTTCTGTCATTATTCGCCCCTTTTGTTTTTACGATTTAACGAACCAAAATCAATAACGATTGGGTTTTGTGCAGTGTGTTTGTGTTCACTGCCTGCATAAACGTGCAATTTAGTCAAACGTTTGTTTGCCAATGCAACAGCTGTGCGACGACCCATCATACGTTTTACAGCATTTGTAACCAATTTTTCTGGTTTTTCAGAACGCATTTGACCCAAAGTTCTTTCTTTAGTGCTGCCTGTCCAAAGAGAGTGCCAAAAGAATTTTGTTTTTTCATCTTTGTGACCAGTCAAAGCAACCTTGTCAGCATTAATAATGATAACATGATCACCACAATCCATGTTTGGTGTCCATGTTGGTTTGTTTTTGCCACGCAGGATATTCGCAGTATATGCCGCCAAACGTCCCAATGTGCAATTTGTCGCGTCAATCAGATACCATTTGGCTTCCAATTCACACTTTTTCAATGATTTTGTTTGTGCCATTGTTTTTACCTTTTAGTGTTTGTTTAAAATAGCGGGCTTATTATGTATCAAACCCGCATAAAAGTCAAGAAAAATCTATATGGTATTATAATACCACAAACTACATTTCAGCTGGTATCTTTAATCCCATCAAATCAATTGCTGTTGATAATGTATCAAGTGCCAACTTTGCGATATATAACCGCCCTGCTTTGATGTTTTCCGGCACATCGTCGCGTAAAATCGGGCAATTATGATAGAAATTATTGGTTAATTGACACAAATCATACGCATAATTTGCAATCATGTCTGTTGCACGATTTTCATATGCGTCCAATACTGTTTTTTCAAAATCCATAATTTCAATCAACAAATTGCGTTCTTCGGTTGATAAATCGAAATGTTCTGGTTTCGTGATATTTGTACCCGCCCGCTTTAATACAGAATTCAAACGAACCGCAGTGTACAAAATATATGGGCCTGTTTTACCTTCGAAACTGGTGATCGCAGATGGGTCAAAAATATAATCTGATTTTACATCGTGAATCAAATCATTAAATTTAACCGCAGCCAGCGCAATTGTTTTGATGGTTTCTTCGTCTAATTTTTTACCAGATTCAGAAACGCGTGCCTGTACAGCATCGTTTGCTATATCTAGAATATCATCCAATCCCGCGGCATTACCGTCGCGCGTTTTAAATGGTTTGCCGTCTTTGCCGTTTATTGTTCCGTATCCAATATGTTCGAATTTGTCGTATGGATATATTCCAGAAATATCTGCAGCGCGGAACAATTGTTCAAAGTGCAAAGATTGACGCAAATCTGTGAAATATATAATAGTGTCAGGATTATCTGTTTTTTTACGACAATATACCGCTGCTAAATCGGTGGAATCGTAAGTGTCCGCCCCACGTGAATCACGCCACATATATGGTGGTATTGGTGCGTTATCTGTATCGCGTTTGACATTTATAATCTGTGCACCGGCATCTTCATAAATCATATGTTTTTCATTAAGAATTTTTTCGACGTCTTTTAAGTATTTTGCGGCATTTCTTTCGCCCAAATCATAATCAAAAGGCAAAATATTTAATCTTTGTACCGTATGGTTCATTGTGCGTAAAGATATTGCTAAAAACTTTTCATACAACGCGAAATATCCTGGGTGGCCTGCTTGGAACTTTGCTTTGATTTCTTGTGCGCGAGCTTGAAATTCTGCGTTTTCTTTTGCAAATGCAGATGCACTTGGATAATAATTGTTTAATTCTTTTTCGTCTATTTCATAATCAACAGGTGTCTTTGGGTCAAAATTATCTTGGAAATAAGGTAATTCTGGATGCAAGCGTTCAATCCATGCGATAATCAGCCCCATTGGTTTCCCCCAATCGCCGATATGGTTCCATGAAAAAGTTTTATGACCCAAGAATTTAGCAACACGATTAAAAGTATCCCCAACAATAGATGTGCGCAAATGTCCAATGTGTAAAGATTTTGCTACATTATAAGCGCCATAATCTAAATCAATAGTCAAAGGTTTTGCGGCGGTCATTTGTTTCGGTGCGA
This sequence comes from uncultured Pseudomonadota bacterium, assembly GCA_902784345.1. Classification (GTDB taxonomy): domain Bacteria; phylum Pseudomonadota; class Alphaproteobacteria; order Rs-D84; family Rs-D84; genus Enterousia. The sequence continues at coordinate 65,681 of CACZUD010000004.1, read as the reverse complement.
CGGCATTGTTCAAAATAAAATCGTCTTTGATTTTGATATTTATAAATCCTGGTCCAGCCACAGAAACATCTGCAACAAAATCTAGTTCTTTTAATAATGGCAAATATTCATTGGCCAATTCACGTGGATTTTTGCCGGCATTTTTTGCGCCAACCATTGCAGCATTTGTAGAAAAATCGCCAAAATCACGATTTTTTGGTACATCCAGTTTTGCTTCAAAACCTAATTTATTGTTTATAGCATCAGATACATATTTGTGTAAATTCATTGTTTAATCCATTTCTTATAAAGGTAATACCACACGAACACGCAGGCCACCCAGTTCGCTGTCTTCCAAGAATATTTGACCGCCATGATTTTCAATCGCTGTTTTAGCGATAGATAACCCCAGACCCGTTCCACCAGTGGATTCGCTGCGTGATTCATCCAGTCGAACAAATGGTTGCAAAGCCAATTCTTTTTTATCGTCTGGAATACCAATTCCATCATCTTCGATTACAACTGTGACAGAATCTTCAGAATCAATTTCTGAGATTTTTAATGTTTTCTTTGTAAAGCGTGCCGCATTTTCAATAATATTTGTAAACGCACTGGTCAACGCATTAGGACGCGCATAAAATTGAGCCGGTTCTTCTGGGAATTGTAAAACAATTTTTTTATCTGGTGCCGCATCGCGTGCAATCCTTGTTAACATCGCAGGCAATTCCACGGCCTGCTCTATTTCTGGTGCTTCGCCACGCGCAAACGCCAAATAACCGTTAACCATTTCACTCATGCGGTCGATTTCATGTAATAAATCTTGTTTTGATGCAGAATCTGTTTCTATCGCCAATCTCATACGTGTCAGCGGTGTTTTCAAATCGTGTCCCACGGCGTTCAGCATATCTGTTCTTGTTTTGTTGTATCGGTTAAGACGTTCTTTCATGGTTATCATGGCTTTCGCTGCTTCACGAATTTCCAAAGACCCACTTGGTTGGAATCCTGGAACGTCCATGCCGCGTCCAAATTTATTAGCCGCTTTTGCGATTCTGCGGATGCTGCGTGTGTGAAATACCACAAGTGGGGTTACCAATACAGACACTATCAATATTGCGCCAATCACCCACAACAAGAAAACTTCCGCGCTGGTTGAATAGATACGGTGCATGCTGGTTGCGAAAGTTGCGGTTTTGTTGTCTTTTGTTGGGACATCTATGAATATTAAACGTTTGCCACGATCAATGTAGACGTTTGCAGGTTGTTTAAGGCGTTGTTGCAATTCAGAAACCAGCGGTCCTGCTTCTCTTGACTTGTTATCGTTGGCTGATGGTCTGTTTAGTTTTTCGTTAACTGAAACGTTTATGCCGATGTCGCTGGCCAACATCTTTACGGCTTCTGTATTATTTTGATCCATGAAATGAACCATGGTTGCGATTTCGCCGGCCAAAGTGCGCGCTAATGTGGCATGAACCTTTTTCCAATGGTTGCCAAAAAACGAATTTGCGACAATCAACAGCGCCATAACAAGTGGTATAAATACCATCAATATTGTTCTGCCTAAGAAACTGCGCGGTATCAATCTCATATGTTTTTCCTTTAATGTTTGTTCGTTATTATTTTATAGCCCATTCCGCGAACTGTTATGATATCTGTATCTGATAGTACACCATTTATTTTATTGCGCAAGCGTTTTGCAACCATCGGTGTAGCAGAAACAATATTGCCAACAGGATTTGTTAAGTTTTGTAATAACTTCTTTTCTTCCACAGAAAGTGATAACAATTTATTTTGTCCATCATCTGTTTTAATGAAGAATTCACCGTCAGCAAATACCAATCCAAACGAATTATTTATTTTTGGAGCATATTTTATAATATTATGAAGCCTTAATATTAATTCTTGTAGTTGAAATGGTTTTGCCATGTAATCATTTGCACCGCCAGATAATCCGTCAATAGCATTTTCGGCGCCAGACAGTGCAGTTAACATAATAACCGGTGTTGTATTGCCGCTTAATCTGAGTTGTTTAAGGAATGTTAAGCCGTCCATTCCGTCCATCATCCTGTCCAGAACGATTGCATCAACACATAGTCGTGAAAGAATTTCTTTTGCTTCTTCGGCAGATTGTGCGGTTACGACTTTGAAATCGGCCCGACGTAATCCTGTGGCCAGGCTGTTTCTTAATATTTTATCATCATCAACGACAAGTATATGTTTGGTCATTGTTTTTATATAAACTATCTGTCCAGTGCTTCAACTGTATATTCTCCTGGACCAATTGAACGACCTGGGTTGTCAAGGTTTTCGCCATTTTTATAAGTTGATGCGCGGAATTTAGAACCGTTTGTTGTAAATTCTGTCTTGAAAACCAAGTATCCGTTTGCACCGCCAGATGTTGGACCTTGTAATCCGATTGAATAATACGCACCAATAAGGCCATAATCTAAATCAATGTAATCGACGCTTAACAACAATGATATGTTTGCCATACCATCGCTGGTCAAATTACAAGCAAATTCACGATTTGCCAAAGTTGCCTGAGAATTATTTGGTACAGATATATCCATAACCGTTGGTTCACATGTGCGCTGGATACCGTTTATCAAAAATTCATAAGTCATTGTTGCGGTTGCGCGCGAAAGGCCTGTGGATAAATTAACCTGAGATATAGTGGCCTTTGGTATTTTTACCAATGCATTTGCAATTCCAGAACGAACCGGGAAAGAGATGCCAGATTGCAAACAACTGCGTGAGAATGGATCTGCTTCACAGATATAAAGGCGAGAATGGGCGTTTGTCATGAACATGTTTGCCAAACTGTTAAACAAGAAAGTGCGTGTTATGCGGTTGTTTAAACGTGTACAGTTGAAATCACGACATATAACAGTTGGTCTTTCTGTAAATTGAACGCCAGGATGTGCATCGTATTCTTCGCTGCGTGTTTGATATATAACTTCGTCATAATCAACACCATTGTCCATATTCATAAATTCTGTTTCTGGGATAAAATTCGGGTCGTCTGGATAGGCATAATACGAACGAACAGGAACTTCTGTGTAAACTGTCTGAGTCGTTTCTTCGACAGTATAATCGTCGTATGTATAATCATTATAGTATGGTTCTGCCACAATCTTTTCAGAACAAAGTGCCAATATTGTCGCTAAAAAAGCAAATTTTTTCATGAGTGCAACCTTTCTCTCGTATACTTTATTGTAAAATGATAGAATATTTTTATATGCTATGTCAAAGCAAAAAATATTTTTATTGAAAATAATAACGAAATTGTTTTATAAATGTGATATACTTGTACAAGAAAAACATTTTAAGGTGAAAAATAATGGTAGATGTTATTATTACTGGAGAGTCCGGAAAATTGCATGCAGTGTATCATAAATCAGAATTGGAAGCCGCGCCACTGGCGGTTGTTTTGTCTGGCAGCCCACGACATAAATGCCACATGAACGACAGGGTTTCTTATGCGATGTTTCGTGCGTTTATGGATATCGGTTTTTCAGTTGTGCGTTTTAATTATCGTGGCGTAAACGATTCAGAAGGCTCTGTTGGAACAACGGCTGAAAATATGCTTGATATAGCAACTGTGATAGATTGGATTCAAAATAAAAACGAAGACAGTGATAAAATCTGGCTGGCGGGACATCAGTTGGGTGCGTGGTATGTGCTTCAGGCCATGATGCGTCGACCGGAAGTATCCGGCTTTGCGCTGGTGTCGCCCGATCCATCTGTTTCAGATTTTGGATTCTTGTCGCCTCGCCCTAATCGTGGCTTATTATTACAAGGTATGAACGAAGGCGATGAAGCATCTGCGTTTGGCACTCATTTAACACAAATTCTGAAAAAACAGGCACAAATTGATTTGGAAACTATTCGTGTAAAAAATGCTGATGCGTGTTATTCTCAGGCATCAGATTTGCGTCAAATGTATAATGATTTAAAAGCATATGTGGGTCGCGAAAATTCTGATAACAAGTTGTTGTAAATTATGATGAACGAAAACAAAAGATTTATGGATCCAAATATCCCAGATGAAATGGCGAATACAATTCGACCAAAGACACTGGGTGATTTTATTGGGCACGAAGCGTTAAAACAAAACTTGTCTGTTTTTGTTTCGGCGGCGCGTGGTCGTGGTGAAGCAATGGATCATGTTTTGCTTTATGGTCCCCCGGGATTGGGTAAAACCACATTGGCACATATTGTTGCTAATGAGTTGGGGACAAATTTTCGTGCTACTTCTGCACCTATGCTGACCAAGCAAGGTGATTTGGCGGCGATTTTAACTGCGCTGGAACCAATGGATGTTTTGTTTATCGATGAAATCCACCGGTTGCCAACCGCGATTGAAGAAGTCCTTTATTCTGCAATGGAAGATTTTAAGTTGGATATTATGTTGGGCGAAGGTCCAACGGCTAAATCTGTGCGTATTGATTTGCCGCCGTTTACTTTGGTTGGTGCGACAACTCGTACTGGGTTATTGTCTAATCCTTTACGGGACAGATTTGGAATTGATTTAAGATTGTCTTTTTATTCTGTGGACGATTTGGCAAAGATTATTATGCGCAGCGCAAAGATTCTTGGAACAAATATAGATGCAGATGGCGCAAAAATGTTGGCGGCTTCTTCACGTGGGACACCGCGTATTGCGAACAGATTGTTGAAACGTGCGCGTGATTTTGCGGCGGCAACCGGCAAAGATTTTATAGATGCAGATACAATAAAAACAACTTTGTACCAATTACATATTGATGCACTGGGGTTGGATGAAATAGACAGGGAATATATCAGTGCGATAATAAAACATTATTCTGGGGGACCTGTTGGAATTGATAATTTGGCGGCGGCATTATCTGAACCTGCTGATACAATCGAAGATGTTATAGAACCTTATTTAATGCAGCTTGGTTTTATTCAGCGTACGCCACGTGGTCGAATTGTAACAGAAAGTGGCTATAAACATCTTGGTCTTGAAAAATAATTTTGTTAGGGGGATTTTATGACAAAACCACATGTTTTTAATTTTGCGGTGGCTTATGCGGATACTGATGCCGAAGGTGTTATGTATCATGCGCGATATATAGAAGTTGCGGAACGTGCACGTTCTAATTGGTCGCGTGGTATGGTAATTCCGGACGGCGATGTTGGGTTCGTTGCACGTGAAGTAAATATAAAGTATATGCGCCCTCTTTTCTTGAACGATGAATTTACTGTTGAAACAACGCCTGTTAAGGTTGGTGGGGCGTCAATGGTTATTGAACAAAAATTCGTGAAAAACGATGAAATTTGTGCTATAATGAATATTACGATTGCGTATCTTGGTTCTGATATGCGCCCAAAGGCAATACCAGAATCAATTTTAAAGATGTTTAAATAATATTTGTAAAAAAAGGAAGGTAAAAATGGAAAACAGTTTTTCTTTGCTGACATTGTTCAGTGGTCGTGATTTGATGACATTATTTGTGTCTTTGGTTCTGGTTGTTGCCAGTGTTTTTTCATGGGCGGTTATTATTGAAAAAATCCGTCTTTGGAATTTTCAAAAAAAACACCCTGTTTCTGTCAAGGCTGGCGATAATTTAGATACAATAGTTGACAAGTTAATCCGTCCGTTTGATAAAAACTTGTGGTTTTTGTCCATGGTTTCATATGTTGCACCATTCGTTGGTTTGTTTGGAACTGTTTGGGGTGTTATGGATTCGTTCGCTGCTATCGGAATTAACCAATCGGTAAGCATTGGCGTTATTGCACCGGGGTTAGCGGTCGCACTTGGTACAACGGCATTAGGTTTGATTGCGGCTGTGCCTGCGGCAATTGCGTACAATGTTTTTTCAAAAAAATCAGACGATTTGTATGACAAATTGACCGAATCAGTCAAAGAAATGAAACATAAATAATGGTGGGGATTAAAATGTCCAGAAGACGTTCAGGTGTCAGTGATGCGAATATGTCGCTTACACCAATGATTGATGTTATGACGACTTTGTTGGCGGTGTTTATGGTTACTACGCCAATGATGATGACCGGTATTGATATAGATTTGCCGCGCGCGGGAACTTCGGCAATGACCGGTAACGACCATTCTATTCAAATCAGTGTTGATGCACGTGGGAATTATTATTTGCTGGATCAACAGTTGCCAAGGGATGAAATTGTGAAACGCGCAATTGCTATGCGTGGAGAAAACCCAAATTTAACAATTACTTTAAGTGGGGATACGCATGCTGATTATGGTGCGGTTATGTCAATGATGGGTAAATTAAAAGATGTAGGTTTTCAACGCGTTGGTTTGCGAACAAAACTTGATAACAAATGATGAATAGAGAAAAGCAGTTTCAAAGTGAAAATTTTTGTATGTCCATCCTTGGACATCTAGTTTTGATTGCGATAATAACTTTTTCTTTTACTGTTGTTATTGAACGTGCGAAATTGGTTACGCCTAATCGTGTTGAAATCATAGAATTAGATTTAAAAAATGTTAAAATAACTGGCGATGAAACCAAGCTGTATAATACCAATCAAATACAGCCAGAAATGGATGCAAAAATCGATAAAAAGACGGAAAGCCAGAAAAATACAGAAAACGAGAAAATCGATTTGAAACAACCAACTATGATTGAAAACGAAAGTAAAGATTCAAAAAAAGACAAAAAAACCAAGAAAGATGAAAAAAGGGTTGAAGACAAGCCTGCGCCACGTAAAAAAACAGTGGTTCGTGTCAATCGCGAAGTTTTGTCTTTAGACAGAACAATGACTGCTTCGGTGGTAGATGCTTTGCGTGTTGCATTGACACGTTGTTGGAACATTGATACGGCGCATCCAGGTATAGAAGATATCCGTCTTACTGCACATATCAAATTCTTGCCAACGGGTGTTGTTGACAGGTTGTGGTTTGAATCAGAATCACGTGCAGAAACGGACCCTGATTTTGCGTATGTGCTAGATACAGCTAAGGCCGCAATCAAGGCTTGTTCTCCGTTTTCTATGTTGCCAAGAAACGAATATAATAAATGGCGTGAAACATCGGTTACTTTTTATCCAACCAGTGGAAAAGTTATGTAAAAATAAAAAAATCGCAGAAATGCGATTTTTTTAATACCAGGCGTTCATTAAGCCGGATTCTGTAACAGCCAAAATCGTGTTTAAAAACACAATAAAGGTTGCAAGCATAATTAATCTGCAAATTGCGTTACCGCAAAATGTCAAGCCCTCTACCCGATTCCGTTGACGACAGGGACTGGTCTTGGATTCTGCTTGAGGTTGCTGCACATAGAGATTGCCCGTTTCACCGTAACTGAATACGCTCGTCTCTGCTGCTCTGATCATCAGGTTGCCCTGTGTGGTAATTAGCCACTATGTTGTCCCAATGCAGTCCGGACTTTCCTCTTTATTGCGACAAGACAATAAAGCTATGCTTTTTCGCACCTGGTGTGTTCAATGGTACCATTAAAATTTTCTTTTTCAATAAGATTTATTCGCCCATGTTTTTGGCGTCTTGCAGGGTTTTTGTTAATATTTCAGCGGCAATTTCGCGGATTTTTTGAGACAAGGGACGGATATTCATTGCTTCTGCAACTGCGTCACCAAATTTCTGTGATATGGCGTCAATTTGAGATGGGGCGATAATAAAAACATCGCTGGAAATTTCGTTGCGTTTCAATAATTGTACATTTGATTTCATTTGGCGCCCTCCTCTCGTTTAACTTCGTTTCAATAATACCATAAAAAACGTAAAATAAAAATCAGTTTTTTATTTATTTTGCAAGAAATTTATGATTTCAAACTTGTTTTAGAAAAAATCTTTATTATATAGATAAAGTGTCTTGACCCAGACGCTTAAAATTGCTATAAAACGATAAATATTTTGGTGTTTCTGGGACATGGATGTCTTTGAAAGAAATGGTAAGGATGAAAGATGAAAAATATATTGAAAATGTTGATGGGCTCTGCAAATGACAGATTGGTAAAATCTTACGATAAAACAGTTTCCATAATCAATGGTTTGGAAGGTAAATATGCGGCAATGTCCGATGATGAAATTCATGGGCTGACCGCTGTTTTCCGCGAAAGATTGGCAAAAGGCGAAAAAGAAAAAAATATTTTGCCAGATGTTTTTGCCGCGGTACGCGAAGCAGCAAAACGTTCAATTGGTTTGCGTCATTTCGATGTACAACTTATCGGTGGTATGGTTTTGTCTAATGGCCAGATTTCAGAAATGAAAACTGGTGAAGGTAAAACTTTGGTTGCAACATTGGCACTGTATTTAAAGGCTTTGCAGGGTAAAGGCGCGCATTTGATTACTGTTAATGACTATTTGGCATCGCGTGACGCTGGTTGGATGGGTCAAGTTTACAGATTCTTGGGTATGACGGTAGGTATTGTTCAACACGATATGTCTGACGAAGATAGACGTGCGGCTTATAATTGCGATATTACCTATGTTACAAATTCAGAATTAGGGTTTGATTATCTGCGTGACAATATGAAATTCACAAAAGAACAGCAGGTTTTACGTCCGTTCTTTTATGCGATTGTTGACGAAGTAGATAGTATTTTAATCGATGAAGCTCGTACCCCATTGATTATTTCTGGGCCGGCTGAAGATACCAGCGAATTGTATAACAAAGTTGATGCGGTGGTCGTGCAGTTGGTTCCTGATGATTATAAAATTGATGAAAAAGACAGACATGTTACATTGACCGAATCCGGTATTGATCATGCAACTGCCCTTTTGAAACAGGCGGATATTTTAGTCGGTGATAATTTGTATTCTTCGGAAAATGCTGTTGTTGTTATGCATTTACAGCAATCACTTTTGGCGCACCATTTGTTTGAAAAAAATGTGAATTATGTTGTTCGAAATGGTGAAGTTTTAATTGTTGATGAATTTACAGGACGTGTTATGTCTGGTCGTCGTTTCGGCAAGGGCTTGCATCAGGCAATCGAAGCCAAAGAACATGTCGAAGTGCAACCTGAAAACCAAACAGTGTCCAGCATTTCTTATCAGAATTTATTCAGAATGTATCCGACATTGGCGGGTATGACAGGAACTGCGATGACCGAAGCCGCAGAATTTGAAGAAATTTATAAACTGCGCGTTGTGTCAATTCCAACAAATAAACCGGTGGCGCGTATCGACCATCATGATGAAATTTATCGCAATAAAAACGAAAAATATGATGCGATTATAAAACAGATTGCCGAATGTATGGAACGCGAACAGCCGGTGCTGGTTGGTACAGTTTCTATTGAAAAATCTGAAGAATTGGCAAAGATTGTACAAGAAAAGTTGGGAATTAAACCGGCTGTCTTGAACGCGAAACACCATGAATCAGAAGCAAAGATAGTTTCTCAGGCCGGTGCGCCGGGTGCAGTTACAATTGCTACCAATATGGCGGGACGTGGAACGGATATTAAATTGGGTGGTAATGCGGAAGATTTGATCGCTGATTTGGACGAAATGGCCCCTGATTTTGAAGAAAAGAAAAAAGAAATTCTTGAACGCATTGCTGCGAACAAAGAAAAAGTATTAAAGGCCGGCGGTCTTTATGTTATCGGTACAGAACGTCATGAATCACGCCGAATTGATAATCAGTTGCGTGGTCGTTCAGGACGGCAAGGTGATCCGGGTGATTCTAAGTTCTTCTTGGCTTTGGATGACGATTTAATGCGTATATTTGGTGCCGCCAGATTGCAAAATATGTTAACTACTTTGGGGTTAAAACCGGGTGAAGCAATTACGCATCCTTGGATAACAAAAGCGTTAGAAAAAGCTCAAAAGCGTGTTGAAGCCAGATATTTCGAAGCACGTAAAGAGTTGTTGAAATATGATAATGTCATGAACGACCAAAGAACTGTTATCTACAAACAGCGTAATGATTTAATGTCGTCCGAAGATTTGAATCCGTTGGCTACGGAATTGATTGGCGATGTGGTTGAAATCATCTGTGAAAAGAATATCCCAGAAAAAGCGCATCCATCAACGTGGAACATCGAAGGCATTCACGACGATATGATGCGTATATTTGCTTTGGATATTACTGATATTGATAAATGGAAAACAGATGAAACAATATCAGAACGTGGTGCGTATGATACCTTGTTCAATTTGGCAATGCATCGTTATAATCAACAATGTGAAAAATATGGTAATGAGTTGATGCAGACGGCTCAACGTCAAATGATGTTGGGTGCTTTGGATGCAGTTTGGAAACGTCATTTGCAACAGATGGATTATTTACAAGGTGCAATTGGCTTGCGTGGGTATGCACAAAGAAATCCGTTGTATGAATATAAAAATGAAGCGTTAGAATTGTTCAAAAATACAATTCAAAACTTCAAAACAATGTCTGTTGCGTATATTTGTCGTATGGAATTGACCCGCGAAGATGTTGATGCAACTGCACAACAACAGGCACAACATGATTCTGAATTAAACCAAAATACAGCTTCTAATAATATGGCAAATATGGATATTTCTCGTAATGCGCTGTGTCCATGTGGCTCTGGTTTAAAATATAAACATTGTCATGGAAAATTGCACTAAATTCGGTGTAGGGGTAAGGAAGGAAAGTCGTGTCAGAGTTTGTGCATCTTCGTGTTCATTCAAAAATTTCTGTTGGGGCCAGTACCCTGTCTGTGGCTGCCAATAAAAAGTTGGGTATATTAAAAGGTATCCCTGAATTGTGCCGCGACAATAATATGTTTGCGTGTGCACTGACAGATACAAACATGATGTCGGGATGCGCTGAATTTTCTGATGTTATGCCGTCCAGTAAATTGCAGCCGATAATCGGTGTTGAATTATCAATAAATCACCATACTGCTGATCCAAAGATTTTGCGCCAATCATCGTTGTCTAAGTTGGTTTTGTTGGCAAAACATCACGAAGGTTATCTGAATCTTTGCGAACTTAGTCGTATTATGTACATGCGTCAGGAAAATCATCACCTTGGACCGTATATAACCATGGCAGAATTAAAGGCACACAAAGATGATTTGATTTGTTTGTCTGGGGCGCATACTGGCGCAATTGGTATGGCGATTTTGAATAATCAAAATAATACTGCTTTTAATCTGGCACAGCAGTTTTTAGAAATATTCGGAAACAATTTTTACATTGAAATTCAGCGTCATGGTTTAGAAGACGAAATAAAGACAGAACCTGTCTTTTTACAGATTGCACGCGATTTGAATATTCCGATTGTTGCGACCAATGATGTTTGTTTTGCGGCACCGTCTGATTATGAGGCCATGGATGCGTTGAGTTGCGTTTTGGGACAAACAAAAGTTATAGACCCAGACAGACCACGTAAATCATCTGAACAATATTTCAAATCATGCGAAGAAATGTCAGAATTATTTTCTGATTTGCCAGAGGCAATAGAAAACACTGTTAATATTGCTAAACGATGTGCGTTTTATGTCAATGTTCATGAAAAGCCGTTGCTGCCAAAATTTGGTGATGATTTAGAAACCGAATGCCAAATGTTGCGCGATGCAACAATGAATGGGTTGACCAAACGATTAAAAGACCATGGTATAACAGATACTGCGCCCTATTTCGAACAAGCAGAATTTGAATTAAAAACTATTATTGGCATGGGGTTCCCGGGGTATTTCCTTATCGTTGCTGATTATATTAATTGGTGTCGCAATAACGATATTTTGACTGGCCCAGGGCGAGGTTCGGGTGCGGGTTCTATTGTTGCGTGGGCGCTTGGAATCACTCATGTTGACCCGTTAAAATATGGTTTGTTGTTTGAAAGATTTTTGAATCCAGATCGTATTTCTATGCCTGATTTTGACGTTGATTTTGAACCAACCGGAATTGAACGGGTATTAGATTATGTCGGTGAAAAATATGGTCGCGATTCAGTGTGCAGAATAATAACTTTCGGTTCTTTACAGGCACGAGGTGCCGTACGTGATATTGGTCGTGTTTATGGTATGCCATATTCTAAATCAGACAGATTGTCTAAATTGATACCACAAGACGCAAAAACTCTTCGCGAGGCCGTTGAATCTTCTCGTGAAATTCAAGAAGTCTTGGAAAACGATCCTGATATGGCAAAGGTCGTATCTGTGGCGGAAGATTTGGAAGGTTCTATACGAAATTTGGGACAACATGCATGTGGCGTAGTTATCGGCGACAGACCAACAACACAGATTGCGCCTGTTTATCGTGATCCTGCGAACCCATTGCCGTCGTGTCAATTTGACGGACATTATTTGGAAAGCGCAGGGTTGATTAAGTTTGACTTTTTGGGACTTGAAACATTGGTTGTGTTAAAGTACGCAACAAAACTGATTCAAAAAACACATGGTATAAATGTTGATTTGGATCAGATACCAACCGATGATGAAAAAACTATGAAGTTATGGCAATCTGGATTGACCGAAGGCATATTCCAATTCGATGCTCCGTTTGTTCAACAAACACTGAAAAAGATGCATCCGACTAGTTTCTTGGAAATATCTGCATTAAATGCGTTAAACCGTCCGGGGCCTATTGCATTTATTCCACAATTTATTGCGCGTATGCATGGTGAAGAAAAAATCGAATATGTTCACCCAAAAGCCGAAGCCATATTAAAAGAAAGTTATGGTATTATCGTTTATCAAGAACAGGTTATGCTTTTGACGCGTGCATTGGCGGGCTTTACCCGCGGGGAATCGGATACTGTGCGCAAGGCGATGGGTAAAAAGAAAGCAGATTTGTTGGCGAAAATGGAAATCAAATTCTTGGAAGGTTGTAAAAAAGAAGATACTTTGGACGAAGCAACCGCGAAAGATTTGTGGGAAAAGTTTAAAGAATTTGCAAAATATGCATTTAATAAATCGCATGCTATCGCCTATTCTATTGTGGCGAATCAATGTGCATATATAAAAGCTCATTTCCCGGCAGAATTTTTGGCGGCATCTATGTCCAGTAATATGAACGATACAGACCAACTGGCCATATTTGTAGATGATGCAAAATCTAACTTTGATATACCAATTGTTGCGCCTGATATAAACGAAAGCGAATCCTTGTTTACTGTGCGTAACGGGAAGATTATTTATGCCTTGGCGGCGATTAAGGGTGTTGGTACTGTTGCAACCGATGCGATTGTTGCAGAACGTGAAGCACACGGTAAATTTAAGAATCTGACAGATTTTATTAAACGTTGTTCGCCTTTTATAAACAAACGTATATTGGAAGCGTTTGCAAAAGTTGGGGTTCTGGATTCGTTGGAAAAAAATCGTGCTTTGATATTCTTGAACGCCGATGCGATATTGGCATATGCATCTAAATCTCGTGAAAGTGCCAATTCTTTATCTTTGTTTGCAAATACGACACAAGATGATGTCAGCGAAGACAGATTATTAAAAGATTTGCCAAAAACAAAACAGTGGACTTTTGCACAAAGATTAGAAAATGAATTATCGGCACTGGGATTTTATATTTCTGCGCATCCGCTTGATCAATACAAGCATTTAATTGCGCGATCAAAATTGGCAACCAGTCAAACTCTTGCCACACTGGGTGACAGAAAACCAGTACAGATTGCCGTCAACGTTAACTCTTTTTCGCGGCGGAAAACAAAAACAGGCAAGGATATGTTGACTATAAATGCTTCGGACAGTTTTGGTAATGTCGAAGGTGTTGCTTTTGGGGAAGCGTCTATTGATTTAGCTCAGGTTTTAAATTCAGAAACAGAAGTTGTTCTTGGTGGAAAAACATCTGTCCGCGACGACAGAATATCTATATTTGTAGATTCTATTACACCGCTTAATCAATGGGTTGCCAAGATTGCAAAAACTATGACGATAGATGTTCACGACAAGGCTGTTTTGGCGGATGTAAAAAAAGCGTTGGCTGCATTGCCAGTTGGCTATACCAGAATTGTTTTAAATTTGCATTCTGGGGATAAAACGGCGACATTGGCACTTAAACAGACTTTTGAATTAGGTGCAACAACGGCCAAAGATTTAATGGCTCTTGGAACCAAGGTGGTGATTGAATAATGAAACATATACCTGTTCTTTTAAACGATGTATTGAACGCCTTGGGCAACATGGATGGGCGTACAATAGTTGATTGTACTTTTGGTGCTGGTGGATATTCTCGTGCCTTTTTGGAACGTGGTGCAAAAGTCATTGCTTTTGACAGGGATGTTAATGTAATTGCAGATGCAGATAAATTGAAACAAGAATTTGGCGACAGATTTAAATTTGTTAGTGCACCCTTTTCCGAAATCAAACAATTAAGCGCGGACGATTTTGATGATGTCGTTTTTGATTTGGGAATTTCTTCGATGCAGATAGACAATGCAGATCGTGGTTTTTCATTTCGCTTTGATGCACCACTTGATATGCGTATGGATATACGTACTGGTATAACTGCTTCTGATTTGATAAACAACCTGACAGTTGAAGAATTAGCAGATGTTCTTTACGAATATGGCGATATAAAAAAATCACATAAACTGGCGGGGCTGTTAAAGGAAAAACAACCTAAAACAACATTTGAATTGCGTGATTTAATAAAAGTTCCTGGTGATGTTGCGCCAGTATTTCAGGCCTTGCGAATTGCCGTTAATGATGAAATGGGTCAGATTAAAGATGCTTTGAATTCCGTTGATGGTTTGTTACAGTCTGGCGGACGATGCATTTGTGTAACATTTCATTCTATCGAAGACAGAATTGTTAAGAATGCTTTCAACAAGTGGTCTGTGCCTGTTGGTGATCCTAGGTTGCCAGTTGTGTCGAAGCCAAAATATAAATTGTTAAAAACAAAAACACCGTCCGAGCAAGAATTGGAATCAAATCCGCGCGCTCGTTCTGCACATATGCGTGGGGTTGAAAAAGTATAAATTATACTATTGACCTGTGGTTTTGTTTTTTGTTAAGATTATGAAGTGAAAAGGAAGAAAAGATGAAAAAATTACCGTTAGTTTTATTATGTGCGATAACAAGCATTGTGCTTTTTTCGTCCGTCGCGTCTGCGGTTTGTCCTGTGTGTACTATCGCGATAGGCGCCGGATTAGAAGGTGCAAGAATGTTGGGCGTTAAAGATATTTTGACCGGCATTTGGGCGGGTGGTTTGACTGTTTCGTTGATTGGTTGGACCGCGAATTATATGCGCAAAAAGAATATTACAAATCCAATTTGGTATGTGTTGAATGCACTGGTTTACACAGGGCTATTGATGTCGGTGTATTTTGTCCCTTCAAACAGTCCGATTGTAAAATGGTGGGATAATTGTATGTGGGGCATTGACCAATTCTTGTTGGGTGTTTTGGTTGGTTCTGTTACATTTATTTTGATGGAATTGTGGTACATGCATATTAAAAAGAATAACGGTGGACACGCCCTGTTCCCATTTCAGAAAGTTGTTATGCCTTTTGGTGGTTTGTTGATAATGACAGGTGTGTTTTGGGCAATAATCAAATGGCTGCCACAGATGGGTATAGTTTTGTGCTAAATTAAAGGAAAAGAATCATGAAAAAGAACAGTAAAAAATTATCTATGGAAGAAATGATTGAAAAATTGGATGCCGCGAAAAAGGCGAATCCATTGGATTTATCGTCTGATCAAGATTTGTCGATTGCATTGATGAATTTGGTGTCTTTGGAAGAACATTTCTTTTTCAGTGGTGCCAAGACCGGCAAAGTCGGCTTTTATGATTTGATAAATACTGTTCGTAATATGCGCAAAGAATTGATGGAACGCATTGTTAAGAAATCCAGCGGTGAAGACGGCGAAGTTTGGTGTATTTCTAAACATCTTTTGGCTGCATCTATGCGTCTTTATGAAGTAGGAACCAAGGCAATGGGTGCTGGCAAGAAAAAAGAAGCGTACGAAATGTTTGAAAAAGCATATGATTTGTATTCTTTGTTCTGGGGATTGAATATGCACCTTATAGATTTAGATGGTGTACAAGAATCTGTACCTGCTTTTTATCAGGGTGCAACGGAAGCGTGTGCAACAAAAAAAGACGATAAAAAGGTACAGAAAACAAGCAAAAAGGCAGAAAAAGTTTCTGGTGTTAAAAAACTGGGTCAATGGGTAAAGAACGCTGTTAATTGTTGCATAGAATAAATTCTTGCATAGATTCGGCAAAAATGATAAAATAGCAAAAAGAAAGAGAGAAAAAGTGTTAGGACTTATCAAAAATATTTTGAAAATGTCTGCGGTTGCGATAGTTGTTCCTGGTATTGCTTTTGGAGCACAACAGGCAAACCCGCGTGGCGCGGTGAACAATGCTCGCAATGTTACGCGTTCTGCTGATTCGGAAAGTAATGCTGCTGTTCGGCGTTCTGCAACATCGGTGATTGCACGTTCTACTGTTTTGGATAAAAGACAATCCCGGCCTGTTGTAACGGCTCGTCCTGCAACTGTTCGTAGTGCTGCGGTGCGTTCTGCGCGTCCTGTGGTAAAAGGAACAAATGTTGCAAGAACTGCGTCTAATCCATCTGTTGTTCGTTCTGGCACGAAAGTAAAAACTGGCAATGCAAATGTTTCACGTGCGGGGACTGCGCGTGCAACGGCGGTATTTAATGACGTTTCAAAAATTGGTGGTGGGTATTCTGAATGTCGTGATTCTTATGCAACGTGTATGGATCAAATGTGTGCAAATGCAAACGATACGTATCGCAGATGTTTCTGCAGTGATCGTTTCATAGAATTTCGTGATTTATCTGACAGATTGGATGAAGCACTTAAATTGTTGGCTGAATTCCAAAATGTTAATTTGGATGCGGTTAATAAAACTGCCGCAGAAGTAGACGCGATGTATTCTGCAACAGAAGGCGAAGCCGCTATTAAACGTGATACCAGTGCTTCCCAGAAATTGTTGGACAGCATCAGTGAAGTTTTATCAACAAAATCGAAAAAAACATATTCTTCTAAAAAGGTTTCTAAAGCCAATACATCGTCATTGGGCGTGTTGGATTTGTCTTCTTTTTCAACAACAGCAAGTGATCCTTTTGGCGATTCGTCTTCGGCTTTCAACAACAGTTTAGCATCTGCTTTCACCAGTGGCGGTTCATCGTCTTATACAGATATTTCTTCTTTGGAAGGATCGGATTTATACGAAGGTGCAATGAATCAATGTTCACAAATCACCCGCGAATCGTGTGGCGGGGATGCGATGTTTAATTTGGCACGTTCCGCCTATTCTATTTTGATAACCCAAGATTGTAATGCGTATGAAAAAAATATAACCGCTAAAAAGACCAGTGTTGAAGATACGGTCAGAAAAGCAGAAAAATATTTACGCGAAGCAAGATTGGAAGAATATCGTGCGCATAATTCCGCAGATGTTAACGAATGTTTAACGGATGTGGACAACGCTATACGCCAGCCTCTTGCTTGTGGTTCTAATTATGAAAGATGTTTAGATTATTCTGGATTGTATATAAATCCTTCGACTGGTGAACCTGTTTATTCACAGGCATTGTTTGGTTTGAACAATTTAATTAAATTGAATGGCGGTGCCGATGTGTTGGGTGCGAACCCTGATTTCAATACGTTTTTAGAAGAAAAGAAAGTTTTTGCAAAAAGTGCGCTTGATTCATGTCGTGGTATTGCAGATACAGTATGGGAAGAATATAAACGTATGGCATTGATTCAAATTGCTCAGGCCCAAGACGAAAAAATAGAACAAGTCAAAGCATCATGTGTTACAACTATAAAAGAATGTTATGATACGCAAACCGGTGCGATGAATTCGTTGGCAGAAGATGTTTCTGCAACTGCGGGCAAGGCAATTTCTGCAATAGCGGCACGTGATGCCTGCAAACAAAAAGTGTTTGCGTGTGCGGCATTGTATGGCGATATTGATGGTTGTACGTATGATGATTCAACAAAGAAAATATCAACTGTGGCAGGTAAAAAATGCGGAATGCAATCGTTGTTGGCGTTGGTTGATACTGTCGACACGGTAAGATTTGAAAAAGGGTGCGAAGAAGCGTTGCGTGAATATGCACAAGAAACTTGTGCACCTGCCACTGGGGATGAACACGCATATCCGTGGGGTTGCGTAAGAATGTCGCGGGCGGATTTGGAATCAATGTTGACTAAAAGAGCAGAAATTGTTTGTGCCAGTGATTTCGGTTCTGATTATAATATGAATGATGTTATTGAATCAGGAGATTCTTCTAAAAAAACAGCAAACAAAGGAAGTCTTGTTAACCCCCAACAAAAACTTGGAACTTTAAGTAACGCGACTGTGGCTTCAAATAATATGACTCAGGTTTCAAATACCAATGTCGCGGTCAGTGCTGGACCAGCTGGGGCTACGGTTACTCGTGCTGCGGTGTCTGGAACTGCTGGGACATCTAAAAAATATGGTGGAAAATTGAATTTGCAAGCGCAAACGTATGTAAATAAGATACTTGACGAGATAAAAAAAGATATGTTCCCTATGCTGTGGGACGCATGCTATGCTGTTAAAGGAGAAGGCGATTTGATATTTGACGATAATGGTTTTTCTTTGTCTCAGAATGATACGATAAATGTGTCGCCAACGTGGGCAAAAAAAGTTTTTGGAACTCTTTCTGTGCAGGCACTGATAAATTCTGGTATAAAGGGTTATGGAATTAATTTATCAAGGGGCGGTTCAAAAGAAATGGATGCCACAGAAGGTTTTTCTCTGGGTTGGGGTGTTTGTATGCAACCGTCAATCAGACAGTTTTGCACAATTCAAAGCCAGATACCAGATATGTCGGGCACAGTATCTTTTGAAAATGGCGAATGTAAATTGTCACAAGATTGGTATAAAAAGAGATGTCAGGCACTTGGTGGATATTTGTCTGGGGATAATTGTTATATTAAGTAAGGGTGTAACGGTGAAAAAAAGATTATTTTTTTGTTTGATTGGCTGTTTGTTCTTTTTGAACGATGCTTTTTGTGATCCTTATTACCTTTCGGAGAATAAGAATGTTTCACCTGCAGCAGCGACAGCATGGGGGAATCCTTATATGGATACGACGTATATTCAAGATGCAGACCGAGCCCCACTTGGTTTCAAAATAAAACAAGGTTATGCTTGCTGTACAAACATGTCTTATGATCAGGTTGCCAATATCAGGGGTGATGCCAGAACCGAAGATCGTATTATAACTACAAAAGATGATGTTGCCATTATGGTGTTTGTAGCAAGAAAAATATATGAGCATGGTGGCCAATTTTGTTTAACTCAGTTGTCTGCCGTGTCTTCTCCTAGTGGTTTATCAATAATTAATCAGCAACCCAATTGGCCGCAAATGCCTTGTATGGTGCTCTGTCAACCCGGATACGATGGACCTACCTGTAGTAAAGAAGTTAAGGAAGGAACGACTGGTAATGATACGCCATGTAATACAGACGATATTGCTGCTTATATAAGCAAAGTTAAACAAAGAGTGTATGAGAATAGTGATTCTATTACTTTGCACAAATGGCGAATGGGGGTTGCGGATGACATGGAGTATTTTGCAAGGGATAAGATGTCAGGTAGGTATGAACATGTTATTTATTTGGGTGCGACTGATTTTATGCAACATGGTGTGGTTGCACAGCCAATGTTAGTTAGTTCTGTTGGTTCACAGATTCCAACTTCGCTGAAGTCTGGGCCTGCGATTTCTGGTATATCAAAGGTTTTGTGTGCCCAAGGTTTTACAAAAAATGATAAATGTGAAATTAATTCTAAAAATTGTGGTTCAAATGTTTGGTGTAATGGATATTCAGATTCTAATTTTAAATCTAATATCCATAATAAACAAATGAAAGACAGTTGTAACATTATTGTTTGCAAGGACAGATCAAAAGCCCTTGATGCAAACTTTAACTGTGTAGATTATAATGGGTTCAATACAGGACTTTGCGAGAAAGAAGATGTATATGAAGAAGGTGGTTTGGTTTCTTTATATGGCAAACTTGTTAAATGTGAAGAAGGTTATGTTTTTGAAGCATCAACATGTGAATGTAACAAGGCCAGTTATGTTATATCAAAGGATCTTATGCAATACGGACCAAGGGGCAGAAATACCGAAATGATAAATGAGCAATGTTGGACCAAAGAATCAAGTGAAGATTTCAAAGATTGTGTTCTTGGAGCAAGATAGTTTTTGACATATTCTTTAGAAAAACCGCCAATTTGGCGGTTTTTTTATTTGTTTTCACCATTCAATAATTTCAGCATGTCCATTATTGTTTTTCGTTGTGCGTCTGTTGGTAAATTCCAATATAAATTTATCAACTGCAAAGATTCGTTTTTGCTTAATGGGTCGTCTTCTTTTGCTTCAGAAACACGCATTGAACGAATAGCCTTGGTTTCTGGGGGATAATTACCCGGCAGACCCGCAAAGAAAAATGCCACAGATGTTTCCATTGCCTGACTTAAATCAAACAGACGTGCAGCCGGAATACGATTGCCCGCTGTTTCATATTTTTGAATTTGTTGAAAGCTGACCCCACATTTTTTCGCCAAATCCGATTGCGTCATACCCAACATAACACGGCGCAATTGCAAGCGTTGAGCAATGTGATGATCTACTTCGTTAATAAGTCCTGCTTTGCGTACCATTGTTTATTCCTCTCTGTAAAAAATAAGAAAAAGTTCTTATGCCTTATTTTATACAATGTTTCTTTTTATTTTGCAATGAAAAAACATATGTGATACCATAAAAACCACAAGGAAGATTAAAATGAAACCAGTTGTTTTATGTATTTTGGACGGTGTCGGTATCAATAAAGACAAGACGCATAATGCCGTCGCTTTGGCAAAAATGCCCTATTTTAGCGAATTATTAAAGAAATATCCGCATTCAAAATTGGATGCGTCTGGGAATGCTGTTGGGCTGCCTGATGGGATTATGGGAAATTCAGAAGTGGGACATATTACAATCGGTTCAGGACGCATAGTTAACCAATTTTTGCGCAGATTTGAAATCGAAGATTTATCAAAAAATAAACCGCTTAATAATTTTATAAAATCTGTTCGGGCGGATGGCGGTGTTGTTCATGTTGCAGGCCTTATGTCTGACGGGCGCGTTCATGCAAATCTGGCAGATATAATCAAAACAATTAAATACATTGTAAAAAATGATTTGCGCGTGTGTGTTCACTTTATTGCAGACGGGCGTGATACACCGCCACAGTCTGCACAAAAATATATCGATATTATAAAGCAAGATTTGGCGGACGGGTTTGAGAATAATGCTGTGTTTTTTGGGACATTGTGTGGTCGTTATTATGCAATGGACAGAAACAATAATACAGACCGCACAGATTTGGCTTTTGCGGCGATTGAACGTGGTGAATCGAATTATCATGCGCAAACAATAGATGCTGCATTGGCAGACGCTTATGCGCGGGGTGAAACAGATGAATTCATTAAACCAACTGTTATTGTGCCAACAAAATTGACCGTACGTGATGGATTTTTGTTCTGTAATTATCGCTCAGACAGGGCACGTCAAATTATGCGTAAAGTGGTTGAAAACGGTTGTCATATTTTATGTTTTTCACAGTATGGTGAAGGTTTAGATGATGTATGCCCTGCACTTTTGCCCGATATAAAAACAGAAAACACTTTGGGTGATATATTGGCGAAAAACAACAAAACGCAGTTACGTATTGCCGAAACAGAAAAGTACAATCATGTAACCTATTTTATGGATGCAGAACGCAATATCGATTATGAAAACGAAGAAAAAGTTTTAATTCCTTCGCCAGATGTTGCGACTTTTGATATGAAACCAGAAATGTCCGCAAATGAAATTACAGATGCACTTTTGCCACGACTTTCCAAATTCGATGTCGTGTTATTAAACTTTGCAAATGGTGATATGGTTGGGCATACTGGAAATGAAACTGCGGCAATCAAAGCAATGGAATGTTTGGATAAACAATTATCGCGCATTGTGCCGGCTGTGCTGAATTTAGATGGCTGTGTTTTGATTATCGCAGACCATGGAAATGCAGAACAAATGTGGGACAGTGAACACAATGTGCCATTGACTTCGCATACTACAAATCCTGTGAATTTTATAATGGTTTCAAATGGCAATTATGTTGCGCGTGAGGGCGGACTGTCGGATATTGCACCAACAATACTGAAATTGGTTGGTATTGAAAAGCCGGATGAAATGACAGGCAAAAGTTTGGTTTAATTCTTTTTGCGCAGGTTGTTGAAAAATTCACGCAACATTTGTGCAGATTTTTCGGCGTATTCATCCATTTGAATAATTTTTGGTTTCCAAAGGTGTTTATCGTTTTCAAAGATTTTCGCGTTTGATGTAATGCCACCGCCCTTTTCGTCCGTTGCGGCAAAATAGATATTTTTTATGCGCGCAAAAGAAATCGCAGTTGCACACATCGCGCATGGTTCCAATGTCACATACAAATCGCAATCGTCCAAGAATTTAGTGCCAAGTTTTTTACATGCTTTATTAATCGCGACTATTTCGGCGTGCAGTGTTGGATTTTTGCTTTTTTGTACTTTGTTTTCGCCACGCGCAATAATTTTTCCGTCGCGCACTATGACTGCGCCAATCGGAACATCACCATGTTGATAGGCTTTTTTTGCTAATAAAAATGCTTGATTCATAAAATTCATACGGTAAAGTTTACAACATGAAATCAAATTTGCAAATCATTTCCGGTAAATATCGTGGCAAGAAATTAAATCTGCCAGATGATGCGCGTCCGACACAAAATATGGCACGTGGTGCGTTGTTTAATATGTTAAACAGTATTATTGATACAACAAAACCGATTTCTGTGTGGGATGTATTTGCTGGGTCTGGTGCGTTTGGTTTGGAATGTTTGTCGCGGTTTGATAAACCAATGGTTGTTTTTACCGACAATGCAAAATCTTCAATAGACACAGTAAAGAAAAATGTTATTTCAATAAACGAAAACGCCACAATTGAAATGTGTGATGCAGTATCTGCAATATCGCGGTTTGGCGGAATAACAGACCTGTTTTTTGTTGACCCACCCTATCCGGACTTTAATTTTGGTGTTTTATTCATCAAGAAATTAAGCAAAATTGCAAAAAGCGGTTCGGTTTTAATCTGGGAATTCGAAAACATACAAAAAATGCCAGATTTTTCTGAAAATTGGGAAATTTTGCGTGATAAAACCTATGGACGCGCAAGATTTGTGATATTACAGAAAAAATAATAAGAAAAAACTTGATTTTTCGTGTGTTTTAGTAAATAATATAGCCCGCATGACACCCTTGGAGGTCATGTGAAACTTAAACACAACCATTAAAAAGGAATTAAAAATGGCTATTAAATTAAATGCTGAAATTCGCAAAGTTGCTGGCAAGGGGGCCGCACGTGCAGTTCGCAAGAACCAAAACATCCCTGCTGTTATCTATGGCGAAAAGAAAGAACCTGTGTCCATTGAATTGAACGGACGCGAATTTAATATGTTGTTGGTACAACCATCATTGCGAACAAAATTATTCGAAATCACAACTGCCGCTGGCAAAGAAGATGCTATGTTGATGGATATTCAATATCATCCAGTGTCCGACAAAGTTGTTCACGTTGATTTCAAACGTATTAATGTCAAAGAACCTGTTCATGTTGTTGTTCCTGTGGAAGTTATCAATGCAGATATTTCCAAAGGTATCAAATTGGGTGGCGTTTTGAACTTTGCTGTTCGTAAAGTTGCGCTTAAAGGTTTGGTAAACGATATGCCTGAAAAAATCACTATCGATTTAACAAATGTTACAATTGGCGACACAATTCATGGTTCTGATTTGATATTGCCAAAAGGTATCGAATTGGGTTTGCATATGGCAGATTTGGCTTTCGCCACAATCGGTGGTAAAATGCCAGAAGAAGCAGATGCAAAACAACAGGCTGCTGCCGCTGCACCTGCTGCAAAGGCTGCACCTGCAAAGAAATAATATCGAATTTGATATTAAAAAATTTAACCGCCCAAACGGGCGGTTTTTTTGTGAATATTTTCGTGTAATATTTTTGTTTTTGCCCCCTTGAAACCATGCTTTTTATAACTATATTTGGCGTAAGCAGAAAAAACTTTAAGGAGTAAAAACTATGGCAAAAGTATTAGGTATTGATTTGGGTACAACTAATTCCGCTATGGCTTTCATGGACGGAAATGATCCAAAAATTATCGAAAATTCAGAGGGTCAACGTACAACACCTTCTGTTGTTGCAATAACTGCAAATGGTGAACATTTGGTCGGTATTACCGCAAAGAATCAGGCGGTTACAAATCCTGAAAATACAATCTATGAAATTAAACGTTTGATGGGATTGCGTTTTGACAGCCATGCGGTTAAAGAAATTCAAAAACGTGTTCCTTATAAAATCGTAGCCGGCGAAAACGGTGATGCGTGGGTTGAAATCGAAGGTAAAAAATATGCGCCTTCTCAGATTTCCGCGATGATTTTGTCTAAATTGAAAAAAGATGCAGAAGCCTATTTGGGTGAAAAAATTACAGATGCAGTTATTACTGTACCTGCATATTTTAATGATTCTCAACGTCAGGCAACAAAAGATGCTGGTCGTATCGCGGGATTAAACGTTTTGCGTATTGTTAATGAACCAACAGCGGCTGCTTTGGCGTATGGTTTGGACAAAGACAAAGATGGCACGATTGCTGTATATGACCTTGGTGGTGGTACTTTCGATGTGTCCATTTTGGAAATCGTAGATGGCGTGTTTGAAGTTAAATCTACAAACGGCGATACAGAATTGGGTGGTTCTGATTTCGATGCACGCGTTCTGAAATATTTGATTGAAGAATTTAAAGCACAAACAGGTATTGATTTGTCCAATGATAAATTGGCGTTGCAACGTTTGAAAGAAGCCGCAGAAAAAGCAAAAATCGAATTGTCATCAAAGACATCTACGGATATCAATTTGCCTTATTTGACGGCTGATGCGACTGGTCCAAAACATTTCAATATCACACTTACACGTGCAAAATTGGAATCTTTGGTTGAAGATTTGATTGAAAAAACAATCGAACCTTGCAAGAAAGCTTTGAAAGATGCGGGACTTACAACATCTCAAATCAATGAAGTTATTTTGGTTGGTGGTCAAACACGTATGCCAAAAGTTGTTGAAACTGTGAAAGAATTCTTTGGCAAAGAACCACACAAAGGCGTTAACCCTGATGAAGTGGTCGCATTGGGTGCTGCTATCCAAGGTGGTGTTTTGAAAGGCGAAGTCAAAGATGTTTTGTTGTTGGATGTCACACCTTTGTCATTGGGTATTGAAACTTTGGGTGGCGTGTTCACACGTTTGATTGACCGTAACACAACAATTCCAACAAAGAAATCACAGATTTTCTCTACCGCAGAAGATAATCAATCTGCCGTAACAATTCGCGTATTCCAAGGCGAACGTGATATGGCTGCGGATAATAAATTGTTGGGTCAATTTAATTTGGAAGGTATTGCACCTGCCCCACGTGGTATGCCACAAATCGAAGTATCTTTTGATATAGACGCGAACGGTATTGTTCATGTATCTGCAAAGGATAAAGGAACAGGCAAAGAACAAGCGATTTCTATTAAATCTGATGGTGGTTTGTCAGAAGACGAAATCAAACGCATGGTCGATGAAGCGGCTGCTAATGCCGAAGCCGATAAAAAGAAAAAAGAATTGGCAGAAGCAAAAAATACAGCAGAAACCGCAGTGTTCAGCATTGAAAAATCACTGAAAGAACATGGTGATAAAATCAGCGCAGAAGAACGCGAAGCAATCGAAAATGCAAAGAAAGAATTGTCTGATGAATTGGCAAAGGCTGAAGCAACTGTTGAATCTTTAAAGGCAAAGACAGAAGCTTTGACTGAAAAAGCCATGAAATTAGGCGAAGCGGTATATAAAGCCGCACAAGAAGCACAAAAATCAGAAGAAAACAAATCTGAATCTGGTGATAACAAAACCACAGATGCAGATTTTTCTGAGAAATAATTTTCCTTCCTCCTTAAGAAAAACTGGGCAAAAGCCCAGTTTTTTTATTTGTGTTTTTCGCCGATATAAATTCCCATATCGGTTGCAATTTGTAATAAAATATTATCTGGTTCAACATATCTATTTGATGTCATTACGCCCTTGATATGTGGATCTTTTTGTTGTTTCCCTGCGTTAAAGAAATCGGTTAAAGATATTGTTTTATATTCGTCGTTTTGTACCACTGTCATAACATAAGTTTCATTGTTTTCGATTGCTTTCAAAGCGGTATCCGCAAAGCCAGCTGCCAAAATTCTGTCGCTGGCAACGGTGTCGCCTGCCCTTTGTATGTGTTCTGGGAAAGCCGTTCTGTTTGGTATGTTTGCATTGTTCAGTGCGCGCGAAATCATGTCTGCAGGTTTGCCAGAATGTCCACGAATAGAGATTCCTTCGGATACCATAATAATTCCATAATCGCGCTTTGATTGTTTTATATGTTTAACCAGGTTATTAACATCAAATTTAATTTCTGGAATCAAGATTGCGTCTGCACCAATTGCAACACCGGCATTAAGTGCCAATTCCCCACAATCACGTCCCATGGTTTGAACTACAAACCAGCGATGATGACTGCGTGCAGTTAACAATAATTGGTCACAATAAGAAACCAGTTGTTGCACTGCAGTATCAAAACCGATTGTTTTATCTGTTGATGGGACGTCCATGTCAATGGTTTTTGGAATCGCGATTAATTGCAAATCAGAATATATTTCACGATACATGTGTGCCAAAGACAAACTGCCATTGCCACCAATTAAAATCAATGCGTCCAATTTTAAATTTTGTAATGCTTTTTTTAGTTTTTTATTAAAAGCACTTAATTTTCCAACACGTGCCGCCGATATAAAATTTTCTGCGCCTGCATGTCCATTTGATAAAATACTGCCAGCCAAGTGTGCAGAAGCAAATGGAAAACTTTCGTCTGTTAAATCAACTGTTTTTGCAGGTGTGCAACATAATCCATCTGTGCCGTCTTTGATGCCAACCACATCCCATTTTCGACGAACACAACCATCAACAATTCGTTGAATAACAGTGTTCAATCCGGAACAATCACCACCAGTTGTCATGATGCCAATCTTTTTGTGTGCCAATTTTATCTCCTGTCATCTTGTTCTTGGCATTATACCATAAAACCCTTGACAAACAAACCATTTTTGCAATAATTTTGTCAAAGGAAATAAGCCTAGGAGTATAATGATGGCAACGACTAATATTGGAAAAACAAAACGCAGCACAGATGATTTAATAGATGATGCAGTTAACCGTCAACAGGATTGGTTGGAAAATCGTCGCACTTTTACACGCAAGTTCTTGCAAAGATTTAATGTCTTTAAAAAGCCAGAAGAAAAAATTGCGACCGAGACACCAGAAAAAAAATCCAGAAACAAGGCGGTTTTACGTGCGTATTGGTTCCCAATTGTTTGCGCTTTGTTGGTTGTTTTAATTGCTGTGTTTGTAATGTTGTTCAAAATAAATGCGCCAGTCAAAGTAATTGCGCCGTCTGTACCAGAACCTATTATCAGGTCAGTAAAAAATACCGAAAAACAAACTACCCCATCATTCGATTTGGTTCGTATCGAAAAGACAGGCAATATCATAGTTGCAGGTCGTAATGTTCGCGAATCTAACATTTCTGTTGTAATTAATAAGAAAATTGTTGCCACAGAACACACCAACAAAGATGGTGAATTTGTTTATGCACCAAACGATGCGTTAAAGCCTGGTAATTATGTTATTTCGTTAATAGACAGTGATAAAAATATTAAATCTGCAGATTCTGTTTTTGTTTATATCTCTGAACAAGGATACAGAAATTCTGTGTCTTTATTGATGACCAAAAACGGCAGTAAAGTAATGCAGGCACCTGTTTTAATGGATGGCGATTTGATCGTTTCAAAGATAGACTATATGGACAATGGTCGTATGGT
Organism: uncultured Pseudomonadota bacterium; assembly: GCA_902784345.1. Taxonomy (GTDB): domain Bacteria; phylum Pseudomonadota; class Alphaproteobacteria; order Rs-D84; family Rs-D84; genus Enterousia. The sequence continues at coordinate 37,786 of CACZUD010000004.1, read as the reverse complement.
TGTAACTGGCAAAGCTTTGCCAAGATTGCGTGTTTCTTTGACTTTGAACGATGAATATATTGGTTTTGCACGTGTGTCAGATTATAAGAATTTTGGACTTGGTGCAGATGTTGGTAAACTGGAAAGTGGCAAAGAATACAAATTGAATATTCGTTTGCATGACGGCGAAGGAACAACGATTGCAAATGTAGAGCACTCTTTCGTTATGCCTGAAATGACAGGCGATGACGATACTTTTTACACTGTTCGTCGTGGTGATTGTTTGTGGATTATAGCACGCAATTTCTTGCGTCGTGGTATATTGTTCACAATGATTGCAGAACGTAACAACATCAAAAACCCAGATTTGATTTTTCCAGAACAAAATTTGCAAATACCTGTAAAATAAAAAACAAGAGAATATAAATGAATTTTTATTCTGAAAATTGGTTTGAAGCAACCCAGAAATTTGTTCGTAATGCAAACGGGGCTGGTGTATTATCTTTTTATAAAGCGCCGAGTATGCAGTACGAAGTATCATGTGTAATGATTGGCAGTGGTGATGATAAAATCGTTATAAATTCAGGGGTGCATGGAATAGAAGGATATTTTGGCAGTGCGGCACAAAATATGTTTCTATCAAACATGTTGCCAAAAATATCAGAAAAAGCGTTAGATAAATTTTCTATTGTTTTGATTCATGTGATTAATGGCTGGGGAATGCAAAACCGTACGCGAGAGGTTTTTGATAAAAAAAATGGTGGTCTGATAGATTTAAACAGAAACTTTGGAATAGATTTTTCAAAACCAGAAAATTTACCTGGTAATCCAAAATATGCCATTGCTCATCCTGTGTTGTTATCAAAACCAGACAAAATCATTAAAAAAGAAGCAATAAAAAACTTCAGACAAAAGCACCTGAAAGATGGTGTTTGGGCTGCGATAAGTAATGGTCAATACTATGAACCATATGGTTTGTTTTATGGCGGATGCGAAACTTTGCCTGAAAACAAGACGACTATGCGCATATATGATGATATAATGGGAAATAATGCAAAGTCTTTGATTTCGGTTGGTTTGCATACTGGACTTGGACGTTTCTATCGCAAACGTGCAGAAGTAACAAGTACTGTGTTGGTATCTCATCCAGAAACACACAAAAACACATTATTTTTCAAAAACACTTTGACACCAAATGTCCCGATTGTTCCAGATAATGATGCGGTGAACGCCCCTACTCTTTTGGGTGATTTGGTAGACTGTTTGGAAAATCGTTATAAATTCAAAAATATTCCGATTTATACTGCGGATTTTGAAGTCGGTACCGGAGAATTTCCAATAATGTCGCCAGTGTATAAACGTATGGATATGGGTGATGCACGATATGATTTGCTGCATTATGGCGAAATCAATCATGAAACATGGGCAAATTTGACAGAAAGCTGGTATCCTTCTGATAAAAGATGGAAAGATGCGGCTTTGCGTCATGCTGAAGTATTATTCAACGATATCATAAATTATATGAACAAAGCTTCAAGATAAACCTAACCAAAGGTGGCGGATATGAATGAATACAAAATGGATGCAACAGAATTAAGTATGCAGATGACGTTTCTTGTTCGTAGTGGCAAATTGGCCCCAAAGGATTGTTTGTTTGTTAATAAACTGATTAAACAACTTAATAAACAAAAAAACAATGTCTCTCGTAAGGTTTTACGTAGCGTGCAAAGTAAATTTGAAGAAATACAAAACAGATATCAAAGGTAAGTAGAGAGTGTTTGCTTTAAGTGCTGGACATAAAAACAAAATGATAGTATGATACAGCGAACGCGGGCATGGTATAATGGCAGAACGAAAGCTTCCCAAGCTTTAGACGAGGGTTCGATTCCCTTTGCCCGCACCAAGTTTGAAGTGTGATTTGTGTGAAGCGGGTATCCTTATTAGGCACACATCAATTCGTTGCTAATAACGCAACTCGTTGTGTGTTTATACATTCGGATTCCCTTTGCCCGCACCAAAAGTTCAATTGACAAATGTTATGTTGAATTTTTGCAAAAACATTATTGACATCTATAAGTGTTTTTTGTCAGAATAACGGTGTTGAATATTTTTGATGCAAAAAGGTACGATTATGACCAATAATGAAGTCAAAGAAACCCTGAAAACAACAAGCCGTTTGGTTAATTCGATGGACAAAGCACATTTAAAAGATTTGCTGAAAATTCTGATAGACGCACAGTGTGGAAAAGACTGTGCGTCTTTCGTTCATATAGATATACGCAAAACTGTTAAAAAGTTGTTAAATGATTTGGCAAGAACAGATCATGTAAACGATTGTTTGAGTCGCAAACATATGAAACAAATTTTTGCGATAATGGGCGATTATAACGTTTATCCAGTTTGCAAATTGTGCGGGCAACCAATTAAAATAGACACAGAAACAGATCAGTCTGGACAGCTGGGATTTACGTGGGATCATCAGATACCAAAATCAAAAGGCGGCAGTTATGATTTATCAAATCTGCAACCTGCACATAAAATATGCAATAATCTGCGTGGTGCGAAACCATTATACAGCAAACATTATAAACTGAAAATAGATATCAATATTGATGTTGATTTTGAAGTAGAAGGTTTTTGTGATTCTAAAAGTTCTTCGCCGCGGTATAATACAGGTGGATTTGGTCTGCGTAAACAGGATTCTTGGTGCCATAAACAATGCCGTCAAAAACAAAGATAAAAGCCAACAAATATTTGACTTTTGATAAAATTTGATACATAATAGACCTGCAAATCCCAAAGATTGCCATTATTAATAACCCTGTGTGCGGTATGCACAAGGAACATCAACCGGCGAGTTTTCGCTCTTGATGAATGTTTTTTTGTGTGGTTTTTGGGAAACAAGATATCTGAAAAAAACTTAAACAAGGAGCAAAAAAATGGCAACAGTTATCAGATTGGCACGTTACGGTGCAAAAAAACGTCCTTATTATCACGTAGTTGTTACAGATTCTCGTAATGCACGTAATTCAGGGGCAATTTTGGAAACAGTTGGTAAATACAATCCAATGTTGGCAAAAGACGACGCAAAACGTGTTGTTTTGGACGTTGAAAAAATCAAAGCATGGTTGGCAAAGGGTGCAAAAGCGTCTGATCGTGTTTATAAATTCTTGGCAAATGCTGGCTTGGTTGCTGCGAAACCAGTTCCAAATCAAACAAAGAAAAATCAACCTTCTGAAAAAACTCAGATGAAAGCGAAAGACAAAGCTGATAAATTGGCAAAAATAGCAGAAGAAAAAGCTGCTGCTGAAGCCGCTGCAAAGGCTGCTGCAGAAGCCCCAGCTGAAGAAGCTGTTTCTGAACCTGCCGCAGAAGCTGTTGCTGAATAATAGAAAGAGACCGCGTTTATGAAAAAGATTTATTTTTCACCAAATATGTCTGTCACAGAAATAACTGTGAACTCCGTGTTGGTGTCTTCCGCGCGAATGTCCGAAAAAGAAGCCCTTTTTACAGCCAGTCGCAAGGAAGAATGGTCTTTTCAGCGGTGCCCTTTTAATAACATGTGGTGCTATGACAAACAAAAACGTTTTAATGTTTGGCGCGAAACAGTGGAAAGATGTGCTAAAAATAATGTTGATAGATGTTTTTACACAGACGGGAAAGACTGTTGTCCACATGGATATTTAGCATTGTGTGATGATTGTAAACAAAAGCAATGGGGTTAAAAATGTTAAAGAACAAAACTATTTATGTTACACCAAAAATTCAAGTGTTAAGTTTGTGTTCATATAATATTTTGACAGCAAGTGGTGTCAGCAAGGAGATTAAGGAGTTCGACTGCCCATATGTGCCGGAAACTAAATGTGAACTGTTTTGTGATTGGGCAAAACGTAGATATGCGGACAATAAAGATATGTTAAAAGGGATAGAAAACGGAACTTCTTTTGCACCTTGCCCATACAAAAACGGTTGTGAAGAATATCGTTTGTATAAAACTTTTAAAGAAAATGAAAAACAGCGCTAATAATATTTTGGTTGGTAAAATTGTTGCTCCTCAGGGAATTCGTGGTGAATTTCGGGTGCAAAGTTTTGCTGAAAAACCAGAAGATTTTAAATCTTTTCGCATTGTATGTGATAAATGCGACAGCAAAAGTTTTCATTTTGTTCGTGTTTTAAAACAAAATGTTATCATTGCCAAGATAGATGGCGTTGATGACAGAAATGCGGCAGAATCGTTGCGCGGAACAGAATTATTTATTTTGCGTGACGATTTGCCAAAGTTAAAATCTGACGAATATTATCAATCTGATTTAATTGGTTTTTGTGTTATTCGTGATGGTAAGAAAATCGGCGTTGTTGACGGTTTTCAAAACTTTGGTGCTGGCGATATTATCGAAATGGACAATGGCGAAATGGTGTCTTTTGTCGGTGCAAAAGTTGATGTAGATAATAGAACAATAACGGTGGCGTAATGCACTTTAATATATTGACTATATTTCCAGAAATGTTTCCAGGAACCCTTGGCGAGGGGGTTGTAGGACGTGCTTTGAACAAGGGAATATGGTCATATGATGCCGTTAATATTCGTGATTTTGCTATAAATAGTTATGGCAGTGTTGATGACGAACAATTTGGCGGTGGTGCGGGTATGGTTATGCGTCCTGATGTGTTAGGTAACGCGATAGATTCCGTTAAAAACGTCGGAAAAATCATATTTTTTTCACCACGTGGAAAAGTTTTGAATCAAAAATTAGTGCACGAATATTCAAAATATGATACAATAACCCTGCTCTGTGGTCGGTATGAAGGTATTGACCAGCGGGTTATCGACGAATATGATATTGAAGAAGTATCTGTTGGCGATTATGTATTGTCTGGCGGTGAAATTGCAGCGCAAGTTTTTGTTGACAGTTGCGTTCGCGTGTTAGATAATGTCCTTGGTGGCGGTGATGAGGCCGTCCAAAATGAAAGTTTCGAAATCGGCGGGCTTGAATGGCCATTATACACCCGTCCGTCAGTATGGCGTGGACACAAAGTCCCAGAAGTCCTGCTGTCCGGTCACCATGGCAATATCGAACGGTGGCGGAAACAACAATCGGACGAAATAACAAAACAACGTCGTCCGGATTTAATAAAGGAAAATGAAAATGAGCATAATTAAAAAAATTGAACAAGAACAAGTTGCTAAATTAAAAGGCGACAAAGTTATCCCTGCTTTCAAAGCTGGTGATACAGTCAAAGTTCATGTAAAAATTAAAGATGGTGATAAATTCCGTATCCAAATATTCGAAGGTGTAGTTATTGCACGCGATGGCGGAACCGGAAATAATGCTTCTTTCACTGTACGTCGTGAATCTTATGGCGTTGGTGTAGAACGTAAATTCCCATTGTATACACCAGCAATTGAAAAGATTGAAAAAGTTCGCGTCGGTAAAGTCCGTCGTTCGAAGTTATTCTTCTTGCGTGGATTGTCTGGCAAGAAAGCTCGTATCGTTGAAGATTTGTCTGCAAAAGCCAAAAACGGCAACGAAGACAAATAATTCTATTAAAGGGGGTGCAGAGATGAACATTACTAAATTGTTTTGTTTGTTTATCACACCCCTTTTCTTGTTATCAAACTCCCCTGCTTTTGCATATGTCGAAAAAGATACTGCGGTGTTGCGTGTTATGAACAAAGCCGCGGGTAAAACACAAATTGTTCCAATCAAAGTTGGTGCGAAAAAACAGTATGACGGTTTAAACATAAAAGTTAGAAGTTGCAAACAAAGCGATCCTTTCGATGCGGAAAATTTCTTTGTGTTTATTGAAATATATACAAAAACAGACGAAAGAATTTTCAGTGGTTGGATGAACCGTAACGAACCTGGACAAAATCCATTACAAGATGATACTTATGATGTTTGGCTTGAAAAGTGTGAGTAGAATATGAAACAAAACGCAAAAATACAAAAGATAAAACTGTTTATAAAAACTTCTATAATTGTTGTGTTGTTGTTTATCTTTGTTGTGCTGGGGATATTTATTCGTCCAAACCATACTTTTGAAAACGCTCGTATGAAAAAATGGTTGGTTTTAGATGATCAGCAGCGTATTTCTACACTAAATCGCGTGGTTAAGAATGCAAATGACGAAGGATTATTATTTAAATGCGTTGATAAAATAGCAAATTTACCAGATTCAAATGAAATGTTAATACGCGACGCAATAGTTATTTGCTATAATGGGATTCAAATGAGCGCACAGAATGTAAATTCAGATGAAAAATAAATTGTTTTTATTATTGTTTTTTATAACAAGTTGCACAACTGGTGAGCAAGATAATTTCGGCGAACAATATATAAATTCAAAATATTTAAAAGATCCTTTGGGTGAAGAAATGGCACCCGATATTGATCCTTTAATCAGATTTGATGCGTTTGATTGTGCTACTTTTGTTGAAACTGTTCTTGCGAATGATAATTTTGAAAAATTGTGTAAAATCAGATATAAAAACGGTGAAGTTAATTTTGTTTCTCGTAATCATTTTATAGAAACCGATTGGTTAAACAACAACGGTTTTGAAAATGTAAGTAGTGCATATGGCGATGTGTCTGTGCGTAAAGTTGTGATTGATAAAAAGTCATGGTTTAAAAAAGTTCATAATATCGATACTGATTTTCAAAAACAGACGGCCAATGTTGAATATATACCGTATAAAAATTTATCAAAAATAGATGTACAATCCCCTTTGATTGTGCTATTTATACATGATGGCAGCGGGTTTTATGAAAAAATCGGGACAGATTTAGCGGTTGTTCATATGGGCTTTTTGTTGCCGGGAAACATATTGCGACATGCATCCAGACAATACGGACATGTTATGGATACTGATTTTGAAGCATATGTTAATAAACGCAAACAGAATAAACATAACCTTGGTATAGCATTGGTGAAAATAAAATGAACGATGAAAAAATTATTATAACAGATATGGGCGCATGTGCTGAACACGAAAGTTCCGGAAAAACAACTTTGTGTTTGGGTATTGAATCTTCGTGCGATGAAACCAGTGCAGCCATTGTTGACAGCAATAGAAATATTTTGTCGCACATAATATATTCTCAAATTCCAGAACATCAAAAATATGGTGGTGTTGTGCCAGAATTGGCGGCGCGCGCACATATATTGGCTATTGATGAAGTTATTAAATTAACATTAGAACGCGCGGGCAAAACAATTGAAGATATTGACGTTGTTGCTGCAACTGCTGGTCCTGGATTAATCGGTGGGGTTTTGGTTGGTTGGATGGCGGCAACAGGTATAGCAAGTGCGGTAAACAAACCGCTGGTTGCCGTTAATCATTTGGAAGGACATGCTTTGGTGCCAAGATTAAAAGCAGCATCTGCCAGTGATTCTTCGACAAATATAGATGTAGAATTTCCTTATTTATTAATGTTAGCATCGGGTGGACATTGTCAAATATTGCTGGTTCATGGTGTTGGTAAATATGAATTAATCGGACAAACATTGGATGACAGTGCCGGTGAAGCGTTTGATAAGATCTCAAAAATGCTAGGTCTTGGTTACCCTGGTGGTCCAATTGTTGATAAGCGTGCGCAACTTGGTAATGCAAAAAGATTCCATTTTCCGCGACCATTGTGCGACAAACCGGGTTGTGATTTTTCGTTTTCAGGCATAAAAACAGCGGCACGTATGTTACTGGATAAAACATCGCAATCTGATATAGATGAACAGTTTATAAATGATTTTTGTGCATCTTTCCAATCTGCTGTTGTTGATTGTATTACAAACAGATTACATAATGCTTTGCACGACGAAAGAGTTGTAAAAGCGCAACCAAAAACCATGGTTGTGGCGGGCGGTGTTGCCAAAAACAGTGCTGTGCGTGCCGCGATGGAAGAATTAGCAAAAAAGTCAAAGATGTTGTTTGCAGCACCACCAATGAATTTGTGTACAGATAATGGCGCGATGATTGCTTGGGCAGGCTTGGAAAACTATCGTATTGGAAATGTTGTTCGTGAACCTGTTGCGCCACGTCCGCGTTGGCCGTTGACTGAATTATAGAATATGATATAATATAAAACATGACACCAGATAAAGAACAGTTTTATGAAAACGCGACACGCAAATTATTGACCGATATTGAAAAAATGAATATGGCCAAATTGCAGCGGGTGCGCGCAAAAAATCTGGTACGATATTTTCGTGATTCTTTTAAATTACAAGATGTCAAATACCAAACTTTTTGGACCGATTTGGGCGAAGACATGAAAAAGTTCAGATATGATTCTGATGGTTTTTGTCGTGCGTCCAGTGTTGGTTTTGCATTAATGATGGGGGGCGAACCAGATTGGAAATTAATGTATATTGATGAATTATGGACGTATGGGCCACATCATTATTTATTACATGTTCCGTCAAAAACCGTTTTGGATTTAACCTATGATCAATACACTAATTCAGGAATGACAGTCCCTTATTTTTTAGGCAAACCAATAAAAATGGAATTTAAAGAAAACGATATCGAAGGTCGTTTTGCCGAAGCTTTGCAGTTAAAACCGTTGTTAGAAAACAAACAAAAAGATTGATTGTGCTAGAAAAACCAGAACCCTTTGTTAAACCAGATATGATTTTCAGCGTAAGCGACGCTTCTGCTTTGCTTAAAAAAGTTGTAGAAACAGCGTTCCCTGAAATTCGTATTCGTGGTGAATTATCACAAATAACGCGTGCGACATCTGGACATTTATATATGACAATCAAAGATGCGAATGCCGCCATAAATGCGATTATTTGGCGTGGAACGCCTGTTAATTTCAAATTGGAAGAAGGTACAGAGGTTATTATAACAGGACGTTTCACGACCTATCCTGCGCGCAGCAATTATCAAATCATAATCTCTTCGATTGAAATGGCGGGTGTTGGTGCAATTCTTAAAATGCTGGAAGAAAGGAAGCAAAAACTTGCTCGTGAAGGTCTGTTTGATGCGGTGCGCAAGAAACCTATTCCACGTTTTCCGCAAACAATAGGTGTAGTAACCAGTCCAACAGGTGCCGCATTCCAAGATATTCAAAACAGATTGCGCGAAAGATTTCCTGTAAAGGTCTTGCTTTATCCTGCTACTGTTCAGGGGAATACTGCGGCTGCAGAAGTTGCGGCAGGAATTGAATATTTTAATCGTATGAACAATGTAGATGTTATTATTGTTGCGCGTGGTGGTGGCGCACTGGAAGATTTGTTGCCTTTTTCTGAAGAAATTGTTGTTCGGGCTGCTGCGGCAAGTCATATTCCGTTAATATCAGGCGTTGGACACGAACCAGATTGGATGCTGATAGATTTTGCAGCGGATGTTCGGGCGCCTACTCCAACTGGTGCTGCCGAAATGGTAGTGCCAACAAAAATATCGCTGATACAAGAATTGGATAATTTATCTCATCGTTTAAATAATGCTTTTACAAACAATTTAATCAATTTAAAACGCAGCATAAGCGCGATAAATTTGAAAAATCCTAAACAGGTCTTGATGGAACAATCGCAAAAATTAGACGATTTAATGCGTACAATGAACATAATTATTGATAAAAAAATGCAATATGTTCATCAAAGAGTCGAATTAGTGTCGCGTTTTCCAACAATATTATCAACCAGATTGACTGTTTTAAGTCAATCTGTGCAACATATGGGACAAATGTTGAATTCTTTGTCGTATAAAAACGTTTTGAATCGTGGTTTTGCGATTGTTCGCGATAAAGACAACAAGATTATCAGTACCGTTTCCGCGGTTCCTGCATCTATTGAATTTGCTGATGGTGTGTTGAAACTTTAATGCTTTATCAATAATTTTGCACTGGCAATGGATTCCGGAGTTATCTTTTCACCACTGATTATTCGGGCGATTTCGTTTAATCTGTCATCTCCGATTATTTCGTCGACATTAGTTATTGTTGAATTGCTGTCGCTGTGTTTAGATATTTTAAAATGCTTGTCCGCAAAACCCGCGACCTGGGCAGAATGTGTTATTACTAATAATTGTTCATTTTGCGCCAATTTATTCAATCTTTCGCCGACTGCTGATGCTGTCGCGCCACTTATTCCGGTATCTAATTCATCAAAAACAATGGTTTTTTTGTCGTTTGGATTGTTAAGTGCAACGCGCAATGCCAACATAAAACGCGATAATTCACCACCAGATGCGATTTTGTGTAATGGTGCAAAAGGTGTTCCTGGGTTTGTTTTTATCATAAATACAACGCTGTCTGTGCCGTTTATTGTTGGTTCGGATTTTTGAATATCGACCATAAAATCCGCAGAACCTAATTTCAAATCTGGCAATTCAGATAATATTTGGTTGCGCAGTTGTTCTGATGCCCTCTTTCTTAAATCACTTAAGACATTGGCGTATTCGGTAAAAATTTTTGAATGTTTTTCGACTTCGCTTTTGCATTTTTTTAATTCTGCATCGCTGTTGTCGATTGCGTTTAATTGCGTTTCCATTTCTGCCAATTTGGTGGACAGTTCATCTGCGCTGCAGCGGTGTTTGCGTGCTGCTGCACGAATTGCAAACAATCTTTCTTCGATAGAGTCTATATCGTCAATATTGGTATTTTCCGGGTGTATTTGTTCGCTGATTTCTGCCACAGTTGAAGCCGCATCGTATAATTTGTCGATTGTTTCAGAATATGGATTTGGGTCTGTTTTTATGCGTTCCAAGATGTGCGCAACAGAACAAATTTGTTCATCTAGCGAATTACCATTGTTTTTCAAAACGTCTAATGCATCATTTAAAATCCCCGCGTTTTTTTCGGCATCCATCATTTTTGCACGCGCAGTTGCCAGTTCTTCTTCTTCGCCGATTTGTGGATTCAGATTGCGTAATTCAGATACATTGTGTTCCAAAAAATCTCGTTCGTTTTCGGATTTTTCCAGCAATTCAGTTAATTCTTTTAATCGTTTTTCGGATTGATGCAAATCATTAAAAGCATTGCGTGTTTTTGATAAAACATCATTAAATTCCGTATAATTTAGTTTCGCATATTCGTCCAACGAAGTTATATGTGTTGTTGCATCAAGCAAAGAGTGGTTTTCAAATTGTCCGTGAATTTCGATAACTTCGTCGCCAATTTGTTTTAACACTTTTGCGGACACTGGCACATCATTAACCCACGCCCTGCTTTTGCCGTCGTTTGATAAAGTGCGACGCAAAATTAAGTTGTCATCAAATTCTATGCCGTTTTCGTTTAATATTTCTTTTGTTTTGTTGTTAATAAAATCAAATTCTGCGGTTACAGAAGCACTGTCACAACCGGAACGAATTAATCCTGTGTCTGAACGTGCACCCAACGCTAAAGACAGCGCGTCCAACAAGATACTTTTTCCGGCACCTGTTTCGCCGGTCATAATATTAAGACCTTTGCCGAATCCAAGATTCAGTTTTTCAATTAATACGATATTTGAAATATATAAACTGTTTAACATGCCTGAATTATAGTCAAAAAAACAATGATTTTTCAATCAAATAATTTTATCAAGAACCCAATCGTGCAACCATAAAATATAACCGTTAATTTGATAGTCTGGGTATGCAGAACACAACAATTCTGCGTATTCTTGCAGTTGATTTTTATATTTATCAATATATACAGATTTGTTTGTGTCGGTTTTATAGTCAACAAAATCAATAGTTTTTGTTGTTTTATTAATCAACAATTTATCAATCCTGCGACTGACAAAACGACCATGGATTTTTCCAGCAACAGGAACTTCGTTTTGTGCTGCTTTGGTAAAAAATGGCAATAAATCTGAATGTTCTTTTATGGTTTGGATAACATCTGTGTCCCCCGATTCTTGGTTGTTATCGATAATTACGCGTTGTAAAATCGCGTGCGACTGCGTCCCTGTAGCCGTTGCAAATTCTTTGTTTTTGGCTTCTTTCAAAAACTTAGTTAAGTTCTGTGTCATTTGTAATCCGTATAGTATCGTCGTTAATAAATAGGTCTGATTTTTGAGAGAAAACATTCCATAATTGTTTGTGCCAAACCAAATCAGGTGCACGTTCTGTGTCGCAACCATAGATATATAATTCATCGCGTGTTCGTGTCATCGCAACATACAGCAATCGATAGTATTCTGCGATTTGGTCTGCTTTGTTCTTTTCGATAATTGGTTGTAATGTGTCGCTGACCGCGGTTTTCCAAAGCCACACATCATATTTAGCATCGTTGTGCAGATAATTCGCATTCAATATCATTTCTGGTTTTGGAAAAGTTAGTGTATCAATCAAAAATACCACGGGGGAAGCCAGTCCTTTGCTGCCATGGACAGTCATTATGCGGACACCTTGTGATGCGTCCATGTCGCGCTTGATTTCGCTGTCGCCAGTTATAAACCATTTTATAAAGTGTCTAAGAGTCCCTGGTTGCGTTCTTTCGTATGCTAAACACATTGTTAAAAATTCTTCGATTGGGTCGATAACTTGTTTGCCAAGTGCCTTTATGAATTTTTTACGTGTGTTATTTTTGTTTAAAACATATGTAAAAAACGAATAAGGCGACAATTTTTTTGATTGTTCAATCGTTTCCATCAGGTCTGTGTAAATATCTGGGAATTGGTCGTTTAAAACATCAAAAATACATATGTTTTTATCGTTGTTTTTTGTTTTGCACAAATTAAAAATATTGCGTTCTTTCAAACAATAAAAAGGGCTTTTTAAAACACAACATAAACTATAATCATCAGACTGGTCAATACAGAATCTGACAAGATACAGCATGTCTTTTATAGGTGAAAATTCTGGTAGTTTTATCCTGTCGTTTCCGGCAATATCTATACCGCGTTTTTTTAACGCTTTGGATAATAAGTCGACAAATGCACCTCGTTTTTGAACCAGTACCATAATATCTTTTGGCTGATGGCCGCCATGGACAATGTCTTTTATTTTGTCGGCCAGCATATTTACGTAAAGTTTGTTCTTTTCTGTTCCTGTTTTGTCGCATTTGAAGGCGTTGTGTATTTCAACGCATCCTTTGTCTTTTATTCTGAAGCATTTGTGTTTATTGTTGTAAAAACCTGTTTTCTGAACGATTTCTGGATTGTCAAAGAAGTGATCCACAGTATCTAGTATTGGTTTTACAGAACGAAAGCTTTGGTCCAGAGCAACTTCATGAATTGTGCGATAATTGTTTTTTATTTGTTCTGCGATGGCGTCACGGCTTAGTGCAAATGCCTTTGGATCGGCGTTTTGAAAGCCGTATATTGATTGCTTTGTGTCGCCCACTACAAATAAAGACCGATTATTTTTTGTGTTGCCGTCGGTAAAAAAGTCGCCTGCTAACATGCGTAAAATGTTCCATTGCTGGGGACTGGTGTCTTGTGCTTCGTCGACCAATATGTGCGATAACGATACGTCCAGCTGTGATAATACCCATCCCATAACATCGGGTTTTTCGAATAGGTTTTGTGTGTATAAAATCAAGTCTTCGAAATCAAGCAAATTGCGTTCTTGTTTGATTTTTCGGTAAGTGTTTGCGAAATCTAAGGCTAAATCAAAAAGTGCAACGGTGTCTTTAAAAATGGTTGCGTTCAACAAGTTTTGCTGGATATTATACACTCGTGTTGCCTCTGTTATAAAAAGTTCGTCTTTTAATATGCTTTTTATGGTATTGTCGTTTGTTAGATATGCAGATTTGTATTTTTCAAAATTTATAGTATTATCAATATATTGTTGTGTAAGATCTATAATGTTTTGAATATACAGTGCCGGCTTTTTTGAGTTTTTTTGAATGTCTTGTGCTAATTTGACAATTTTTTGCAGGTAATCTGGTTTAAAATCGGGATTAAATTCTTTGTTGATTTTTAAAATTTTTTGTGTAGTTTCAATGAAATATTTTCTGTATTTACAAACATCTTTAACTTGAAAAAAAGCACGGTATCGTGACAATAATAAATCGCGTAATTCGTCTAAAAAATACTCTGATTTTATATCTACAATTCGATTAAAAGCGTTTAATGTGTTCTTTGTATCGGTTGTTTCGTTGAAAGATTTGCTTATCATTGCATCAAACGCATCTTGCAACAAAACCGTCTGTGCTGCTCCAGATATCAACGACCAAGACGGTGATATACCGGCTTCCAAGGGAAAACGATGAAGGATTTCTTCGCAAAAACTATGAATTGTCTTTATTTTTAATACTTCTGGATTGTCAATATACATATAAAAAACGCGTCGTGCATACGCCAGATCTTTTTTTGATGCGGGCTGATTTTCCGAGATACCGTCCAAAAGTTCTGTTAATTCTGCATCGTCAGCCATTGCCCACAGGCGCAGTTGCTCTAAAATACGATTGCGCATTTCGCCTGCGGCGGCGTTTGTATATGTTAAACAAAGTATTCCTGGGGCGATATCGTTGTTAAATTCGCCGTTTCGAAACAAAATTCGCAAAAGACGACGTACCAGAACAGTCGTTTTTCCTGTTCCAGCATTCGCTTGAACCCATATATTTTCAGATGGGTTTGATGCTATATTCTGCGTATTTGAAAAAACTTCATTTTGTGACATTTATACTCTTGCTTTCTTGAAAATATTTTAGTATAAATTTCCTTAGGTTTCAAGGATGTTATTTTCAGGAGAAAGAGTATGAATCAAACATTGTTAATTATATTATTATCTGTGGTTTCTTTGGTTTTTGTTAATATGGTCGCGATATTTTTTATTTCGCGAAAAAGCCAACAGGTCATGCGATCTTTGCTGGAAATAATGACAAATCCTCAACAGGCAAAAGTTCAAGACGCAGCACGTGTTCTGCAAACTATATTGAAAGACGAGATAAATAAAATAGACGATAATTTTAAATCTTTGTCGGGTGCTCTGGCTGCCCAGATTGCACATACAGAATCTATAAAGCAGAATCTTTCTGAACAAAACGAAAAACTGGTTGCAACAGCAGACGAAGCAACTAAGAAAATTGCAGTTATGTCGCAAAGATTGGAAAATACAATAGATGGGCTTAATGGTATTGTGTCTTCAAAAGGATGGGTGGACGTGCAGCAAACCACCGATAATTTTGCTGTGATAACAGAAAGTTTGTTGAACAAGATAAATGATACGGTGTCAACTGCAACTGAAAACGCGGGCAAGATTCAAGAACAAATTGATAAATGCGTTGCGGAAGAACAACAAATAAGCGAACAATTACAATCGCATTTTGCGGACAATACCAAGAATATGCAGGAATTGACTGCCGCGAGTACTTCTATGCAGCAACAGCTGTCTGATTTAAGCGCAAGCGTAAAGTCTGATTTTGAAAATATAATGACTGCATCAAAAGATTATGACGAAACAATGCATCAAAACGATAAGTTGTTAAGTGATTATCTGACCAAGATGACAGAATTTACAAAACGCGCAGGTAAAGAATTAACCCGTCAAGTTAATACTATGACTGAAACTGCAAATGTGGTTGGGGCAAATGTTCGTTTGGCGGAAACTTCAATTGACAAACAGTTGCATAAATTGGAAACTGCGATTGAATCTTTGAATACATCAACAACCAATACGACCGCATCAGTTCGTGGAATAACCAACGAATTGGCTGGACTTACTAATCGTTTTGACAGCGAAATTCATGAATTTTCAACTGGTGTTGTGCGTGAAATCAAAGACGTTTCTGGCGTGGCGAATGCAACACTGGAAAACACAAAATCAGCGGCAACAGAATTTGCTGATTCTGTAAAGAGTATGGGTATTGGTGTTCGTGAAACTTTGATAGAAATGAACAAGGCGCATACACAACTGTCAGGACAATCAGAAAACCTTATCAAGATGTCCACAGAAACAACAGAACAGTTAAAGCCTTTGTCGGAACTGATAGAAAAGTATTATGTCGCCCTGCCAGATTTGGCAGCGGGTTCGCGTGATATGAGTGAAAATTTGAATATGATAGTTAATACTTTGGTTGATAAGATCAATACAATGAAGACCACAATTGCAGAATCTTTGGAAAATATAAATAATTCTTCTGTGCGATTGGGTAATGTCGCAGGAGAATCACGTCAACAAATGATAGATTTAATGGCGGATTATGCCAAAGCTGTGGACGCAATGCAAAGTTTGAACAAACAGATGATGATTGCGCGTGCTTCTGCACCTATGGAAGCAATAAAAGTTGCGCCAAGTGCACCTTTTAAACCTGTCAGTACGAAAGATTTTTTGAATAATGCAGATAAACTGTTGAAAAAATTGTATGAACAGTCTGTAGATTTAACTCGTGCTGCAAATGCTGAAATTCCAGAAATCGTGTGGGACAAGTACAACAACGGCGACACAAAGATATTTGCCAAATGGTTAGTGAAAATGTTTGATGTAACCGATAAAAAACAAATTCGTGAATTGTTGAAATCTGATAAAGTATTTAATTCCCAGGCAACCCAATTTGTACGTAATTTTGAAAAAATATTAAGTGGTGCAGATCAAACTAATGATGCAGAAAAACTGAAAGCTACATTGTTAAAAACAGATCTTGGGATAATATATACAGCAATACATAAAAACGTTTAAAAAACGCCTGTAAAGGCGTTTTTATTTTGTTTTGGCATAATGTGCCGCAGATTTTATAAATGCACGCAAGTGGTCGTCTATGAACAGTTTTTGTGGGTTTGATACAACACCGTAATTCGGTTTCAAATTTTCCTTTGTAAAATCTTCCAGACAACATGTGTTTGCACGGCGAACTTCTAAATCATAAGGCATGTTTTGACGAGTGGATGCAGTTTTAAAGTTGTCGCCAAACGGTAAAAACCATAAAACCATAAAAGTATAACAAGGGGTTAAATTATATTGTTTTTCTGCGTTCTTAAACCAGTCCATCATTTGACGAACATAACGTGGTTGTATTACGTCGTATGTGAAATTTTTGCCCCAGTTGCTTATGATTTCGTGTTCTGGAACGCCATATAACCATTTGGGGGCACCTGGTTTCCAAAACTGTTCGTTAACGAATAATTTAGTTGCAAACTTTTCTGTTTCAAAATATTTTTCATCACGGAAAAAGTATTCTCTGCCGTCTTTTTCGCCTTCTCTCATCGGGCGTGTTGTGGCAGAACGCAAATTATAAAATGCGCCTTGTGGTAATTCATTTTTTATAAAATACGATTTACCGGTGCCCGATAAACCCGTACAAAATAATATTGTTGGTTGATCCATTTTGTTGTATCCTTATAATAAAAATTTAATCTTCCAAGAAACTACGTAATTTACGTGCGCGTGTAGGATGCTTTAATTTATTCAAAGCCTTTTGTTCAATCTGACGAATACGTTCACGTGTTACACCGATGTATTCACCAACTTCTTCCAATGTGCTGGTTTTGTTGGTTGACATGCCAAAACGTTGACGTAATACAGTTTCTTCTTTTGGGTCTAATTCAGACAGAATCTGAGTAACGATTTTGCGCAAGTTCTTCTGTGCTGCTGAAGTGAACGGATTTTTAGCCGTTTCATCAGCGATAATTTCAATGCGTGAACTGTCATCTTCGGTGCCAACAGGTGCTTCCAAAGACATTGGTTTAAGATTAACTTTCATTGCCTTGTGAATCTTGTCTACTGGCAAATAAATAATCTTGGATAATTCTTCTGCAGTTGGTTGACGACCATATTTGTGCATAAATTGACGTGATGCACGTTGGATTTTGTGGATATTATCAATCATGTGCACGGGGATACGTATTGTACGTGCTTGGTCGGCAATGCTGCGTGAAATGCCCTGTTGAATCCAGTTAGTTGCATAAGTTGAAAACTTGTTACCTAAACGATAATCAAATTTATCAACGGCCTTCATCAAACCGATATTACCGTCTTGAACCAAGTCAGAGAAATCAAGTCCCAAACCGCGATTGCTGGATTTTTTCGCGAATTTAATAACAAGACGCAAGTTGGCTTCTATCATTTCGCGTTTTGCGCGTGCTGCTTCGGCTTGGCCACGACGAACCAATTCAACAACTTTCTTGTATTCAGATGTTGGTTGACCTGTTTCTTTGGCAATAGCAGTAATATCTTCTTGGATTTTTAATACGTCTTCTTTGTGTTTTATTGCAAAGTTTTGCCATGCCGCGCTTTTGTTCCTGGCCAATTTCTTTACCCAGTTACGATTCAATTCATTGCCTGTGTATTCTGCTAAGAAATCTTCGCGCTTGATTTTGCAAGCAAGTGCAAGACGCAACATTTTTCCTTCTAAACCCATAAGCAATTGATCGCGTTGAGTCAGTTTTTCCATAATTTCGGCAATTCTGTCATCGTTAAGGCGGATTTTTCCGACATATTCAAACAATTCTACGCGCAATTTGTTGTATTTCTTTTCCAATGTTTCGTCAGGTTTTGAAGAAATTAACAAATTATCCAAACGCTTTGATTGCAGTTTTTGCATGCTGGAAAATACGCGCTTAATTTTTGTGAACAAATCAGTAATCATAGGCATCAGCGCTTCTTCCATCACAGGAATTGGCACGCCTGATGAACTGCGTTGACTATCTTCTTTTTTGCCGTCTTCTTCTTCGTCCAGCTCGTCGTCGTCATCGTCTTCATTTGCCACAGAGTCTTCCAATGCGTCCAAATCTTCGTCGTTCAAATCGTCGACTTTATCTACACCTTTGGATTTAAGAGTGTCTGCCAATGCAGCTAATGATTTTTGTTCGGATTCACTGGAATACATAACTTCCAAGTTTATAATGTGGCGCAGACGAATTTCTTCGTTTAACAGTTGTTGATACCAATCTAACATTGCTTGGATAGTCATAGGACTTTCGCATAAACCATAAACCATTAAACGAGAAGCTGCTTCAATTCTTTGTGCAATTGCGATTTCGCCAGCCGCTGTCAGCAACTGTACTGTGCCGATTTGTTTAAGATATGATTGAACAGAATCTTGTATGCCTAAGACCAAACTGCCGGTCGAACTGCGTTCCAGCTGTTTTGCGTAATGTTCATAGTCGTCATCGTTGACGTCAACCTGCTCTGCATCAGCATTTAACAAATCACGGGTTTTATCACGATTATAATTTTCGTCATCTTCTTCGTAATATTTTTCCATATCACGAGCAAAACTGTTGCTGTCAGTTTCAAGAAATTCTAATCCTAAATCTTGTTTAAAGAATTCCAGAACTTCGTCTTTTTCTTCGTCAGGAACTTCGTCTGCTTGGATAGCGTTATCAAAATCCATCTGAGACAAATAACCTATTTCATTTGCAGACAATGCCAAATCTTTTAAACTTTCTGGCAAAGAATCAATCAATAATTTTGTTGCTTCGTCTAGTTTTTTGGTCATAAAAAAACCTTTGATTTGTTGATGTGAAACAAAAAATTTTTATTTTCCGCTTTTGCGTTCAGCCTTTGCAATCGCATCATGCAACGCAGATTCAGAAACCAAACCCAATACAATAGGACTTTGAATTTGAATCAAAGAATAAGATTTATGAACTTTGTCGCGAATAGATTTCACAGTTGGATTTGTGCTGCGCATTAAACGAGCAATTTGTCCGTCTGTTAATTTTGGATAATTCTTTAAAATCCATAAAATACCACCTAAACGGTTTTGGCGGTGTAATTTTGGTGTATAACCTACACCTTTTTTGTTTTGTTTCTTTTGTGCTTCAACGATTGCATCACGCAAAACCAATCTTGCATCAGGATCGGCTTCACATCTTTCGATGTCTTCACGTGTAACCTGACCGTTAATAATAGGATTCAGCCCTTGCATTTTGTTGGATTCTGCATCGGCAATATTTTTAACTTCTAATTCATGCAATCCGCAGAATTCTGCGATTTGTTCGAATGTTAGAGCTGTGTTTTCAATCAACCAAAGTGCGGTAGATTTAGGCATATATGGATAATTCATGAATTTTCCCTTTGTTAAGACGCGCACTAATATAGCACAAAATACGCTATATTCAAGCAGTTTTTTTATAAATTTTTATCTTGATTGTTATATTGATACATGTCTTTTAAATTAGGTACATCCATGTCAGGCCAAGAAAATAAATGATAGGTGTTTGTGTTGTCAATATAGTCCGATGTGCGTGGAAAAACTTGAACCGCGATTTGCTCTGCGCCTATGAAATAGTTTTTGATTTGTTGCATGTCTGAAAAACTGGTTATTGGCAGATTGTCCAATCTGCGAATTCGAACATGGGTATATTTTTTAGTTTGCGCAACCAAAACACGATACAAATCGTTTACTATCGCACCCTTTGTAACGGTTTTTAGATGCGGATGGTCTGTTTTTAGACTATCAATATTGTCCAATGGTGTAATTTTCATAGTGTTTTTTATAAATTTATATCCCAACTTGTACCAGTGGTGCCGTCCTTTAAAACAATACCTTTGTCCAGCATTTCTGCGCGTATTTTATCCGCAGTTGCCCAATCTTTGTTTTGTTTCGCGGTTGCGCGTTCTGATATTGCTTTTTCTATATCTTCTGCATTCAGGTTGTTTTGTTGTAATATTTTTGAACGAATATTGGCAATGTATTCTTCTGGTTTTTGTTGCAGTATGTTAAGAACACCAAACAATTCTTTGATTTTATCTGCAATCGCTTGCAGATCATATTCTGTGGTCTTTTTTGTCAGTTCGGCATTGATAAAATTAAACCAGCCAAACGAAGCTGCGATAACTTCCAAAGTATTGAAGTTGTCGTTCATTGCTTTTTCAAATCCGTCTGTGATTTCTTTGATTTTGGCTTCTGTTTTTGCTTTGTCTGACATAGAAAAATCGCGGTCTTTCAAAGAATTAAACACAGAATACATTTTGTATACATGTTTCAAAGATTCTGGCAATAAACTATCTGTGATATCGATATCGGCAGAATAAGTATTGCGTAACAAAGCAAACCTTATTGTGTCTGCATCGTATTTTGCCAAAACATCTTTTAACAATATTCCGTTGTTCAAAGATTTACTCATTTTTTGACCGTTAACCTTTACCAGACCGCAATGAATCCAATATTTTGCAAATTGTTTTCCGGTTAAAGATTCTGTTTGTGCAATTTCGTTTTCGTGGTGAGGGAAAACCAAATCGCGACCGCCACCATGAATGTCTATCTGTTCGCCAAGGTATTTAAGGTTCATCGCACTGCATTCAATATGCCAACCCGGTCGTCCCTTGCCCCATGGTGAATCCCATGCGATTTCACCAGGTTTTGCAGATTTCCATAATGCAAAATCTAAATCGTTTTGCTTGCCCGGTTCAACGTCTTTGCGAACGCCTGTATCGTTTTTATCAACTTGGATATGCGATAATTTACCGTATTCAGAAAAACTGTCTAAGCGAAAATATACGTCGCCAAATTCGGAAACATACGCATGCCCAGAATCTATCAGTTTTTGCACAAAGTTAATAATGTCATCTATGCATTGGGTTGCCCGTGCCATAATTGTTGGATGCGCGTTTCCAAGGGCATCCATTTCTTTATCCGTTTGTGCCATAAATTTTTCTGCAAATTCAATTGGGTCTTCGCCGGCTTTTGCAGCATTTGCGATAATTTTATCGTCTACGTCTGTATAGTTACGAACATATTTTACATCGTATCCTGCGTATCTTAAGTATCTTGTTATAACGTCAAAAACAACAGATTGATATGCGTGTCCGATGTGTGCGTCACCCGATACAGTTATTCCGCAAGCGTACATTTTGACAACGCCCGGTGTTAAAGTAATAAAATCTTCTTTTGCTCTGGTTAATACATTATAAACTTTCAGCGACATAATTTTTCCTTTTGTGTTTTTGAAGATGATAGTCAATAGAGAGAAATATTGCAAACATTATGTTTGTAAAGAAACAAGATATTATCGACAACAGTAAAAATTTATAAATAATATTGTCATACAAATTAAATTATCAAATTTTTAGTATAAAGTCAAAATAAAAAACCGCAAAAAGCGGTTTTTTTTATTATCCATTATATTGTCTTTGGCCTAAGTTTTTGTATGCCAAGAATTTTGATTTGTCCAAAACCCTTGAAATCATAGCGTGTTCTGCTTCGAAAACTTCGTTCTTGCCAGACTTCCAACCTTCTATTTCTTTGATAGCAAATGCTACGCGTTCTATTTCGGCTGGTGTTAATTGATACAATTTTCTGTTTAAACTTAAACCAGTCATGTTTGACAGTTTTTGCTGATACGATTTTGGATTATTATTATCGCTTGGTGGTGCGTATTTGTATATAGCTGCCGCGATTGTCAAATTGGCATATTTATCAGACTGTAACAATGCACACAAAGCTTTCATACCATGTTCTTCTGTTGGAAATACTGCAAAACCGCCAGCTGACCCGCATGCACCATATTGTTTGGAAAAATCACCGTGTCTTAATGCACCAGGATTCATGTTACGCCATGTGCGTGAGCCGCCTGTTCTTATAAAGCCACTACCATCATTGGATGTGTATTTTACCCAAGAACCACCATACCACGATATGGTATAAGAAACAGAGTCTTTGTTGTCCTGTTGTTGACTTAAAGAATCAACATAGTCTACAAAATTGGCGTTTTGTTTTTGTGACCAAGAACACGAATCAAAATTCATGTTATAAGAAACTGAATCTATCTTCGGGTTCGGCGAAGAAGTTATAGATCCCGCTTTGCTTGTTTTTGGCATTAATCCAACCAAAAAAGAGCTCAAAACAAAGAGGGACGGCAAAATGATTTTCTTTTTCATAACGCTATCCTTTGGTTTGATATCAAACAGACAAAACAGAACGCCATTGTCGTTATGTTGTTATCCGTCTTTTTTGTTTTTTGATTGGTTCATCACAAAGAAAAGGAAGGTTTGTGATGTACATTCAGACATGCTACGAATCGCCTGCCCCGACTTATCTTATTTGACAGCCCGCCCCGTCTGGGGAACCAAGTATTCCCTTTATATCATATTTTTAGATGTATGTCAAACATAAATTATAAAAAAATTTAATGATTTTTTTCACGGGTATAAAATTTCGTGCTTGCATTTAAAAAACGCTTTATATATAATACCACCAATCTGGAGCGTTGGCAGAGTGGTAATGCAGCGGATTGCTAATCCGTGACCGTGTTATAGCGGTCCATAGGTTCGAGTCCTATACGCTCCGCCAGATCTAAACCGTCCTTTTGGACGGTGTTTTTTTTATTGTTTTTGTGTTTGACAAAATTGTTTTTTGCACTATATTGATGTTGCAGAGGTAAGGCAATGAAAAACAGAACAGATTCACAGAAATATTATAAAATTGTTGGGCGTGGGTTCCCCTTCACTTGCTTTATAAAAAGACAATATAATTTAGAAAAGTTTGAATCAATACCTTGTGGCACACAAATTTCTGCAACAGAAGAATTCAAAGGCCGTTTGCCGATAAGGGTCGAAATGCCCATAATTCATTTTACTGACAATGCATTTGATGCAGTTCTTTGGAAATTAATTTTTCAGGCAAAATCATCAGTAATATATGAAGTTGAACCCAAAGGGCAAGTAATTAAACAAAGATGTAGTGATTATTATGGTGTTTACCAATGCGGCGCAAAAGAAATAAAAATAGGACGTATAGTTTCAAATCGAAAAATACTTAGAATGGCTTTGTCAGAATATTGTCGCAACAAAAAAGAAATAACAGAAATGTACCCAAATATAAAAATAAAAGATATTATTCGTGCTTGGATAAAACAGAAGTTGTATTAAATAAAAAAACCGCCATACTGGCGGTTTTTCTTTATACCTGTTTTTCTTCGGATGTAGGACCAGGCTGAAATATTTCAACATCACGTGTCATCGCTAAAAATTTCTTGGCGCGCATTGGTATCAATTCTTCAACCGGAATTTCGCGCAATTCGTTCAGCGCATCTGCTACTGATTTAGCCAACAATTCCATTGTTGTTTGCCAGTCTTTGTGCGCCCCGCCCGCTGGTTCGTTAATGATTTTGTCTATTACATTTAATGATGCCATGTCGCGTGCTGTCAATTTTAATGCGGTAGCTGCTTGGGCTTTAAATTTGTTGTCTTTCCACAAAATGCTGGCACAAGATTCTGGTGCAATAACTGAATAAATTGAATTTTCCAGCATCATAACCCTGTCAGCAGTGCCAATTGCGATTGCCCCACCAGAACCGCCTTCACCTACATTAACAGCGACATAAGGCGTCTTTACACGTAACCCCATCGCTATTGTAGATGCGACAGCTTGAGATTGTCCGCGTTCTTCTGCGGCGCCACCAGCAAAAGCACCTGCGGTATCGAACAAAGAAATCAATGGTAAATCAAACTTTTCGGCCAATTTCATCAAACGTTGTGCTTTTCTGTATCCTTCTGGATTTGACATTCCAAATCTGTGTTTTTGACGGGTTTCAATAGTGCGTCCTTTTTCTTGCCCGATAATCACAGACGGTATTCCATACCAATAACCTATTCCGCCACCCATAGCGGCATCTTCACCAAAACACCTGTCGCCGGCAAGATAAGTCCATTTATCCACAATACCATTTACATAGTCCAAGAAATGAGGTCTGTTTTCATTTCTTGCCAATAAAACTTTGTCATATTCTGGTGTTTTGCCCGTATCACGCGATTTCTTTGGTGTATCAAACTTAGGTGTCTTTACATCAATAACTTTTGGTTCTGCGGGCTGTTTTGTTAACACGGTCAAAACGCGTTCCAATGTTTCTTTTAATTCAGAACGATTAACCACAATATCAACCATACCATGATCGTACAAGTAATCCGCCGTTTGGAAATTAGACGGTAATTTTTCATGTATATTTTGTTCAATAATACGACGTCCTGCAAATCCAATACGTGCGCCCTTTTCTGCGATGTGTACATCGCCAAGCATTGCAAACGAAGCTGTTACACCACCAAAAGTTGGGTCTGTTAAAATCACAATATACGGCAATTTATTTTCGTGTAATTTGTTAACTGCAACCGTGGTACGTGCCATCTGCATAAGCGACAAAATGTTTTCTTGCATACGTGCACCGCCACTGCAAGTAACAATAACAAAAGGCTGTTTTAATTCTATTGCGTGTTCAATGCTTGCGATAATTGCATCACCTGCTGCACGTCCCATAGACCCCATCATAAAGTCGCCATTCATAACGCACACAGTAGAATTTATACCGCCTATTTTGCCGTCCGCGGTTGATATAGAATCGTTTGTGCCAGCATCTTCTCGTGCTTCTTGTAATCTGTCTTTATATGAAATTCTGTCGACAAAATTAAGCGGGTCATCTGTTACAACCGGTAAATCAAATTTTTGCCAATTTATATCATCAAACAGTAAATCAAATCTTTGTTTAGGTGTCATTATAAATGCGCGTCCGCATTTCGGGCAAACGTATTGATTGCTTTTATAATCTTTATAATAAACCAAACGACCACAGGCTTCGCATTTTATCCACATCAATCTGCGAACGCGTTCATATTTATCGCGGTTATGATTTGTAATTCCCCTTGACATAATTTATCCATTCATTTTTTTTGTTAATTCACGGCTTGGTTTAAACAAAATGGTTTTATTAGCGTCCAAAAACATTGTTTCGCCAGTACTTGGGTTATAACCCTTTTTTGTTGCGCGTTTGCGTGGTTGAAAAGTACCAAAACCACGAATTTCTATTCGATTGTCGTTTGCAACAGCGTTCTTCATTTCTTCCATAACACAATCTAACATTGCCGTGGCATCAGATGCACGCATGTTTTTAAATTGCACTTGTAATGTTCTGATAACGTCCGAACGTTTCATAATAAATCACCCTTTTGTTAATTCTTTTTACTAATGATACCATATTTTATAAAAAATAAAGCAAATTATCAATTAAGAAAAGGCTCTTATATAAAAAAGTCCAGAATACAGGTAAAATTAGGACATGTAAAAGGAGTCAAAAATGCAAGAAGAAATTATAAACGAATATGAAAAAATGCCTCTTATTGGAGATGCTGCACCAAAATTTGTCGCAAACACTACAAATGGACCGATAAATTTTCCTGATGATTACAACGGACATTGGGTAATTTTGTTTTCGCATCCTATGGATTTTACGCCTGTGTGTACTACAGAATTTATATCTTTTCAATCCATGATTCATGAATTTCAAGAATTAGACACAGAAATAATCGGCTTATCAGTAGGTTCAATACCATCACATCTGGCGTGGTTTCGGTCAATATATAACGAGATAAAATTTAAAGATTGGAAAAATGTAGATATCACATTTCCTGTAATTGCAGATATAGATTTAACTGTCGCAAAAATGTACGGTATGATACACACACATGCTTCAGATACTAAAACTGTGCGCGCAGTTTTTATAATCGATCCGCGTGGAATAATTCGTACTATTCTGTATTACCCACAAACCACAGGACGAAATTTAAAAGAAATAAAACGCATACTAATTGCACTGAAGACCACAGATGCTTTCAAAGTTGCGACACCTGCTGATTGGAAACCAGGCAGAGCCGTTGTAGAAACAGCACCACAAACAAATGAAGAATTACAAAAACGGATAAATAATCACGATAAAAATCTTGATGTTCAAACTTGGTATTTGACATTTAGAGATTTGCCAGAAGAAAAGATTTTTGAAAAGATAAAACACAAAAGATCTTAAAATTTTAATGGCAAATCGCGTAAATCTATCGGTGAGTTTTCTGATTCAGGATGCCACCGATATTTTTTTACGTCTATGTGGCCGTCTTTTGTAAAACCGACACCTTCGGCTTTTAACAGTTTGCGTTGTACGCGTTCCCATTGACCGTCCCATAAACGTCCATCAGAAAAAGTAACACGATGCCATGGGCGATTATCTGTTTCGCATACTGCATTCATTGCGTATCCCACAAATCGCGCAGCACGCGGACGCCCCAACATTTTTGCAATATCACCATAGGTTGTAACCGTTCCCGCAGGAATTCTATCTACTAAATCATAAACTTGTTCATAAAAACCTTTCATGGTTGTTATTATAAATCAATTTTTTTAATATACAAAAAGAATAAATGCACAAAAAAAACACCCAAAAGGGTATTTGATTTTTGTGGCGGAGATAGGGGGATTCGAACCCTCGATACAGTTGCCTGTATACGCGATTTCGAGTCGCGCGCATTCAACCAGCTCTGCCATATCTCCGTTGTGAAAGAAATTATATATATTTAGAAATAAAAAGCAATTATAAAAAATTATACATCAAAATCGTAAGCATTTACCGATTTTACGATTGCATCAACTAATTTGTTTTGATGGGAATCTGATTTTAAAAGTTTTTCTTCTTTTTTGTTCGAAAGGTGCCCTAATTCAATCAAGGCCCCTGGTACGGTTGAACGCAATACTGCGAATGGCGCATGGCGAACAGCGGGCCCCTTTTGTTGTTCGATTGATGCACGATTCATACATTTTGCACATCCATTTGCATATTCTTCGCTTAATTCTGCAACAGCACGTTGTTGCAATGCGGAAAGTGCAACACGAATATCTTTAGAAAACTGTTCGAATCCGTCTACGTCAATTTTATCTGCGGCGTTTTCAGAATCTGCCAATTTTTGCGCTTCTTCGTCAGATGCCTTTTCAGACAAAGTATAAATTGAATACCCCTTCATATCACGACTTGGGTTCGCATTGGCATGCAATGAAATAAATAAATCTGCATGTTTTTTTTCTGCAAATTCTGCACGATCTGCCAGTTTCAAAAACGTGTCGTTAGAACGCGTCAGATATGTTTTGTATCCGTTTGAATCAAGTTTGTTTTTTAGTTTTTTTGCAACAGATAAAACAACAGTTTTTTCCTGTGTTCCTGCTTTACCTGTACACCCTGGATCTTTGCCGCCATGACCGGGGTCAATTACGATTATACGTTGGGTTTTATTTGCTGTTTTTGTTTCTGTTTTTTGTTCGTTTTTGGTTGCTGTCGCCGTGGTTGCAGTTCCATTTATTCCGCGCCCCGTTCCAGAAGCAAAATCTATGACCAAACGATAATCATTATCACCATTTGGTTCCAATATCATAATTTGTTTTTTATCTATTGCATCTATCAGTCCAGATAATGCGCAAGACACCTGTAATTTAGTGCCGTCTTGAATTTGTGTTACGCGCTTTATCATCGTGCCGTTTGCCAGTTTTGGTTGAACAGACGAACTGCCAGATGTGTTTGATAAATTAACAATTAATTGTTTATCACCATAAGACAAATCATAGGACGGACGCGCAGATGTTTCGATTACCAAACGTGTTTTTCCACCGGGCTGTAAACCCGTACGAACAGAACGCAAAGCATTAGGTGCAGAAAAAGCCACGCGTGGCGCAATACCAACGACCAGTGCGCTGAAACTGACTGTTTTTAAAAGTTGTCTGCGTGATAATTTCATACGAACTATTATATCAAAAAAATGACACTGTTTCAAGAAAAGTTGTAATTTAAAACCGCCATAATGGCGGTTCGTTTATCTGCTTATACAATTAGCAAAAGATTGTGCAAGTATCGATTGTTCTGTTTGTGTTAATGGCGACACTGGAACAGTAAAACATCTTGAACTATCGCGAATAATGAATACTTTTGTACCCTTTTCATACGCGCGTTTCATATTATCCATTTGTGAAGAAGTTAAAAAAGAATTTTGTGTCAAAGAATTGTTTGTAAGTCCTGCATTAACTACCTGATTTGCCGTTGCATAATTGTAAATTTCAGACATGGAAGTTACTTCCATATAAACACTCCAATCGCCCGGTTTTTCAGCAGTCGACCCCGATGCAGTTGGGAAAGCAGCAGTTGCAACAAGTGCAGCAGCTGTTTGTAATCCCGGAGTTGTATTCGTTGTTGTTGGGTGAGATACTGTATTTAATTGTAAATTATCACCACATGCCAGATTCATACGATTTGTATAACTGGCCAAGACAGCATCAACTGCGGCTTCCCAATTTGTACCTTTGTTATTCAAATCCAAATTTACAATTTTTTCAGCCCAACCCCAAATGTTTGCACCAACATTACCAGCATTTGCAAAACGAGTTACCATTTCAGCGGAACCGCC
Organism: uncultured Pseudomonadota bacterium; assembly: GCA_902784345.1. Classification (GTDB taxonomy): domain Bacteria; phylum Pseudomonadota; class Alphaproteobacteria; order Rs-D84; family Rs-D84; genus Enterousia. Next base: position 8,790 of record CACZUD010000004.1, on the reverse strand, counting down.
TGCAACACCAGCGCCACAGTAATCTGTTAATTGAGATGTTAACATACTGCTGGTTTCGTTTCCGTATGCCAACGCGACAGAATGACAAGCCATAGCGGCCTCTAATTCACGACGACGTTGAACACATAAATCAGAATGAGATTTTGTTAATTTATCTGCCATGTTTGCCATTGATAAATATGACATCAATTCTTGTTGAACATAAGAAGGACAAAGACGTGCAGCGGTATTCATACCACCAGAACCGTTTTTAGTAATTGTGTTGTATTGTGGCAATAAAATAGAAGTGTCTTTTTGCAGGCAAAGCAAAACATAGTTATACAATTCTGTTTCTGTTGCATACATGCAGCGACCAGATGTTTTTCCAGGGACAATAGTCGTATCGCCGCAATAATCTGTCAAACAATTCATAATTTTTTGACGACATGCCGTATCAACATCAGGTTGTGTTATCATGAAATAAGTGTTTCGTTGATTTTGAATATATGCATTAACTACACCGTTTTGACCGCGCGATCCAGCATTTGAATACCCTGTTGAAGTTGTATAGATTGTGGCGCGTCCGCCATTGTTCGTGGTGGTTCCGGCAGATACTGCCATTGCCGCACTGGACATTAAAAATGCACTAATACAACCGAAAGTTAATAAACTTTTTTTCATGAAAAATCCCTCTCTGTTATGAATATTTTATCATATTTAGAAATCTAACGCAATAAAAGTTTCATCAAAAAATAAAAAAAGTTGAATTGAACAAATAAATTGATAAAATCACAGTATGGTAATGGTTAGTAATGATATTTTAAATCAAATCTCTGACGACATTTCTGCCGTAAGGGGGTTTCTTTGACCCGGAAAAATTACAATCTGAAATCGATAAATTGACAGAAGTTTCTAACGCGCCTGATTTGTGGGATAATCCAGATTATGCGCGTGGTATATTGCAGAAAAAATCTAATCTTGAAAAACAACTGACCGAATTAAACGATTTGGAAAGTGAATATAAAAACTTGGTTGATTTGTACGAATTATCACCAGAAGATACCGATATTAATAATGCCATAAACGAATTAGCAAATGCCACCCACAAAGCTAAATTCATAACGCTTTTTAGTGGTCCAATGGACAATAATGGTGCCTTTTTATTTATTCAATCTGGCGCAGGTGGCACAGAAGCACAAGATTGGGCGCAAATGTTATCGCGCATGTACACTCGTTGGTGTGAAAGACACGGGTTTGCAATAGAAGTTGTCGAAGAGCACCCCGGCGATGTTGCCGGAATTAAAAGTATTACTTTCAGAATTTCTGGCGAACGTGCGTTTGGTTGGTTAAAAAACGAAATTGGTGTTCACAGATTGGTTCGCATATCGCCTTTTAATGCAAATGGAAAGCGTCAAACCAGTTTTGCTTCTGTAGATGTCTGGCCGGATGTTGATGATTCAATAGAAATTGAAATAAATGAAAAAGATTTGCGCATAGATACTTATCGCGCGTCTGGCGCAGGAGGCCAGCATGTTAACAAGACCGATTCAGCGGTTCGTATTACTCATATTCCGACGAATACAGTTGTTACTTGCCAAAACGAACGCAGTCAGATTCAAAACAAAGAAATGGCAATGAAAATGTTGCGTTCTAAACTGTACGAACAAGAAATGCAAAAACGTGCAGCAGAAGAAGATGCGGCCAAAGCAGCACAAAAGAAAATTGAATGGGGCAGCCAAATAAGAAACTATGTTCTTTATCCGTATCAATTGGTCAAAGATGTTCGTACGAATGTGGAAAAGACGGATTCTGCGGCGGTTCTGGACGGTGATTTAGACGATTTTATGCTGGCGATGTTGGCGCTGTAAAAAATGAAAAAACAAGACAAATATTTTTTAAGCATAAAACAGATTTTTCCTGACGCTATTGCAGTCATAAAACCGACAATTTCTGGGATGATTCATGCTGTATATATTGCAGAACGCCCGAAAGGTAAATATGTATGCAGATTTTCAAAAAAAGCAGTTGCAGAACACAATTTTAAGGCAAGCAAAATTTTAGAAACTTATGACATCAAAGCCCCACGAATTTCAATACACAATTGTGGTGAATATTATTGCGAAACTTACCCTTTTATTTCAGGAAAAACTTTACACGAACGCTTACAAGAAGGTTTGACCGGGGATAAATTAGACAATGTTTATCGCCAAATTTTTGATATTTCTCACAAAATTGAAAATATTCCATATAATGATCTTGAACAGATTTCTGCCCCGCTGCTTTCAAGCGTTTTTCGCAAAGCTGTATCTATGTTAAACCCGTCGGAAAAAAGGTTGTGTCACACTGATTTGCATGCAAAAAATATTATTTTAGACGAAAAAGACGATGTGTTTGCCATTTTAGATTTGGATTCTGTCTTTTTTGAATATGCATCTGTGGCGCACTTTATAATTATGAAAGATGCAAAAATGTACGGATATGATATAAATAAATTCAATGGTATCTTAAAAGATGTAGATATAAACAATCTGAGTGTGAAATTATTATCTGTCTTTGCAGAAACGTACATTCGGTTTCTTCCTGAAACTTTGCGCAAACAAATATTGAAAGTTCGGGTAAAATAATATAGAATGCATGTATGCACCCATAGCACAACTGGATAATGCGTTGCCCTCCGAAGGCAAAGATTGCAGGTTCGACAAGCAGTAGATTTTGGAAGCATCGCGCACCAAAATCGTTACGATTGCCGCGCAGGCATTTATGCCGAGCGAGTCCGCAGATAGACAATTAGCAAAATCTTAAAAAATTGAAGTTTACAAAATTTTTCTGATTTTGGTTATTGTATATCAAGAGCCAAGAGGCGAACCGTTTAATATATGTTTGATTTTTTTGTTGGCTTTGTGTATAATTTCGTCATATTGCACCCATAGCACAACTGGATAATGCGTTGCCCTCCGAAGGCAAAGATTGCAGGTTCGACTCCCGCTGGGTGCGCCAAAAATTAAACCGGTATTTTACCGGCTTTTTTATTCATAAAAATACATCAAAAAAGCCGGGGCTGACAATTGTGATTTTTTTAAAATTATTCAGTTGTATCAATAAAATATATTTTCTTATTAAAGTTAAATTGTATTTAAAAAAACCGGTCGTTTGACCGGTCTTTCTTTTTTTACTTTTGGACAAAATGAACGCTGTATTGTGGTTTTTTATCTGCGCCCAGTGATGCACGAACAACCTTGTTCGAAGCAACCTGAACAGCTTTATACAAATTATCACGATTCTTGCGTTCGGTTTTTGTTAATTTATCAATCGCATTTGTGATTTCGATTTGAATTTGCCGTTTCATAAAACCTGTATCGTCAGATTCAAAGATGCCAGCACTGGAAACTTCTGGTACACCTTTAAGAAATCCGCGCTTGTCAACAGGCAATGTAACGAATATTGCACCGTTCGAAGCGATTTTCTTACGCGTTTTATACACAGGATCGTTCGCACTGCGTTCTGTTTCTCCTTCCATAACGACAAAACCTGTTGGGATAGATTCACAAACATATGGTTCTGTGCCGTCTTTCAGGGCGATAATGTCGCCATTATGAACCAACATCATATGTTTAGCGCCACCGCGTTCCATCGCCATTTTACCGTTCAGCATTTCAGAAATATATTCGCCATGCATTGGAATTGAAACCTGTGGGTGTACCAAATCATAGAATCTTTCAAATTCAGGGCGACCCGCATGCCCAGACGCATGCAAATTGTCCGTATCGAATATAGTATAAGTTTTGATACCCATACGTGCCAGTTTGTTATAAAGATACGAAACATCTTGTTCGCGGCCTGGAATAATAATTGCGCTGAAAACGACAGTATCAGTTGGCAACAACTTTAATTCTTTCACGTGGCCGTTGCAAAGACGGGTCAACATAGCGAACTTTTCACCCTGAGAACCAGTCAAGAATATCGCCTGTTTTTCAGCTGGCAAATCTTTGATTTCGTCGAAAGTGTAAACGTCGTCTTTGTTCAAATAACCATCTTCAATACCCATTTCGCGGAATTCAGGCAATCCAACATAAGGAACGGGGTTTGGATTGCTGCGTTCTTTGATACAAGCTACCCTGCCCGATGCTTTTGCAGCTTCTGAAAACATCTTGATACGCGCCAAACTGCGTGAATAACCGGTAACCAGAACGCGCCCAGGGGCTTTCTTCATAATTTCGGTCAGCGTTTCGCGAACCTGAACTTCTGTTGTCTGTGGGGTTTGTCTTTCTGCAGACGTAGAATCACAAACACAAGCCAACAATTTTGGATCAGACCCTATTTCAGCAAGGCGTGCATAATTTGTCTTTGGTTCGATTGGATTGTCATCGTTAAATGTCCAGTCGCCAGTGTGCAATATTTTGCCTGCTGGGGTTTTTATTATCAACATTTGCGCTTCGGGGATAGAGTGCGAAGCATGGAAAGTTTCAACCGTAAAAGGATTTAAATCCAATTCTGCCCCGGCCGCATCAAATTCGATAATGTCTTTTTCTGGGTTATAATCCAATTCAATGCCGTCAAAAGTGCGACGCAATATTTGTGCTGGAAAGCGCGTGCAATAAATTGGCTTTCTGAACTTTGGCCAAATGAACTTCAGCGCACCGATATGGTCTTCGTGTCCATGAGTAATAACAAAACCGACAACATCTTTCTTGTGTTTTTCCAACCATGACGTATCACAGTATTGAACATCGCCAGCCCCTATTTCTTCTTCCAAGAAACCCATACCGCAATCGACGATTAAATATTTGCCTTTGTATTTATAGACATACATATTTTGACCGACATGTTCCAATCCGCCCAGCGCCATAAAATAGATTTTATCGTCATTTTTATCGCTTTCTGGCTTATCTTTGACGGCAACACGTGCCGGTTTAGTCGCTTTTTTAGCGGGTTTTGCCGCCTTTTTTAGTTTTTCTTTTATTTTTTCTTTAATTTTCATAATGTATTTATCCTTTTTTAAGGTTTTTGTTTTGCACACCCGCCAATTCATTGTCAATAAAGACAGTTTCTTTATTCATAGTAAATCTTTGGGTGTGCGGTTTGTGATATTCCATAACATTTTGGAACAAATAAAGACATAAACAATGTCAATATTTTCATCATATATGGCATAATATCGCAAAAAGCACATAAAATCAAGATATATTTATTCTGCCATGCAGTTCGTTTTTTGTTGTGGTCTAAATTCCCCCTTTGGCAGGGGGTGGACGCGTAGCGGACGGGGGAGGATTGTCTGGTGTTTTCATAATAACGAACGTATGAAACATAAGGGGGGTGGACGCGCAGCGACAAATCTCTAATTCCCCCTTTGGCAGGGGGTGGCACCGAAGGTGACGGGGGAGGAATATTCTGGTGTTTTCATAATAACGAACGTATGAAACATAACCCTCCCTCCCGGTCTTCGACCGTACTCCCCCCAAGGGGAGAATACCCCCATAAAAACATGTCAATGAAAAAGTGTATAAAAAGACGCTTGACCTATTTTGGAATTTTTTCTACAGTTAAAGGGTAAAAAGAAAGGGAAAGCCTGCAAATGGCGGGAAAACGGGGATTTTTTAGCTTTTTTAAAAGTGCACTGATTGCATTATGCATGGTGTTTGCATCTGCTTCTGCATGGGCGGTCACTTGTCATAGTGGATATTATTTACCAGCAAATAGTTTAACATGTACTGCATGTCCTGCAGGACAATATTGCAGCAGCCCTACCACTGCTACATCAGCAAGCAGCAGCTCTCGTGGTATAACCGGTTATATAGCCGCAGGATTTTATTCTACTGGTGCCGCAACATCTTCTCAACCACTCAGTACTAATCAAGGTTGTTTAAGCGGTTACTCTTGTGGTCCGGTTGCCGCGGGTTATTATTCTACTGGTGGGGGAACAAGTTTAACACCAAAAGGAACAGGAACAGGTTGTTTAACCACTATACTGAACAGCAAAGGAATGCCAGTAACAGCCAGTTGCGGTCCGGTTGCCGCGGGTTATTATTCCACCGGTGGCGCCACTACAAGCAGCCCAAGCAGCACAGGTTGTCTTACCAGCTCCCCATTTAATAAAACTTGTGGTAAAGTGAGTGCCGGATATTATTCTGAAGGTGGTGGAAAAACAGCCACACCTTCTTCTGCAAGCACAACCTATTGTGTAAGTGCCAAGTGCGGTAAGGTTTCCAGTGGATACTACAGTAATGGTGGTGGTACAAGCGCAACACCAACAGGTGCAGGCAGTGGCTGTTTAAGTGGACAAACTTGCGGTGCGTGCCCTTCTTCATATCCATACTCGGGTTACTCTGGTGGTCTGGCCACCAGTGAAACAAGTTGTTATCGTAATTGTTCGTATAATGATGTAGGTGGGTCATATGCAGTTAGTGGCGTATATTTTAATGGCAACAATCAATGCTATGCGACATCGTGTGCTGCTGGATACTATTATAGCAATGGAAAATGTACTTTCTGTGGTACTACATATCCGAACTCTGTTAGTAATAACACCGATGGTTATAGTTATTGCTATCGTAATTGTACGACAAGTGATGTGACCGGGTCTTCTGCGGTTGATGGTGTATATTATGCCAGCGGAGGTAATACTTGTTATGCGACATCTTGTGCTGCAAATTATTATAAAAACGGCTATACTTGTTTGGCATGTAATGTAGCGTTTACTGACACTGGTACAGATGCGGAAACCATCACAGGTGGTACACGCTATCGCAGCAAATCACGTACATGTTATCATCAAACCAGTGTTGCCGGATCAACCTCTTCTTCGGATTGTTATGGAACACAAAGTTGTGGCAGTTGGTCATACGGCAATTGGACCTATAGTTGTGGTGCAGGATATTATTTAGCAAATTCTTCTGATACGTCATGTACAGCGGTCGGTAGTGGATATTATTCACCAGCCGGAGATAACAGCCGTTATGCCTGTACAAGTCAGGTTGGTTCGGCATATACTGCATCTGATGATGGCAGAGATGAAAAAAGAGATTGTTATCGTTCATGTACAACCAGTGATATAGCTAGTTCTACTGCGGTCAGTGGTATCTATCATCAAGACGGCGCAAATACTTGCGCAGCAACTTCTTGTGCGGCCAATCGCTATCTTAGCAGCGGAACATGTCCGGCATGTAACGTGTCGTTTACAGACAGTGGTTATGACACGACCAGCACAGGTACATGCCCTAACGGGACAACATCAATACCTGGTGCAACAGCGACTGCTCAATCATTTAGCAGAACATGTTATCACCAGACCAGTCCGGCTGGTTCAACCTCTTCTTCCGCATGTTATGGTACACAAAGTTGTGGAACCAAAACATACAGTGCTACATGTGGAGCCACAAGTTGTTCCAGTGGAAATTATCTTTATGGCGGTTCGTGTTATTCATGTACTGGTGTTGCGAACACAACACAAACAACTTCTGGTTCAGAAAGTTGCACTATATTAAACGGTGCTGGTTCGCGTACATATACTAATACATGTAATGGGTATTTTACCGGTGGTGCTGGTGGATCTAATGGTTCGTCCGCATGTACGGGGTGCAGCAGTTGGTCTCGCACAACAACTGGTACTTGTTATGTGACCTTATGTAAACCTGGGTATCACGCTGACGCATCATCTAATGCAACAGCTTGCGATGCGAACACTTATACGGTTGTTTATAATGCTAATGCGACTGGTGCAACAGGCAGCACCGCCGACAGCAGTCATAAATATGGTACAGCCAAAGCATTAACCAGCAATGGCTTTACAAATGGCACCAAAAAATTCCTTGGTTGGTCGACCAGCAGTACTGCAACATCTGCAACATATTCTAATGGTCAAAGTGTAAGCAACTTAACAACAACTAATGGTGGTACAGTAACTCTGTATGCGGTATGGGGTACTTGTACGGCATGTGCCGCAGGAACTGGTGCAAATTGTACATTATCTGCACCAGCCGGGGTTTGTACATATACAACAAGTTGTAAAGGTGGATATTACAGCATAACTAATAATGGTGCATACAACCCAAGTTGTAGCGATGTAACAAGTGGTTGGTGGTCGCCAGACGGAGATAACAGCCGTTATGAATGTAAAACACAAGTAGGAAGTTCTTATACTGCATCAGACGACGGCAGAGATCAAAAGAGAGACTGTTATCGTTCTTGCACAACCAGTGATAAAGGTAATTCATATAGTGTAAGCGGTATATATCACCAAGACGGTGCAAACACTTGTGCCGCAACAGCGTGTAATTCAAATTATTATTTAAACAGTGGTTCTTGTTCGAAGTGTTCTGACTTGTCAAGTTCATATCCAAACAGTGCGAACGGCAACAGCAATGGCAGCGGTGCGTGTTATGGTTCTTGCACCCGAACATGCTCTGGTAACAACACCAGCGGGTGCCCTGCCAATTCCACATGTTCGTATAATACAAGTTATTATACCAGTGGCACACAATATTATGGTGGCTCTTGTAGTGCCCCGGCAAGTTCTTGCCCTGTAAGCAGCTGGTCGTGTAATTCTGGATATTATCATACATCAAGTGGATGTTCGGCATGTCCATCAAACTCAACAGCCAGTGGTTCGGCAACAACTTGTACATGTTACACCGGTTACACCACAACAGGAAAGAAAGGTGGGCCTAACACTACAACCTCTACGGCGTGTTCTGCGATTGATGACTATAGCATAATATACACTATGAACAGTGGTACGAATTATAGCGGTGCGCCAAGCACATATAAATATGGTGTTGGTGCGACTATCAACGGAATGCCTACACGCAGTGGATA
>CACZUD010000003.1 GCA_902784345.1 uncultured Pseudomonadota bacterium | reverse complement strand
GTGTGACAGACAAATTCAAGTATCCGTTTGTGCTGCTTGCAGATTGAGATTTTGTAGCATTCAATCCTTCAATCGCACTTGTTACAGCTGATGTTACATAGTCTTTGTCTGCTTTCTTTTCCAATTCGCTACTTAAATCACCTGCGACAGCGGAGGTAATTTTGCTGTCCAAAACGTCAATCATGTCGTCCACAGCGCCTTTGGTATAAACATCAGATTTTTTAGCAAATGTTGAATCTGTATAATTTTTGGTATAAGCATCCTGTATTCCATAACCCGCCAATGATGTTGCGGCATTTGCTTTGCCTTTGATTGCAGCACCGATTGTACCAGCAGCATAACTTGTATTCGAATCATATGTACCTTCGGATGCCACCTTTGCTTTACCTTCAGCGGACAAATTGTCGAAGCTAGAGTTCAATTTGCCAGAAATATCTTGGTGTTGTGTCAAAACAGCAGATCCAGCAACTTTCAATGTTCTTGCATTGATATCCAAGGTTTGATCTGCAAGGTCCGCAGACTGAACCGCTGTCGCACCAAGCGCCGCATTAGAACGAATCGTTCCCAAGTCATTGATTGTATCTTGTTTACCGTTCAAAGCCGCACTCACATCACCTTCAAAAATACCCGATATTGCTGCATCAACTTCGCTTTTTGTATAAGCATCCTGTATTCCATAGCCCGCCAATGATGTTGCAGCATTTGCTTTACCTGAAATATCACTGTTCAATTGCGAGATTTGTGAATTCACCTCACCCTTCGTGTAATAAGCGTTCAATGCACCAGTTATAGCCGATGTCACATATGCTTTGTCGGCTTTACTTTGTATAGAAGAATTCAGATTTTCCACATCAAGCCCCGAAATCATAGAACCAATTTCTTCTTTGGTGTAATAGTTATTCAAGTCACCAGGTTGAACCGCACTGTTTGCCAAGTCCAAAGACGCTACTGTTTCCGATGACAAAGATATGGTTGCGCCCGATTTTTCCAAACCGTCGCCGACAGATATAACATCTTGTTTACTGTCTTTTAAATCTCTTACTTGATCTGACAAGGCTACAAAATCACCGGACGCAACACCCGCATTTATCGGACCAGTACTCAGACCCGCCGAATGAATGTATTTTCCCAAGCTTAAACGAGAATTTGCATCAGAATCTGCCGCAACAGATGGGGTCGCAACCTTGTTAACAGTGACAGGCGCAACAGAATTAACAGTCTTTGAACGAATCGTTCCAAGACGCTGTGTCGGCGCAGCAGTGTCGCTTTCCGACTTTACCACAGTCGCATTTGTACCGATACGGGCAGAATTTGTTCCTAGCATTCTGACACTAGGTGCCGCATTCGCAACAGTATTGGTGATGCCGAAAATGCCCATTACCAAGACGCTTGATAAAAAACGTGAATTGTATTTTGTCATTTTTCCTTCCTTCTTGCATAACAGAATATCAAAAAATCAAATTTAACACAAGTGGTTTTTTTCATAAAAAAACAAAAAATGCGTCTTAATTTTTCTTTGATTTTTCGCTATTTTATCTCCATCCCAAAAAACAACAGTGTTTTTCCGCGTACTTTTATGTGCGGAATATATGTTTTTCTGATTTTTTCTTTCTTTTTATCTGCAGCCATAAAACTTTCTGGTTTCATTCCAATTTTTTCTGCACACTTTTCAAACATATCATATGTGACCTTGTTGGAACGTTCTTTGTCATAAGACTTTGCATAGTAACAATCCAAAATAACATGCCCGCCAGCGTTTATTTCTGCCGCTTCTTCTTGTGAAAAATGAGCAGGAACACCAGCACCCGGCGCCAGATTGTATTTCAATGGCAATGTTTTTATTTTGCCTGCAAAAGATGCATTTAATAAATCTTGGACAGGGTATTTTAACGGGACCTTGTTTTCAAATAACAGATGTTCGTTTTCTGCCATCTTTTTAAGATTCATCAACAAAACACCACCATTATAATACGAACCATTGTTTAGATACTTTTCTGAAAAATCTTTCGCATACGCACCCAGCACATTGCCAGATTCTTTAACCGGTGCCATATCAGGAACCGCACCCAAAACATAATCTGAAATATCAATGTTAAACAACTCTGTCAAATCACGATAAATCAATGTGTCCGTACTAAGATATAATATCTTGTCAATCTTTTTAAAAACACGATGCGCAAAACAACGATAAAAAGCCTTTGGATTAGCTTTCGAAGATTCATGATCTTTAAATGGATTCTTTTTCGGATTGACCCGATACCACACCAAAGATGCATGTTTTTTGTTTGCCCTTATAATTCTTCTGATTTTCCAATACCCTCTGGTTTTAGGTTCAACCATACAGTATATCACTATTTTCGCAGTGTCTTTTGCAGTCAACAACAACGATTCAATGGACACTGCCGCCATGCGCCATGTATCTTTATTAAAAGAATATAATACATTTATTTTTTCCATCTTAAGTACCTGCATAATAAACGCTGTTTAAATGGTAATCTTTTTGTTACGACCTGTTTGCATGCCGATTTCAATATTTTCTTTAAATCTTTCTTGTTCTGGTCATTCAAAACACTGCCGAATCTGATAAAACTCTCTGACATCAATAACAAGAACAAGCCTGGATAAAACGCATCCCAAAAATCTTTCTTGTATTTGTCCAACAATTCATCTTTGATATACTTGAACATCAAAGGAAACATTGTAACACGTTCGATATTGAATCTTGATGTTATAGATGTCTTGTGAGTGCGATGATATACACCTTCGATATTCGATTCTGCGATACGCGGAACATGCCATTGTAAATCCAGCATGAACATAACATCATCACCATTAACTTTCATTTCATCACGAAAGCGAATGTATTTCAACACACTGCGTTTATATATCTTGCGCCAACACCAAATCCATTTACGAACCTGAGGCATCCTTATCATATCCAGTGGGTTTTCAAAGAAAATATAATCGTACGTATTCCACTTTGTATCAGACACTTTGAAATGAAAATCTTCGTTAACAATCTTTGCCAGCGCACCAGCAATTTCTACATCTGCTTCGCGTGCCAGTTTTACCAACATTTCCAGAAAATATTCCGCATAACAATCGTCAGAATCCAAAAAAGAAATCCATTCACCACGCGCCGCATTTATTCCCAGATTTCGCGAAGTAGAAATCCCACGCGACGTTTTATTAACAATCAATTTAAAACGATTATCATCTGCAATTAAATTATTTATAACTTCCACTGAATTATCAGTACTGGCATCGTCTATGATTATGCATTCCCAATCCGTCAGAGTTTGCGCCTTGATAGAAGCAATAGCGTCTGGCAAAAAAGGCGCATAATTACGATTCGGTAAGATAATAGATACAGTTGGTTCTTTCATGATATTTTGATATTAGGAATTTAAGAAAATTAATGCAACAAAAAAAATTTGTGTCCGCTAATGCTTGTTATTCCTGTGTTTCAACACCAAAAAACGACATTGTTTTTTTCAGCATTTTTACAAATGGCACAAAAGTCTTTTTCTTTTTTGCCCTTTTCTGCATGGCCTTTACAAAATATTCTGAAGTGATACCGACGTTATTACAGTATTTGTTATACAAATCGTAAACAAACTTATTACAACGTTCTTTATCCCAAAACTTCACCCAATAACAATGCAATATAACATGTCCACCAGCATTTATTTCGTCGGCCTCTTCTTTTGTAAAATGCGACGGAACACCGGAACAGGGCGCAAGGTTATATTTCAAAGGCAAAGTTTTTATCTTTCCAACAAATGCCGCATTCAATAAATCTTGATCAACAAAACGCAAAGGAACTTTTGTTTCGAATAATAAATGTTCGTTTTCCGCCATTTTTTTAATATTTAATAACGAAACACCTGTATTATAGTACGGGCCATTATTTAAATATTTTTCAGAAAAATTCCTTATAACCATACCAAGAGCGTTTTTTTCGTCATTAATATTTGCCATATCACGAACGGCACCAAAAACATAATCTGAAATATCTGTGTTATACAATTCCGCTATATCACGACAAACCAAGGTATCACTGTCCAGATATAATATTTTATCAAGATGCGAAAAAAATCTACACGCCAGCAATCTGTAGTATGTTGCCGGAGACCATCCTACATTATTATAATCTTGATAAGGGTTGTCTTTTGGTTTTATAACACGCCATACAAGACCTGCGCCAGATTTATGTGATTTTATAATCTTTTTAATTTTTCTGTATCCCTTGGTTCCTGGGGCAACTATGCAATGCACAGTTATTAGTGTTGTATCCTTTGCATTTGACAACATAGATTCAATCGACACAGAAGCCATGCGCCAGAAATTAGAATCAAAACAATATAAAACATTTACTTTATCCATCCTAAATCCTATGTAATATTGTTGGTCCGCTCACAATATTTCGACTATAGGAATTTAAAAAAATTAATGCAATAAAAAACTATCGACAAAAACAATTTGACTTTTTGTAACGCAAAATATACACTGTGTACACACAAAAGTTTAGGATGGTTGGCAGAGCGGTCGAATGCGACGGTCTTGAAAACCGCTGACGGGGCAACTCGTCCGGGGGTTCGAATCCCTCACCATCCGCCACAAATTAAAAATGTCCCAGTGGGGCATTTTTTATTTGTGTTGAAATGGAGATTTGGGATTAGACGCTATAACGGAGTTATTGGGTTCGACAAGCAGTAGATTTCACAAACAAAGTGCAGTGAAATCGTTACGATTGCGCCACAGGCACAAAGTGCCGAGGCAATCCCTCACCATCCGCCATAAAAATTAAATGCCCATTTGGGCATTTTTTATTTCTTTTTTCGCAGTGCACAAAACAAAACTATTATTCCTGTGATAAATACCAATACCGACAACGTCATTCCCATTGTCAATCCCCACGATGTCAAAAAGCCAATCTGGGCATCTGGTTGACGGAATTGTTCACAAAAGATTCTGAATACTGCATACAGTATGCAAAACATACCAGACAACGCACCTGTGTGTTTTCTCAAATTCGTCTTCCAATAAAGCAGCCACATTATTATGAATAAAATCAGACCTTCAAAGGTCGCTTCGTAAAGCGGGCTGGGATGACGCGGAATGTCAGTTTGACCGGCAAATATTATCCCCAGTGGCGAATTTGTTGCGCGCCCCATTACTTCCATATTGATAAAATTCGCAATTCGACCAAGTCCCAAACCAATAGGTGCCAAAACAGCCAATATATCCAATATCTTGAACGAATTTTGTACCATCGAACCTTTTGTAAATTTTTGATTCTTTACAAATAAAAATGTTGCAGCTATTGCACCAAGGAAACCACCGTGAAAACTCATCCCACCATGCCAAATCGCAAAAATTTCTAATGGATGAAAAATAAAGAACGGCAAATTATAAAACAACACATATCCCAATCGTCCGCCAAAAATCACCCCCAAAACAAAATACGATAAAAAATCATCCATTTGTGATTTGGTAAGAAAAATTTCACTGTCTTTTCTGTTCGTTAAATACTTCATCATAAAAAAGCCAGCAATAAATGCAGCAATATAAGCCAGCGCATACCACCGAATCGGCAAACCTAACACAGAAAAAGCGACAGGGTCAATTGGATTGATAATTATTGCCATTTTAATAATTCCTTTTACCCTATTCTATTATCAAAACAACATTTTTTTCAACCAAAAATTAAGGTCGCCGGATGGCGACCTTGGTGTTTCTATTTATCTGCATTTATTTTCTATTTCCATTTGCTTTTTTGCTAAAACAATCGAAGCTTCACAGTTTTGTTTTATTTCACAACATTTTTTCAAACGTTTTACTGCTGCTTGATAAAAATAACCTTTTGTGTCGTTAAGTTTGCTTATGCTTTTTTTCAATGCTTTTATTTCATCGTCTATCTTTTTTATAGTTTCTTTTCTATCTTCGATATATTCCGACTTTTTCATAGCACAACTTACAGGGGCACGTTCTGCACATGTTCTGCCAGCATATTCTGAGACTCTCATTTCAAAAATATCCATTTTTTATCCTTTTGGTTTTGATTACACACACAATATAATTGACAAAAATTCATTTGTCAAGTGTTTAACACAAAAAAATTATGCAAAATTATATTTTGTTATCTCTTGAATTATTACCCATTGTGTATTATATTTGCCAAAGAACAAAACAAAGGAGAACATTATGGCAGTAAAAAACTCTGTCTCAAAGGCAATAGGCGGTATGGAATTATACCTTAAAAAGATTTTTGGATTGATGACTGGCGCGGTCGGTTTAACAGCATTGACAACATTTATTATGTTGGTATCTGGCGCATGGACTGCCCTGATTAGCAAAGGCGGTCTGTCTATCACATATTATATTATCGCATTTGGCGGTTTGGGATTGTCACTTTGGGCGCAAGCGCGTGCATTTTCGATGAAGCCAGCAACTGCAAAAATCTTGTTGTTTTTGTATTCAATCTTGATGGGCGTTGCTTTGACACCTATGATTTTAGTATCAAGTTTCTCAACTATCATTATCGCGTTGATTTTGGCGGCGGTTATGTTTGGTTGCATGGCACTGTTCGGATACAAAACAGCAAAAGACTTGTCTTTCCTTGGCATATTCTTGTTCTTGGGCATGATTGGTTTGTTGTTGGTTGGAATCGTGTCTATCTTCACAGGTCCACTGGGTGTAGTATTTAATCAAATCGTATGTCTTATTGGTGTATTGGTGTTTGCTTTGTTCGCTGCATACGATATGCAAAACTTGAAAAACGCTTATTATGCGGTTAGTGGCGAACAAAAAGACCAATTGGCTGTTCTTGGCGCATTGCACATGTATATCTCGTTCGTGGCGATGTTCGAATATATATTAAGTTTATTGAACAGCAGAAATTAAAGGAAAAGAAATGGCTTATAAAATAGATCAAAACAAATGTATTGGTTGTCATACTTGTATGGGCGTATGCCCTGCAATGGCTATTGGGGACAATGGCGACGGCAAATGCAAAATTGATAAAACAAAATGTATGGGATGCGGGACGTGTGCTGCTGTTTGTCCAGTTAACGCAATCGAACCAGATTTATAAAGATATAGGGGTAAAGAAAAATGCCAGCAAAATCAGTTAATGACATAGTTGCACTTTGCAAAAGACGCGGTTTTATTTTCACAGGTTCTGAAATCTATGGCGGACTTGGTGGTGCGTACGATTATGGTCCATATGGTGTAGAATTAATGCGCAATATTCGTAATGCGTGGTGGAATTCCATGATTTATGCACGTAATGATATCGAAGGATTAGATGCTGCATTGATTTCTAATCGTTTGATGTGGAAATATTCTGGTCACGAAGGCAGTTTTTCGGACCCATTGGTTGAATGTAAAAAATGCGGTGCACGTATGCGCCAAGACAAAATGAAAGACCCAACAAAATGCGATAATTGTGGCAGTACTGAAATCACAGAACCACGCGCATATCAATTAATGATGGGGTTGTCAATTGGTGCAATGGCAGACGGTGCAATTAATGCGTATTTGCGTCCTGAAACTGCAACTACAACTTATGTAAATTTCAAAAATGTGTTAGATTCTAAACCACACAAACTGCCTTTTGGGATTGCACAAATTGGCAAGGCGTTTCGTAATGAAATTTCACCACGTGGATTTGTTTTCCGTATGCGTGAATTTGAACAGGCTGAAATGCAATATTTTGTTAACCCGGCGGATGATGAAAAATATTTTGAATATTGGAAGAAGACACGTCTTGCATGGTGGACAGACAAACTGGGGATACCAGCGGAAAAACTTCGTTTCTTGCCACATGTAAAATTGGCACACTATGCGAAAGCCGCTGTTGATATTGAATATGCGTTTCCAGATGGTTTTGACGAAGTCGAAGGCGTTCATAATCGTCAAGATTTTGATTTAGGTTCACATACCAAGGCACAAAACGAATTCAAATTGTCTGCCAAGGTTTTAGAAAACAAAGATTCCACAACCAAGTTATCTTACAGCGATGCACAAAGCGGTGAAAACTTTATTCCATATGTAATCGAAACAGCCATGGGTGTAAATCGTGCCATGTTGGCGGTCATGATAGAATCTTATGACGAAGAAGATTTGGGCGATGGAAAATCACGTACAGTATTGAAATTGAAACCTTGGTTATCACCGGTAAAAGCAGCGGTAATTCCACTGGTTCGCAATGTTCCAGAAATCGTAGATTTATCAAATAAAATTGTTGATGAATTGCGGAACTTAGGAATCGGAAAAATTGAACTGGAAAATTCAGGTAATATCGGTAAAAACTATCGTCGTCATGATGAAATTGGAACACCGGTTTGTGTAACAGTGGATCATCAAACATTGGAAGATGGTACTGTAACAATTCGTTATCGTGATTCAATGGAACAAGAACGTATTAAGACAAATGAAGTCGCAAAAAAATTACTGGAAATTGTAAAACAATAAAATAAAAAACCGCACGAGATGCGGTTTTTTTATATGCAAGAGACGTTTCTTTTCATATTTTCCTATACATGTCAAGTTAATTTATATTTTGACTTTGTTCCGATAATATATAAAAATATACACGCCTTATCACAAAGCGTACTATTGCCAATAATGGGTGGTATGGATAATGGCACCGGTCTTGCCAATAATGGGGGTCGGTTTATTTCATCACTAACAAAGGAGATATAGATGAAAAAATCTTTGAAATATTTGGTAGCCGCAACAGCTTCTGTTGTTACAACTGCAGGCTTTGCTGCATCAAATTTAGAAAATCCACTTTATATGCCAAAAGCTAATGACATATACGTAAAAGCTGGTGGTGGATATATGTACAAACGTACAGATCATACAGACGCATTAAAAGATAAAAACATGGATGGTATGGAAATATCACCAATATGGCGTTTAAGTGGCGATATGGGTTATGGTATCACAGACAGACTTGATGTCCATGGTCATTTCGGGTACACAAATGATCATAAAACAAGCCGCGAAGGTATGCATCGTGGTCGTATCGGTTTAATGTTGCGTGCCTTAACAGAAAAAGATCCTATCGTTTTAGATTTCTATGCTGACAGTTTCTTGTCTTTCGTCAGCCCAATGAAAGGAACTTATAAACGTTATGGTAACAAAGGAGCATTTGATTTTGCAAACTATTCAAATGGTCGTTTTGGTATAATTACCGGAACACGTTTGGGAAAAACTTGGGATAAATTCACATTGGCTGGACATTTCGAATATTTGCAAACATTCGGAAACCATAACAATGAAATAAACATTGATCCAACAATTCCTGCGGGACCAGTTACTATGGGTGCTGTATTACCAAATCAAATTTCTGTTGATTTAAAAGGAACAAATGAAATTTCTACTGGAATTGATACTTTCTATCAGATGAATTCCAAATGGTCATTTGGCGCAGGATTTGAATATTATCAACACTCTGATAATGGCGTAGTCGGTATTCATACGGCATTACCTGAAGTAGCACCAGCTCTTCAACCAGTGCAAGAAGCTGTTGTTAATAAGTTGTTGGCAGAAACAGCAAATATGCAAGACGGTTGGGATGAATATATCTTAAAGGCATCTGTGGCAAATCAGATTACTGAAACTGTTCAGGTGGCTTTGTACGGTGAATACACAATCGATGATTCACATCCACATTCCCAAAATGGAACTGATATCAAAGCAGAACTTGGTGTTCGATTGAACGCACAATTCTAATTGGAATCAAAAAATAAACTTATATTGGACAAATTGCACCTGGTTTCAGGTGCAATTTTTATTTTGTTGAACTAAATTTATTTTAGCGCTTTTTTTACCCCCCAATTTATGATATAATATCTTAAAAGGAAGTCTGAAAGAAACATGAAAAAGACCAAGATTCTTGCGGTTTTAACCGGTATTATGGTGTCCGTTCCGTTTGGGGCGCGTGCTGCATATCCTGTATATAACCCACAACAAATGGCGCGTCAGGGCTATGTGATAAATAATTATCCACAACAACAAAATGCTGGTTATTCTGGTAATGTACAACCACAAATGGTTGGACGTGCCACAAATATTACAACCCAACAAATTGTTGCTGCATCTGCGGTGAATGGTCGACCTGTAGTAACCAATGTTGGCGCAACCAGTCCTAATCGTATAACAGGTGCATTGCCACGTGTTGGTTCGTCTGCTACAAATGCTGGACGTCAATACTATCAATCATCAGATTATGACAGATTGGCCGACAGCGGTTTATATATTGGTGTATCTGCTGGATACAGCACGATGATAAGAGGACAAATGTCCGCTGATTATGCAGGACAAGAAAACTCGTTTTTTGCACCAGGATCATTTCGTGCATCTGATTTTAATTCTGACAGTGTAATCCCAATGCAAGTTTCTGTTGGTGCCGCTATCAACAGCGATGTTCGTGTAGATTTCTCTTATCTGCGTTATACAGGGATGTCTTACGCAAGCAACGTCCAGACATCGACAGGTGACGGTTATACAGATGCAACTGTATCAGGTGGCGCAATCACTTCAAATTCAACCATGTTGAACGTTTATTACAATATTGATTCATTTACTGGCAATATGATGGGGGGACAATTAAGACCATATGTTGGTGCGGGTATTGGTTTGTCTTTGAACACCATTGCGGACTATGTTGTTTTTGATAACAGTTTTTATGATGAAACCAATGGCCTTGGCCCAGGCAGCATTCAGGCAGGCGGTCTAACCGCGATTTCCGATGTTTATGCGTATCATAACGGCGGCACAATGGAAAATTTGGCTTTTCAATTGGAAGGTGGTGTAACAACATCCATGAACGATGGGTTAAAATTGGATTTCTTTGTTCGCTATGCGAATTTAGGAAAAGTTAAAACATCTGGTTCCATTATCGTATCACAAACAGAATGGTTAAGCGATGGTGCCGGTGATGAATATGAAGCACCTTATGACAGCGTTTTCCACTATACAAATTGGTTTGAAAGCGGAACTTTGTCCAGTTTAGATGTGGGCGTCAGATTAAGATTGGAATTTTAATA
This sequence comes from uncultured Pseudomonadota bacterium, assembly GCA_902784345.1. Classification (GTDB taxonomy): domain Bacteria; phylum Pseudomonadota; class Alphaproteobacteria; order Rs-D84; family Rs-D84; genus Enterousia. The sequence goes on along the minus strand of CACZUD010000003.1, from coordinate 102,286 downwards.
TAAATGAAAAATAAAATATGTAAAATATCTTTATTTTCTGCAATTTTGGCAAGCATTTCTGCATTGCCGGCCGATGCGCGCGTTGTTATGAATACAAAAAACGCTGGTCGTTCTTATTCTGATGCGTATAACCAAGTTAACGCCGTACGTTATCAACAAGAATACATGGAAGCAACGGCGATAAATGCTACAACTGCATCTGCAACAGCTACTTTACCGGTAATGGTGTCTGATGAAAAGTTAGCATCTGCGATATTAAATAATTCTTCCAATACAACTGTGGGACAACTGGAAAATTGCGCGATGATTTATCCAAATGGCGTTTTCAGATGGGAAGTTCCTCAATCTGGCATTCGTCAAAATCAGACAAACCAGTGTGTTGCGGTGGTATCATTGATTGATGCGAATACCAATGCAGTATTGGCGACAACTACACTGGCGGCGGGCGATGCAATGAAATGCAACATTGATGCATTTCCTGAATCTGGTATGAATGCAGTTGCATTATCAAAAACAGAATTACCTGCGGACGCGGCACCGACCATGGATGATGTTGAAAAGGTTTTAAACCAAGAACAGAAACAAAATGCCGGAATAAAAATCGCCGCAGGCGCAGTTATAAGTGCACTGGCGGGCAATGCATTATCAAAGAAAGAAGCCGGCAGCACAGGTATTATCGGCACCAGCAAAAGCCAATTAACAGGCAGTGCTATCGGTGCAGTAACCGGCGCAGGGATTATGGCGGCAAGTACTTATACGGGCAAGGTTGCAGGCGATACTATCAAATCAACGGCTGTTAATGCTGCATCTGGCGCAGTCATTGGAAATATGTTGGCAGGACAATCCAGTGCTGGCGGTATATTGGTTATAAAAAAATGTAAAATCGATGGTTCGTTTTCCAAACAATCAGATACACAAACAGAAAGCACACAAAACAGCGACAACAAAACCTCTTATTCGAAAAAAATTTCTGCAGGCGAACATGATTGTATAGTCGGAAAAATAGAAAAGTTAGGGGAATCTGTATCGTCAGACGAAAAAACCGTTTATATGGTTAACAGAAACGGCACAGTAAAAGAATGTATCCATGATGGTAAAACTTTTACAAATTGCACAAGTGTAAATTTATTGAATGTAACGGTAAACTATCAAAACAACACATCAAAATCTTTTGATGATATAAAGGATAAAAATACAGAATGGCAATTCTTGCGCATCTATATCCCAGAAAATGGCGACACATCAAAATTCGTATTATCTAAACAACCTGAACAAGATGCGGAAAACGATAACGCTTATTTTGAGATAGGCAGTGCTTATAAAACAGAAGGTTCTGCACAACGTGCATATATAGTATTTGAAAACGATATATCTGGTAAATTTGGGGGACGCAAAACTTCTGAACTGGAAGGAATAAAGAGCAACAATCCTTCGTTTGTTTATCTGTACCGCAATTCTGACGGCAGTGTTGGTCGTCAAATAACAGACCCCGAAGACAAACTTGTATTCACCCCAACAGCCGGTGATGCCAGTGATGGTGGTTTGGTTGATTTATCAAACCCTGCACGTGCCAAAGGAACTGTTGCTGGGGCGGCGGCCGGTGGTGCATTAGGTGGATTTGCGGGATATCAAGGCGCACAGGACGAAATCACAGAACGTTGGCTGGCGGCAACACGTGAATACGAAGATTCTTTATCTAATTTTGTATGTATGACGGGGACGCGTTTCTTAAGCAAATATAACGATTATGTCGAAATACCAGAAATGAATAAATCAGAATAATAAAAAAAACGCCGAAACGGCGTTTTTTATTTGTGTTTATATGCTAAAACCAAAGACACCATTTTATCACGATATTGTTCTGGAATTTTTTCAATCGGAATTAAAAGCGAATTCTTTTGACCAGCAGACATTTTTGGTAATTCACTGCCGTCTTTGGCATTTATAATTTTATCCAAAACAACAGATACTTTTTCTTGGGCATATGGCAAGACAAAATTGATTGTATCGCCCTGCTTTATTTCGTTACGCAATTCAAAGATTATATTTTTATCGTCTTTGTTAGTTATAACACCAGCCACACACCAATCTGAATTAGAATGCGTCGTTTCATAATCGTGCGCATCACTTGGCAATGGTCCGTCAAAGAAAGCCGTTGTGTATCCACGCGTTTCCATTAAATTCAAATCGTCCATAAAAGGCGTCGGATCAAAATGTTCAGGATCCGCAGCATACGCATCCAGCGCATTACGATATGCACGTGTCACCATACCAACATAGTATTCACTGCGGTTGCGTCCTTCGATTTTAAGTGTATCTGGACCGGCTTCTATCACTTCTTTCAATCGGGGCATAAGGCACAAATCTTTGCTGTTCATGATATAGGCACCGCGTTCGTCTTCTTCCAAAGGCATTTCTATACCGGATTCTTTTTCACGCAAAATCACATCGTATTTCCAACGACACAGTTGCGCACATGCCCCACGATTTGACGGACGCCCAGTTATATAATTCGACAGCAAACAACGTCCAGAATAAGACATACACATTGCACCGTGTATAAATATCTCCAACCCAATGTCCGGACACTGCTGCCGAATAGACTTAAATTCATTATGTGATACTTCACGTGCCAACACGCATTGTACCGCACCCGCATTTTGCCAGAACTTAACAGTAGAGGCACTGCAAATATTCGCCTGTGTTGAAATATGAATTGAAATATCAGGATGATGTTCCCTAACCCACATTAAAACCCCCGCATCTGATATAATAAGCGCATCAGGACGCAAGTAATTCAAAACTTCGGATACTCGTCCCATATTTTCATAATCGCGATCGTGAGCGAATAAATTGAATGCCAGATAGACTTTCTTGCCATGTTCGTGTGCAAATTCTATGCCCTGCTTTACTTCATCCACAGTTATCTTTGCTCGTGCACGCATAGAAAAACCTGGCAAACCAGCATAAATCGCGTCTGCACCATAAAGAATTGCGGTTTTAAACGCGTCCAAAGTGCCGCCTGGGGCCAAAAGTTCAGGTATTTTTTTCATGTAAAACATTCTAACAGTGTTTTTTTAATTATCAAACAAAAACTTATTATCTCGTTTTTTCGCAAAAACCATCGTAAAAGGAACCCAGCACATCAAATACGGGCTTTAATTCACGGTCAAGCCGTTCTTGTATCTTATAATTACGCAAAATCATACTATAAAGATATTCAGGGTTTGGCATCACATCAGATGGTATTTTTGCCATGGAATATTTTTTCAGCATCAATTTTGTGCGCCCCAGAATATATTTTTGAGTATCCTTGTTAACCCACAACACGAACAAAGTCCCCACTTCGTCACACACTATGTATTTATCAAAACCACGGATGAAAAAGTGTTTTATTTCAGATTCCGTCAAAGTATTTTTAAATAAATCATTAACTTTGTCGTTTTGTGTCATGTTTTTCCTCGTTCACGCAATTATGACAAACAAACGCCCTTTGTCAAGAAATCGATTATAAAAAACAAGTTTTTTTGACAATTCTTTATTTTTTAATATAATCACAATAAAAGAAAAAGACATGACAGAAAAAACCAACATAAACAAATTATTTACAGACACACTTACAAAATCAGACATAAAACATGTTGTTGTTGACGGATTTGATAAATATATCATATACAATGACGAAGGCACTTTGTTTGTTGTTGGATTTAACAAAGAAATCAATAAATACGGTTTTGGTCGAACACCTTTGATGCTGGCAGAATATAAACACGCAAATATTCCCACTGATATTTTACCGAACTACCAGCTTCTTTATGCTCATATAGGCCGTATATATCAGGTTTACAAAGAAGCAAAACCTTTATTTGACTTAATAGATCGTTTTTCTGGTAAAAAAAGATAAAAAGTGCAATTTTTTACTTGCAAAAAAGTTTGTTTACCTATATGATATATTTCGCTTGCCAGTTTAGCTCAGTTGGTAGAGCATCTGATTTGTAATCAGAGGGTCGTTGGTTCAAGTCCGACAACTGGCACCAGAAATTAACCGCCTTTTGGGCGGTTTTTTATTTTTTATGTTGCATGGATTCCAGTATCATCGCATTTATACGCATTCCGGCGGCCGCTTCTGGACTAGATATTATACCTTTGCCCTGAACTGCATTTTGGAATTTTAATACATCAAATTCTAAATTTGGTATTGCAACAGGATTCAACTTCATATTCACACGTTCGTTTTGTTCTATATACTTTGGCTTTTGTGTAAAACCTTTTTGAACAAGAACAGCACCCAAACCTTTTTTTGCATCATAACTGTGTTGCAACATATATTCATCAACTGCAGAATCTGTTAGATCTAAAAAATCTTTGTATTCTGCATCATAACCGTGTTGCAAAGTATATTCATCAGCCGGCAAATCAGCAGGGTTTAAAAAATCCCTGTATATCGGCTGATAAAAAGTGATTGAATCTAACCCTGGTGTAAAACTTTGAACAATCGGATTTACAACCTTTTTATGATCGTTTTTTGCAATCTTTACTTCCAGTAAAACATTTGAACCTTTGTGCGATTGTGCATTCACAATTTTCGGGAAGCCTACACGTGGCGATACCAGATTATGGGTCGACGCATTAAAGAAATAATAATCATTTATCACCATAGTAAATGCCACAGGGCAGTAATTAAACAACTGCGTCATTGTTCCACCGCAATAAATACCTTTGTTTTCACCCGCTTTCATCTTCAGTTTTTGAATTGACAACATTCTGTCTTTCTTTGCAACACCAAAATCTATGTGATAATGCGGTTGAACATTATGCTTTAACGACGGATTATAAAACATATTAGACAACCACATACCTATACGCACTTTATCAAACCAGTCCATTAACAAACTGGCATCTGCACCAGATATAGACTGCCCCGATAAAACACGCTCCAAAACTGGTTTCACCATTCCTTCCATTACTGCATATTTGCTGTTACATTCTGTGCACGCAGGAAAAGAGAATTGCATAAAAGAAATATCCCTGCCCAATTGAGGATGCGGGGAATAAATAGGCTTTTTTTCAACGCCCGCCATTCTTATTAACCATTGCGGAATAACGTGTTCCAAATTTTTATTCTTCGGCTTTTGACCACAAAATATGCAAAATTTTTCAGACATATAAATACCTTGTTTTTTACACAAAAGAATATAGTCTAAAAAATTATTTTGTCAATCTCTTTTTGCCTTTGGGTTTGATAAAAGTTTTTAAAATATCGCTTAAAGTTTCTGTGGTTTTTGGATGATTTGCTATAAATTTTTGCATTCCCGATACTAATATCGCCGTTATCAACCGTTCTATATCCTGGTTTGATGCCATTTCTTTAATATTGTCTTTTACTGACTTTTCATGCGGCACTTCGCATTGGCATTTGCCACAAAACATTCTTAATATTTGTGGCAACCACCACACAAACAACCCAAACAATCCAGGAATAACAATACACATCAAAAAATACCGAAAAGACACATCGCAAAAATGACTTGAAAACAAACCGTTACAATAACGCGGTATTTGCAATATTGTTAATATCGCAAATTCGTAAATTAACAAAATGGTTATAAATATTTTGAATTTTCGCATACTGTATTTTAAAAAATAAAAAAGCCCTGTTTCAACAGGACACTTTTCCAAAAAATAAAACCGTAATAAACGGTTTTATTTTTTTTCTTCTTGTATTGCGTTTGCAACAGATTCTATTTGCATCAGCTGATTTTCCAGTGCCGCACGTTCTGAAGATTTATACCCTGTTTCGCTTGGCTTTTTTTCACTTGGTTCAACAACTTTCTTTTTTTCAACCATCGGGTTTATCAAATTAGTATGTTGTTTTCTGTCTTGTTCCAAGTCTTGTTTTAACAATTTACTGTTACCAAACAAAAACCAATCATCCATTTTTATTGCGGTTAATTGCATAACAGGACGCGTTCTTGCATCTGCAATCCAATGTGGCAAACCACGTGGCATATCGGAATAATACCAAAGCATGCCCCAATAAACAAATCCCATTACAACAACACTGCGAACGATTCCAAAAACCACCCCTAATGTTCTGTCTGTAACAGATAAAAAGCTATCTTGTATTCTTTCACGAATTTTTTGATTGATAAAACTGCCAATTATCAATACTACAAAAAAAACTATGAAATACGAAGCAACTAATGTAACAACTGTTGAATCGGGTAAATTAAACCACTTTTGCAAAAGTCCGTCCAGATATGGCGACGTGAATCTTGCAGATATAGCCGCCACGATCCAAGACAACGTAGCAATTGTTTCATAAACACCGCCGCGTATTGTCGCCCAAATAGTGGACGCCAATACAACAACAATATATATGTAATCAAGAATTGTTAGATCAAACATTATCTATCTGCCTATTTCTTTTTAAACAATACAATTCCCAACCCAACGATTAACAACCCCAAAAATGCATAAAGCAAGATATCTGTGGTGTTGTCGTTTTTATCGTTTTTTTCAACTATTTTTTTTTTAGTTTCTCTTTCAGAAACCGCATTTTTTCTATCGCTATGCGCTGCAACAAAAGCTTCACTATCTTTTTCTAATTCCGCCTTGTTGGATGCAGCTGCCTTTTTCTGTTCATCAGACAAATCGATTTCTATTGCTTCACGCAATTCTGCTTTGGTTGATTCGCCAAATCCCTGGAAACATTTTTCACCGACAACTAACACTGGGACACCACCAGATTCATATTCACATTTTTTCAATGTATCCATAAATTCTTGTTGATTATCCATTTCTGTAACGTTTACTGTTGTCACTTTCAAATTATCGTATTCGTATATCAAATTTGTTTCAATAAAGTTACGTGCATTATGACAATGTGGACATGTCGGCGAATAGTATATTGTGATATCCGCGGCATTCGCACCAGAAATGAAGGCACCACATGCAAACATAAATAATAATTTTGAAAGTTTCATATTTTTCTCCTTTGCTTAGACGAACGGATTATAGAAAAAACAACCAAACAAAAGCAAGCGTTTTTTATTTTTTTCTTGCTAAAAAAATATGGAGCAGATAAAATATCTACAAGGCAAGGAAAATGAATATATTTGACAATTTTTCACACAAATTGGTTGGTGTCACAGCAATCTTGTTTTGCTATACCGGTTTTAATTGTGCACTCGCGGTCGGCTATTATTCAACAACAAAATTATGTGAAGAAGGATATTATTTATCAAGTTGTAATCAAGTAAATGTTGGAACGAACTGGTTGAAAGGTATAAAGAATAACGCATCCACATCAGATTATTATTCGTACGGAACCTCAGTTTCCGATCCAATACATATGATTAACTTACGTAAATTTTTTGCAGGTGTTGAATCAATTACATACACGGACACAAATGGACAGTCACAAACCGTTTATCCTTCAGGCTATTCTGAAACCAGGAATACTATTCTTCGTACATTTTGCGTCGCAGACAATGCAAATCCAACAACAGAAACAAATATAAAATGTAAAAAATGCCCAAACAACGCAAAAATTCCGGCATCTACTGTAACATTTCTTTTTGGAACCCTTAATAGTTCGAAAATCCATACAATCGCGGATTGCTATATGGATGAATTTTCTGATCATACTGGTACATATATTTATACACCAGCATCTGCAGCGGCAGGCCATGATGCAGCAACAAAATGTTATTATTCTGATAATGTAGAAGGCGATGAACTCGTTTCAGAATAAATTATTCTGCATGGGTAAATATATGCAGGCATATACTGACTATGAATAAAATCGTAATTACAGATAAAATTATTTTTTGTGTTTTGTGACTTTTTTCTTCATTACATTCTGCACAAGGACAATCTTGCAATACCAAAACCCACGACAATCCTAACATCAATGCAGAAAACACGAACAACCATGGTTCAATCCATTCTGGAATAAAAGCTGTATGTGCAAATTCAGGTGCAAACAAGCCTATCAAAGACAAAACTATTGGTAAAACACAACAAAATAAGTGTGGCAAAATTGATGCAACTATACCTATTTTTACGGCTTTGTTTTTCATATTTTATTTCCCAGATTTTTTTAAATATTCGTGGCGTCCCCAGCAGAATTCGAATCTGCATCTAATCCTTAGGAGGGATTTGTTCTATCCTGTTGAACTATGGGGACAGCGTTTCCGATTTTACACCAATAAAAAAATAAATCAACATTTAGTGATTGCTTTCTGCCAAATAGCCAGTATAATATTTTATGTATTCATAAAAAAAACAAGGTCACCATGGCAACAGTTACTCGTATAGATCTGGCAAATACTCTTCGCAATCGTTTTGGGTTGACGGCGACTGACTCTTATCGAATGATAGATATAATATTCGATGAAATAACACAGTCTTTGATTAACGACGAAGAAGTTAAAATTTCTGGTTTTGGAACATTTAAAATATTATCTAAATCTGCACGTATTGGCCGCAATCCAAAAACAGGTATCCCTGCTGTGATATCTGCACGTCGCGTCGCAACATTTCGACCAAGCGCAGACTTCAGACAACTCGTTTCTAAAAAATAAAAAAAGGAAAAACATATGGTAAAAAAAGCTAATAAAAACAGCGGAATGGAAGATATGTTTATTAAACAAGCAATTGAAGAAAAAACTGCTTTATTTGAAGCCGCAAGCGAAAAACTTCAAAAAGAAATTGATGCACTTGAAAATTCTTCTGAAAATGAAGATTCTGGTTTGTCATCTATTGAAGACAGAAATGAACTGATATATTTAAAAAGTGAACTTCGTCATCTTGAAGAAAATTTTTATGAAGAAATAGCAAAATTAAAAGCACAAAATAGATAATAAAAACGCCATAACGGCGTTTTTTATTACCATAAATTCACTCTTTTTTCTGGCGTCAGATATAAATCATTATCTTGTTTAATATCAAATGATTCATACCATGCATTAACATGCGGCAACATACCATTTACGCGCCAACGCGATAACGAATGTTCATCCATTTTTGTTCTGCGTAAAATCTCTGCATCGCGAATATTGCCCGCTTCGGTCATAGCATATGCAACAAAGAATCTTTGATCTGGTGTAAAACCAAGAGCATCTTCTGATTTTTCACCAAACTTTTTATATGCATCAAATGCAATTGTTACCCCGCCATAATCTGCCAAGTTTTCACCCAATGTAAATTCACCATTTGCGTGAGTATTTGGTGCAACCAAAATATTATTGAAATGTTCTTTCATTACATTTGTTTTTTGATTGAACAATTCTGCGTCTTTTTCGGTCCACCAATCTTTCATATTTCCATCTTTGTCAAAATGGCGCCCAGAATCATCAAACCCATGTGTCATTTCGTGTCCAATCACAGAACCAATCGCACCATAGTTAAATGCATCGTCCGCAGACATATCAAAGAACGGATATTGCAAAATTCCTGCTGGGAAACAAATTTCATTACTGGACGGATCATAATAAGCATTAACTTCGTGTGCATTCATATACCAAATGGTTGGGTCTTTTTCTTTACCGATTTTATTCAGCCAGAACGCATCTTCAAATTCAGCTACCCGCATCATATTTGCGTAAAGCGAATCATTTTTGATTTCCAGTTTAGAATAATCGCGCCATTTGTCCGGATATCCAATCTTTGCGTTAAAAGTATGCAATTTTTCAATCGCGCGTTTTTTAGTATCATCACCCATCCATGTTAAATTTTTAATACGGTCTTCATAAGCGCGTTGCAAATTTTTTACCAGTTTTTCCATACGTTTTTTTGCTCTTTCTGGGAAATATTTTTTCACATATAATTGACCGACCATTTCACCAAGAGAGCCATCAATCTTTGCAACCGCCCTTTTCCAACGTGGCTTAGGTTCTTTTTGGTCAGATAAAACACGATTATAAAAATCAAAAGCGATGTCATATGTTTTATCATCCAAGAAAGCTGTTGAACCGTTTATAATTCTGAATTTCAAATATGTTTTTATTAATTCCAAATCTGTATCATTAATTATATTGATAGATTCTTTGATTGGTTCAATTTGCGCAACATTTAAATATTCTGCATTCACACCACGAGCATTAAAATAAGTATCCCAATCAAACCCAATAAAATCTTGTTTAAATTCAGACATAGATTTTTTGTGATAATTAGCCAACGGGTCGCGCAATTTTTCTTTTTTATAAAAAGATTTAGCCATACGTTCTTCCAGCGCATACAATTTTTCAACATCTACTTTTTCACCGAAATTATTCATTTGCTTTTTGATGTATTCTTTATATTTCTTGCGAACTTCTTTTGATTTAGCATCATCATCAAAATAATAATCACGTGAAAGACCGACACCACTTTGTCCAATGTTATATAAATAGTGTTCGCTGTCCATTTCGTCCAGACCAACACCATCACCCCAAAATGCAGAAGAAAAACGATGCATTTTACCCAGATATTTTGGTAAATCTTCTTTTGATTTTATTGCGTCGACTTCATCCAAATATGGTTTCACAGGATTTGTTTTGTCTGCATTTAATTTTTCTTCATCCATGGCTATTTTATAAAGCAGCCCTATTTTACCGTTATCATTTTCGACAATTTCACGAACACGTTTATTGTTTTCTTCGATTAACATATCAAAGGAACCATAGCGCGTATAATCATCAGGAATCGGATTTGCTTTTCGCCAACCCTTTGTTGCAAAATCATAAAAGTCATTTCCTGGATTGACACCTAAATCCATATTTTCAGTTTTTATACCAACACTCATTACTTTCCCCTTTGTTGAACAAACAGCAATCATTACCGCAACACATACGGCAACCATTCCAATAATATTTAAAAATTTGTTTTTCATTTTATTATATCCACAATTATATCGTCCAGTATCAGCAAACCTTTGTCGGTAGTATGCAAATATTCGCCATCTATTTCAACCAAATCTTTGTGTGAATTTATCCAGTCAAAATCAAGTTGCTTTTTTACATCTTCGCTTAATTTTACACCACGCATTGTTCGCATTCCTGTTATAACTTTTTCAGTTGCACGTGTATCATCTGACATTTTTTCAAAGCATTCAAAATTGCCGCGTTGTTCAAACCAAGTATTATCAAAATAAACACGACCTGCCGCACCTTTGCCAATACCTATATACGCAGCACCAGACCAAACATTTAGATTATGGCGGCATTCGTTGCCTGACGCAGCATAATTAGAAACTTCATATCGTGGCAGGGATAAAATTTGTGGTATCGCATCATACATTTTTGCCATTTTTTCATTATCTGGCATATTCAAATTCATTTTTCCAAACGGCGTATTTTTTTCGATTGTCAGTTCATACATCGACACATGCGACAAGCCCAATTTATTTATATTTTCACACAAATTGACAACATTCGCTGTTTTTTGATTAGGCAGTCCATAGATAAAATCTGCATTTACACGCAAATTCATATTTTGTGCAGTTTCTAATAGATTTATCGCTGTTTTCACATCATGCCTGCGTCCAAGGAATTTTAATTCTTCATCATTAAGCGACTGCACACCCACAGACAACCGATTTACACCGTTTGATACAAATCCCAATAATTTATCTTTATCTATCGTTCCGGGATTTGATTCTAACGTAATTTCACAGTTTTCATCGACCTTAAAATTTTGATTTATACTGTTCATTATCTGTTCAAATATTGAAACAGGCATCAAAGAAGGGGTCCCGCCACCAAAAAAGATTGTTGGAACATTTATTTTTCCCAGTTTTTGCGACCAAAATCTTAATTCGTTGCAAATTTTATTTGCATATTCCGTCCAATCCGGACTTTTACATGCAAACGAATAAAATGCGCAATAATTGCACTTTGACATACAAAAAGGGACGTGAATGTATAAGTTATGGGCTTTGTTCATAGTAAAATCATGATAATTCATGAAAAATAAAATTCAATACAAACAAATACTTTTTTTAATTGCTTTTTTGTGGTATAATAAATCGTACGAAAGGAAGATGAAAAACACATTTTTAGTCTTTTTATGCTCGATTGCGGCTTCGTCTGCGTGCTTTGCATCAAACGAAGGTGTACCATCATATTACTCAAATAATTCACAGATGAACGCCAACCGCGCCGCATACAGCAAATATCAAAAACAGGGTTACACACAATATGTCGGCAATTCCGGCACAAAACAGATTGTATCTTCACAAAGTTATTCCTATCAGGTTCCGCGTCCACAATTACCAACATATTACGGTTCAACAACCACAAACGGTATTTCAGAACCTGCGGAAAGCAGAACAACCGTGTATGCAGATTATTCACGTCGTTTCGCTGATTTTGAATTTAAGACTGGCGTTAATTCCATTTTAGAATGGGACGATATGATTTTCAATGAAATCAATGTCGGCGCAAAACATGTTTTTGATATTCATGGTTTTGATTTGGCCGTGTATGGTGGATACACTTATGGAAAAATGGCCAGCGGCGGTATGTCAATGGATTACGATTTGGAACCATATGATTATGCTTATCCAACAGATGGTATTTTCACAATATCTATGGGAAACCAAAGCGGAACTTTAAACAAATTGAAGTTTGGCGTTGCTGCACATAATGTTTGGGATTTGGGCGGATGGAAATTAACCCCACATATTGGTTACGAAATATTTAAACACGATTTAAAGATGGGTGATCACATATATCCTAATCCTGGGATATATCTGCCTTTGATGACAGTTAATGGCGACTATGTATTTGGTGATGACGAAAGAAACTATTTTGCGGTTCCACAGGGTGTAGACGTTTCCCAAGATTCGAATTTTTATCAAGTTTGTATGGGCCCAGAAGATATCAAGGTTGTTAATGCCCCAACAGGCGGCACTGATTTAGGTGGTGGCATTACGTTCATAGGAACAGAACTGACAACCATTGATTATAACACCAGCATGGGCGACTTGCCATGGGGTGTGGTCTCTGGCGACTGTATAGTTATTGGCGGCGATGGCGTTGTAAAAGTTGACGGCACAACGCATATTTATAACACAACTTGGTCTGGTTTTTACCTTGGGTTAGAACTGGAAAAGCAAATGACGCTTGCGGATAAATTGCGTTTCTATGCTCAAGTAAGTATGCCACAATATTCTTCCGAAGGCACATGGCCAAATCGTGATGACTGGCAACAAAATCCTAGTTTCTTAGACAAAGGTACAAACGGTGCATTTTCTTACGAAGCGGAAATGGAATACATGTACAAGCTTTCTGACCGTATGCAATTATCTTTAAAAGCAGATACCACTTATTTCCATATTGGCAAGATACCTGGTGAATTATATGTTGCAGAATCATATATTTACGTTGAAGACGTTAACAATCCTGGTAATTTCATTATTGAAAAACAGCCAGCATACACAGAATATGTATCAGAATCTTTGAAAGAAGCCACATGGCAATCTTTTGGTTTGCACTTGGGGTTGAAATATTCTTTTTAATCGATCAAATGGAAAGGTATGAAATATAGATTGCCTGTGCTTTTTGGGATATTTTATATGTGCACAATGGGTGCATCTTTTGCCAACAAAGGCGCTTTTGATTTGGAAAGATGGGACAATATTCTGACAGGCATTCGTACAAAAGCAACAGAACAAAATATCAGTAAATCTGTCATAGACGAAACATTAAAATCACCTTTTATTGTTCCAGGAATAATAAAATCTGACAAAAATCAATCTGAATTTACTTTGACATTGGAACAGTATTTATCCCGAACTGTAAGCGATGAACGTATTACCAAAGGACGCAAAAAAGCGCGCGAATACCCTACTCTTTTGGGACATGTTGAAAACAAATATGGAATTCCCAGAAATGTGATATTAGCGTTTTGGGGAATGGAATCCAATTATGGCGCAATTAAATCAAAACACCAATTAACAAGTGCGTTTTTAACTCTTATTTACGATGGCAGACGTGAAGAGTTTTTTACAAAGCAACTTATTGCCCTGATGAAAATCGCAGATAAAAATAAATTACCAATAAATAACATTCATGGTTCATGGGCTGGTGCGATGGGACATTTCCAATTTATACCGACAACGCTGGCACAATACGGGGTAGATGGAAACAATGATGGTCGTATCGATATAATAAACAGTGTTGGTGATGCAATGTTCAGTGCCGGAAATTACCTGAACAAACTGGGCTGGAATAAAAATGAACCAATTATAAAAAAGGTTATATTGCCTGCTGATTTTGACAGAACGGTTTTAAATGGCGATGTTAAAAAAAGTTTCACAGAATGGTCAAATATGGGCGTAACAAATCTTGATGGAACACCACTGCAACAATCTGAAACAATTGTTGGTTTGGTTGCAGATACCAAGGAAATTGCGCAACGTGATTTATATCAACCACAACGAACTGATGAATCAGAAAGTGTTGACAGCGATGTTGCACCCGCCCCTGTCATAAAAGCGTATTTAACTTACCCTAATTTTTACAGAATAAAAAGATGGAATAATTCATCTTGGTATGCGATTGCAATCGGCGAATTGTCTGAAAAATTGAAATAAAAAATTCCCTCATATATAAAAAAATGTAAAAGTCCAGTAAAAATAAAAAACATTGCTTATAGTGTTTTTCTTTGATAAAATTCTTGTTATACATCATAAAGGAAATATTATGGCTATAAAAGTTCGTGATTACGAAGTACGTTTAACTCGCACTAAAGAAGAAAGAAAACAGGTGCGTCAATTGCGATATGAAGTATTTTGCATGGAAGAAGGTGCTGGTGCAACAGAAGAACAAAAAAACCTTGGCGAAGAATATGATGCATATGATACATATGCTGATTATATGGCGGTGTTTCATAACAAAAAAATCGTTGGAACATATCGTATCATAGATCGTGAAGCCGCTGAAAAAATGGGTGGTTTTTATACAGAAACTGAATTTAATTTGTCTAAAATTAAACGCATAAATGGTAATATTGCAGAAATGTCGCGTGCTTGTGTAAACGCCGAATATCGTGAAAACGGATTGGTTATGCGTTTGCTTTGGGCTGGGCTTTGTGAATATGTTGTTAAACGCAAAGTTGCGATTTTGTTTGGTGTCCCATCTTTTGTTGGAACAAACCCTGCAACATCGGCACAGGCGATATCTTATCTCTATTACAACTGTTTATCACCATCTCGTTTGCGTGCAACAGTGTTAAAAGAAAACATTGACCCAAGCATTGATCCGCGTATGACGCAAATGAATATCTTGCCACGTGTATTTGTCGATGAAGAAGAAGCAAAGAAACAAATGACACCTTTGATAAAGGGCTATTTGCGTCTTGGCGCAACATTTGGTCGCGGTGTATTTATCGACAAGGCGTTCGGAACATACGACGTGTTCGTGTTGGTGCAAACAAAAGATATAGATAAAACATATCAGAAACATTTTACAGGTTCCGAAACAGCATTCGCAGATTTGGGCATCAAAGAAGGACCGTTGCACATATTTGGTAAAATAATTATGTCACCAATTACTGGTACAGCAAAGGCTTTGCGTGCTCTTGCAGAATTAATCATTCGCGAAGACGTAAACGATGTCGAATATATCGACAAAGAATCAGAAGATGCAGAAGAAGAGGAAAGATAAAAAAATGCAAATCCGCAAACAAAACATATTTACAACAATATGGGCAGCAATAAAATTTTGTGCTGCATGGTTTTTTGTATGCGCAAATGCAATTATTTTGTGTTTCATTCCACGCGGAAAATTGTCTGTAAGATATATGCGAATGTTTATGCACCAATTTAATTGGTTTATGGGGGTTCGTTTAAAAGTCAAAGGAAAACTTTCATCAAAACGTCCTTTGCTGTGTGTAGCTAATCATATATCTGTATTTGAATTATCTACTATTCCGGTGGCGTTTGGTGGTTCATTCTTTGGCAAAAAAGAATTAGAATCTTGGCCATTGATTGGTTGGATGGCAAAAAAATTTGGGGTTGTGTTTATCGACCGTCGTCCTTCACATGCCACAGAAGCTTTGAACGCGATACAAAAAGAATTAGAATCTGTTGATTACCCATTGTTTATTTTTCCCGAAGGAACTTCTACTAACGGTGCATATGTAAAACAATTCAAAAGTTCTATGTTTGATGTGGTTGAAAAGACAGGCGCAACAGTACAACCTGTGGTTATACATTATCGTTTGCACGACGGAACAAAAATAAATGATGAAGATTTGGCAAACCATTTTGCATACTTTGATAATAAAAAAATGGATTGTGGTCCATACTGCGAACGCGAACGCAGTGCCTTTATGCAAGTGTTCCATATCATGATGCTGGGCGGATTTTTGGTTGAAATCGAAGTTTTACCATGTCCCGACTTGTCGGGTATGGACAGAAAACAAATTGCAGACACACTGCACAAAATAATTTCAGATAAATACATGGAAAATAAATAAAAAAATTAAGAGTGGTAAAAAAATGAAAACAGCAATAACACCTACAAGAGAAGAAAATTTTAGCGAATGGTATCAAAATCTAATCACAGCCGCTGATTTGGCTGAAAATTCGCCTGTGCGTGGTTGTATGACAATAAAACCTTATGGTTGGGCAATATGGGAATTGATGCGTGATGAAATGGATAAACGCATCAAGGCGAACGGTGTATTAAATGCGAATTTCCCATTATTGATACCTATCGATTTCTTTAACAAAGAAGCAGAACATGTTGCAGGTTTCGCAAAAGAATGTGCAGTTGTTACACATCACAGATTGAAAATGATTGATGGAACTTTGCAACCAGACCCTGATGCAAAATTAACTGAACCTTATGTTATTCGTCCAACATCTGAAACCATTATTGGTGAAGCGATGTCGCGCTGGGTTCAATCTTATCGCGATTTACCTTTGAAATTAAATCAGTGGGTTAATGTTATGCGTTGGGAAATGCGACCAAGATTATTCTTGCGTACTGCTGAATTTAACTGGCAAGAAGGACACAATGTTTTTGCATCGCACGAAGAATCTAATGCAGATGCACGCAAAATGCATAAAATGTACGCAGAATACATGGCTAACGTTTTGGCGATACCTGTTATAATGGGTGAAAAAACACCAGAAGAAAGATTTGCCGGCGCAGACCATACTTATACTGTCGAACAAATTATGCAAGACGGGAAAGCATTGCAAGCCGGAACATCTCACGACTTGGGACAACATTTTGCAAAATCGTTTGGTATTCAATATTTGGGTACAGATGGCAAACTAACTCACGCTTGGACAACATCTTGGGGAACATCTACACGTATGATGGGCGGTTTGTTCATGACACATTCTGATGATGACGGTTTGATATTGCCACCGGCGGTTGCACCATATCAAATTGTTATTATTCCAATTACACGCGATGAAAACGAAAAAGAATTAAATGCATACGCAAACAAACTGGGCGAAGAATTACGCGGTTTGGGTATTCGCGTATTGGTTGATGATTCTGATGCACGTGCACCAGATAAAATGTGGAAATGGATAAAACGCGGTGTGCCATTACGTGTTGAAATTGGCGCGCGTGAAATGACTGAAAAAACTTTGACAATAACACGTCGTGATTTGGGCAAAGCATCAAAACAAACTTTATCTGTTGATGATTTTATGTCAAAAGCAAAATCTTTGTTAGACACAATTCAACACGATATGTTGGTTGCCGTTGAAAAGCGTAATGCGACAATGATTAACGATGTCAAAGATTTGAAAGAATTAGAATCTGCATTGAAATCTGGAAAAATCGGATTCTTTCGTATCAAATACGATTTAACAACGAACGAAGAATTTGATGGTCTGATTGAAAAATATAAAATCAGCCGACGTTGCCTTGACGACAAAGACCCAAGTTTTGTCTTTGTTGCAAAATCTTATTAAAAAGCGGGGTATTAAAACCCCGTTTTTTTTATTTGCAAAATGTGATATAATATTTGCATTGAAAATGGAGAAATTTATGAAGATAGCAATTATTGGTGTTGGGTCGGTTGGGTCCGCGGTTGCAACGGCTGTAAAAAATACAGGTCTTGCACACGAAATAGTTTTGTTTGACCGCGATGGTGTTCGTGCACGCGCCGCCGCCGAAGATTTGGGTCACGCATCCGCATTTTCTTACGACGTAAAAATAACCGCTGTAAATACTTATCGCGCCATACGCGGTTGCGAAATTGTTATTATTGCCGCTGGTGCAAATCAAAAGCCTGGCGAAACGCGCACTGATTTATTGCAAAAAAATGTAGCAGTTATATCTGATATCGTTCCACGCGTTATGGCAAACGTAGATTCTAAGAAAGTAAAAATCATTGTTGTTACAAATCCATTGGATGTAATGGTTATGTTGGCACAGAAATTGTCTAAATTGCCTGCTGGTCGCGTCATTGGAACAGGTACAATGTTGGATTCTGCACGTCTTAAAATTATATTATCGCGACAATTGGGCGTATCGACACGTTCGATAAATTCTTATGTTTTGGGTGAACATGGTGATTCTTCTGTCGTGAATTGGGAATCAGTATCGATTGGTGGAATCGCACTGGATGATTTTTGCAAACAGGCCAAAATCGCCCTGCCCGCAACAACACGCAAAACCATCGAACATCGCGTTCGCAATGCGGCATACGAAATAATCCAAGGCCGCGGTGCAACTTGGGATGGTATTGGCGCGGCAGTTGCAGATTTATTACACGCAATTGTTAACGATGAAAAACGCATATTATCGGTATCGACTGTTGACGGCAATGGTAAAGATGCTGTCGCAATGTCATTGCCACGCATTGTCGGTGAAAACGGTGTCATAACAACTTTGCATACAAAATTAAGCAAAGAAGAATCTGTCGCCCTGCGCAAAAGTGCGAAAATCATACGCAAAAACTTTGATTTGATTTAAAGAAATCAATCTTATGGTCTTTACGAAAAATCCAGTGTTATATTTTATTAAAAATTGCACTGGATTTTTTATATGAACAGAAACGACATAACTTTTCAGATTGGCGATAACGGATGTCGCATATACGCAATTTGCCATGGACGAAAAATCGGCAATTTGTTTTTTGTTCGGGTTGGGTCTGATAAAATCATGATAAGTGAAGCCGAAATTGACCCAGAATATCAAGCCCAAGACATTGAACTATACTTAGTCCAAGAAATTATAAACATTGCACGTGAACAGCACCGCAAAGTTATGACAATATGTCCTTATATTTCAAAGATATTTGTTGAACACCCAGAATTTGATGATGTGCGCATGCTGAATCAGGGACGATAAAAAAAGTCCGCCACAGATTTGCATCTGTGGCGGGACTCCCTTCCTTCCGATAAACGGAAACTGTGTTATGCTGCTTTGCGTTGTGATTCTGCTGTTTCGCCAGCATCCATAATCTTTTTAGCTTCTGCGAAAACCATTTCTTTTACGCGCAATGCCAAATCTGGTGTTTCCAGAGTTTCAGCAGCAACATCAAAATTGTCTGTTCTTATTTGCAAAGAAACATACGCACCAATCAAAGCTGTGCGAGATAAATCTTCGATAGAACGTGGTGCGTTATTTTTACCGATATGCAATTCATCACTTAAAGATACGATTTGACGATCGGCATTAACCCAAACAGTTGTTGTAAGAACTTTGTTAAGGGCAATCATTATTTCTTTGATATTTTTTGGCATGTGGTTTCCCTCCTTTCAGGGCTTTTTTTGTAAAAAAGTAAAAATTTTTGTATTTACCAGTGTATTTACAATTTTTTATTTTTACTTTTTGTTATTTTTTATTTTTTCCCAGATTTCCAGTTTTTCCAGATTTCCGGGGGTTTTATTTAACTTTTCCCTTGTCTATACAAACATCTTAAAACAAAATCGATTCGCAGGTCAAGTATAAAAATGCATTTTTTAAAAAAAATTTTTTATCAAACATAAAAATCTTATGCAAAAAAATATTTTTCTGCTTGTATAGCATTTATATTTATGATAAAATTGTCGTATAAAAGGAAGGATGTCTAACATGAAAAGATTTATTACTGTATTAAGTGGAATACTGGTTTTGCCTGCATTTGCAGAGGTTGCACCGGTTTATTACGACGAAATTGTCGAATACACTGATGAAATGCTTAATGACGGTGAAGTTGCCACAAAAGAACAAGAAATTGTTCAACCACAGGCTGTTGCCCAACGTAATACGATAAACCGTTCTACAACTGCATCTCGTGCAATATCGTCCGCGGCAAATTCTGGTTCTGCACGCACAAACACATCTTCCCGTGCAATGGCATCATCTCCACGCGCAACAGTGGCTCGCGGAACAACTTCACGTGCTGCACGTACGACAGGCGTTGTTAACAGACCTTCTTCTACAGTTTCTTCTCGTGCCAGCGTGACGGCACGCGGCGCACAGACCGCCAAGCCAGTAACTGCACGTGTTGGGACGGCTGGTAATACTGTTATGTCTGCAACAAGCAGATCATTGCCATCTAATCAGGCAACTGTAATAGAAGGTTCGAACTCTTCTTTATATAATCCTTCTAATACTGCACGCGTAAGTGTCGCAACACGTCGTTCTCCAAGTTCAGGTATTCGTTTATCAACATCTACGACATCTACTACACCTGTTATCACAGAAGAAGACGTTTCTTCCACAACATCTACTTTGACAGCGGTTGCAGAATTGACAGAATACTGTCAGGCACAATATGCAGCATGTATGGATAATTATTGTAATGTTTTGGATGATAATCAGGGTCGTTGTTCTTGCTCTAAGAACTTAAAGAATTATGAGAAAACAGAAAAAGCTTTAGAGGCTGCAACAGAACAATTCCAAGAAGCCATTCAAAAAATCAGATATATTGGTTTAAGTGGTCCACAAATTGAAGCTCTGTTTGCAGAAACAGAAGCAGAATTGGCGATGAAATCTAATTCTGATTCTTCACAGTTAAAGACCAGTTTGGATGCAATTAAACGTAAAGTCGTTGATATTTCAACACCAAATGCTTCTTCTACATACGAAATGACCAGTGGTCTTTCGTTGGATTTAAACGGATTATTGGATGCTGACTTTACATCTGGATTCGATTTGAATTCATTCTTGGGCAGCACAAAAACAACAAATACAACCAGTGTTTCAAATCAACGTGGCGAACAATTGTATAAAACAGCGACGAATCGTTGCAAAACGGCTGTTTTGAATTCTTGTACCGCCCAAGGTATTGATGCAAACGTAATTACAAATTCTTATGATTTGGAAATTGACAAGCAATGTATTGCGTATGAACGTGCATTAACCGAAGCAAACAAAGAAATGAAAAACAATGTGTTCAATGCAACAAACATCTTGCAACAGGCGCGTTTGTTGTTGACACAAAACAAGAATTCTTATGATTTGCGTGGTTGTGTTGCGGCAATTGATTCATGTATGCAAGACGAATATGTTTGCGGTTCTGACTATGAATTATGTTTGGATCCAACCGGCAAATTCATTGCAAACGGTGAAGTTGTAAAAGGATCTACACCTGGTATTTCTGGTGGACAGACTGTTAATCAATCAGATATAGACAGCGCTAACGGTTATGCAAGCTGGACCAGTGGTGGTATGTATGATTTGTATGCAACATGGAATTATGGTTCCGGCCTTAATGCATGGAGCAAGGGTCAAACAGAAAACTTAGGCGGATATGTCCAAGAAGCATTGGGCGACTGGAAAGCCGATTACGACAAGAATTTATCAACACCTAATATAGCCTTTTACTTGTTGCAAAAAATTGGTTATATTGACAACAATGACAAAGTTCATGGTATGTGCGCATCCATTATGAAACAATGTCAAGATTATACATTCAAAATTAAAAGCAACAAAACAGGTTCAGAATATGTCATTGACAACGAAGCAGTTCGCATGTATTTGGACACCACTTTGCCAAAGATAAAGGTTCAACAGGATGCTTTGATTGCAGATTATGCCGAAGGATGCCGTGGTGATGTACAATCATGCCTGTCTTCAAATGGATATGACGATTCTAATACCACATCTACGGTATCTCGTACCGCTGTTAATGCATGCGTAGCAGAAATTACAACATGTATGTCGGTCAATGGTTATACACCAAAAGACGGAACCAAGTTAACATTGCGCGCAATGAACGATTGGGTTGCAAGTATATCTATCAATTGTCCTTCTGGTACTTATTTGGACGACAACGGATTGACAACAAAGTGCACCGTATGTCCAAAATTTAACAACAGCGTCCAGACAGTATCTACTGGTGGTCAGGTAACACGTTGCTCTTGTCCGGACGGATATACAGATGTCTTAACAGAAGAAATGGTAAGTGGTGTACCTACTGGCAGAATAACGTTAACAGGTTGCACAGTTGAATAAACAAAAAACCGCCGTATCGGCGGTTTTTTTATTTAATTTTTTTATTATTCTGCGGTTTCTAATTTTTTTATTTCTTCTTTGATATTGGAAAGTTTTTCTGTTCTTTCGCGTATCTGCCCATAAAAGTCAGATGCTTGTATTCCCCGCCCGGGGCGGGGTGGCACCGAAGGTGACGGGGAGGGTTGAATATTTATATTGCAACCGCTATAAATTACACATAAAATTGAAATATGTATGCATATAATAAACAACTTAAAGGTCTGTCGAGAGCCAATCGTAAAGCTGGTAATTTGTCAGAGGTTTTACTGTGGCAAGAGTTGCAACATTGCAAATTAGGGGTTCGGTTTACGCGACAAAAACCAATCGGAAATTATATTGCAGATTTTTATTGTCGTGAAAAGAAACTAGTTATAGAAATTGATGGTTGGTCGCACGATGATAAATACGAATACGATAAAGAGCGAGATGAATATATGGAATCTTTGGGGATACATGTAGTAAGGATATCAGATAAAGATGTAAAACAAGATATGTCAAATGTGTTGCTATGGATAAAACATAATATTAATAGATTCTAATATCAACCCTCCCCGTCTTGTGCTGACGCACAATCCACCCCGCCCCAGGCGGGGAATTTGCTCTCGACTCCGAACTAGCCCTCCCCTCCGTGGGAGGGAAATTATTCTGCATCCAGATTTTTTATTTCTTCTTTGATATTGGAAAGTTTTTCTGTTCTTTCGCGTATCTGCCCATAAAAGTCAGAATTAGACAAATTCACCGCATATTCCAACGCATGCGACCATGCAAGTGCATCTGAATTTCCATGTGTTTTTATTGAAAACCCATTAAGTCCCAAGAACACAGCCCCGGCATATGAACGCGGGTCTATTTTATTCTTTAACCGTTTAAACAAATGGACCAAGAAAAAAGTACCCAATATAGCAATCAATGAACGCTTGTAATTTGCCTTTACAATGCGTGAAATCATTTTTGCGGTACCTTCTACTGTTTTTAACATAACATTGCCTGTAAAGCCATCTGTGACGACAACTTGGACATTCCCAGATGTAACATCATTACCTTCAACGAATCCGATGTATTCATAAGGCAATTCATCGATATGTTCTGTTAAAATTTTATTCAAACGTTGCAGTGTTTCGTTGCCCTTGGTTTCTTCGGCCCCAATATTCAAAATACCAACGCGTGGACGTTTCATTCCACCGATGATTTCGGCATAAACGCTGCCCAAAATAGAAAAGTCAAACAATATTTCTTCGTCACAATGGACATTGGCGCCCAAATCAAGACCAACAACACGTGTGTCGCCATTCCCAGACGGCAACATTGTTGTTATCGCAGGACGTGAAATACCGTCAACTGTTTTCAGTGCCAATTTGGACAAAGCCATCAAAACACCTGTATTACCAGCAGACACAACCGCAGAAGAATTGCCTTCGCGAACATCTTTGATTGCCATGTACATAGACGTATCTTGGGCATGGCGAATAACATCGCGCACTTTGTCTGTCCCAGAAATAACGCCTTCTGTATGAATAATTTCACAGTTGCGCGCAACACGCGGAAACCTTTTTAACATCGGACGCAATTTTTTTTCATTACCAAACACACGAAAAAACACTGTATCTTCACCATACTGATAAAGAAACTGATTCATTCCGCCCAAAACAGCACCGGGTGCATGATCCCCACCCATCGCATCAACTGAAATTATTTTTTTTGTATCTGACATTTTTAAATAAAAAAGGGGCAAGTGGATAAAATATCCCGCGCCCCTTAATTTCCCTTAATCAAGTATTATTTTGAACCACACGCAGGGCAAACATGATGTGGGCGTTTCTTTTCGCCACATTTTTTGCAAACGCTGACCGGCATTACAGACAATGCATCATGAGAGCGGCGTTGTGCAGAACGTGCTTTACTTGTTTTACTTTTTGGTGTTGCCATTTTACAGTCCTTTTATTTAACTTTGTTAATTCTATTCAATTCTTCGCCATTTGCAAGTAAAAAATACTTGTTTAATCACTTAACGCCTGGGCAATAAACATACCATGATTATGCATAAGACCTACAACAGCACTGTGGTCATCTATGCCGAAATGAAATTTATAGCCCGCTTTTTCCAGATTTTTTATTGTTTCCAATTTGTATTCTGCCGTTGTACCAGGATAATCATGTGCTTTACAAAAAACCAACTTTTTTGCGTTTGGCAATAAATCGTTAAGTAATTTTTCGACTTTTTCTTGACCCATCGCCCAACGACCAGTGATAAAGACCAAAGTGAATTCGCGCCCCAAACATTCCAATACTGGAATCATTGTTTCATTTGGTTCACCAAAATGGTCATAGTTTGGCACTGCAAATTTGTGCGTTACAACGCCATCTATATCACAAAAAATCGCAGGTATTTCTTTCATTTCTTTGATTCCATAAAACACCCGGCATTTTGCAAATGCAAAAATACCGGGTACATGTTTGTTTTATTAGATATCCAACAACTGTTGTTGTTCGCCACCTTCGCGTGCCAATTTTTCAGCACGTTCTTCTTGTTTCGCGATTTCGCGAACACGACGAACATACGCGCCAGTTCCAATTGGTATCAAACGACCAACAGCCAAGTTTTCGTTCACACCAACCAATTTATCCGTAGAACCATTGATTGCCGCATCAACTAACACTTTCGTTGTTTGTTGGAACGCTGCATTGGATATAAATGAACGTGAAGTTAGCGACGCACGTGTAAGCCCTACCAAAACTTGAGAAGCTTCGGCAACACGACCACCGTCTTTTGCAACACGTGCGTTTTCTTCTTCGAAATCAACGCGATCGATAACTTGTCCAGACAGGAACGCTGTATCACCAGGGTCGCTGACTTCCACACGACGTGTCATTTCACGTATCAAAATTTCAATGTGTTTGTCGTTGATAGACACACCCTGCAAGCGATAAACTTGTTGTACCTGTTCAACCATAAATTGTGCCAATGCTTTTTGACCAAGGATACGCAAGATGTCTTGTGGTACCGGGTCACCATCGACCAATTTATCGGCTTTGCGCACTATATCACCGCTGCGAACCAATAAATTAGTTCCTTTTGGTACTGCGTATTCCACAGGTGCTGTGCCGTCTGTTGGTTCAATACGAATTATGATTTTAGATTTTGCATCTTCTAATTCGACTGTACCGTCAATTTCGGCCAACAACGCAGGATTCGCAGGACGACGGATTTCCAACAATTCTTCAACACGTGGAAGCCCCCCGGTAATATCGCCTGTTTTCTTTGATTGTACAGGGATACGTGCCAAAATATCGCCAGCATGTATTTTATCACCATTCGACACATTCAAGGTTGAATATGTTGGCAACAAATATTCTGCGATTTTTTTGCCACCAAGTGAAATCACATTGCCTTTGTCATCAACCAATCTGATAGATGGGCTGAGTGCTTTTTTGGTATTCGCTTTCCAGTTAATTACCTTGCGGGAAACGATACCTGTCATTGAATCGACTTCTTCTTGGTAAGAAACGTTTTCAATCAAATCGTTGAACGATACAATACCGTCTTTTTCTGCAATAATTGTATTGGAATATGGATCCCATTCTGCAACTTTTTGACCTTTTTCGACTTTATCACCTTCGTTGACCAACAACATAGATGCGTATGGCAATGCAACAGTAAATAATTCTTTACCATCACCGTCAACAACACCAATCTTACCAGTACGCGACAACACAACAACACGACCAGCAGAATTAGTGATTGTATTCACGTTATCAAATTTGATTTTTCCAGCAACTGGCATTTCAATAAAGTGAGATTCAGAACCACCTTCTGCAATACCACCAATGTGGAAGGTACGCAAAGTCAACTGTGTTCCAGGTTCACCAATTGATTGTCCAGCAATCAAACCAACCGCTTCGCCAACGTGTACCAATGCGTTACGGGACAAATCCATACCATAACATTTTGCACACAAACCATCACTTTGACATGTCAAAACGCTGCGTACATCAACAGATGGAAGACCAGATTCATTGATTTGACGCGCGGCTGCTTTTGTGATTAAATCGCCTGCTTTCACGATGACTTCTTTGGTCAAAGGATGAACAATATCGTGAGCCGCAGTACGTCCCAACACCACATCACCCAGCGCAACTGTCAATGTAGAACCTTGATATACTGGTTTTGCAGTAATAAATTCGTGTGTTCCACAATCGTGTTCTGTGATAACTGTGTTGATTGCCAAATTAACCAAACGACGTGTCAAATAACCAGCACTTGCTGTCTTCAAAGCCGTATCTGACATACCTTTACGCGCACCGTGTGTTGATGTAAAGTATTCAGACATGGTCAGACCTTCTTTAAAGTTCGAAATAATAGGAACTTCGATAATAGAACCGTCTGGTTTCTGCATCATACCACGCATACCTGCCAACTGCTGAATCTGACCTTTGGAACCACGAGCACCCGACAAAGCCATCATATGGATAGAATTCCATTTATCGCCACTAGTATTACCCAAAGACGCATATGCTTTATCACCCAATTCGTCTGTGGTGTGTTGCCACAAGTCAATCAATTTATTATGACGTTCACCACTGGAAAGCAAACCGTTTTGATATTGAGCTTCGATTTCTGCTGCTGCTTTTTCAGATTTTGCAATCATTGCTTCTTTATCAGCAGGAACAACAATATCGTCAAAACCAATAGAAATACCACTGCGTACAGCCTGTTCAAATCCAGTATCTTTCAACGCGTCAGCCAACAAAATCATCGCTTTGTCGCCACAACGTTCATATGTTGTCGCCAACAATTTTTTGATTTCTTTCACTGGCATAACTTTGTTAACCAAATCAAATGGCATATTGTCAGACTTTGGCAACAATTCACCCAAAATCATACGACCTGCTGTTGTAGCGTATGTTTTACCATTGATACGAGCATAAATTGGTGTATGCAATGTGATTGTTTTGTTTTCCAAAGCCAATTTAACTTCGTCCATACCAGAAAATCTTGGTGATTTCTTTTCATCGTGTTCACCGTTCATCAACGAGATATAGTAAACACCCAAAACCATGTCCTGAGATGGAACAGTCATTGGTTCACCATTTGCAGGTGACAATACGTTATTTGTTGCCAACATTAATGTACGTGCTTCAAGCTGCGCTTCGAGCGAGATTGGAACGTGTACAGACATCTGGTCACCGTCAAAGTCAGCATTAAATCCTTTACATACCAATGGATGCAAACGAATTGCTTTACCTTCAATCAAAACCGGTTCAAAAGCGATAAGCGACAATCTGTGCAAAGATGGAGCACGATTTAACAATACAGGATGTTGGTAAATAACTTTTTCCAAAATTTCCCATACGATATCTTCACCTGCTTCGACCATACGACGCGCTGTTTTCAAAGTGTTTGCATAATCACCAGCCAACAATTTTGCGAAAACAAATGGTTTAAACAATTCCAAAGCCATTGTTTTTGGCAAACCAACTTGGTGCATACGCAATGTTGGTCCAGGTGTAATAACACTACGTCCTGAATAATCTACACGTTTACCCAACATGTTCATACGGAAACGACCTTGTTTACCACGCAAAGAATCAGATAATGATTTCAATGGACGACGGTTTTGTGAAACCATTGGACGTGCCTTGTGTCCATTATCGAACAAAGAATCAACCGCTTCTTGCAACATGCGTTTTTCGTTACGAACGATGATTTCAGGTGCGTGCATTTCCATAAATCTTTTCAAACGATTGTTACGAATAATTACACGACGATACAAATCGTTCAAATCAGATGTTGCAACGTGTCCCGCATCCAATGTAACCAAAGGACGCATATCTGGTGGAATTACAGGAATAACATCCGGCAACATCCATTGTGGTTCTGTTTTTGAATCAAGGAAAGATTCAACCAACTTTAATTGTTTGATAATTGCTTTACGTTTTGCTTCTGATTTTGTTTCTGCCAATTCAGCACGCAAACGTGTTCTTTCATCACCCATATCAAGATTTGCAATGATGGAACGAATACCTTCGGCACCAATACCAACATGGAAAGAATCTTCACCGAATTCTTCAATGGCTGCCTGATATTCATCTTCGCTGATAACATCATATTGTTTTAAACTGGTTAAACCTGGTTCTGTAACAATATACGCATCATAAGAAATAACTTGTTCCAATTTCTTTTGTGGTAAATTGTTCAACAAAGTGGCAATTTTGCCTTCGCGTAAAAACCAAGTGTGTGCCACAGGAATTGCCAATTTAATGTGTCCCATGCGTTCACGACGAACAGCAGAAGAACCAACTTCCACACCGCAACGTTCACAAACAACACCGCGGAATTTAATGCGTTTATATTTTCCGCATGCACATTCGTAATCTTTCACAGGTCCAAAGATTTGTTGACAGAACAAACCTTCTGCTTCTGGTTTCAAGGAATGATAGTTGATTGTTTCAGGCTTTTTAACTTCACCATGCGACCAAGACAGAATTTCTTCTGGGGACGCAATAGAAATACGCAAAGCATCAAACTGTTCCTTGGTTTCTATTTGTCCAAATATCTTTTGCAACATATTTGTCATGTGTTTTTGCTCCTTTTAAGTCACTAAAAGTGCCTTGTGGCCGGTGGGCGAATAAACCGCCCGCGGGCCCGGCCACTAGTCTATTTTCTTTGGTGTTAATGCCAATCCCAAACCGCGCAATTCACGTACCAAAACGTTAAATGCTTCTGGGGTTCCTGTTTGGATATCGTTGTTTCCAGAAATAATTGCTTCGTACATTTTATTTCTGCCGACGATATCGTCAGATTTGACAGTTAACATTTCGCGCAACAGGTGTGCAGCACCGTGTGCTTCCAATGCCCAAACTTCCATTTCTCCAAGTCTCTGACCACCCATGTGTGCCTTTCCGGACAATGGTTGTTGGGTAACCAAAGAATAATTTCCAGTTGAACGTGCGTGAATCTTTTCATCAACCAAGTGATGCAATTTCATCATGTACATTACACCAACTGTAACAGGACGGGCAAATTTTTCACCTGTAACACCATCGTACAATGTGAACTGACCAGATTCTGGTAATTTAGCCAATTTCAACATTGCTTTAATTTCTTCTGGTGTTGCACCATCAAATGTAGGCGTTGCCATTGGAACACCGTTACGCAACAGGGCTGCTTGGGCACGAACATCTGTATCTGTCATTTTTTCAAGTTTTTCAGCAACAGATTTTCCATAAATCTTGCCCATAATGTTGCGCAAATCATCAGTTACAGCACGTTTTTGTTTTACTTCATCTAAAACTTCACCGATTTGTTTACCGAGTGTACGCGCCGCCATACCAAGGTGAGTTTCAAATATCTGACCGATATTCATACGCGATGGCACACCAAGTGGATTCAACACGATATCGACAGGTGTTCCGTCTTCCATATGTGGCATATCTTCGATTGGAACAACACGTGATACGATACCTTTGTTTCCATGACGACCAGCCATTTTATCACCAGGTTGCAATTTCATTTTGTGTGCGATGTAAACTTTGACTTCTTTCAAAACGCCGGCACCCAAAGATGTGCTTTCTGTTGCTTTTGCAATTTCAGCATCTGCGCTTTCGTTCAATTCTTTCAATTTAATTACATGTTGTTCACGCAATTCATCAATTTTCGCCTGAATCTCTTTGTTGGACACAGTCAATTTTTTCATATCAGATGCTCTGATACCTTCGAAAACTTCTGCTGTTAATTTTTTACCAACAAAAGGTTTCAAACTGCCTGTACCTGCGGAAATAGTCGCGTTTTCAGCCAACTGGAACACTTGATCTGCAAAACCTTTTTCAATAATCGCCGTTTGTTCATCGCGGTCTTTGTTGATTTTTTCAATCTTTTGCAATTCAATCATCTGTGTTCTGTCGTCTTTTTTAACACCATGACGTGTCAAGACGTTAACACCGATAACTGTTCCTTCTTCGTTTGGTCCGACCTTTAATGAAGTATCTTTTACATTCAACGCCTTTTCACCAAAGATGTTACGCAACAACGCTTCTTCTGGGGTCAATAATGTTTCAGATTTTGGTGAAACACGACCAACCAAAATATCGCCTTGTTTTACGCGGGCACCAACATAAATAATACCAGATTCATCCAAGTTTTTCAGTGCTTCTTCACCAACATTTGGAATATCTCTTGTGAAACTTTCTGGTCCAAGTTGTGTATCACGTAATTTGATTTCTTTTTCAACAATTTTGATAGATGTATAAACATCATCACGTGAAATACGTTCAGAAATCACAATAGCGTCTTCATAGTTATATCCACGCCATGGAACGAAAGCAACCAATACATTGCGTCCCAAAGCCAATTCACCATAATTCATAGATGAACCGTCGGCAATGATATCACCCGCAGAAATTCTGTCGCCTACGTGAACCAATGGTTTTTGGTGTACCAAAGTTTCACCATTAGAACGTTGAAATTTTTCAAGGTTGTAAATATCAACACCTGTTACGACATTACGTGAATTCATACATTTAACCACGATACGATTTGCATCCACAGATTCAACAATACCACTGTGTTTTGCAACTTTACCTGTACGTGAATCACGTGCCACTTCGCGTTCGATACCTGTACCAACCAATGGTGCTTCGACGCGCATTAATGGAACACCCTGACGTTGCATGTTCGATCCCATCAAAGCACGGTTCGCGTCGTCGTTAGCAACAAATGGTATCAAACCTGTTGCAATAGATACTACCTGACGTGGGGCCACGTCGATTAAATCGATTTCGTCTTTTGGAACCATTGTAAATTCACCGTCAACACGTGCGGTAACCATATCTTCTGCCAAGACTCCCGTGCTTGTTGTTGGTGTGTTTCCTTGGGCAATTTTGTGTCCCAATTCTTCATCAGCAGTCAAATATACCATTTCTTCGGTAATTTTGCTGTTCTTTACAACATAGTATGGTGTTTCAATAAATCCATATGGATTAACACGTGCATAAGATGACAAGTGTGAAATCAAACCAATGTTCGCACCTTCTGGGGTGTGAATTGGGCACAATCTTCCATAGTGTGTAGGATGAACGTCGCGGACATCGATACCGGCACGTTCGCGGTTTAATCCACCAGGACCCAATGCAGAAATAAGACGTTTGTGTTCTACTTCCGCCAATGGGTTATAAGAATCCATAAATTGAGACAACTGAGATGTTCCCAAGAATTCAGAAACCAAAGACATCAATGGCTTTGCATTGATAACATCTTGTGGTTGCATTGTTGCAATGTTTGGTGAAGTCAAACTTTCACGAACCAATCTTTCGATACGCAACATACCATTACGGAATGTTTGTTCAAACAATTCGCCGACCGCACGAACACGACGATTAGACAAATTATCAATATCATCGATAACATCTTTGTGGTCGATGATGTTTGTCAATGTCTTTAACACTGCCAAGAAATCAGATTTGGTCAATGTACGTTCGTCTTCTGGTCTTTTACCTGAATCAATTTTCAAACGTTTGTTCATTTTGAAACGACCAACCGCTGACAAATCATAGTATGCTGGGTCAAAACCTTGACGCAAGAACAAATTGATTGCGGCTTCTAATGTTGGACGTTCACCTGGACGAACCAAATCATAGATAGCAATCAATGCTTCTTCACGATTTGAAGTTTTATCTGCGACCAAAGTATTGCGCATATGTGATGTAATTGTTGTATTATCGATTGAAATTATCGAAATGTTTTTAACACCCAATTTTTCAATTTCATTCAATACTTCATCTGTGATTTCTGTGCCTTCTGGGAACAAAACATCTTCGCCGTTTTTAACAGCACTGAACAAATATTCACCAATCAGGGCATCACGTTCAATACCAAATTTCTTAGAAGTTGCTGCAATCTTTGACAAACGTTTAGCATTCAAACGATCGCCTTTGTTTGCCATGGCTTTTTTATCTTTTGGATTAATCAAATCGTAATTCAAACGATATTTATCCAAACCTTCGAATACAGCTACATCGCCAATCCAGAATTTACCATCAAAAGATAAAGGAATTTGTTTATAGAAAGTACCTAAAATTTCTTCGGCACTCATACCCGCGATGTTTGGTTTACGTGGATCAGCGGCAAATTTCTTTTCGTCAGATGCGGCAGGCAAACAACGCAACAATACTGTTGCAGGTATTTTACGTCTGCGGTCAATACGAACATAGATAATGCCTTTGGATTCTTCAAAATCAATCCAAGAACCATGTTCAGGAATTATACGACCTGTATATGTTTCTGGATTTCCAGCAACTTTTGCTTCTTTTGTTGTACCAAAAACTACACCCTGGGCACGATGCATTTGCGAAACCACAACACGTTCCACACCAGCAGCAATAAAGCTGCCACGTTCTGTCATCAAAGGAACGTCACCCATAAATATTTCTTGTTCTTTGATATCACGCAAAGATTTTTTACCATCTTCTGCGATATCCCATAAAATCAATCTCAGCTTCAATTTCAGTTTGCTGCTGTAAGTTAAATTACGCAGCATACATTCGTGAACATTGTATACAGGTTTGTCCAAAGTATATTCAATGAATTCCAAATCTGCAATTCCCGCATAGTCTTTAATTGGGAACATAGATTTGAATACATTTTGCAGCCCGATATTTTTTCTGTTTTCTGGGGCTACATCTGCCTGTAAGAAATCTCTGTAAGAATTGTACTGAATTTCAACCAAATCAGGAAGCGGAGTTTGCAAAAAACTTTTACCAAAAGATTTTCTAAGTTTCTGGATAACTGCCATTTTCTGAATCCTTTTTATTTGTCTTTTTTTTGTATTTTGCAAACGAAAAAAGTATAAAACCTTTTTACGCCTGTGTGCCCGCCAAAGATTTTTATATCTTCAGCGGGCGGCGAAAATTGCATTTCTGCAATTATTTTGAAATCTTGCGATTTCTATGAAAAGATAGAAATTATTTCATTTCTACTTTTGCACCAGCTGCTTCCAATGTGGCTTTCATTTTTTCAGCTTCATCTTTTGCAACTGCTTCTTTAACAGCCTTAGGTGCAGATTCAACCAAAGCTTTCGCTTCGCCTAAACCCAAACCTGTGATGTCTTTAACAGCTTTGATAACAGCCAATTTGTTTGCACCAGCGTCAGCCAATACAACATCAAATTCTGTTTTTTCTTCAGCCGCAGCACCGGCAGCCGGACCCGCAGCAACTGCAACAGCAGCAGCAGCGCTTACGCCCCATGTTTTTTGAATATCTGCCATTTTAATACTCCTTGTGAGTTTTTATTAATTTTCTTTTTTTCCATATTCTGCTGAAACACGTGCAAGACGTGATGCTGGTTCTATCAATATACGTGCGATAGTACCACGAATTTCCAGCAAGGATGGAAGCTTGGATAATTGCACAACGCCGTTCACATCCAGAAGTTCTGCATCCATTTTACCACCAACAATTGTTAATTTTTGGTGTTCTTCAGCAAATTTTGCCAATACTTTGGTAACAGCCAACGCATCTGTTGCAACTGCAACTGCTGTTGGACGTTTCATCAAATCAGATACAGCTTCGAAGTTGGTGTCTTTCAACGCCAATTTCATCAAACGGTTTTTGACAACTTTGAACATAGAAACCAAAGGACGCAATTCATTGCGCAATGTTTCCATTTCTTTCACTGTCAAACCATGGTTT
Source organism: uncultured Pseudomonadota bacterium (assembly GCA_902784345.1). Lineage (GTDB taxonomy): Bacteria > Pseudomonadota > Alphaproteobacteria > Rs-D84 > Rs-D84 > Enterousia. The sequence continues at coordinate 68,161 of CACZUD010000003.1, read as the reverse complement.
TCAATAACGAAAACACCAAACCATGGTTTTCAATAACGAAAACACCGTCTGCTTCTTTCAAGGACGACTGCAACGCTGAAATCAAATCTGATTTTTCTTCGCGTTTCATCTTTTTATATCCTTTTAAGCTTTTTTGTTAATCTTTCCATCTGTGGTTTTTCCACCGGTGGGGCTTTTGTTCCTGCCCCAAAGAATTTTTCTTTGTCTATGATGGGAATTAAGTGATTTTCTTCACACCATCAGTCTTGGACAGAAATCTCGGTTTATAGTGGGGTGTTGTCCCCACCATAAAATTATTTTACATCAACTTTCAGACCTGGGCCTTGGGTTGTTGCAACAGATGCACCCAAGATATATTGACCCTTAGCCGATGCAGGTTTAACTTTTTTCAATTGTTCAATCAATGCATTTGCATTTTCGACCAATTTAGATGTTTCAAAAGACATTTTACCAATACCAGCATGGATAATACCTTTCTTTTCAGCACGGTATTCAATTTGTCCTGCCTTTGCACTGGCAACTGCTTCTGCTACGTTATTTGTAACAGTGCCGAGTTTAGGATTTGGCATCAAACCTTTTGGTCCCAAAACACGTGCAACTTTTGACATCTTTGGCATCATATCAGGTGTAGCAATAACACGATCAAAATCCAAAAATCCATTTGCAACTTTGTCAATCAATTCTTCACCACCGATAACATCAGCGCCTGCCTTTTTGGCATCTTCTTGTGAATTGACTGTGAACACTGCAACGCGGACTTTTTTACCTGTGCCGTTTGGCAAAGATAACATACCACGAATATTTTGATCTGCTTTTGTTACATCAATACCTAATTTGATTGCAATTTCTAAACTTTCGTCGAATTTTTTAGAACAAAAACCACGCAATGTTTCAATTGCTTCGTCCAAAGCGTAAACTTTTTTGGCGTCTAAATTAGCCCAAGTTTGTTTTCTTTTTGTAACTTTCATGACTTATTCCTCCACCTTTACGCCCATAGAACGACATTGACCAGCAACGATGTTCATTGCAGATTCAATAGTAGAGCAATTCAAGTCAGGCATTTTGTTCTTTGCAATATCTTCGATTTGAGCTTTGGTAATTGTACCAACAAATTCACGACCTGGTTTGTGTGAACCGATTTTCAATTTCAAAGCTTTTTTAATATAATATGACACAGGTGGCAATTTCATAATGAATTCGAAACTGCGGTCTGTATAAACAGTGATTATACAAGGAATTGGCATTCCTGGTTCTTTATCTGCTGTTTTGTCATTAAATTGTTTACAAAATTCTGCGATGTTAACACCCGCAGCACCCAAAGCCGGTCCAATAGGAGGAGCTGGGTTAGCTTGTTTCGCTGGTACGACCAGTTTAACAATTCCTTTAAGTTCTTTTTTTGCCATTTTTTCACCTCATTTTTTTGTTAGTGTTGTGGTGCGATGTGGCGCATCTACCACAGTTTTATTTAACCAACCGGTTAAATTCTTTCGACTTGGGCGAATTCCAATTCTACACTGGTTTCACGTCCAAATACTAAAATCGTTACTGTCATTTTCTGTTTAACATTATCAACATTTGATGCGATACCATTAAAGTTCGCAAATGGTCCATCGATAACATGCACTTCTTGACCATCTTCATAGACAGTATCTTCTGTAACCACAGAACCTTCTTCGACCTGTTTCAACAAGCGGCGGGCTTCTGCTTCACTGATAGGAATAGGTTTAGATTGATTTTTAACTTTTTGACCCAAAAACATAACAACGTTTGGCATCAATTTTACCAAAGAAAATGTTTCATTGTTCATAACCATTTGAACAACGATGTATCCTGGGAAAAACTTTTTTTCTGTTTTGACACGTTTACCTGCTTTGACTTCGGAAACTTCGCGTGTTGGAACCAATATTTCACCAAAATAAGCATTTAATTTACGTTTATCAATCTGTTCACGCAATTCACGGGCAACCTTGTCTTCGCAAGAAGTATGAACGTTGACAACAAACCACTGCATTTTTTCTTCCATGATACATTCCTTTGTATTAGAAAATCCAGTTTACCAAAGCATTTAAAATACTGTCGACAACAAAAAAGAACAACGCAGACAGACCAGAAAACAACAATATCATAAATGTAGTATGAATAACAGTTTCACGCGTTGGCCAAACAATTTTGAACCATTCGCTGCGTACTGATTTGATAAAATCTATTAATTTTTTCATATGTTTCCCATTTTTTGCGTTGGTTATCAACATTTTTTCTGGCAGGGGCTGAAGGAATCGAACCCTCATCCGCGGTTTTGGAGACCGATATTCTACCGTTGAACTAAGCCCCTCTAATTCGTGTTTTTAAGCGTCTGTACCCATAACCACACCCCAGCATTTAAGCCATTTTATACTGATAATCGGTCAAAGCATAGCACACCATTATTAAAAATCAAGCGGAAATATTATAAAGGTTTTTAATTTTTTGCGCAAGCGAAAAAGAAAAACTTTTTCCAATAAAAAAGATAAAACAAATCAAAAAATCGTTATTTTTTACTTGCACTATGCAAACAAAATTTTCTACAATCGATATAAATATGTAGGAGATGTTGTGGCAAAAACAGTTGAACCGCCGGTTTTAATGTCCAGAATTCTGGCCTTTGTGTTGGCAACGGCCGTTGTTGTTTTGGGTTGTCTGGTGTTCACTTTGATGAAGATGATGCCACTTGAAAGACCAGAAGTTTTCTTTTTATACACCCCTACCCGTTCTGCAAATGTGGTTATTGAACCTCTTGTTCCAAACAGCAACAATAAAATAGCACTGAATAATTACAAAGAAGGTTTTGTTCGCGAATATGTAATTGCACGCAATACTTTGTACGCAACACCTGGTATGACACGCAAAAATTGGTCCAGAATTGTTAAACCATGGTCTTCAAATGAAGTTTTTTCAAAAATGGTTAAGACCCCTATTTACAAAGAATTCGCTCTAAGTGACCAACTACCAAACATTTCATGCAATGTTAATTTTTCAAGTCCAAATAACGACAAACCTGTTTTAAAGATGAACAATGACACATATCATGTAAAATTTACTTGGGTTTGTAAAAATAGTGGTGGACAGACCACGCAAAAAAATTATAAGATACAAATAAGGATAAAATCTGATCTGGATGAAAAGATATCTGGAACGTTGGAAAATCTGGAAAAACTGCGCGATAATCCGCTGGGAATTCAGGTTGTTCAATATGATATTCTGGACGGACGGGGCGACCCACTTGATTCAGATACAGCGTCTTGGTAAAGATTTGAAAAGGTAAGGATTGGGAAACATGACTTTTGTAAAAACATGTAAATTGAGTATTTCTTTGTTGGCTGTGTTATGCTGTGCGTTTCCTGCACATGCAGAAGCCACTTTTCAGGCCGCATGGGATAATCCAAATGCAAATATGACCGCAGGTTCAACAAAACCAGGTTATGCGAATCTTACTTGGTCAACAGGAACTGTTCTGCCAATCAAAACACGTGCAGGTATGGCAACTTTGGTAACGCTGCCAAACGGCGAAAAGATTGCCGATGCGGTTGTTGGAAACGATGGTTTGTTTGAAATCAAACCTGACAAAGGTGGTAATACAATGTACATTACTCCTGCTTCCAGTAATGCAGGAAATGATACGAATATGATTGTTACGGGCCAATCTGGTAATACTTATATATTTTATTTGCGTGCATACCCTGTGAATTCCAGTGAAATCACTTATTCTCAAGTTGATGTTTCTTTGGGTGGCGCATCAAAATCAATACAAAACACATCGACAACATCTGGTGGTGCAATGGGTTCTGTGTTCACAAAATCTGCGGCACCTGCAACAAATACAGTCGGTGTTGATGGCGAAGATTACGGATGGATAAAAACGATGAAAATAGATCCTTCTGAATTCCGCTTTGATTTAGATATATTCGTTCCAAATCCGGATGATTATGTTATTGCGCCAGAACGCGTATGGCGTGACCGTATATTTACATATATTGATTTTGGCGACAAAGTTATTTCTATGACCCAACGCCCAGTAGTATCGCTTTTGGTCGAAGGTGGCGAAAGCCCTGTTGGTTTCCGTACAGACGGCGAAGATGGACGTTTATTGATTGTTGAAGCAGTTGGCGATATGGTATTGCGCAGTGGACAAAGAATTGTTTGCATCAAAAAACGTGCTAAACCTTTCTTGATTGCAGATACCGCATCTGTTATGGCATTGGCAGAAGCAAACGTTGCACAATCTTTGGCATCAAACCAATCTTTGAATAACGTTGCATATGGCGATGAACAGTATGCAATAAGCCAAAGCATTACGGATTACAGTGCAACACCAATATATATATATGACCAACCAAATGCTGTGTCCGGCGGCGCCAACGGTGTTAGCATGATTCCAACAGCGCGTACTACGGCAGGTTCTTATTTACCACAAACAAACATTCCATTAATATCCAGCAATCAGACAGGTGTTGCGGTTGAATTAAAATCTGATACATCTGTAAAGGCATTGAATGATTATTGGACCAGTTTGTTGGCTAAATTCAGTGGCGATGACGGCGAAGGTATTTTAAGCCCGTACAAGAACAGTGTGTTTTTCGCGGTTGACGAACAAGGTGTTGGCGATCTGGGGTCTGATTCTGCAACTGCACGTCTGTATCGTTTACGTATTGGTCCATTGTCTGACATTGATACGGCACAAAGATTGTGTGATCAATTGTTAAAGTTCAGTGGTGCAAGTTGTCATGTGGTAAGAATACAGTAAAAGAAAATGAAAAATTTAAAACAACAATTTAAAGAATTAAGAACCAATACCCCAAAACATGTTCAATGGATATTGCTGGGGGCGGCGTTTATTGTTGTAATTATTTTGTTGTTCTTGTTATTGGGACATAAATCAGATAACACACAAATAAAAGAAATGAACGAAAATGTTTCTTTTTCTGTTGATCCACAAATTGTCGATTTAACAGAAACAGAAGTTGGTAAATCTAATGATGAAAGCATCACTGTTTCGGTTACTGTACCTGTTATCATTAAAGATATTGATATCAAAGCAGACGGAATAAAAACGACAGATAATTGTCGTGATAGTGCAACTGATTTGTGCATAATCAAGATTATTTATAAACCAACACTTGTCCAAAAAGAATCAGAAGCAACACTGAAAATAAATTGGCACATTGAATCACAGCCTGAATTGATAAAAACACAAGAAGTTGTTGTTAAGTATTCTTCGTGGAAAAAAGAAGAACCAAAAAAAGTTGAACCTGTTATAGAAAAGAAACCTGTGGTTGCGCCTAAACCAGTTGTTATTGAAGAACCAGAAGAAGAAGACGAAGAAGATTTTATAGACGAAGAACCAGAACCAATTGTAGAAAAAGCAGCAAAAGAAATAAAAACTGTCGCAGTAAGAAATCCGTTGAAAGAAAAAGATGATTTTGTTTTGCCACCTGAAAAATGTTCTGAATTTGCAATTCCAGGTTATGATCAATCAGGCCGTCAAATTGGTTGGATAAAACCAGAACGTGGCGCGAATTATTTTCATCCTTTTTCAGACAAAGATTGTTCGAATCCAACTGGAAAATACGATATAACAACAGGTATTATAACTTCATTAAAAGATGGTTCTAAAATCGGCACAGATTCAGACCATATTGGATATCGTAATGTTCGTTCCAGAAATTTATCTGTTCCAAAATTGACAGCACCACGTTCTTTTGTTGCGCCAAATGCAGACGGTTCTTTTGGTGGCGAACCAATTTGGGAAACAGGCGGGAACGATAAAGAAGGCGGACTTATCTTTGATAAAGATAACAGTTATGACTATGAAGCATTAAAAGGCTCTGCAGTAGGGGCAGAATCCGTCGTATCATCTCGTCCGTATGACAGAACATTTATATTGCGCCAATTTAAACCAATTCCGGCAACTATTGTTTCTGAAGTGCGCGCAGACCCCAGTGTTTATGGTTGTTCAAAAGTACAATCAGGACAATGTGATCCAAGTAAAAACTACAGCATACCTGTTCGTGCAACGGTGGACAGAAATGTTTATTCTGATGATGGCCGCACAATAATATTACCCACGGGAACATTGTTAATGGGGTATTTGGACGGCAATCTGCCTGGGCCATACCAAGCATTTGGTCGTATGAATATTAAATGGTACCAATTTATCCGTCCAGATGGTGTTGAATTTAATTTTGACGGCGATCAGGATCCATATTCGGCCGATGCCCAAGGTCGTATGGGTGTCCCAGGACACGGCAGTACTGATTATGTAGAACAAATGGTTATGCCGATATTGACATCTTTGGTTCCTGCGGCAGTTAATATGATTGCACCAATTGCAGATACTGTTATAAACCAAATAGATTTGGATAATAATACAATTGTTCAATCAGGAACAATTCGTTCATCAGAAATGGCAAAACAAGAAGTTATTAATACATGGAATAAAATCACTCAAAAATTAATTGTTGATGCAATTGATAATACTGTACCACCATTTTCAATTGCCGCCGGTACGCGCATAAATGTTTTTTCACCGGTTGATTTGATTGTTACATGTGATGAAAATGCGAACAAAGGTAAAAAATGTGCATTTACAACATACGGCGAAAATCCACGTCGTGAGTGGGCAAAATTGAAAAACAAAGTAACTATTGATACAACGGATTCTTCATGGGTTGGTCAGGTTCGTTCATTTGATTTGATGCAATATTGCACTACCAAAAACAATAAAGTAACAATTGGTGATAACTGGGCACAATCTGGTTATGATTACAGAACAGTTTATATGTACTGTGAATCACAAAACTATCAGGCGAAAAACAATGCTAAACAGGCTGCATATAACGAAAGCGTAAAAACACAGGCCGAAAACAAGTATGGAACGGTTACATTTAATCAAACCACCGGTGATTACATATCTGATCAAACCGCAGAACAGAAAAAAGCATATAATCAAGATATTCTTGGTCTTAAATACGATGATAATGACAATATTGTTAATCCATGGGCAAAACCTGACAATTTTGTTGCAGAAGCAGCCGCAGCAGAAGAAGTGTTGACATGTGATGACGGCAGTGCACCTGATTTAAACGGATGCTGCGCTGGTGAAACTTATACAGATATGGGCGAAGCTGGATTCAATTGTTGTCCGGATACGGGTGGCGATTGTTTCCCGCCGATAGAAGTTAATTAAAAAATCCGCAAATGCGGATTTTTTAATTTAATCGATTCGAACACCGATATTCAAATATCGATTTCGAATCGATTTTTCGATTCGTGTTTCTATTTACAGTTGTATAATTTTACACGATTCGATTTTTTATATACTTTAAAGTGCATTAGGAAATAATGCACTTTTTTTAATTAACCAAGAACAAACAAAAGGAGAAAGATAATGTTAAATACCAAAATAAAAAAAGACGAAATAAACGCAACAGAAAAATTCCAAAACGCAGAACAACTCTGGTTCTGGTTTTTGTATTCTAAATCAATTCAAAACGGATTTCGTTACCACAAATCTTCTATACGTCGTCCATGTGAAATATTGGATGTAGAAAGTTTAATTACAAAACTTTACTTGTGCGGAAAATTAACAGAAGAACAACTGGCTGTCATGAAAAAATTTGGAGATAAAAAACGCGCACCACATCAATATATTTATTCTGAAAATCGCGCAAGCGCACTTTGGAAATCTTCGATGGATATACTTGGCGCGTACGCATCAAAAAAAGGCTGGTTGGTTGATTAAATTTAATTTAAAAGGTTATATATTATGCTGTACATAGGTTTTTCAAATTATTCAAATAAATTTTATGCGAAAATATTTTGTAAAAAATATAAACACTGTGCACCAATAGTGGTTAATAAAAACAATGCGACAATTTATCAATTCGTGCATATGAAAAAAACATTAAAAATTGTTATAAAAAAAAGCGATTTAAGATTATTAAAACAACATGGATGGGTTTTTATTAAATACTCAACCAAGCTACAAGAAAAAAGCGCCATACCCTGCCTTACCTGTGTTCAATTTACAAAACAGGCATGCGGTATCAAAAATATAAAAATCCAAACCCCGCAAGCCCTTTTGAATCATTTAAGCAAAAAATAAAAAACGCCCGTTTGGGCGTTTTTTATTTCATTGTTTTCTTGATTATATACATTTGTAAAATTCCAAATACATTTGATACGGTCCAATACAAAACCAACCCAGCAGGCATCCATGCAAACAATACCGTAAACAATACAGGCATCCATTTCATTACGCGCTGTGTTGATGCAGCAATATCATTTGTATTTGATATTTGGTTTGGGGTCTGCAAATATTGTTGCAACCACATTGTTGCCCCCATCAATATTGGCAATATAAAGTAAGGATCCATTACCGCCAAATCTGATATCCACAAAAAGTGTGCGCTGCGCATTGGCACAGAAATCAATAACGCCTTGTACAATGCGAAAAAGATTGGAATCTGAATCAGCATTGGCAAACAACCAGACATTGGCGAAGTTTTATGTGTTTGATAAACTTTCATCATTTCCATTTGAAGACGAACTTTGTCATTAGCGTACAATTTTTGAACACGTTGCAATTCTGGTTGCATTTTTTGCATCAGCATTGTTGATACGTATGATTTACGCGTTAATGGCCATATCAATATTCTTAAAATTAATGTCATCAAAATAATTGCGATACCATAATTACCAACCAAAGCATACAGCCAATTTATCATCCACAACATGGGCTGTGCAAAGAACCAGAACCAACCATAATCCATAGTTTTTGTTATACCTGGGATATTTTTTTCTGCCACTTTTAAAACATCGCTTTGACGCGGACCTGTGAATACATAAGTATTTATTTCAGATTCGCTTTTAGGTGCGATTTTTACAGGTGCAGCGTTTGTTTGTGCAAAATATAAATCACCACTTTTTTTCAAACTGATTGTTTGGTCTTTTGCGGATACAGATGCGATTGTTTCCCAATATTGATCTGCAAACCCGAACGAAGCGTCAACAGAAGAATACGCAACAGATTTTTTATTCAGTTTATTCCAACCAACATAATCAAGATTGGAATTAGCATAAACCACACCGCCCGTTTCAACAACAGAAGAAGTTTGATTTTCCGCGCTTTGTGTAATTTGTGCATATGGCGCAACATTGATTTCATGGTTTGTTTTATTTTTTATAATATCTTTAACATTTATAACATAACCATTAACCGATATCTTGCGCATAAAATGTATATTTGGATTATCCCAATGCATTTCCCCTGATTTCATCTCCCATTGTGTGTTTATGTTTGGAACAACAACTTCAGATGAAACATAACCTATTTCCACAAAATTATTTTCTTTATTTAACAAAGAAACATGTTCTGTGGATTTTGAATCTTTTTTATGTTTATTCAATGATACATTTGATATACGCAAACCCTGAACATCAAAAGACACATCTTCGTTTACAAGATTTCGTTTTGTTGCGTTTGATTGTTCAACAGTTATTGGTGCAACTTCTTTGATTTCTGTGTTTTGCGGTTTAAACCATGAGCCCATTATCCACCAAGCGAACAAGAACAAAAACATCCACCACCAAAAACCAGAAAATTTAGACGGCTTTTTGGCGTTCATTTGGTTCCACTGATTAAAACCGGATTGATTATCCATATACTGTACCATTTTGTTTTCCTTTTATTTACACGAACATTTTTTTCTGTTCAAGAACATATTTATTAAATACAAAATCACACCGAAAGTGATAAACACATCACCAATATTAAATATCGCTGGGAATGTCCAAAGTCCGCCAATATGCCATTGTATAAAATCTGCAACAGCACCAAAGCGTACCCTGTCCACAAAATTGCCAATCGCACCACCAATAATAAATGCCAACGGCAAATATTCATAATCGCATGCTTTCTTTATCATGTAATAAATCAGCCATAAAATTATCAAAGCTGTTATAACACTCAAAATAACAGGCATCAAAAAGTTAAACGCAGAAAAAGAAACCCCGCGATTCCAAACAAAATGTATATTGAATAAATTGGACAAGCCATAATCGCCACCGATTAAATCTTGCCATGATATAATTACGCCGTTTATATGACATTTTGCGCAAATTGCATTTGGGTCTAAAATCATATCACCGTATTTATTTGCCAGTAAATCCAACAAATATTTTTTTGAAAAGAAATCTGCCACAAAAACGACAAAAATAATTGCTATATATTTCAAAAACTTTTTCATTTTTTCTCCGTTTTCAGAAAATATAGCAATTAGATGTTGTAAAATCAAATATAAATCACTGTTTGGCGCTAAGTGGCTTTTTAACATTTTCATAGCCATTTTCACGCAAATAATCGACCAATGAATTTATCTTTAGTTTCGACAAACCAAGATTTTCCATAACACTTGCGCCCAAACTGAATGAAGATTCTATAATTTCTGGTGTTGCAGATGTTACACCCATTTTTAACAATTCATGTGAAGATTTTAAACTGTGTGCACGTGCAAATATTTTCATTCGTGGCGCAAAACCTTGCAATGTTTGAACTATATCGCGCGCCGCGGCTTCTTCGTTCAAAGAAATAACAACAGCTTTGGTTTTACGCGGTCTAAGGCCGGCAGCCAATAAAATTGCCTTCTTTTTAGAATCACCATAAATGACATTATAACCGGCTTCACGTGCGACAACAACTTCGTCAACATTATCATCAATTGCGACATAGGATATATTTTCTGATTCCAACATTTGTGCGACAATTTGTCCCATACGACCAAAACCACAAATTACAACCGTCGGTGTTTCTTCGGTTATTCTTTCCGATAAATTCTTGTTATTAGAACCACCGAACAGCCCACCAAATTTTACTAATTGATCATACACCAATAACAATATCGGGGTCATAATGATAGAAACTATAATTATGGCGGTTAATATTTCTTGGTGTTCAGGTGGAATTGCAGAGATATTATTTGTCTTCATAGTCTGCAAAATCAACAAACCAAATTCACCACCCTGTGCCAAAATAAGCGACATTAAAGCGGCATCACGGCTTTGAACAAGGCGCACACGTGCAACCATGTATAACGCCATAAATTTGACAAACACCAAACCCACAACACCAATCAAAACAATGCCCCAATTTTCCATCAAGAATGGTAAATTTATTCCCATACCCAACACAATAAAAAAGAACGCCAAGAACAATGTTGCATATGGTTCAATGGCGGCATTAACCTGATGTCTGTACACAGTTTCTGACATTAACATACCAGCCAAAAATGCGCCCAGTGCCGCCGGTAATCCCATTAAACTTAACACCACCGCCCAAACAGCAATATTTACCATAATAGCCAAAACAAAGGCTTCTTGGGAACGGACACGTGAAACAACGCGCATCAACGGATTGATAATGAATTTTGATACGATTATAACACCCAATATCAAACCCAAAGACATTACCAAAATATCAATAGCAGAAGCCCCAAGATTTATCGATTTTCCCGCTAAAACAGGCAACATGGCAAGCAAAGGAATCGACAATAAATCTTGGAACAATAAAATAGAAAACGTTTGACGTCCCATATTTGTTTGTAATTGATTTCTGTCTATTAATATCTGTAAATCTTCAGATGTACTGGACATTGCCAAAATCAAAGAAATCATAATTGTTCCAATTAATGACCATGTTGTAATTCCAACAAGCACAGGGAAAAGCATTACAGCCACCATTAAAACCTGAGATGCGCCAAGACCGAATATCGTTCTTCTTAATTGCCAAAGTCGGCTCATATTAATTTGCAAACCGATATTAAACCACAAGAACATAATGCCCAAATCACCCAAGAATTGCCAAGTTCCAGATAATTCAAACAAACCAAACACGTGCTGGCCTGCCAAAATACCTGTTAACAAAAACGCCAATAATGTTCCCATCTTGAAAAGGCGCATAAAATACACTGCGACAAAAGCAATTGCAAAAAATATAAGTGTTGCTGTTGACATGTTTTCTCTCTCCCGTTTTATCTTATTATAACAAATTTACATCAATATTGCGCGATATTTTTAAAAATATTTCTGGCGAAATTTCTTCTGCACGTTCTGTCCCTGTTAAACCGTACTGCGTCCAATCAGTTTTTATAATTCCGCGTATCATTTTGCGACGCTGACTAAACAATTTTGCTGTTAATTTTTCCAGTTTTGAAATATCGCCAATTTCTTTAATCTTGTTTTTATTTGGAATAATTTGAACAACCGCAGATTGAACCTTTGGACGTGGTACAAAAGCGGTATTTGGAACATCAAACAATATTTTTGTATCTGCAATTAAATTGCATAGCACAGACAAACGCCCGTATTGACTATCACAAACATTTGCGACTATTCTTTGTGCGACTTCGCGTTGAAACATCAGCGTTAAAGATTTTATCTTTTCACCGTTTGCAATTTTTTGCATCCAACCAATCAATAATTCGGTGCCAACATTGTAAGGTAAATTAGAACAAACAGCGAAACCATTTTTATCTATATTAGATAAATCTGTTTTCAATGCATCACCATATATTACTTCAAATCTGCCATCTGCAGCATCAACTATCTGTGATAAAATCGGTTGTGTGGTTTTATCTTTCTCTATCGCAATTAATTTTTTTGCACCCGCCATTAAAATAGCACGCGTTAGACCACCTGGTCCTGGTCCAACTTCAACGACAGTTGTTTTTTCTATATCTGGCACACTGCGTGCAATACGCCCTGTTAAATTTAAATCAAATAAAAAATTTTGACCAAATTGTTTCTTTGGTTCCAAACCGCTTTCGCGCATCATTTCAGACACTGGTGGTAAAGATGCAATTTTATCAATCATAACTTTTTGCGTCCCCCAAAAGCCAATGTTAACGTGCCGTCATCAATATAATCTAAATCGCCCCCCAAAGGAACGCCCGAAGCCAATTCTGAAAATTCTATTTCATAATTACCAATCGAAGAAATTATATACTGTTGTGTTGTTTTCCCTTCGACAGTATTTGGCAGTGCGAAAATTATTTCTTTGATGCCTTCATTTTTAATACGCGACGATATATTCGCAATATTCAAATCTTCTGGTGTAACACCATTAACCCCAGACAGAGTTGCGCCCAACACATGATAACGTCCATGAAATACGCCTGATTTTTCCAAAACCAAAACATCAGATAAATCGCGCACTATACACAACTGTCCGTTTTTACGCGTATCGTCCAGGCAATATTCACACAACGCACCATCTGTTAATATTCCACATTGTTTACAAGGACGAATGGTTTTTGACGCATCTAACAACGCATTTGCCAAAGATTCTGCACGTCCTGTTTTATCTTGCAACAAACCAATAACTATACGCGTTGCAGCCCGCGTTCCAACGCGTGGCAATTTAGCAAATTGTTTTATAAGTTTTTCTATTTTTACATTCATCTTAATTTATCTTTAATGAAAGATATAACAATCTATGCCGTTTGCAACTGCTAAATTTTTAGCGTTTTGTGCTGCACTTTCGGACAACCCCTTAACACGCACACGATACAGACCAGTTTCGTTTTGTTCTATATCCGCATTTAATCCGGTTGCAGATTTTACCTTTTTCACCTGGTTTTGCGCAGAAGAATAAGAAGAAAACGCACCAAATTGAACACCGACACCACCAGCAGATACCGCAACATTTATCTTTGGTTCTGGCTTTTTATCTGTGGCGTATTTTGCAATTGGATTTGCACTGTTTGGCGCAACGGTATATGTTTGCTGTGGCACATTATAATTCGCGTTTGATACACCAAGTTTTGAAAAGCCCAGATTTAACATTTTTGTCGCAACACTTGCCCGAACATCTTTATTTTCTGCGCCCAGCACAACAGCAATCAAATGATGTCCATCACGCACAGCTGTTGCAACCAGCGAATATTTTGACTTGTTTGTAAAGCCCGTCTTCATACCATCACACCCAGGATAACTGCCCAACAAACGATTTCCGTTCGTATAGGTTTTTCCGTCATAAGTCCACGATTTAATTCCAAAATATTTCCAATATTGCGGAAAGTGTTTATATACCGCCATAGACAACAACGCAATATCGCGCGCGGTGGACATATGATCATCATTTGGCAAACCAGAAGAATTTTCAAAATTTGTATGTTGCAAACCTATTTCGTTTGCAACGCGTGTCATAAGGTTCGCAAAACTGCCCTCTTTTCCACCTTTTAAATTTTCAGCCAAAACGCGCGCAACATCGTTTGCAGAATGTACTGCGACTGCCTTTATGGCATCTTCAACCTTAATCTTGCTGCCCGCGGCAAGACCAAGTTTCACGGGCTGTGCATCTGCCGCATATTGCGAAACTATCAAATAATCGTCCAAGTGTAATCTTTTGTGTTCCAGCGCATCAAAAGTTAAATACAAAGTCATTATTTTTGTAAGAGACGCCGGATAATTTAATTCGTTTGCTTTTTCTTGATATAAAACACGTCCGCTGTCAATATCGGCGACCAATGCAGCCCGGTAATCTGCGGCATCTGCAATACCACACAATATAAAAAGTGATATAAAAAATGAAAAAACTCTCTTCATAACAACCGAATCATAGTAAAAATACTATAATCCGGTCAATAACAAAAAAGTTTTTTTAATCCAAAGTTCTTAAACTGATTTTATCGCCATCGACAATCACTAATTTGCCGTACCCGATACCAAATTTATTTGCCGATTCAAATGCCAATCTTTCGCCAAATAAATATTTATCAAATATCGGGAACACACCACGAACCAGCGACAATTGATTTGCGATATAATCTTTTCCACACACTGCGATAATCGGCAAATCCGGGCGCCGACATGCAATTTGTGTTGCGCTTTCTGTATCATTTGCGAAAACAACGATAGCAACAGCTTTGTTCAAATATGCCATAGAAGATACGGAACGCGACCAATCGTTTTCAGGAACATTATCAAGACGTGACCAATCGTACGGATTTGTAATTGTATCCATGTCTGAATAAGACAAAATCTTATCCATTGTTTGAATCACATTTACAGGATTATCACCAATCGTTGTTTCTTCGGATGTCATTGTTGAATCAGCGCGCAAATAAGCCGCCGTCGCAACATCTGAAATTTCAGCACGCGTTGGAAATTCAGAATGTACCATTGATGACAACATTTGTGTTGCCATAATGACCGGTCGATTTAATTTTCTGCATTCACGAATAATATTACGCGACACAGCCGGAACCTGTTCAAAAGGCAATTCAACCGCCAAATCCCCACGTGCAATCATTATACCGTCCGCAGCAATCGCGATATCAGCAATTCTTTCAACCGCCTTTGGACGTTCTATTTTTGCTATAATTTTTATTGGGTGCGATGTTCTTTGTGCAATGAAATCACGCACAAAGGCAATATCTTCCGCCCTTTGTACAAAAGATATAGCAATGAAATCCGGATTTTTAGTTATTGCGTATTCAAGGTCAGCCCTGTCTTTCGTCGTCAATATTTCTGTATCAACATCTGTATCTGGTAAATTAAACCCGCGACGCGACCAAATTTCATCGCCACGAACAACAGTAGTTTCGATTTCATCATCAAATACAGCGTCAACTTTTAATTCTATTTTACCGTCATTTAATAATATTCTGTCCCCAACGTTCAGCGATTTCATAACATCCCTGTCTGGTAAGAAAACACGATGTTCGTTGCCCGGTGTCGGATCAGAATCAAGGATGAATTTTTGACCTATTTTTAACGGGTAGTGATTTTCTGTTTCAAAATCGCCTATTCTGTGTTTTGGACCTTGAATATCAATCATTATCGCCACAGGAATATTTAATTTGTCCGCCACAGAACGTATCAAATCTATTTTAGCACCTTGGACATTGCCGGTATCATGGCTGAAATTAAGCCGGCACACATTTACGCCAGATTTTATCATTTCTGTTAAAATTTCACGCGTTTCGCAATTTGGACCAATGGATGCTGTAATTTTTGTAAATCTTGTCAAAGCTCTCTCCTGCGTTGATAAAATATTTGATTTTTGTAATTGTTAATATATCATATAGTTTATAACGAAACACTTAAAAAAACAAGAGGAAGGTCATGAAAAACGCAAATCATGGTGCTTTTGATAACGCCCAATTAACCAGTATTATTGAAAGAATCGAAAAATTAAACGAAGATGCAGCAGCTGTTGCTGCTGATATCAAAGAAGTTTACAGCGAAGCAAAATCTGCAGGATACGACCCAAAATATATTCGTCAAATGATAAGATTGCGTAAACTGGACCCAGATGAATTGGACGAAGCAGACGAATTAACAAAAATGTATCGTGATGCGTTGGGTTTATAAATGAAAAAATTCACAAAACGTGTTGAAGATTTTACCTGCGCCCACTGTGGCGCAGACGTTTTTGGTAATGGTTATACAAACCATTGCCCAAAATGTCTTTGGTCGCGGCACGTTGATAACACCCCTGGCGACAGAATGTCTGATTGCGGTGGCATGATGCGACCAATATCTGTTAAACCAGACAAAGATGGTTTCATTATCACGCATAAATGTGAAAAATGCGGAAAAATCATAAATCAGCACTCGGCTGAAAATGATGATGTTGACACAATTATTTCAATATCTTCAAATCCTGATTTTATTTTCGGTAAATAAATTATTGGTTGCGGGATAAGCGAATAAAATCCTATAATCCAAATATGAAAGAAATCCTGAATCTTCAGTATAAAAATGTATTTCTTTGGGTGCCATTTGTCGTTGCTTTTGGTGCCTCGTTTTATTTTTCAATTGATGTTGAACCAGATTTTAGTTTCCCAATTATCATATCGCTACTATTGGCGGCAATTATTTATAAATATAAAAATATTTTTGTTCGCGCGATTGCTTTGTTTGCGTTTGGTTTCTTTTATGCAATGTCTTTTACGCAAATCACAAACACAATACAAATCAAAGATTCTTTTGATTTTATTTCAATCAACGCAACAGTCAAAGATATAGATTTTACACCAGATTCTGTGCGCGTTTTATTAAGTGTCCCCGCACAACAAATTGATGAAAAATTACCAGATAAAAATTTAAATATTCGTGTTTCTATTAAAGATAGCAAAGATATAATAAATATTGGCGATACAATAACGGGCGATGCACGTATTTTTCACCCATCTGCGCGATACACACCAGATTCTTTTGATTTTGCACGATGGGCTTACTTTTCAAAAATATCGGGGACTGGCTTTTTCAAAGATTATAAAATTATAAACCAAGATTCATCTGGCACTATGCGCAACTTTATTCACAACAAAACAAATTCTGTTTTAACAGATGCATTGGTTTTGGGTTATAAAAAAGTTATCCCAGAAAACGAAAGCAATATTTGGAAGTCAGTCGGCGTCGGACATGTTTGGTCTATTAGTGGTTTTCACATGACGCTTATTGGCGGTTGGTTATTCGCATTATTTTATTTAATATTTCGCACTATTTCACCACTATCAAAACGCATACCGGCAAAATATCCCGCCATTATTTGCGCATGGTTTGGATTAATATTTTATTTGTGCATATCAGGCATCAGTGTTGCCACAACGCGTGCGTTTTTAATGGCGACATTAATATTCATCGCGACAATACTGGGGCGCGGTGTTTTATCTTTGCGTAACGCTGCATTGGCATTTTTAATAATATTCTTTATCAATCCTTTTTCAATTATGAATGCAGGTTTTCAATTATCTTTTGCGGCTATTTTTGGATTACTCTGGTTCTTTGACAAGAAAGAATATATTAAACGTACACCATTGCAAAGAATCTTTCATTATATATCTATGTTATTTATGACGGCTTTGGTTGCAACCATATTCACCCTGCCATTTATAATCGCGCATTTTGGCTATGTTCCGATTTACAGTTTAATTGGAAACATTGTTCTTTTACCTATATTTTCAATTGCAATTATGCCACTGGTGATTATTGGAACAATCACTGCATTATTAGGCAACCACATCCTTTTAAATATTGCAAACAGTGTTTATAATTTTGCACTGACAATCGCGACACATATTTCAGATTTGCCATATGCGAATTTATCCACACCTTATGTATCAAACACTGTTTTACTTTTAAGTATTTTTGGGCTTTTGTTTTTGATTTTAATTGAAAAAACAGATTCCAAAAATTTCTTTATCAAAAATATAAATTATATTTTATGTGCAATATTTATATCTGTGGCGGCAATAATTTGCACAACACGAAACACACCGTTATTTTATGCGACATACGACCATGAATTGGTTGCTTTTAATGTAAAAGGAAAATTACAGTTCAACAAAGCACGCGCTTCCGCCCATTATTTTGCATTCAATTCTTGGTATCAGTATAACAATGAAATACAACCAGACAAAAATACACGATATAAATGCGACCATGGTTTTTGTGTTTATAAAACAAAAAATTGGAATTTGGCATATATGCAAAACTTTACATCTGTGTTGGATAATATAGAGAAAGTTTGTGCAGACAAAAGCATTAATTATATTGTGTCAACTTTCGATATAACTGCACCAAATTGTCATGGAAAAATACTTAAAAACGGGTTAATGATTTATCCAAACGGAACAATCACAGAAATTGTGAATCATCGTCCGTGGCATAATCCGCCCGCACAAAAAACAGACCTGATGCCGGCGCATTAACACCGGCGGCACTGCGGTTTTTAGCTTCAAATATTTTATCAACATCTAAATCTTTGCCTATACCAATTTCAACCAAGGTGCCAACCATATTTCTTACCTGATGATGCAAGAATGAACGCGCCGAAAATTCAAATATTATTTCATCACCGTTTTGTGTAATTGTGCAAGAATCCAAAGTTTTAATTGGCGATTTAGATTGACACTGAACAGAACGGAAAGAAGTAAAATCATGTTTACCAACTAATTTCTGTGCAGCAGTTTTCATTTTTTCAATATCAAGTTTCTGTGGCACCCACCAAACACGATTTTTTTGCAAGACCACCGGTGCACTGCGATTTAATACCACGTATTTATAATGCCTTTTTACACAAGAAAAACGAGCATGAAAATCATCATTAACTTTTTCACAATTTAAAACAGAAACAGGTTCTTCGACCAAATAAAAATTCAGAGCCTTTTTGACGGTTTCTGCACTTTGTTCTTTATCCAAATCAAAATGCGCAACCATATTTATCGCGTGAACGCCTGCATCTGTGCGGCCTGCACCAAACACCGTTACTTTTTCACCGCAAAACTTGAATATGGCATCTTGCAACAGCGATTGCACAGATGGACCCTGCTGATTTTCTTGCCAGCCAATTAAATTTGTTCCATCATATTCAAGATTTACTTTATAACGTGTCATTATTTTATCTTTGATTTACACAATTTATGCAACGTTCTAATTTTACTTGGTCCAAACGCACAGATTCATCTACCAAATCACGATATTGCTGACACATGGAACACGAATACCCAATGCAAGACAAACATTTACATTCGCCGTTTTGGTTATATTCTGATACAACAACATGTGCACCCTTGAACCCACAAAATTTTTTATCGCTGTTTTCTGGCATGTTTTATCTCTCTTTTTTTTCTTTAAAAATTTTATTCATTACAAATTTTTTGCAACAATCTGTTGCTTTTACTTCCCGCATTAAAAAATAAAGCCAGTCCCATTTTGGTAAAATACCCGAACATACCATTCTGTGCCGTGGATAGTGATATTCTGTACAAAAGAAACGTTTACAATAAAAACACCTCTTTTTTTCTTCTGGTATTTCTTCTACCACTTTGTTTTTAAATTCAAAACCACTCTTTTCCAAAAGCCACTGTTTTAACGGATTGATTTTTCCATTATTTGAAAACTTATCACAATGTCCACAAAAGTTTACAACAGAACCAGTCAAGGAACCTTTTGAACACCACCGATATGGATTATTACAATGTTCACAATAATGAACACAATATTGACACCATTCATTATGATCTTCATAGTCAGAAGTATAATGATCTTTTATACCGCCCAGAGTGTCGTTTTTATCTATATAAATCATTGTTATTCTCCATATTTTATCTCTGCACCACGCAAACCATTTACAAAGCTTTTCCAATCCATTGGATTTTTTCCACTTGGTTGAATTTTGATGATTTGCAAATTCGCATTTTCAATACGCGTTTCCAAAATCTTTACATCTATACCATTGATTCTGGTTCGCCCACACCCAAGCGCACGAATTTGATTATGAATTTGTTGCGCGGAATTTTTCCAATCTATGATTTCATCTGCGCCAGTAAATTTGCGCGTATATATTGCATTATCGCCCTGTGGAATCGCGTTATATTTTTCTGGATTTGCCAGATATTTATCCAACATTTCAATCGCAGTATTTGATACTTTGCTTTCCATAATCGCATTAGTATCATTTTCGCCTATTTCAATGTTTTCACGCATCAAAATATCGCCAGCGTCCAATTCAGCAACCATCTTCATCAAACAGACATCCATATCTTTATCACCGTTCAAGATTGCGGTTTTAATTGGCGATGGACCACGATATTTTGGCAATGAACTTGGGTGAATATTTATACACGGTGCAGCATTCAAAACATCATCACGCAAAATCACCCCATAAGAAAAGACGATTATCATATCTGGTTTATCTGAAACGTTATTAAATTCTTTAATTGATGTATAAACCTTTAAACCACGCGCATCTGCCCAAGTATGTACTGGCGACGGTGTTAATATATGTTTACGACCCATTGGTTTTGGTGCGCGTGTAAAAACCGCGATAATATCGTGCTGTTTTGCCAAAGATTCAAATACAGGAACCACAAAATCGTTAGTCCCCATTAAAATCAGTTTCATTATTTATGCCCCCGATTAACTTTGCGCATTAACATTTCGCGTTTTACACCTGATAAATAATCAATAAACAAAACACCATCCAAATGGTCTGTTTCATGTTGCACTATGCGCGCAGGCACACCAGACATTTGTGCACTTAATTTATCACCGGTTTCATTTGTCCATTCAACAACCACAGAAGATGGGCGACGAACATTGGAATAAACAGGCAAACCGTCAGGACCAAGAACAGACAAGCAGCCCTCTTCCATAACGACGGTTTCATCGCTTTTTGATAAAATTGTCGGGTTTATCATACGATATATTTCATTGGTGTCAGGGTCCATCATAACCAGAAATCTTTGCGTAATACCAACCTGGGGCGCAGCAAGCCCAACGCCATTTTGCGCTTGCATCATATTTACCATTTCATTCATGGTATTCAGCAATTCTGGCGTAATGTCCGCCACAGGCGAACATTTTTCGCGCAACACTAAATCCCCGCAAAGTTTCATTTGCAACATTTATAAAACCTTTTTATAATCTTTATATAGATATTAGCAAAGGAATTTCAAATGACAACCTATATTTTAATCCTTTTGATTATTATCACAGTGCTTTTATTGGTGCTGATTTTTCGAAAAAACACAATAGATTTGTCGACGCTTCGCGAAGATAACGCACGCCTGCGCGAAAGATTGGCTGAAAGATTGGGTATGTTGTCGCAAAATGCAATCGAGTTGAAAAATATCAGTTCTGATATTGCGAATTTCAAAGATATTTTAATGGGCAACAAACAGGCGCGCGGCACTTTTGGTGAAAGACAACTGGAAGATTTGGTTCGTGATATCATGCCACCAGAAACCTATGCCTTTCAAAGCGTTTTATCAACCGGCGTTCGTCCTGACTGTGTAATCAGATTGCCCTATCCACCCGGGGATATGATAATTGACAGTAAATTTCCACTGGAAAGTTATAATCGCATACTGGAAAACAAGAACGACGGTTTCGCGCGCAAGCAATTTGAATTGGACGTTCGTAAACACATTGACGCGATCGCAGAAAAATACATTATCTCTGGCGTAACAGCAGAAAGCGCAATGATGTTTATTGCTTCTGAATCTATATTTATGGAATTACATACAATGTTTCCAGACACAATAGAATATGCCGCACACAAAAAAGTGTTTATAGTATCGCCAGCAACACTGTGGGCGACATTGAACACAATCCGTGCGGTTTTATCTGATATAAAAATAAAACGGGTTGCAGGCAAAATTAAACGCGAACTTGATTTATTATTAACAGACCTGTCGCGCCTTAATGATCGCGCCGCAAAAGTTGACCAACATTTTACACTGGCACAAAAAGATATGGCAGACCTTGAAACTTCCATTTCAAAAATAACGCCACGCGCGGAAAAACTTCGCGACATGGATTTCGGAGAAGATTAAAAAAACACCGGCAAATGCCGGTGTTTTTTTATTATTTTCGCAAACCTGTTTTTGGGTCAATCCAAACTTGTTCTTTTGCGATTTCCATTATCGGCATATCAGATAAACTGTCTGAATAAGCACGAACAACATTTGGAATTATTTTATGTTCCATCGCCCATTTGTCCAACGCAATCACTTTGTTTTGTCCCCAGCATAAAAACTTATATTTATATGGTTTTTCTTTGTCCATTTGTGAACATAAAACCGCATCAAATTTCATATCGCTTACCAGATGTGGTATCAGATAATCTGGCGATGCAGAAACCAACACAACCAAATTTCCTTTGTCGTGTTCTTTTTTTACCATATCTTTTGCCCAACCAAAACGATTCTTTTTATGCATTTTTACAACGTTTGGTGTAAAATCACGAACCATTTTTGGGGTTATAAAATTACGAATTGTTTCGCGCCACCAAATACCATCATGATTTAGTTTTGCGCCAATTAAACCAGCAATCACACATGGAACAAAAGCCCAAGGACGCTTTGAATGTTTAAAACTATACTTAAAAAATTCATAATTAGAATCTGATGCAGAAAGCGTCCCATCAAAATCAAATACCACTATATTTTTTTTCTGTAACATTTTATACCTTTAACTAACACGCTATTTTAATTTATATATTTTTTTACGTAATTTTTCCATAACAAAAAACAACGATGGTGTTAAAGTAAATGTCCAGATTAATGACGCAATCATTCCACCAATCATAACCGCACCCATTGCGACTTTCATTCCGTCGTTTGACCACAATTGTGGTACCATACCGGCAACAACAGCAATTGTTGTCATCCAAATCATACGCTTTTTATCCATCATTTCTTCCCATAATACTTTTTGTGCATCTTCGCCACGTTGAACGCGCGCCACAGTTGGTTCCAACACCAAAATGTTATTATTAACCACCAAACCAACCAACATAATGAATGCTAACATTGCACCAACGTTAAATGAAGCACCAGACAAGAACAACGCAACAAACACACCTGCGAAACTGGTAATAATGGATGTCGCAATTGTAAATGGGTGTATAAACGAATTCATAATTGCCGCCAACAACATAAATGTTAATATTGTCGCCAATAAAAACGCCTGTGCAATTTCAGCGGTTGATTCTTCTTGGATTTCAGACATACCCGCAAAAGATGTACCATAACCCGGTTCCCAATTTATTGTATCCAATTGCTTTTGTATTTGTGCCTGGACAGGACCTGTCGTAGATTTTCCAATATTTATATCTATTTCTGTAACACGATTTTTATTTAAACGATAAATATTTGATGTCGCAGGTGTATTTTCCAATGTACCAAGTTGCGAAAGCGCAACCATGCCCTTGTGAGAATTTACATAAACACTGTCAAACATAGATTGTTTTTTGAATTGTTTTTCAAATTCCAAAATCATCGGGTATTCATCGCCTTTTTCTTTATACTTATAAGAATCATTTCCAAATAATGCTGTACGCAATGTTGAACCCGCTTGGGCATTTTTTACACCCCAGAAATTCATTTTTTCAGTGTCTGGAATAAAACGAATTTCGTTGCTTGGGATTTGTTGTGCCAAAACCGCACTTTGCACTGCATCAATATTATTTATCATATTCAATATTTGATTCGCGTATGCATTACGTTTTGCATCATCTTCACCATAAATATTTAATACCATATCAGAACTGATTGCAGAACCACTGATTGCTTCACCAGCACGAATTTGAATTTCTGCATCCACAATATCAGATAATACAGGTAACATTTTTTGCGCTAACCTTTTATCACTGATACCACGTTTTTCCACATCTACCAATTCTACTTTTACATTTATATTTTGTAATCCTTTGTCACCGATTTTTATTGTGGTAGCCTTAACTTCTGGGAATTCTTTGACGCGTTTGTCTATTTCACGCGCAATCGATTCCGATTTTGCATAAACACTGCCCATTGGCGCACGCGCAGTAATTGTTATTTCATTTGCATCGGTAGATGGCGAAAATTCGTTCCCGACATATCCCATCAATCTGGATGATAATATCAACACTGCAAATGCACCCACAATTACAATAAAAGGATGAGCAATTTGATATTTATACCAAGAATGCAAACGTGTTTTATCATTATGTTCTTTGATTTCTTTGATATCTTGTTTTGTTTGTTGTTTACGTGGCAATCTTAATAATTTTGCAATCATCATTGGTGTCAAAGTGAACGAGAACAACAAAGACAACAAAGTCAAATACACAACAGTCATACCGAATTGCAACATAAATTGTCCAACAATTCCACCCATAAATGCCAAAGGCAAGAACACAACGACATTTGTTCCAACACCTGCCAATACCGGTACAGCCACTTTACGTGTTCCATCTTCTGCGGCTTGATCTGGTGTTTTGCCTGCACGCAATTCAGAAAGTGCAGATTCAATCAAAATAATCGCATTTGACACCAATGTTCCAAGTGCTGTCGCATACGCCAACAAAGTCATCGCGTTGATTGTAAAACCTGATTCATCCATAAGGAAGAAACCAGCCAACAAAGAAGCAGGAATCACGACACCAGCAATAACAGTTGAACGCCAATTGCGCGTAAATGCTAACAACACAATAATCGTGAATATAACCCCTAAAATAATCCCATAAATCGTGTCATTTGTTTCTTGTAAAATGTGAATAGAAGAATCAGACACTATTTGCATTGTGGCATCAGGGAATTTTGTTTGCAATTCACTTTCAAATTCATGCATTTTTTTATTCAATGCGCGTGAAATTTTAATTGCATTACCGTCTGATGCTTTAACAACAGACAAAACCACTACGTTTTCCCCGTTATAAAGCGCACCTTTTTCAACATCGCGTGATGCATCTGTGATGCCCGCAACATCGGACAATTTGAAAGTTTCGCCTTCGACAGTTGTGATTTCAAGATCTGCGATTTCTTCTACATTTTTAAATTCACCGATAAAACGAACGTTTTCAGAATTAGTTGATGTTTCTATTTTTCCGCCTGGCACATTCAAGTTATGTGTTGCAATCGCACTTACAATATCATTAATTGTAACACCACGTGCCGCCATTAAATCTGGATCCATTGCAATACGAACCGCACGTTGCAATCCACCAAAAGTATTAACCGAAGCAACACCTTTGACTGAAGTAATTTTATTTGAAAGAGTATCTTTTACATATTTATCAACATCCCTTGGGTTGCCACCTTTGATAACAATATCTAAAACAGATGTTTGCAATGGATTTAATTTTGCAATAACAGGTTGTTTTAAATCATCAGGAAAATCATTAGCCAAACCATCTATCTTTGCTTTTACTTCATTTGCCTTGTCATCTACATTGACCCCCAGATTAAATTCAGAAATAACAAACGCAGAATTTTCAAAAACTTGGGATGTAATTTTTTTCACACCCGCTACTTCTGACATTGCGTTTTCTGCTTTCTTTACAACCTGACTTTCGATTTCTTCTGGGGTTGCGCCAGGATATACAAAGGTTGCTGTTACATATGGGAAATCAACAGACGGTGTTCTTTCTACGTTCATTTTTGGAAAAGACACCAATCCTAATATTACAAAAAACAAAACGAACATTATTGTTGTAACAGGTCTACGAATAAAGAATTTTAACATATCTGATTTCCTTTTTATTGTTCTATTTTAATTTTTTCACCGTTTTGAACACTGGACAATATGACAATATCACCAGCGTTTACACCAGATTTTATCAATGCATTTTCTAAATCACGATTTTCAATTACAATTTCACGTGATTGTGCAATTCCGTTTTCAACAACAAAGACGCTGTTACCATTCAGTGCAGATACAGGCACATAAAAACCGTTCTTTTTATTTTCTGCGTATTGCAAACCGTCCGCACATCCAGATGTTCTTACCACATGCATACCAGTATCTAAATCTATATTTTGCGATACAGAAATAATTTTACAGTTACCAACTTTTTGTCCCTCTTTGAAAGCAGACAAACGAACGCCAGAAACAAAAGCACGATTATTTTTGATTGTTAATGGTTCATACAAAACACCATCTGTTTTTTGCATTTCCAACACACGCACAGGAACACCATTTTGCGCATTGTGTCTAACAATATTAAACACTTCAAAATTATTTTCATTTGATACAGACCAGAAACGGTACGCAAACACCGCCACAATCAAAACAACAATTATCGTATAAATAACATTTTTCGACTTACGTGTATGCAGTCTTTTTACAACGTTTTCGATTCTTTCAGTTTTAGTTAATTTTGCCATTTTATTCACCTAATTTTTTCACAGATTCTGCCGCCATTAAAATATTGTATTTTGCGCTTAATAACGCCATATCCATTTGATATAATGCCCCGGACACATCAGACAATTCAATCGCAGATGTTTGACCCGCAGCGAAACGATTAGCAGACACATCATATGCCTTTTGTGCCAAAGCATGCGCTTCATTTAATTTGTCCAAATTATCACAAAGATGTTTATATTTATTTACCGCAGTATTATATTCTTGACGGGTTAATTTTTGTGATTTATCTAATTCTTGATGTGCAACTTCTGCATTCATTGCTTCTATGGTTGCATTTGCAGAATGAAGACCGCCACTGAACAAAGGCATCTTTAACGCCAATCCCCAATATGCAGATTGCGAACCTTCTTTATCAAACATGTTTCCGACATTATTTCCCAAAGCATAGTAAGAATACGAACCAACCGCTGCCAATGTTGGGTACGCGCCAGAACGTTTAGATGACGCATTAGATTCATACATTTTTATTTGCTTTTGATAAATATCCCACTGTGGATTTGATTTTAATTCTTTCGCATTTAATTCTTCAAAAGTATCTGGGAAATTGTCAGTTAAAACAACTTCTTCATTTTCATCAATACCAGCCATGATTTTCAACATATTATACGCAGTATCCCTGTCAAACATGGCATCAGATAAATTAATTTCTTTGGTTGCAATATCTGATTCAATCTTGATTAAATTACTTCGATTTGCACGACCTGCCGCTGTTAATTTCTTTTTAGCGGCACGTGCATTATCAAGGTTTCTTTGACTTGCCGCAACAATTTCATCTGTCATTTTTGCAGTCCAATAAAGATTTGCCGCTGCATATTTCACTTCGCGCATAGTTAAATCTTTGGCAGATTTAGACATATCAATTGCATCATGCATTGCGTCAACAGCATTTCCTATTTTTCCAAAAGTATAAATAGGTTGTGTTACCTGAACACCCGCAGAAAACACGTTATCTGGGATTTCACTAAGTGGAAACGGCAAAGAACGATTCAAAAGCGCGCCAATGTCAGACGGTATTTCAACACCTTTGGAACTGGTTGGATTTTTTGGATCAATTAAATTTATATATGTTGCTGTTCCTTCGATAGACATCCAACGATTTGCATTTACAGATTTCAATTGTGCCTGGGCCTTTTTAACATTGGCATCTGCCTTTTTCAAATCGTTAGATTCAGCAACAATTTTATCAACCGCTTCATCGAACGATAAATCCAATGCAAAAGCATTTGGAATAACCATCAATGTACACAATAAAACACTAAATAATTTACGCATTTAACAACTCCATTTTTTTAAGAATTACATTTACAGTTTTAACTGTTTCTGCCAATTTTTCTTCATCTTCTTCTGGCAAAACTTTGCACAAAGATTCTAATCCTTGCATAAATTTATCTATTAATTTTTCTGCCAAATTTTTACCTGATCTAGTAACTTCATACCACATATCACGACGGTCATTTTCATCAACAGTACGAACAACCAATTTATCTTGTTCCAGTTTACGAAAAACAGCACAAAGATTTGCCGTAGAAATTACTTCGCGACTTGCAAAATCTTTCAGTTTGATTTTACCAGCCAGATAAAGGCGCACCAAAACAGACATTTGCTGACGTGAAAAATTAGAATTTTCTTCCAACAATGGCTGTAATCTGCTGGACAATCGTCCCATAATGCGCATATTTTCAGCCATTAAATTTGTTACTTCTGCATGTGTCATAAAACAGACCTTTTTGTGATTATTTTCATTAAAAACTTTAACAATTATATATTTATTAAGAATAAAGTCAAGTAATAAATATTAAAAAATTTAATAATTAAAAAAAATTTGCAAAACTCGACACCCCGCGCTATCATCAAACAAAATAAAAAGGTCAAATATGCCACAAGAAATTAGATTTTGTACGCCTGACGGGGAATATTGGTTTTTAAGTCCGTTGGCCAAATTCCCAATAAAAATGTCTGTTGATGGCAAAGATTATGTTTTTCCTTCGGTTGAACATTATTACCAAGCGATGAAGTTTTTCGCATGCGACCCCCGTTTTAATGTGATTTTAGGGCTGTCTAATCCTGATGACGCACGATTGTTAACAAAAACAGCCGAATATAAAATAAACCGCAGACCTGATTTTGATAAAAACAAATTTGATATTATGGAAAACGGATTACGTGCAAAATTTGCACAAAATCCTGGTGCTGCCGAATTGTTAAAAGGCACAGGCAATGCAACACTGATAAAATCTTGTGCAATATGTTATAAATGTGGCTTTGGCGAAGGCAGCGGCACAAATCGTATTGGCAAAATTTTGATGGAAATCAGAAAAGAATTGCAAAAATAATACAATTGTATTTTTTTATTGAAAAAAAACAAAAGACATATATAATAACCACAGTCCTTGGAGCGTCGTCTAATGGTAGGACAAGAGATTTTGGTTCTCTTTATCATGGTTCGAATCCGTGCGCTCCAACCAGAATAAACAAAAACACCCTTTTGGGTGTTTTTATTTATTCCTGGGCGCACGGATCGGTCAGAGCCCGCAAGGGCGCATGACCAATACGCAGACGAACAATTAGCAACCGCGCAAAAACGGATATTTTTAATAGAGTTTTTGCCCAGCGGTTGGTTATTGTTTATCAAGGACACGTAGCGCATTCCAGCGAATAAAAATACAAAGCTTTGGCAAAACTGGTTCAACTATGAGCAAGCAAAAACAAGTATTTCACAAGAGGAATACATTTCTAAAAAAAAACTGTTGCAAAAAAAATTTTTTATATATATAGTTGCCGATTGTGATTTTTTTTAGAGGGCAACACATGAGATTTTTTGATAAAAAACACTGTTATGGTATATCTGCAAAACAAAAAGAAGAAAAGATTAATAATAACACAAAAACCGATTTATTAAATGATGCAGAATTGTTGGCATATATGGCGACAGATGTGTCGCATTTGTACGCTGCAAATGGGCGGCATTATTGGTACTATGTTTTTGAAGACATCAAAGAATGCGATTTTGTAACATATTTGTTTAATCGTAATGGTTTGTATCCAACCTTGCATTACAGTCACTATTTACACGATTATAGATTGAAACCAGTTTTAAGAATGCGCAGTAAATTTATAAATAAAAATTCTTATGCGCAAACATTCGTTTCTTTGATTCAGGCCAATCGTACTATATTACAACATGAAAAAAATCACATTCATAACAATTTGGGTTTGGCAATGAACGATTTTTCGAAATCTGGCAGATGATATTTTCATTATTGGAAAAAACAATAAAGAATAAAAAGACTGATTTTTTTCTTGATAACACGAACACGTTGATATTAAAATGTTTTCACACAAAGGCCCTATCGTCTAACGGTTAGGACACCAGATTCTCATTCTGACAATATGGGTTCGATTCCCATTGGGGCTGCCAAGAAAAATCCTATCTTTTATTGCGCAGTGTCGCCTTTTTTATTGTTGTACCGATGTTGCGTTTTTATTTGGTTGGGGCAACGGGGATAAATTTATATCATTTATTTTGATACTTTGTTTTAACCCCTTTATCATGGTGGCGTGATTATGCCCCCCAGCAATATACAATCCACCTTTTGTTACGATCGCCATTATCTTGTTAGCGGTATCAAAAACAGGTCCACCAGAATTACCACCCCATCCCTGACAACCACGTCCCCCGTATGCGCCATACAGACATTCAGACACTTTCAAATTCTCTTCGTCAGTAAACACATCCTCTTCTTTCAAGAACTTATCAGCATATTTATTTTCTGTGTAAATCGCGTCATCTATAATACCGCCATCAGAATACGATATTTTATTTTCTTTTAAATATTTTATATACGCTTTTTTAAGATTTTTTATCTCTTTGTCACTCATTATTTTTAAAGTTCCATATCCTACAACACGTGTATTAATATCGGCAAACATATATGAATCTGGATCTAATTTTTCTGTACTTTTTTCAACCGCAATACTTTTTAATTTTTCTTCGTCTTCTTCTTTAAATTTGAATACTCCCCAATCGTTTTCGTCCCGTGCTATATCGTCTTTTTCTTCGTCCATATTTCCACCACCAACAGAATACGGTTTTGCTTTAACAAAAGAACCGTCTTGTAATTTTATTGTTGTACTTATCGGTGCAGCATATTCTCCTTCTTCATTAAATTTAATGGTGTAACCAAGACAATGTTTTGCCGTATACAAATAAGGTTTATCATCTTCCCCTTTCACAATCGTACCCGTACAAACACCATGACCTTGAACCATGACTACGGCATTATAAGGTTTTTGTGTCTTTTGTTCGTCGGTAACATAACAGCGTCTGTCTATGGTGTATTCACCTGGATTTGTACAATGGTCCGCAGCAACAGCAACGACATGAACCAGAGCCAACAAAGATGTTATTATGTATTTTTTCATTCAAAAACCTTTTCACATTGTTCGGCTTGCTTTATCAATTTCTTGGTCAAATTTATCAGTGATATATTTAACCCTGTTTCAACTGCACCAGTCACAATATTTGCACCAGCCATTATATTTGCCGCAGTGTTTAAATTGTCTTTCTTTTTCTTTTCTTGTTCAGTTAAATTTATACGATTTTTTTCGTCCATGTATTTATCTGAATTTGCAGCCGCACTGGTTGCTGTTCCTGCGACACCAATAACAGCCCCCGCAATAGATGTTCCCATAACCCCAGTCATTCGTTTTTCTATTTTTTCTACATCCGATACATTAATACTGTTACACCAGGTTTTAATACTATCCAACCTCTTTACAATAGGGTATTCCAACGGGCTTACACCCTGACGTCTTAATTTATCAGATACAGAATTAACAGATCTCATTGCTTCGTTACAAGCCTGAATATGCTGTATCAAATCAGACTGGTTTTTGTTAACACCAGACAAGATTGCCGATGCCACGTTAGTACCAATTGTTCCAGCCATTAAACCTGTACGCCAATTACCTAAATTTTTTGATTTCTTTAAGTGTTCTTTTAATTCCACAATTTGCGCCATGGGCCGCATAACTTTATAGAAAAAATCTTCATCGGACATTGATTCTACGCCTTCTGGTGTACAACCACCTGCTGCACATATTTGTTCAACCAGTTCATCTATTTCTTTTTCTTCTTGTGATTTTTGTATACCCGCATACAGTGCACCGGTTGCTGCAACTGTTCCGACTGCGGTAACCACTGTATTTACTTTTGACACATTGGACACCTTGGATATCTCGTCAGATATGCCAGAACAAACTATATTAGCAGCACTAAAAACATCTTGGGCATCAACAATCAAATCATCGGTTGCCCCATAAGAAGCAAACGACAAAAAACAGCACAAAAAAACAAATAAATTTTTATACATTTTGAATATCATGAAAATTATACCACAAATACAATTAAAAAAAATTAAAAACGTGTTTCTGTGCCTGAAACTTTCCAACCTTCGATTGTCATTATCATTTCTTCCAGCTGTGTCATTTCTGAATCTGATAAAGACGACAATTTTGCATCAACATTTATACCGGCATTTCTTAATTTATTTATATAACCAACAGTATTATTTTGTGATGGCGGGGCATATTTATATATTGCTTTTCGGACAGTTAAATCACGATAGGACGAATTTTCTGACAGCAATTTGTGCAAAGCCAATCGACCGGTTTTCGCATCTGGGAACACCGCGAAATTCCCGTTCGTTTTTGTGCGAATTGTAGTGCACTGTAAATCACTGCCGCGCAGATTACCAGGATTAAAAAAGCGCCAAGCAATTGAACCGCCAGACCTTATAAAACCAGAATTATCGGGTAATTCATATTTTATCGTAGCTTGAGAACCATTAACTTTAGTGACCCTATAAGGACAATCGCTGCCTGTGAATCCCGATTCTTCGGCCAATAAATCTGCAGCAAAATCCACACATTTTTTGTTAAACAATTTCACACGATCGGCAATAGTGGTATCTTTGTCGTACATTAAATAAAATTCTGAGAAAGCCGTTTCACAAACACCAACAATCCCATCAACAGATGCCAGCCCATTATTCAACTTTAACATACGGTTATAAGCATCTATAACGTTTACCAACACGCTTTTATCATCAAGATTTGTTTTTGATTCCCTGAAATATTCGCTTATCACATGTGAAAAATGTTTTTCAATTACTTTCTGCGCAACTTTTGGATCTATGTATATTTTTTCTGTGCCGTCCGCACGTGCGACACCACAACAACAAAAACTTATCAAGATAGAAAAAATCAAAAAAGATCGTTTCATCTTAACACCTCGGAACATTGTTCGGCAACCGTTGCGACATCTTTGATTGCTTTGATTTGTGTTGCGTTAAATACAGTGGCCGTTGCAGATGCCACTGTGGCGCCAGCAGCCAATACATTTGACGCAGTATTCAAATTTTTTTCTTTTTTTTGGCCTTGTTCACTGTTGTCGTTACGAACTTTGTTAGAATTTGCCACAGCGCTTACTATTGTCCCAACAGCACCAGTTCCTGCCCCAACAACAGACGAAACCATCGCACCTGTGGCACGATTATTTATTTTACTGATGTCAACGTATTCGAAACCGCGACATACAGATTGTATTTGTTTTGCTTCGGTAACATCATGACCTTCCAGTTTTGACACGATTATCGAATCTTGCAATTTTTTGACAGACAATTTGCAATCATCTATTTGTTCTTGCAAACTCTTTTTCACTTTATTATTTCCAGCAATTACAGCACCTGCGATATTAGTAACAGTATTTCCTGCCAACAATCCGGTACGCCAATTACCTAACTTTTTGCTTTTAGCCTCTAATTTGTCTATTTCTGCCTGACGTTCATCTTTTACAGCTATATTTTCTGAAAAAGTTTTATTATTTAAACGATTGTTGACACTGGCTAAAAATTCTTCTGCTTCAACCGTTTCAACATAAGTCGGCGCAGCATAAGACAAATCTTCCATTTCTTTGTATTTTTGTTCCAAAACATTATCTGTTTTAGCCTTGGCCAAACCTGTTGCAACTGCGCCTATTCCCAAACCCGTTCCGACGGCAGTAACCGCAGTATTAATACCCGCCATTTTTTTCAAATCATAAAGTTCTTCATCAATACCCACACAGGCCACATATGTTGCGCGTAACGCATCTTCTAATGGCAAAACATCTGCCGCATAACAATTAATGCTGACAACCAATAAACCAGCAAAGGTGAAATACTTTTTTAACATTCTCGCTTTCATTCTATCACAAAAAAGCATCAGATAAAATATGATTTTTCAAAAAAACACCGGCATTTACCGGTGTTTTCGTTAATTTTTTATGCTTAATCTAAAAACATTTTTGCCTGATTCAACAACTTTATTGCTGCATCTATATCACCCATATCCAACGGTGATATTTCAGCTTTTTTTTCACCGGCATTTACCGGCTTTTTCGTAATATTTGCCTCAAGATTAAAAGTACCATTATGAAGAATCTTTTTAACACCGGCGATTGTCATCCCTTTGTCATACAACAACGATTTTATTGAACGCAATTTTTCAATTGTTTCGCGACGATAATACCGGCGATTACCGGCACCTGTTACAGGACGAATCGCACCCGGAAATTGTTTTTCCCAATAACGCAGAGTATGTGCAGGCACATCAAGTTCTTTTGAAACTTCATTTATAGGAATAAAAAATTCGTTTTTATCTTCCATGCCTGCACGTCCATTTATTATTCTGTGATTGTTTCTGTTGTTGTTTCTTCTGCCACGATTTCTTCGTTTTCTTCTTCGTGGTCAATCGCAATAGCAGACACAACTTTTTCGCCTTCGGCGGTACGGAACAAAGTTACACCAGCTGTTGAACGGCCTGCGATACGAACGTCGTTAACAGGCGTTCTGATGATTTTACCACCATTAGTTACCATCATAATATCTTGACCATCGTGAACAGGGAAAGAACCAGCCACCGCAGTGTTTTTACCACCCAGTTTGATATTGGTAAATCCTGTACCGCCACGATGTGTTAAACGATATTCATAAGACGAAGTGCGTTTACCAAATCCATTTTCAGATATTGTCAAAATGAATTCTTCGGTTAATGCCATTTTCGCCATTTGTTCATCAGACAAAACAAGTGTCGTATTTTCTTCTTCGCCGTCACTTTCTTCTTCGATACCAGTTTGCGCACGACGCAGAGCACGACTTTGTTTTACATAAGCGGCACGAACCACAGAATCTGCTTCGCCATGATTCAACATTGCCATACCGATAATGTAATCATCTTTCTGCAAAGACAAACCACGAACGCCAGTTGAATTACGGCCCGCGAATATACGAATTTCTGGTACTGCAAATCTTATGCAACGACCGCGATATGTGGACAAGAATACATCTTGGTCTTCGGTGCAAGGCAACACAGAAATTAAACTGTCGCCTTCATCTAATTTCATAGCAATCTTTCCATTTGCGCGAATTGAATCGAAATCAGACATACGATTTCTGCGCACTGTACCAGATGCGGTTGCAAACATAAGGAAGTGTTCTTTGCCGGATTCTTGCACGCGTTGAACTTCTTCTTCTGGCACTGGCAAAATCGCGGTTATTGTTTCACCTTCGGTCAATGGTAACAAATTAACCAGCGGACGTCCCTTGGCCGCGGCATTTGCTTCCGGTAATTTATATGTTTTCAATTTATAGCACAAACCCTTAGAAGAGAAGAACAACAATGGTGTATGAGTATTTGCAACAAACACATTTACAACATAATCGTCGTCTTTGGTTGTCATCGCATTACGTCCCTTGCCACCACGTTTTTGTGCACGATATGTATCAAGGCTTACGCGTTTGATATATCCAGTATTAGAAACTGTTACAACCATATCTTCACGTGCGATTAAATCTTCGATATCGATGTCGATTTCTGCATCAGATATTTCTGTTCTGCGTGGTTGAGACCAGTTATCACGCACCGCAGCAGTTTCATCACGAATAATTTGAACGATACGTTCATGACTGCTTAATATCGCCAGCAAATCTTTGATAACCGCACCAAGTTCTGTCAAATCATTGTGAATCTTGTCGCGTTCCAAACCAGTCAAACGATGCAATTGCAATTCAAGAATCGCTTTTGCTTGGTCTTCACTCATATAGAACATGCCGTCTTTGTATTCAGTATTTGGGTCATCAATCAAATTGATATAACTTTCAATATCAGATGCCGCCCAACCACGTGAAAGCAACGCAGTACGCGCTTCATCTGGGTTTGCAGATTCTTTGATTAATTTGATAACTTCGTCCAAATTACCGCACGCAACAGAAAGCCCCAATAATGTGTGTGCACGATTACGCGCTTTGTTCAAATCGAATATTGTTCTGCGTCTGATAACTTCTTCGCGGAATTCGATAAAAGCATCTAAAACAGTTCTGACCGTGAACAACATTGGACGACCGCGATTCAACGCCATCATATTCACAGGGAAATTAGATTGCATTTCTGTATCTTGGAACAAGTGATTCAAGACGACTTCCGGCATAACGTCGCGCTTCAATTCGATAACTATGCGCAAGCCTTCCTTGGAAGATTCATCACGAATATCTGTGATGCCTTCGATTTTTTTGTCTTTGACCAATTCTGCAATCTTTATAATCAGTTGTGATTTATTAACCTGATATGGTAATTCATCAACAATTATCGCATTATGGTCATGCACTGTTTCAAAATGAGTTTTCGAACGAACAATTATCGAGCCACGACCAGTTGTGTGTGCTTTATATGCACCAGCATGACCCATAATAATTCCACCTGTCGGAAAATCTGGTCCCGGAATAATTCCGAACAATTCGTCATCTGAAATATCTTTATTGTCCAAAATCGCTAAAATACCATTACAAACTTCGCCCAAATTATAAGTCGGAACATTTGTCGCCATACCAACAGCAATACCCGAACCACCATTAACCAAGAAATTAGGGAATTTCGCAGGCAAAACGATTGGTTCTTGCAGTGTTCCGTCAAAGTTCGGTTGCCAATCAACTGTATCTTTATCCAAATCTTCCATTAATGATGCACCCAGTTTAGAAAGGCGTGCTTCTGTATAACGCATAGCCGCAGGTTTATCACCATCGCGCGAACCAAAGTTACCTTGCCCTTGAACCAGCATTTCGCCCATAGAAAAGTCTTGTGCCATACGCGCCATCGCTTCATAAATAGAAGAATCACCATGTGGGTGATAACGTCCCATGACGTCCCCAACGATACGCGCAGATTTCACAGTCGCCTTTGTCGCAGGCGCAACGTCATTCATAACATACAAAATACGACGATGCACAGGTTTACAACCATCCCGAACGTCAGGCAATGCGCGGTCTACGATAACAGACATCGCATAATCAAGGAACGATGTTCGCATTTCATGTTCAATTGGCGAAGTAGGAACTTTTACTTCATTAATTTCATTTGTTTCGATTATTTCAGACATTACTTTTTCCCTTGTTTTTAACTGTTAAAAACATAGCAAATTTTTACCATTTCGGTCAAGAAATAAAGCAAAAAAATCGATAAAAAAATGCCTTTCGAAAAACTTGACAAATCAAATACAAGTATTAAGATAAAAAACAAACACAAACAAAGGCAAAAAACTATGGAAGGCGTTTATAATTTAACAGATGTAAAATTTCGTATTGGGAACTGGTCTCTGGTTTTGGGGGCACCTATGGGCTTAAATTGCGGTTATATAAGAAACAAGGATATTCATGAATATTTAGAAAGACTGCAAAACTTTACACTGCCCAAAGGCCATAATTGCGATTTCGTTTTGTTTTCAAAACCATGCAACGTAAACGGCGCAACCGAATGCGAACGCACTTTATTGATTGAAAACAAGTCTTTCCAACAAATATGTCCATGTGGCAATAACAGCCTGAGACAATGCACAGGAATGCGCAAAGCCCGCATTGATCGATGCGCAAAACAGTGTTATAAAAACATAAAATGTGGCAAATGCAAAGACCCATTTGTTATTGAAAACATTGGGAAAATATTCTTTGCCGACAAATACAAACAAGACAACCAAAGGTAACAGCAAATGAAAACATCTGGTGTATTTTTGCCTTTTTGGAACTTGTTCGCAGCGATTTTTATATACTATTTGTTTATAGAAGGCCTGAAAAAATGCGGATTGATAAAAAGTAAATAAAATAGTTGCGTTTTGCAAAAACATGTGATTAAATAAAGCAAAGTTAAAAGGAAAAAACAAATGGCAACAAAAAGAACTTATCAACCATCTAAGACACGTCGTGTAAAAACACACGGTTTTCGTGAAAAAATGGCAACTAAATCTGGACGCGATGTTTTGAATCGTCGTCGCGCATGTGGTCGTAAACGTTTGGCCGTATCTGCCGTTAACTAAAACGATGGTTTAGAAAAAAATTAAAACACCCGATTGGGTGTTTTTTTCATCTCTATACAAAAGCAAAAATCTTACATATTTTCCCAATAACAAACTATTTTTGCATGTTCGATTTCGTCTGTCATAATCTTGTGGTGCGTGGTGTTGCCATCAAACGCGACCTCTATACGCACAGTTGGTGTATTTGGATTTATTTCGTGTTCAAAATACACATCTATACCACGCAATTTATGCGAATTACGAAAATCAAACCCAACGCTTTCTGTTGCCCACACAGTATAAACCGCATTATTTATATGCTGATTAACATCAATATCATCAAAACGACACGCCATTACATGCGATTTGGTTGGAACAAAATCACCACATTTATCAAAATCACGATCCCACACGCGTTCTTCTATACCATTCCAATCTGGGATATATTCAGAAATACGCACAGGACGACGTGTTTTCAAATTTATCAAAACCCATTGAGATATCGCACGAACGCGCAATTTACCGGTTTCATCCCTTATTTCAAAATCACGTTCACTGCGCACACCACCAGGAACAGTTGGCCATGTTGTATATGTCAATTTTTCTTTGGCACGCGGCATATCAATAATGTCTACAAACATATGCGTCACAACCCATGCAATATCACGCGCAAAACAATATTCGCGACCTGCGCCTAACAAATCAGCATGTTTTCCCGCCAATCCTTGCAATTCATTCATCAACATGATTGGACGCATCAAACCATACCTGTCACATTGATAAGATTTCACAGTATGTTCTTCAACCAGTTTGTTCGCCATGTTATCCCCCTGTTTTATTTAGGCAATTATTCAGCGTTTTGCAAAACAACGAAATCGGTTTCTTTTCCCAAAACAATTTCGTTTGCACGTGCCGCAGATTTTATAAGCCCATGTAAAATTTCTGGTGTATCGCTTGGTATAGTCAACGTTTCCAGTTTTGCACCGTTTCCGACCTTGCGTTCTGTACGCAGCCCGCGAATATTTTTCAAAATATCCAGCGCAATATTCATTTGCGAAACATCTGTATCGTATTCAGATTTTACATCTGGGTATGGGGTCAAGTGTAAAGTTTCGCCACCTTCATAATCTTTATAAATCTTTTGCCACAATTCTTCGGTGATAAATGGAATAAATGGTGCATAAAGTCCAATTATCGCACGCAACACCGTATAAAGTGTCCATTGTGCAGATAATTTCGATTCTGCGCTGTATTTTTCAGGACTCCAGAATCTGTCTTTGATAAATTCCAAATATTGATCACAGAATATATCCCAAAAGAATGTATCAATCGCACTGCGTGAATTATAGTTGTCGTATTTATCCAAGTTTTTACGCGTTTCTGCGATTGTTTTGTTTAATTCGTTCAATACCCATCTGTCTTCGATAAATCTTTCAGATACCGGAACTTCTTTTGCACTTGATGGGTCAAAGTCCGTCAAATTCATCAAAACATATCTTGATGCATTCCACAATTTAGTCAAAAGTTTTGAACCACGTTTAACTTCGTCATCACTGTATCTTAAACTGGTTCCAATTGGCGCAGTTGCAATCCAATAACGCAACGCATCAACACCAAATTTATCAACCGCTGTTAATGGATCTGTACCATTACCTTTGGTTTTAGACATTTTTTGACCCTTGGAATCCAAAACAAGGCCATGGAAATTAACAGTATGGAACGGCACATCGCCCATTACATATATTCCCATCATAATCATACGCGCAACCCAGAAAAAGATAATATCTGCGCCGGTATACAACAGGTCCGTTGGATAATATTTTTTCAATTCCAATGTATCTTCTGGCCAACCAAGTGTTGAAAACGGCCAAAGCCCAGACGAAAACCAAGTATCCAAAACGTCCGCATCACGTGTTAATTTTTTACCGCCGGATTGTTTAACTGCCGCTTCTTCTGTTTCCGCAACATAAACGTTACCTTCGTCATCATACCATGCAGGTATATGATGTCCCCACCACAATTGACGTGAAATTGTCCAAGGACGAATATTCTTCATCCAAGACATAAACAAATTATATCTGTGATCTGGCAA
Source organism: uncultured Pseudomonadota bacterium (assembly GCA_902784345.1). Lineage (GTDB taxonomy): Bacteria > Pseudomonadota > Alphaproteobacteria > Rs-D84 > Rs-D84 > Enterousia. The sequence goes on along the minus strand of CACZUD010000003.1, from coordinate 27,953 downwards.
GAATTTTATTTTACCTTCTTCCACTGCTTTAATTGCTGGCTGTGCCAACTTTTCAGCATCAACAAACCATTGTGTTGTTAACATTGGTTCAACCGGCACATTACCGCGTTCTGAATAAGGCGTTGGAATAATTCTGTCTTCGATTTTGACCATTAAACCCGCGGCTTCTATATCTTCGACAATCGCTTTACGCGCAACATATCTGTCCATGCCACGATATTTTTCAGGAATAACGCTTTCATTATTCAATTTTGCATCGTTTGTCAAAATACAAAGCGGTTCAAGATTATGACGAAGACCAACTTCAAAGTCATCAAAGTCATGCGCAGGTGTAATTTTCACCGCACCCGTACCTTTTTCAGGGTCTGCATGTTCATCACCAACAATTGGAATTTCAATATTTGTTAATGGAATAATCGCTTTTTTCCCAATTAAATGTTTTAACTTTTCATTTTCAGGATGTACCGCAATTGCTTTATCACCAAACAGTGTTTCTGGACGTGTTGTTGCAATTTCAACAAAACCACCGTCAACAAGCGGATAATTGAAATAATAAAACTTTCCATGTTCTTCGCGTGTATCGATTTCCAAATCAGAAACAGATGTTTGTTGTTTTGGACACCAATTCACCAAACGTTTTTCACGATAAATCAAACCTTCGTTATACATTTTCACGAACAGTTTTGTAACAGCATTAGACAAACCTTCGTCCATGGTAAATCTTTCGCGTTTCCATACCGGCGTTACACCCAGTATGTGTAACTGATTAATAATTTGTCCGCCCTTGTCTGCTTTCCATTTCCACGCTGCATCCAATTTTTCTTGTAAAGACAAACTATGTGGATTAATACCACGTTTAGATAAATCGCGTTCTACCAATAATTGTGTTGCGATTGAAGCATGGTCCGTACCAGGCTGCCAAAGCACATCAAATCCAGCCATACGTTTATATCTGCACACAATATCAGTCAACACATTATCCAACGCATGCCCCATATGTAAATTACCGGTTACATTTGGTGGTGGCATCATAATACAAAACGATTTTTTGGTTGAATTAACATCATTGTCCCAAAAATGATTTTCATCCCAGAATTTTTGGATTTTTGATTCCATTTCATGTATGTTTGTGTTTTTTTCAAGATTAATATTCATGTGCTTTACCTTAAGTGTTATTTTACCAAACGAATTTTACACAATAAAAACACAAAATCAAATAAATAAACGCAAAACGTTCCTAGTGAAAAAGATTGCCCAAATACATATAATTTCTGTAAAAATCTGGGGGAAATAATGAATAAAATTATCAAAATGCTTATCCAAGAAACTATTCACAATAATCGCCTTGTTCGGACACCTGTACCAGTCGGCGAAAAATACACCATATTTGACAAACAAGGGCATGAAATCTTGTATATCATAAACGGGTGGGCAACAAATAATTACACTGTATCCGTTAACAACAAAAACATTCTATCTGTACGATGGGATCAAAGCAATTCAAAACCACTTACACCAGAACAAAAACATATGGTTGATATAATAAATGCATGCAAAGAAAAAATCGATTTACAAGAAACTGCACAAACTATGAACGGACACGAATTAGAACTGGCAAATTTTTTGCAACAATCACTGTGTCCTGTAAAACATTAAATCGCATGAACAACACGACAAAAAGACACAGCGTATACGGCGCTGGCGCCGGCTTTGCGCAAAACACGATTTAATTCATAAAATGTCGCACCACTTGTCATAACATCATCAACAATCAAAATCTTTTTACCGCGAATATTATCTTTATTTTTGACACTAAAAACACCACGAACATTTTCACGTCTTTGTTTTGTACTTTTGTGTCCCATATCCTGTCTGTATTTACGCGATACGGAATCTACATCTAAAACAGCGTTAAAATGTTTAGCAATCGGTTTTGCCAATAATGTTGCTTGATTATATCCACGTTTGAATATTCTTTTATATGCCAATGGCACAGGCAAAACAACATCAACTTCTAAATTCAAATCACGCAAACAATTTATCATCACTTTTGACATTAAAGCCTGATATTTCAGTTGTGATGCATGCTTAAATGGCAACATTATATTTTTTGAAACATCATCATACACGCATGCAGAACGAATAAAATCTAAATCACATTCACCAGACGCACAATGCGGACAAAGAGGGGTTGACCCCAAATCTAAATCCGCAGGAAAAGGATAACCACATTTAAAACATTTTGGATTTGATATCCAATTAAAACGCGACCAACATTTGCCACACAGGCTTCCATGCGCATCTACTAAATCGCCGCATACGGGACAAACAGCAGGATATATAAAATTCAATAAAGATTTAAATAGTTTTACCACGACATACTTTTGTATGTTTTTGTAGATACAGTATCACCAAACATATTGCGTTTTTGTTCACGCAAAGATTCAAATGTATCGCCAGAAATCACACGCAATACAAATACATCATCATCGCGTTGTGATAATACTGGAACAATTCTTTGTTCTGCAATTCCAGCATCACGCAAAACCTGTTCAACAATCGCCAAACGTTTAGCGGCTAATTTACGCGCATCTTTTGTATGTGTTGCAGATTCAGGTATTGCAATTTGGATTGCACGTTTTGGATTATTAACCACAATCGAAGCTGTTTGCGTCAAAATATCATAATTATCACGTGACAGTCCACTGTCGCCATTAAGGAAAGATATTTTTATTTCCATTGGACGAACACCACCTTCCATTTCAGATAAATCACGTGCAGCACTGAACCCTTCGGTATCAAAAGACATATCACTTATAGAATCAAATTTATCATCAACCTGGTATGTCGATAAATGTTTGTTTTCTGACAAATATGTTTTCTTGAACGCCTTTTTCAATTCATTTGGCGACATTTTCGTCATTTCGTTCTTTACAGATGCCGTTTTTGGTTCTGCAACACTGTTCGCACTGCGACTGGTAACTTGTTTTGGTGTATCCATAGAAACAACATTACGACGAACATTTACTTCGCGTGTTGATTCACTGTTATTTTTTGGAGCCACATTTGTGGCACCTGAAATTGGCGTACGCACAGAAACAGGACGGGCATTTGCAAATTGTGATTCTTGCTGTATTTTTGCAAGGCGCGAAACATCTGCCCGCAGTTGTTTCAATTCATTCAATGCTTCATCGCGTTGAACAAAAGTTTCTGTTGAATCACTTACAGATTCCATCGCTAAAGATTCTTCGGGCAACAAGTCTTCCGATTTAATCACAGAAATTTCGTCCATTCTTGGCATACGAAGAGATAATTCAGAAGTATTACGAGCCCACAAATCAGAACTTGGACGATTTGGTTTTAAAACATCAGCGGTTGCAATTGGCGCAGAGACTCTTTTAGCACTACGCGCAACAACTTTTTTTTCTTTTTTTGCCACAGGTGCAACTGCAACCGTTTTTTCTGGAACAATTTCTTCGCCAAATGCGGCACGTGCAGATATACCACCACGCGAAACATCGACCACCGGCAAATACGCAGAAATTCCGGCATTTATGCATATAAAATATACAATCAAAGATGACGAAAAATATTTCATTCCTTTCCTTCCTTGATTAATCATAGAACAAATTACGAATCGGGGGCAAGTAAAAAATGCCCGCTTGGGCATTTTTTTATTTTGTTATTGTGTCCGCTATTTTTTGAACAGCTAAATTTGGTACATATGCTTTCTTTGCCATTTTATCCAGACGCGACGGATTATCAAACAAATCGTCCAAAGTTGCTGTTAACCATTTTGCTGAAAACTTGCTCTGTTCAACATCAAAACCACCACCCAATTTAGCAAAAGATGCCGCATTTGCCGCTTGGTCTGGATTGATATTTAATGGGACCAGTATTGCAGGACGACCAATAGTTTCCAGTTCCACAACAGTGCTGGCACCACTGCGCCCAATAACTAAATCCGCATCAATAATAGAAGTAGACATATCGCGAATAAAAGACAAAACATTTGCACGAATTTTATGTGACGCATAAAAAGCCTGCAATTTTTCTACATTTTCAGGACGCGTTTGATGCGTTATAAATATTTTTTTATTTTTCATACCAGCGATTGCAGTTGGCACTATTTCGTCCAATATTTGTGCCCCTAATGACCCGCCAGTAACTAAAATTTTGTTTTCGTGCTTTAATTTTGCGTTTGCGTTTTTTATAAAATCTTCACGCACAGGTAATCCTGTATAAACAACATGAACATTTGTTTTCTTTGGCATACCTTCAACATTTTCAAAACTGGTCATCAGAGTTTTTACCCACCGCATTGCAAATTTATTTGCACGTCCTATCGCTGCATTTTGTTCGTGCAAAAAGGTTGGTATTTTCCAAACGTGCGCAGCAAACACAGCCGGCACAGACGCATATCCACCAAAAGCTACCACACGCTGTGGACGACAAAAAGCAAAACGTAATATCAACGCAACCGCAGACACACCTATTTTTCCCAATGCAATCATTTGCTTAATTTTTGATTTTGCACCAACACCTGCCGCCCAAACAAAAGCCACACGTGCTTTTTCTGGTTTACCATCGCGCACCATTTTCATAACACGACCATCTGTTGAAATAGTTATTTTATGGCCACGCGCCTCCAGTTCTTTGGCGACACTAAGCGCAGGAAAAACATGTCCACCTGTACCACCTGTTGCAATCCATATTTTCATTTTTTACCCCTTAGGTTATCTGTTCCATGTATCTTCACGAATAAGTGATAAAATAATTCCAAACAATATACAAAATGTTATAAATGAAACACCACCATAAGAAACAAATGGCAATGTCATACCTTTATCTATAACCAAATGCAAAGCTGTCATTAAATTGAAACAAATTTGTCCGCCAAACACTGCCGCAGCCCCTGCAACAGCGTAAATTACAAAATCATCCCGTGCGGATACTGCATGACGTATCAAATTATTAAGAACAAGAAACAACAATAATACCAATGCACACGCACCAATCGCGCCCCAATCTTCTGCTATAGAAGCATAAACAAAATCGTTGATAGATTCCGGCAAAACATCTTTGACATATGCTTCTTCACCGCTGCCAAAAAGTCCGCCATGTTTAATAGAATTTATTGAATACCATGCCTGTGTTCGTGGAACAATATCAAAAATATGTGCGGCACGTGCACGAATGTGTGGCATAAAAGCTATTGCTGCCGCACCAAGGCCCGCGAAACCAACAAAAGCCGCAGGCAAAAACTTTAATGGCAATCCTGCAACAAACATCATTACAAACAAAACACCACAATACAAAACAGCCGTTCCAACGTCTGGGTGTGTAAACATCAGTGCTATACTTATTAAAAAGATTACTAAATACGGCCACCAACTTTGCCATTTTGCACGCCAAGCGTCGCGATTAAGAAATATATCACCGCCATATAATTTATGCATATAGGCTAAAAACCAAGCAGTTATCACTATGAAAAAAGGTTTTAATATATCTGCAGGCATAAACTTTAACCCACCAATATTAACCCAACGTGCAGAGCCATTTATATAAACAGGATGTGCAAAAGTAAAAAGCAATGCGCACACACCAAACACTACACCAACTATCGACAATCTTATTATTTGTTGCTTGTTCAACATACTGAAACCAAACAAGCATATTAAACCAAATGTATATGGAACAAAGCCCTGTTGAATATAGTAAAACCAAGGACGTCCTAACCGTGCAGCATCAGCCGAACCAGCTGTTATCATCGTAAACAGACCGATTGCTATCAACAACAAAATCATCCCCAGCAATTTTCTGTCTATTTCAAAATACCAACTGGTTAATTTACTTTCATCACCACGCGTTATCCATCTTGACATTTTGTACACCTTAAGCAAACTTTAACAATACCAACGCCAAACCCGAAAACAGAATTGAAATAATAAAGAATCTGTCTACTATTTTTGTTTCCGGCCACCCCAATTCTTCAAAATGATGATGGATTGGTGCGCGCAAGAATACACGTCTGCCTGTGCCTGTTATTTTGCGTGTTATTTTAAACATCATTGTCTGTATAAACGAAGACAGCAAAATTAAAACCATCATGCCAGCGGCAACACCCATTATAATTTCTGACTTCAGCAACATCGCAACGGTTCCCATAAAACCACCCAGCGCGAGAGAACCTACATCGCCCATAAATATACTTGCTGGTTTTGCATTGAACCATAAAAAACCGAGTACGCCGCCAAACACCGCGCCCAGCACTGCATAAAGCGCGCTGGTTTCTGGCAAGAATATAACAGCATCCATAAAACCTGTTCTGGTTGCACCGTAAAGTGCGACGACCAATACAATCAATACAGGCATATAAAGTTTAGATAACATTCCATCCAAACCGTCTGTGATATTTGTAGCATTTGCAGAACCACATATCACAAAATACGCAAACACATAATACAAAAATCCAAATGTTAGCGGGATTCCAAACAAATAACAAATCTGCCATGTATCCAAAGGCAATTCTATTGTTGACCCTAAAACGATAGACAAATTCGGAACATATCCTGGCATTGTTTTATTTATCAAATACGCCAAAATAACTACACATATTCCTTCTATTATCAAACGCATTGACGGGGATAACCCATTTGATGCTTTTTTTGATTGGCTGGTTATTTTTTTATAATCATCTGCAAAACCGATTGCACCGAACATCAATAAAGAAGTTAATGCAATCCAACCTGTTGCATTATGCATTGGCATAAACAAAAGCGATGCCACAAATACAGCAATCAAAATCAATACGCCGCCCATAGACGGTGTACCCGCTTTCTTTTTGTGTTCTTCTGGGACATTTTCACTGATTGGTTGACCTGCCCCTTGGATTTTATGCATCAGCCTGATAAAGCCACGACCAAACACTATCATTATCAAGAACGCCATAGCAAAAGACGCAGCAAATTGGGTCCAACCACTTGCAAAAAATTGATAACCACGGCTTATTAAAAAATCTGTCAGCATAAAAATCTCCTTTTCATACTGACTATTTTAGCATAAAAAATTCCCAAACATAAAGAAGAAATATATATTTTTTAGAATATGCCACCAACCACTGCTTGTTCGACCTTGGTTTCGACATTTTGTGGTTTGTTCGGGGCTTGCCCTTCTTTGAAAAATTCGTTAACAATCATGCCATTTGGGTCTTGAGATGCCGCGACACCATTACCCCTGTTTACACGCATAATGGTAAGCCCGTCCGGCACAGGGAAAGGCTGATTACTTTCGTCTTTCAGAGCCACTTTCATAAAATCAGCAAACACACGTGCAGCCATATGAGAACCCGCGCCTTTGCCCAAAGGTTTTGGCGTATCATAACCTAAATAAACACCAGCAATCATATTTTTTGAAAAACCAACAAACCAAACATCTTTGACATTGTTAGTTGTTCCTGTTTTCCCCGCGATAGTATGTCCCGCGACCTGTGCCTGACGCCCCGTTCCGCGTTCAACCACGCCCTGCAAAATAGAAACCAGTTGATACAAACTCTGCGGGTCTGAAAGAGGTTCTGTTTTCTCTTCATCCGCTGGTGGCAAAAGGTCTTCACTCCATTCAATTTGTTGATGCTTTTGCCCGCTAAGCAAATTGCCATATCTGTCTTCGATATAATCAACCAACTTTGGTTCAATTACGCGTCCACCATTTATAAACGCAGAATATCCCAACACCAATTTTTGCAATGTAGTTTCACCACTGCCCAGTGCCAAAGATTCATTCATTTGTTTTAAATCCTGTGGATAGACACCAAATCTTTGCGCGGTGCCAATGGCATCACGCACACCGATTTGTTCAACCATACGCACTGCCGGCACATTACGCGAAGTTTCCAACGCAAAACGCAAAGGAATATTCCCTAAAAATTTTCTATCATAATTTTCAGGACGCCATTCTTTGTTATTTTCACGCCAACCGACAATCGGGGCATCTAATATCAAAGATTCTGGGCTGTAGCCTTTTTCCAGCGCAGACAGATAAACAAAAGGTTTTATTGTTGAACCAATTTGGCGATACGCCTGTGTCGCACGATTAAAAGAACTCTCTTTAAAAGAACGACCACCGGTCATCGCTAAAATACGTCCAGTATGCGGATTCATCGCGATAATCGCACCCTGCAGTTTTGGTTCATGCGCAGATTTATTTGCATTAAACGCGTCCAATTCTTTGTTCAGTGCCGCCGCTGCCGCCCTTTGCAATTCTGGGCTAATCGTCGTTTTTATATAAAGTCCCTGATTATACAAGGTATCACGCCCGATATTTTCCAACAGCTTGCGACGAACATCTTCTGCAAAATATTGAAAATCCATTTCCATTTGTGCCGTGAATCCAGAATTTATATTCAAAGGTTCTGCCATTGCTTCGGCAGCCATTTCTTTTGTGATATAACCATCATCAACCATACGATTTAAAACATAGTTACGACGTTCGACTGCGCGATCTCTGTCATTTGGTGCCTTTGGCAAAGATGCCAAGAACGCACATTCCGCCAAAGACAAATCTTTCACAGGCTTGTTGAAATACATTAACGCAGCCGACCCCACACCATACGCACGCGCCCCCAAGAATATTTCATTCAAATAAAGTGTCATTATATGTTTCTTGGAAAAACTGCGTTCCAAACGCAATGCCAGAATCGCTTCTTTAACTTTTCTTGAGATGGTTCTATCAGATGTTAAAAAGAAATTTTTCGCAACTTGTTGTGTTATGGTCGAAGCGCCTGTGAATTTAGTATTAAATCCCAACGTGTGCATACCATTATTTAAACTTGCACGAATAATACCTTGAACATCGATACCCGGGTGAGTCCAAAAATTTTGGTCTTCTGCAGCAATAAAAGCATTTACCAGCTGTGGAGGCATGTCATCGAAATCGATAAACACACGACGTTCTTCAGCATATTCAATAAGCAACGATCCGTCGCCTGCATACAAACGTGTAGCAACCGGTGGCGTATAAGTTGCCAGGTTTTTATAATCTGGTAAATCATGTCCATAAATCAATACCAACACTGCCAAAGCCGCGATACCCGCGACAATACACCAGAAAATACTGTTAATAAAAATACGCAAATATTTTTTAAATTTCATAAAGATAATTTTATATTAAATATTTGTAATGTGCAAGTTAATGAATTAAAAAAACCGGCGATGCCGGTTAAATTTTATAATTCGACTTTACCATTTGTGGCGATTATGTCGCCTGTGTCTGCTGAAAACTTTCCGCCGGCTTCAACAACCAATAATTCGCCCGCAGCTATTTCAGCATAATCGATTGGGTCAGAAACAAATGCGTCTAATTTACCAGCCGCAACCCATGCCAAATCAAGTGCAGGACATCCTGTTTCACGTGCATTACCCGCAATTATTGGACGAATACCGTTTGTATTATACCCAATTGTTAAATCTGATGGTTCACTTAAATTAGAAACGCGAATCTTTTCAGAATGGTATGCAGAAAAGACATAAGCACCACGACCCGCTTCGCCATAATATAATCTTTCGTCTATTGGGGAATAAATCAGTGCAATCTTTGTTTCACCATTTGAACGCAACGCCAATGATATAGCAAAATGCGCATTTCCACGAACAAAATTTGCCGCCCCAGACAGTGCCAAAACAAATTCATCGCGACCGTCACCAGATTTTGATACATCTGGCGTAAGCAAGCCTGCGCTTGGACGCACAAGCTGCAAATCGTTCAAAATGCTTTCTTCGATTCTGCTTGACGCTTTTGCGACAAAATCACGCGCACTTTTCAATGATTGCTGCAAGTTTTCAACTTCACCAAAATCGTGACGCAACCCCATTGCAGTATTCTGCAATGCCGCGAACATTTTGTTTAATTCTGTTGAACCTTTAATCAGCAAATCCATAATGGCGCCTTTTGGTTTAAAAGATTATTAGAAATTAAATCCTGCAAATTTGCTTTTGAATTCTGCGGCACGTTTACCCTTAACGCCTTCGTTGCTGCGTTGGCCAGTCCATGCAGGGTGATTCAAATTGTCGGTTGATAAAACCAAATCTTTTTTAACAGAAGAGTACATTTTTACTGTTTTTCCGTCTGTTGTGGTCACGTTAATTTCGTGATATTCTGGATGAATTCCTTTTTTCATCGTATTGTCCTTTGTTTTTTAATTACATGTAATAGCCCGGAAATTATAACTGCTTTTTTATTAAAATCAAGATAAACTTGTTGTTTTTAAGGTTTAATATTGACCAATACAGCCCAAATATGAATTGCCAGTGCTTTCAATAACATTTATAAACTGATTTTGATTTTTTCCAGAAAACAGAGCCAAAATGGTTCCCGCATCTGTTGCCAACATATCAGAAACAGTAGCAATCGAAGAATTCATTTTCTTGAAAAAACCGCTGGAAGGTCTGATTTCCGCGGCCAATAATTGATTTTTTCCACGCAAAGTTGCATTACAAGATGGCATAATTACCATTAACTGACATTCTGGGGAAACAATTATCTTTTCGACAATGACGCCATCGCCACCTAATAATTCACCCCACCAACCTGTCGATTCGCAAAACACAGGATAGTAGATGACGGCTTCTGGTTTTTCTTGGAATATTCCAGATATATCAAGATCGTCCAAGACAACCTCTGGCATAAGGCCGGTCAGGTTATTTATAACCTTGCGCGAAAGTTGGTAATCAGAGTTACCTTTCGTTTCGTGTGGCCAATAAAGAATCGGAATTTGTCTCATCACGATTGATTATACCAGATTCGGACGCAATAAAAAAGAGCACTTTGTTAAATAAACCACTTGATTTTTTATTTTTTTATGGCGGACGCCCATTTTTTAAGGTTTTCCCACATTATATCCATGTCTTTTTTCATCGTCTGATAGTATTTATCTGATATTTGTATCTTGAACAACATATTTGTCAGCTGTGGTATCATTGTCATAAACATCGCCAAGAATATACCCATCAAGACCGCTGTGATAATGCTGCCATTGTGGAAAACAAGGCCATCCATCAATAATTTCGAATCGTTATTTGCAATCGCTGTCTGTAAAATATTAACACCTTCGATACTGCCAAACGCCGCATTAATAAACATTACTGAAAATGCCAAAAACACCACAGTCAGCGCAATTCCAACCACTGCTTTGATTACATCGTCTATCATTTGGCGAATCGTTTTGCCACCTTTTGGAAACAGAGCAAAGTTTTCGTCATCAAACATCCACGACATTAACATCAATGGCAACATTACTAAATCCAGTGCCAAAGTTACAAATATTTCCAAGAAATATAATGGTATCGGCAAAAGCGCATAAAAATATAACAATAATATCAACAGGCCAGCAAAGAAAATCGGTACATTCGGAAAAATCGGAACATCTGCCAATATTTTATGCATATAATCTGCATTAAAGGCCATATTCATTATTGTCCAACCGACAGTCATTCCCAGTCCTGTTATCTGATGGACATTTGCGATTTCACAAGCCAACTGATGTCGCAATTTTGGTGAAAAAGCACCATATCCCGATGCGTCAGCCGACACAGACACAGGATCAGCAATAGCCGTTGCAACCATACATTCTGAAAAATTATTATTGTCTGACACTACATAATCGAAAGAAGTTCCGACAATCAATGCCGGTTCAATAAATATATTTGTTATCAATCGTGGTAACGGCAATGCCAACAATATAATCAAAACACTTAATCTGAAAATGTGTGTACCAAAATTGCCCATAATTTTAGAACCACTTTCCATTTTATTATTCAGAGCACCAGACAACAAATTCCACGCAATAAATATCGCCAACAATGTTGCAGACATAGGTATTATAACACGTCCCAGCGCAGAATAAACCTTTGGCAAAAGGTTAGACATCGAAATCATAACATCTGAAAAAATTTGGCACGTCCAACACGAAGTAAAGAAATCAAGTGCGCTTGCCATATCTACTGGTGCAGCAGTTCGCCATATTGAAACCCCAATAATACCAACACCGACCGCCGCGCCGCCTAAAACCAACGGGGCAACACCCCATGCCGAAAAAGGCAACAGTGCGACAAACCACAACCAAAATTTTTTTAACGTTTTCATAATTTTAATTATACCACAAATTATATCAAATGTGATATAATTCAATAAATAAGAAATAATAAAGAGAGAATGCACACAAAAAAGCCTTTCGTTTTGCGTCTGTTATCGCATGCCAAAATGTTGTTTGGGGTGTTTGTTTTATGTACTTTTTTTGTGTTGCCTGCCCATGCAGATATACTGGACTCGTATAATTTGGCACCGTTTGTTCCACTGGTTTTGGAAACAATGATGAATATCGCAACTTCGTTGTATAATTTCTTTGTGGGCAAAGGTGACGGTATAATATATCTGTTTATTTACGCATTTCTGGCATTTTATATTTGTTTATATCTGGTGAAAATGTATTTTCCAAAAGATTGGCTGGAATTTCTAGGTTTTTCAGGCGGTGGCGAAATGTGGGATGGAACAGACGGCTGGAAAATATCAGAAAATGTTTTGAAACCTTGTATCCGTGCAATTGTGGCAGGTTTGTTTTTATTGCAAATAAAACCGGTATATGTAACAGAATGGCTGGTAAATCCTTTTTTGGAATTTGGTTCTATTTATACAGAACAAATTCTGGTGAATATTAACAATTCAACAATCGACACTGCTGATGCACCCGCGTGTCCCGCGTCTATTGAAGAATCTGGTTGGATTTCAAAACGCAGTTGTGATTTTTTGGTAAAACCTGTTTATATAATTTCACAAGAAAACAACAAAGTTATTAAATACGGTTTTGATTTTCTTAAAACCGGTTTGCGCGGCATGATGACGCTTATACCACATGGTGGTGAAGATTTGTTAAATATTGTAACTGGGATATTATTGTTATTCGCATTTATATCTGCGAATGTGTTTATGGCGCTTTTAATAATACAAGCAATATTTGATTTTTGTTTATCGCTTATCATGTATCCGTTTAATGTGTTGGCATGGGTCGCAAAAAAATCAGATAAATGGCTTGATGTGCTGCCCGCGTTTTCTCAAATAATCGATGCATTAAAAAATCTTATTATTACAATGATAGCGTGTGCATTTATATTGTGTGTAAATATCGCGCTTGTTCGTGCGCTGTTTAATTGGTCTTCGTCAGTATTTGTTGTTGCAGCGGGCGGTGTGTCAACTTCGAATGTGCCATCTATTACAAACAGTGCGATGAATTTTGGCCAACATTCTATATTGTGGATATCCGCGTTGTTAACTTTCTTTTTGATGCACAATATTTTCGAAATGACACGCAAAAGATTGGATATGTACACCAGTGGCACACCAAGAACACTTTACAACAATGTAACAGGTGATGCAAAAACAATGTGGGGCAAAGTAACCGCTGCGCCCGGGGCAATAAAAAAGATTTGGGATACAGTAAAGAAATAAAAAATGCAAGAATTGGCAAACTCTTTAATAGATTCTGGCGTTCAATGTTGGACATGTCCTGTGTTTGACAATTTGTTTGCCATAATTTCAAACACTGCCGCGGCGGCATATGAACGTCTTTGCATTTTCAGTGTTCTTATTTTCTGTGTGTTGCTGGCATTTTATGGGTTGAATATAGTTTGGCAAAACATTAAAACAGGTGCAAAAAATTCGCTGTTTGATAAAGCAATCCGTCCGCTGTTGATAAAATCTTTGATTGCGCTTTCATTATTAAGTATGGGATTAATTGTTCCACGGTTTATTTCGACAATTACTTTTGAACCTGTGGCGGTGATGACTTTGCAGTATTCAAAAGCCATGTTACCGGCAGACTATGTAATACCAGCATACGAAAATGCGATACAATTGGGGAACAGTGGATTCTTTAATCCAGAACTGCGCGATACAATAATACAAATTATTGAAACATCTGTTGCAAATTTTCAAGTCTATATAAAAATCGGCATTGGCATTATTGATGCAGCGTTCAGCCTTAAAGCCTTGTTAGGTATTGGCGAACTGATAAAACATATCATCATTTGTTTTATTGGAATATTTTTGACCTATAATTTTGCAAAATTATTTATCAAATATTCTTTCTGTTTTATGGACATCATTTTTGCAATGGCGATGTTCGCGTTCTTTTTCCCGTTGTCCGTTGTGTTATTCATCTTCAGGGGCGCGACGGATGCTCCTGGCTGGATGAAAAGTTTAGGTTCAAATCTTGGCGGCGGACAAATAAAGAAACTTATAAATGCTATTGTATCTGTGGTATCTACGATTTTAACTTATACTGTTATTATGTTAATTATTCGTGGATTCTTGAATACGAATGGTGTAGATGCAGATTCTATACGTAATTCATCTGAATCTTTGTTTGATTTTGATTTAGAAAATTCCAGTGCCGCACAGATGACTTTTGCTGGCGCGATAGTGTTGGTTTATGTAATAAATTATATTGCAGACCAAATTCCAAAGGTTACGGAAAAAATATTGTCTGTGTTTAATGTAAAACAAGAAGATAAACTTTCAAAAGAAATGGGAGAAAACGTATTTCAATTAACAAATATTGTTGCAGACAAAACAAAAGAATTGGTAAAAACTATTATTAATCCAGAAAGCGCAAAGAAAGATAAATGATAAAAAAGTGGCTTATCTTGAACGGCATAAAATTTTTGATGGGCGCGATTGCGTTGGGGATTGGTATTTGGTATTTAAGTCATTCATTGGGTGGGGCTTCACTTTCATATACCAGCGTTGATGCATTCCTGCAACAAATCGGTGCAAACAATGGTGATGTCGCATCTGTTAATGGTTGTTTCCTTTGTACATATCTGGGTGATTTCTTTGCTGTACTTGGTCGTGCCACAGAGATGTTCTGGAACGGCATAGTTCATAATTTATGGATACTGATGGCGATTGGATTTGGTATATTTTTAATTTTCCATACACTGTCTTTCTTTCGTGAACAAGCGAATTCTAAAGATATAAAAGATTTAACCGATAACGAACCAAAACTTGATTTCAAAAAATGGTTTGAAAAAGTCTGGAAAACAGGCGCAAGGGTCTTGATTGCTGGCGCTTTGATTGGTGCAATAAGTTGGACAGGAACATCAACACTAAAAGTTGTGACAAATGTGACCGTAACACCAGTAATGTATATTGGAACAAATCTTTCTATGATGGCAACAGGTGTTATAAGCGGCGCAAAATGCGATATCCCCGAAGACACCAACGAAGCAGAAGATATATTTACACCTGTATTGCATCCGTTTATGTGTGTTATCGGGAACTTGAATACAGTTATGCTGGCAGGTGCAGGTGGCGGTTTCGCATTAATGAATTATGCGTGGTTGGATTTAAATGGTAATACAGGTGGCATGTTCACATGGCTGGCAGGATTTGTATTGGTTCTGATGTTCTTGGTTATCGGTTTTGATTTATTCTTTAAGATATTAACTGTATTTTTCAAATTGATATTCATTATTATATTTATGCCTATTTTGATTGCCGCTGCTGCATTTGAACAAGTCTGGGGATTGGCCAAAGGATTATTAAACTCTGGCATACAAATGTTGATTGATTCTGCAATAAGCATTTTAAAAATAAGTTTGAAAATAGTAATTATTTATGCTGTTGTTTATTTTGCTGCCGATAAATTTTATCCAGGCCCCGAAGACGGTTTTACTTCTGTGTTGCCACCGCTGATTTCAGAACTGAAACAAGAAAATATGGACGCAAAAACAATGTCTGTGATGAACGTATTTTCGACATGTGAAAAAGTGGCTTTGATTGACGGTAAAATGGATAAAGAAAAATTCACAACATGTTTCAAAACACAAAAGACAATCGTTGAAAAAAGATACCCAGGGGCTTTTGATTTCATGGACGATGGTTTTGATTTCTTGTTGTTCATGATTGGTGTGTTCTTCTTGTATTTCTGGGTCGTGTCGCCAAAGATTGATGATTTACTGGGGTCTGAGGGCAAAGAATCTTTTGATTATGGTCAATGGGTGAAAGATTTTGGAAAAACAGCTTATAACGCGCCTGTTAAAATATATGAAAAGGTTCGCGAACAAATGGACAAGGAAAAATAAAATGCAGATTCGTAAAATTTTAAAATTTTTATTGGTTTGTGTTTTCTGCATTACTGCATTTGTTGGCGTGTCATATGCATCTGGAAATATACCAAATGGTGATATAGGCGAATATGGCAATTGGATGACTGTTGACAACATGCAAAAATACAACAGTGATTTATCTGGGGACATAACGCATTTTCAGCAAACATTTCAGACAAATTTACACTCTTCGAATTTTGTTCCGGTTGAAGTAAAACTGGGATTGGTATTCATGCAAGCCTTATCATCCATAGATTATGTTTTACAAATATCTTTAGTCCGATTCGTTATCTGGTTTTTATTCCTTATGTATGCTTTTTGGATAGCACTGGAAGCATATCGTATGATTCGTGAATCGTCTGATTATAAAACTGTTTTATACGATATCTTTACCAAAGGTATAACCATAGCAATTTGGGTAATTGTATTAAATTACGGACCTGCAAAATTGTTCACAATTATTATAACCCCGATTTTATCACTGGGAGTTTATTTATCAGATTTTATTTTAGGTGCAGTTGCACAAGCTTACAACGTAGACATACCTGACACATGTGCGACAATCCATCAGTATGTTGATGCAAATACCGGCAAACAACTTTTAATAAATCCCGATGCCGCTGCAAATATAATGTGTTTACCTGCACGTTTGTCTGTATATTTCTATCATGCAACAGCATCTGCATTTGAATGGATGATAAACGGATTTGGACACAGTGCAACCATGGTAATTGTTGGATTGGTATGCGCAGTTATATTCATTGGTTGCATTTTCAAATACGCATTTATGACGTTAGGTGTTGTTGCAGATTTATTCTTGAAACTTTTAATGTTGCCATTTACAGCATTGGCCGAATCTATGCCGGGCAGCAAAGAAACAAATTATGCCGGCCAAATATTTTCTGGATTATTGAAAGTATTTCATACGCAAAAATTATCTGACATTATATCTGCATTTATAAACGCGGCAATTTATTTTGTATCGCTGGCCATAGTCATTGCAATATGTGCGGCTTTATTAACAAATATCGTTTCTATAAACAGCAACAATATTTATACTGTTGGTTCTGCAATGACAGTGATATTATGTGGCTCTATTGTTTTCTATCTGGCGGGAAAAACAGACGAACTGGCAAAAGGCATTGGTGGAAAAATAGACAATTCATTTGGCAAACAATTACAGGGTGATACTAAAACACTTTGGGGCAATATCAAAAAAGTTGGTGGTACACTGTTTAATGCATGGTTAAAGAAAAAATAATTAAATAAATTTCACAAAATCACGCGCAACATTTTTTATTCCACGTGTTTTAAAAGCAACTGTTAATGTTTTATCATTTTCTGCAATTATAACACCTGTCCCCATTTCGCGATGCGACACCATTTTTCCAACAACAGATTCGTTTTTGAACTTTGGTTTTTGTGATGCGGTCGGTGCAGAATACTTTGGTTTTTGATTACCGTTAAAACTGACATATCTGCTATCTATTTCATTTATAAAACGTGAAGGCATTTGATAAAGGCGCTGACCAAACACTGTACGCACCATCGCATTTGTAATTATTGCACGAATGCGCGCACGCGTAATAGCAACATATGCTAAACGTCTTTCTTCTTCGATGTCTGCGTCACTTTTCTTTTCATTTGGGAACACGCCTTCTTCCCACGCTGGTAAAAACACAGTATCAAATTCCAAACCTTTGGCGGCGTGTATAGTCATAATAGAAACCAGATTTTTGCCATCCAGTTCGTTGTCGTTATCATCAGTCATCATCAACGCAGCATGTTCCAAAAATTCTGGTATCGTGTTATATTTTGCAACAACACTGTTTACAAGTTCGCGAATATGTTCCAATCTTTCGGCACTGTCTGCTTCTTTTGAATCGCGCCACATTTTAAGATAGCCACTGTTTTCCAACAACTGTTGTACCGCTTCTTTTGGCGCAACACTTTGCCAATCAAAATCAAAAGCCGACAAAAACTCATTTGCCAAAATTTGTTGTTTTGCAGACAGTTTCGTTGTGCGCAATGCATCCATTAAACTTTTTCCGCTTTCACGTAATTTAGCAATCGCCGCAGGACCAATCTGACGCGACGGTTTAGAAATAATGCGTTCAAAAGAAACATCATCAAACGGATAAACAAGCAATCTTATATATGCAATCGCATCGCGGATTTCCATTCTGTCATAAAACTTGGTCGCACCGATTAAGCGATATGGTATTTGACGCGATGTAAATTCTTCTTCAAACGGACGCGACAGCGACCCCATACGAATCAGCACTGCAAAAGATGAAAAATTATTATTTGCGTTCCGCGTTATTGTATCGGCAACAAAGCGCGCTTCGTCCCAATCAGATGGCACTGTTAAAATATAAACGGGTTCGCCATTATCAACACCAGGTGCGGTTCGCAAATCTTTGCCAAGACGCTCCATATTATTTTTTATCAATGAATTTGCCGCACCCAAAATATTTCCAGTGCTGCGGTAATTGGTTTCCAAACGAATTACCTGTGGATTTGGAAAAGTTTTTTCAAATTCCAGAATGTTTTTTATTTCTGCACCACGCCATGAATAAATAGATTGATCGTCATCGCCCACACAGCAAATATTTGGCACATATTGATTTTGGGTTAACATTTTTAATAATTTCATTTGTGCCGCATTGGTATCTTGGAATTCATCGACCATTATATATTTGAACTGATTTTGATATTTACGCAAAATTTCGTCGTGTGTTGCGAATAATTTTAAAACGAACAAGATTATGTCCCCAAAATCAATCGCACTCAGGCGGGCTAATTCTGCGTTATATTCGCGTAATATTTTTTGTTCGGCAGGAGACAAAACCATTTTATCAAAATCAAAAATACCTTTGTCTTTGATATTTGAAATATTTTCCACCCAATCAGACGAGTTAAATTCCTTAGAATCCAGCGCAAGATTGGTTATAACACGTTTAAGAACAGCCTTTTGGTCATCTTCACCATAAATCAAGAAATCGCGACGAAGACCGGCAGCATCACAATTACTGCGCAAAATACGCAAACATATTGAATGAAATGTTCCCATCCACAAATCACCGCACAAATGCGCGATTTCAGAATATTGCGCCACACGAAAGCGCATTTCGTTTGCCGCCTTGTTCGTAAAGGTCAAAGCCAATATTTGCCAAGGATAAGCCGCCCCAGAATATAAAATATGTGCCACACGCGAAGTTAAAACACGTGTTTTGCCTGTTCCTGCGCCTGACAATACCAAAAGTGGCCCGTCAATCGTAGTAACAGCCAATTCTTGTTGTTCGTTCAAATCAGACATATAATCCATGGACATTTTTTCAATTTTCAGTATTGTAATTTATAAAAGATTTCTATACAATCAAAAAAACCAAGGGAAGGATTATGGCAAGAATAATTTGCTTTGATATTGAAACAACAGGATTTGAATACATGCGCGGCGATCGCTGTATTGAAATTGGCGCGGTTGAATTGGTGGATGGCAAATTAACAGATAAAACTTTCCATGAATATATCAATCCCGAAGGCAAAATTATTCCACCTGAAACTTATATGGTTCACAAGATATCTAATGCTTTTTTGGAAGACAAACCAAAGATGTCTGTTGTGGCACCAAAATTTTTAGAATTTATCGGAGATGCACAAATTGTTGCACATAATGGGTTGGACTTTGACTTTCCATTTATAAACTATGAATTGGAAAAATTGCATTTGAAACCGATTCCGCGCTCTCAGATGCTGGACAGCATTGTTATCGCACGCAATCGCGTATATGGACCAAAAAGTTATACTCTGGACGCATTGGCAAAATGGTTTGGCGTATCATTGACCGCCCGTGCAGATGCGCATGGCGCATTAATTGACGCGGAAATTTTGGCACATGTTTATACAGAATTGGAAAACACCGCACCTGCGATTGATATAAACGAACTAATCGAAAAACAACACGATGCATTTTTAAAAACACCAAAGATTGGCGGTGATTTTCCACGCAGAAATTTTGAAGTACCAGCCGACGAACTGGAAATTCATGATAAATTTATGGAAACGTTATTAAGTGCAGATTAAAAAAACGTCATAATGACGTTTTTTTATTTTAGCTTCCTGAACAAGCATTGTTTTCTTTTGTACCAGAAGTTCCGCCGGTTGGGTTGCCACTTTCACAAACCGTGCAAGAACCCGTTGAACTGGACCTGTATTCACTGGTTGTACAAGACAGCTTACAACTTCCATCCCATACCGAATACCCAGAATTACATTTGCAACGATTGTTAACATATCCTTCTATTGTTCTGTTATCATCAACATTTTCTGTTGCGGCATTAACCATGTAAGTTGAATTATCCGGACATAACAATGATTGATAAAACATTTGTGAAATACCATCTATAAGCTTTAATTGCTTTGCCGATTCGGACAAAGAATCATCATTGATAGCCTCACCCATTTCTTGATCGTATGCGAATACTGCATAACCACATGTTAACGCGGTATTATAACATGTTCCTGTCAATACCTTGTAGATATTGTCTATTGTTGCAGACGACGTCCATGATGTAATTTGACTATTTTGTTGTGTATAGCAATCTTGAACGTCAGACATGCAATTTGCCGCATATTTTGAAATTATACTTGATTGTGCCGCTTTGATATTGACCATTGCACGTTGAATATAATTTACAATCACATCGTTATATGGATTGTATGTTGATATTTTGCCGTTTTGAATATATGTATAATCTTGGCATTTATCCAAGACAGCACGACAAAGTCCACCATCTTTGACCGTTGCCCCCATTCCAATCTTTGTCATTAAATAATTCACTACACATGCACCATCATTATTTTCACAAGTTGTATCACCAATTGAATTTTTGATAAAATCTGTATTAATTTTTGTATTATTATATGCCTCCATAGAATTAGTTATATTTCCAATATTACGTCCCAATATAACTTTGCCATTTTCATCAATAAACATTTTTGTTGGATCTATGCACTTTATGTAATCTTCACCACAAACCATATCATCCAACATGCAGTTTTCAAGCGCAGCCACACACCCTTTGATATCGTACTGATTTTTATTCTGCAGTACCGCAAGACGCGCTTTCTGCAACATTAAATTCGCGCTGCGTACATTGTTTTTCAAAGTATCATTTAATTTTTCCAAACCTTGTTCGTATGCGACACAATCTTTATCGATAGCCAAATCATAATTTCCAGAAATCTGATTTTCTGTTCCACCGGCATCTTTGCAACGATTTAAAACTGTTTTGCAACGTCTTTTTGCTTCGCTGTAAAGCGCTTTACCGCGTTTAGAAGAAATATCAGTATTGGAAGCATTAAACATATCCAAAGAAAACAACTCAGATGAATCAGACGAAAAATCTAAATCCATATCCAACAAAGAATCCGCTGTTGCCGACGCTGTTAAATTTGTAGAAGACGTTGGATCTTTCAACATTTCAGCAATATCGTCCAACATAGAACGGGTTTGGGTATTATCTTTGGTTTTGCCCATTTCTAATTCTGCTTCTGTCGCAGACATAATCGCACGAATTTCATCTGCGGACAAACCGACATAGCGAATACGTTGTGCAACATCATTTAATTCCGCATTTGCATCTTCTACTGCTTTTTGAACTTTTGCATATTTTGCTAAATTAGCAGAACAAGAACATCTTTTCTGGTTTGAATCTACGACTGCACAGAATTGATCCATACATTCATTGTACTGTTGCTGACAAGTGTTATTCAAATCAGATGTTTTTTCTAAAACATCTTTAGCGTTTGCCAAAGATTCCGCTGTAACACCTGTTTTTCTGGTGCCACCAAATATAGATGCACGAGATTGAACACCACGAACCTGTTCATCGATATTAGACCCGGTTTGAACATCAGAATTCCCGATTGTCGCACGCCCACCAACTTCTGCAGTAGATGCACGCAAGGTTATACCTGCACGACGAAGAGCTGGATTATTATTAATACTGGCAGATTCGACACGCGCACTGCGTCCAACGGTATTTACAGCAGCGTCCAATGTCGCACCTGAATTATTTTTACGGTTATTAGTACTGCGCGACACAACGCTTATCTGTTTTTCAGATGGTTTCGCTGTGTTTGGTGCAATACGAGAAACATTACGCGCACTGCGGTTTTTGTTTATATTGGCTTCTGTACGTTCCGCATTTTCTGTCGTATTTTTATTTGGAATCGCGCGGGATACGTTTGAATCCGCCGCAAACACATTTGCAGCACAAAAGACAACCATGAAAAAGAATAACGAAAACTTTCTCATTTCCTGCATTTAATTATAGCATAAAAAACAAGAGAAAAAAAGTGGTTTTAACAGAAAATCTCACCAATTCCCCGCTTGGGGCGGGTTGGATTGTGATGAAGTCACAAGACGGGGAGGGTCGAAAATTCAAGTTTTCCTCCTGCGGAGGAGTACCTGCAAGGGGAAGGTGGTCTTTTCTGAAAATTCCAGAAAAATACAAATTCTTGGAAAGACCACCCTGTCACTTCGTGCCACCCCTCCGCAGGAGGGGAACTTCGCTCTCTGGAATAAAAAACACCGCCCAAACGGGCGGTGAAAACAACAAAATATTTTAAAATTATTTTGCTTCGGTTTCTGGAACAACAGAAACTGTTTTTCTGTCGCCGTTGCCACGTTTAAAAGTGACAATACCTGCGATTTTTGCAAACAGTGTATGATCCTTACCCATACCAACATTCAAGCCAGGGTGAACCGCTGTTCCACGTTGACGAATGATGATGTTTCCAGGAATAACGCGGCTGCCACCAGATTTTTTAACACCCAATCTGCGTCCGGCTGAATCGCGTCCGTTTGTTGATGCAGAACCTGCTTTCTTATGTGCCATAATTAAACTCCTTACGTTTTGGGTCCGTATTAGGCCTTGATTGATTTAATTTTCAAAACAGTGATAAACTGACGATGGCCGGCAGTTCTGCGATAGTTTTGACGGCGTTTTTTCTTGAACACCAAAACTTTGTCATCACGTTTTTGTTCCAACACGTCGGCAACAACAGTTGCACCTTCGATGAAAGGTGTACCAACTTTATCACCAACCATTAATACTTGGTCGAAAGTGACCGAACCGGTCGCATTCAGTTTTTCAACTTTTACAATATCACCCTCGGTTACGCGATATTGTTTTCCGCCGGTTTGAAAGATTGCAAATGTAGCCATTATACTTTCTCTTTTGGTTAGGTTTGTTAACTTTAAATTGTGCTTGCGCACAAAATTTTATGCAAATTATACATAACCTATACCAAAAGTCAACCATTTTGTCTAAAAATTTATGCGAAAAAGTTCTCCTCCTGCGGGGGAGTCCCCGCAAGGGGGAGGTGGTCTTTTTGAAGATTCCAGAAAAATACAAATTCTTGGAAAGACCACCCTGTCACTTCGTGCCACCCCTCCGCAGGAGGGGAACTTCGCTCTCTGGAATAAAAAAACACCGCCATGGCGGTGAATTATTTGTCTCTTTGTTTTTGCGATTGTGCTTGATCGCGTTTTTCTTTCATAACATTAAAGTTTATCTCATCAGCGCACGCCCGGATATTATCTTTTGTTGAGTCTATACACGATTTATAAGTGTTTGGACTGGAATAAGATTTACAACTGTTCCAACTTTTGTTGCCCGCAGACAATATAGCATTTGCAGATTTTACTGTTTCTTGTAATTGCAGACACGCTTTTTTCGTATTAGTGCTTACATTATTTTTAATAAGCGCAACATTATTTTGCAAACATGCATACGCACTATCAAAATCCATAAGATTCGAACAGTTGTTGGCACCTGCCAAGTGTATAGTCGTATCATCATTACCACTTCTTCCGCCCAGCAAACCACCAGATGAAGAGCCGCCTTCGGATTTTGCACCGGCTGCTTCCAATGTTGCGGTCAATGTTGCTTTTTCAAGTTGTGTCTTTAAACGACGCAATGTCGCATTAAGATATTCATACTGTTTATACATCTGTTGCGAAATCACAGTTGTTTTAAGACCAACAATTTCTTTAATTTCTGCAATTTTGTCGGGATCTAATGTTGTTCCCGCACCAACATTAGCATTATATTGATGCGCATCACAGATTGCATATATTGGGTTTATGTACGGACAATCTTCGTCTTCTTTTGATCCTGTATTACCCACGTTTGAAACACATAAAACCTGATCCTTAACTATATTTTTACCCAAAGCCGCCCTTGTCAAAGCATCTTTTAAACTTGACGGCACACCACAGTAAGCTGTAGGATGAACAGATGAATCAGCATACGCTTTATCAATTCCAATCTGATGCAACCATGTGTCTAGTTTATCTATATCAACCAAGCCTGCACCATTTTTGGTTTTTGTTCTGCGCGCAAATAATTTCGAAGAATTCAATGCGCCTGATGCGCACGCAACAACAGTTGTATTACCATTGTCTGTTGAATATTCAGCATCTACCCAACCCGCATAAACAGCATCTTGGTCGTCTTTGCTTTCTGTTAAAACCTTTACCAAGGTACACGGTTGACAATTTTGAGACGGGCTTACACATTTTAAAGAACATGTAAAATCGCTTGTTTTTGCACAGTTAGCCATGCAATTTATATATATTTGTTGTTTTGTTGCATCAACAGTACAAACCTCTGGTGTTCCTTTTTGACCTTCTTCTGTGCTGGGATAAACGATTGAGCCGCCTTTCATCTGTGGACAAAGGTATTGCCCCCATTGGTTACATGAATTGTTAAGCATCATATAGATTTGTGATAAATCAACACCTACGGTTTGTGCAATAATCAACGCATCATAGATTTTATCGATTGTATTATCGTATGGGGTCAAAAATTCAGTTGCCAATTCGCGCCATTTTTTAATACGTTTTGGACCAGTACAATTATTACCGCGTGCATCACATTTCGCATATTCAAACGCGTTATTCATTGCAATTTTGACTTCTTTTAATGACACTTCGGCATTTTCAATTTCGGTCATAATTTGACCAGTGATTTGTTGACGTTCCAAAACATCTTTGGAAATACCACGATCAATCGCTTCTTGTTGATAAGCAGATACACCAGCTTCATTTTCCTTGGCGGCTTCTGTTGCAGCATTTTTCATGCTTTCTAGTGCAGCCTGATTTTGTGCAGCTTGTTCTGCCAAAGCAGCTTGAAGTTGTTGCTGTGATTCAGCCTGTTGTTGCGCCATTTGTTGCTGCATCTGTTGCATCTGCATTTGCATTTGTTGCATCTGCTGTTCAGATTGTTGCTGTGCAGCAGCCGTTGCAGCCTGTTGTGCAGCCAAATTTTGTTCGTTTACTTTTGCATTAGAACTTGCCACCAATTGTGCAGTCATATATTCCACCAAATCATCACCGTATTGTTTACATGTGGAATTAGCTTGCACACAGCCCTTTACTATCGCGGATGCAATTGTTGCTTCGACACAGCCGCCATTACTGCATTTTGGTTGTGCACAGCGCAAAATTATTGCATTACAATTTCCAAAATCCGCCTTGGCCGACACATTATTCGCCGCATCATAACGACCATTAGACATTGTCGCCCATTGATTATTATTGGCATTACTTGGATTAAACGCGGTCAAATTAGAACCCGCTGTCGTCGCGACAGGTGCCGCCGATGCATACGCAACCGGCGCAAAGCAGAGTATTACTGTTAAAATGCGCGATAAATTCTTCATCTCTCTTAAGGACAATTTTATCATAAAAAAGAATTGGTGTAAAGCAACAAGATTTGCATTTTCATATTTTTTAAAATAAAAAACCGCCCAAACGGGCGGTTATTTTTATAAGAGATAAATGATTAATTGCTTGTGCACTTTGCTATAAATTTCTTAACCCCTTTGGTGCTCTTTTTAACTACGAAAGAGAACTCAGGGTCAACACCAGCGCAAGAAGAATCATCTTCTGGACACCACCCAGCAAAACTTTTACCTGTGCCACAATCTACTGATGTAGGCAAAGAAGTTATTTGTTCGGTTTGCGATGTTGAATATGTCGAAGGTGCCAAGTTTGTTTGTTGTACACCATTTACATAGTAAACTATGTCATATATCTTGTTCTTTTCCCAATCACGCAAGCAATAACCTTCGTCAGAATATTGTGCACCGGAACCACAGTTCAATGCTTCTTGCAAGCATGCTTCACGGATACCAGCAGAATTTCCAGCTGTTGCATCGAATACTGGTTCTGCACCTGTTCCGTACAAGATTTCACTTATTGTCACAGCGTTTCGGCATGTATCTTTACGATAGTCATATGCATCACCGTCGTTTTCAACAATCTTGCAGAATGTGACATCTGGTTTGTCGATAACTGCAGTATATTGAGATTTCAATGGTGCGCAAATCATAGGTTCATAACAATGAGGAACCTGTGATACTTGTGAACAATATGCTTTGACACGTGCAGTTGTCCATTTTTCTTCGTCTGAATATTCTTCATAGCAATCCCAGATTTCGCTTATGCATTCATTAAAGTTATCAATAGCAGCTTTTGCATTAGCCAAAACAGAAGCTTCTTCTTGTTGTTTGAATTCAAGACGTTTTTGTTGCAAAGCTTGTTCCGCTGCAATCTTTTGATAATTAATGTTTTGTGCAGTTTGCTTTAACGCAGCACCATAAACATCACACGCTGCATTTGCGTCTAACAAATATTTTTGCATAATGCTGCGACGTGCATCTGCAACTGGCCCACGCAAATTAGCATAAGGATCTGTAGATGTTGTTGTCGTTGTACGTGTTGTTGTAGTTGTTGTTGTAGCATATCCAAAACATGATGCAGTTGAAGTTGTTGTTGTACTGCCACTGCTGCGTTCGTTCAATTTAACATCGCCTTGGTTGTCGCCACTGGTTACAACAGAAATATAACTGTTATAGTTAAATGGACAATTTGTTGTTGCACCATTTGCACACTTTGTATGTGATTTACCATCGGAATCTGTTACGCTGACTGGTGTTCCGCATGCTTCGTAAATACCGTTAAAGCAAGAATCTAACACACGGCCACAAACATTGTTGTGTGCGTATTCAAACAATTTGTATCCCCATTTGTTTGCCAAAGAATCTAATGCGGCTTCGTCCAAATCGGACGAATCATTTATGCCGACCAAACCATTCACAACACCAGAAACTGTTGTGTATTTGTTTAACAAACCATCAGTATCCGATATTGTATATTCTTTTGCCAAATCTTTTGCGTCTGCCCATGCTTTTAATTGGGCCAAAATATCAGATGAAGAACCATCTATGTTCTTGATATCAAACCCAAAATCATTGTTGGTACAATAACTTGGCATAGCACAAGTTGCTGCTGTCCCAGAATCTGTAAACATTGGATGTTCATCACACCACGCCTGTTTATCTGTTGCTTCTTTGTACGACACACAATTCATGACCTTTTCGGCATCAGTCAAAGAAAACGCAGATGCCAAATCATCACCCTTGCCCTTGGTCGCAATTAAAAGTGACAATTGACCAGACAATTTTATCAATTCTTCATTAGCCTTTTCCAATGCCGTTTCTGCAGCCAAGAAATTAGTTGCACGTCCAGCGCACGAACAACGTCCTTTGGTATCACTTCTGGCTGTACAGATTTCATCCATACATGTGTAATAACTTTCCATACAATTTGAATATGCATCAGCAGAAATCAAACCTGTAGATGAATCGATAATGTTTGAATAAGAACCTGTGTATAAATTACTGGCCAAATACGAATAAGATGTTGAAGTACTTGCGCGG
>CACZUD010000002.1:85215-261885 GCA_902784345.1 uncultured Pseudomonadota bacterium | reverse complement strand
CTTAGGCTTGCATGCAATAATAACTCGTTGGCTCATTATACAAAAGGTACGCCATCACCGGAAAACCGGCTCTGACAGCTTGTAGGTATTCAGTTTCAGTGTCTATTTCACTCCCCCTTCGGGGTTCTTTTCACCTTTCCCTCACGGTACTTGTTCACTATCGGTCAATCAGGAGTATTTAGCCTTGGGGGAAGGTCCCCCCGTATTCAAACCGGATTTCACGTGTCCGGCTCTACTCTTGAACCAAAAAACTAGATTTCGCATACAGGGCTATCACCTATTATCGCTGTGTTTTCCACCACATTTTGCTATCTAAAATCTCGGTCACTGGGCTGGTCCCGTTTCGCTCGCCACTACTAAGGGAATCGCTATTGCTTTCTTTTCCTGCGGGTACTGAGATGTTTCACTTCTCCGCGTTTGCTTCTTTGACCTATGTATTCAGTCAAAGATAATACACAAGGTATTGGGTTTCCCCATTCGGAAATTCCGGGGTCAAAGGATATTGACGCCTCACCCGGACTTATCGCAGTCTTTCACGTCCTTCATCGCCTCTGATTGCCAAGGCATCCACTAAACACCCTTTGTTACTTTTTATCTTATGCTTGAAGAGAATGTCTTCAAGATAATCTTAAAAGAAACTTGAAATGAGTTTTTTAAGCATTTAAGTTGATTCTTGCTATCTAATTGAATTATCACTTTCGTGATTACTCTTTCAGAAAGAATATTTTGAGATTACGATGTTCAACAAATCAAATCTTTCGATTTAACTTGCGACATAAAAACCGATTAACAATATTTTGCTATAAAAGCAGATTCCATTGGATATTCTTCTGGAATATTTGGAATCAAAAATGAAAAATCATTTTTGATTCTAACCTCATCTTAAAAACTGGTGGGTCAGGAAGAACTCGAATCTTCGACCTTCGCTGTATCAGAGCGACATTCTAACCAACTGAACTACTGACCCATAGAAACATTCTGATTTCAAGCCATTAGTTCTGCTGATACCAGAATCATCAAAAAGAGATATTCAGACAGTCGGGTTTGGATTGACCACTTTCGTGTAAGTGGTTTTCTCTATAAAGGAGGTGATCCAGCCGCACCTTCCGGTACTGCTACCTTGTTATGACTTAACCCCAATCACCAATCCCACCGTAGGCGGCGCCCTCTTGCGTTAAACTACCGACTTTGGGTGAAATCGACTCTCATGGTTTGACAGGCGGTGTGTACAAGACCCGGGAACGTATTCACCGTTGCATTCTGATCAACGATTACTAGCAATTCCAACTTCATGCCCTCGAGTTGCAGAGGACAATCCGAACTGAGATGGTTTTTAAGGATTGGCTTTGCCTTGCGACATTGCGACCCATTGTTACCACCATTGTAGTACGTTTGTAGCCCGACCCGTAAGAACCATGATGACTTGACGTCATCCACACCTTCCTCCCGCTTGACGCGGGCAGTCCCCTAAGAGTTCCCGGCATTACCCGCTGGCAACATAGGGCGTGGGTTGCGCTCGTTGCAGGACTTAACCTAACATCTCACGACACGAGCTGACGACAGCCATGCAGCATCTGTCTTTGGTCCAACCGAATTGAAGACAACCATCTCTGGAAGTCGCGACCAAGATGTCAAGGGTCGGTAAGGTTTCTCGCGTAGCATCGAATTAAACAACATACTCCACTGCTTGTGCGGGTCCCCGTCAATTCCTTTAAGTTTTAATCTTGCGATCGTAGTCCCCAGGCGGCATGCTTAACGCGTTAGCTACGTCACTGATCCCCCGAAGGAAACCAACAACAAGCATGCATCGTTTAGGGCGTGGACTACCAGAGTATCTAATTCTGTTTGCTACCCACGCTTTCGTCCCTCAGTGTCAGCGGCGATCCAGAAGACTGCCTTCGCCATTGGTGTTCTATCTGATATCTACGGATTTCACCCCTACACCAGATATTCCATCTTCCTCTATCGCGCTCTAGCTTGCCAGTATCAAAGGCAGTTCCAGGGTTGGGCCCTGGGATTTCACCTCTGACTTAACAAACCACCTACGGACGCTTTACGCCCAGTAAATCCGAACAACGCTTGCACCCTTCGTATTACCGCGGCTGCTGGCACGAAGTTAGCCGGTGCTT
The DNA here is from genome assembly GCA_902784345.1 of uncultured Pseudomonadota bacterium. GTDB lineage: Bacteria > Pseudomonadota > Alphaproteobacteria > Rs-D84 > Rs-D84 > Enterousia. The sequence goes on along the minus strand of CACZUD010000002.1, from coordinate 259,756 downwards.
TTTCTGTCACTACTGTCATCATCTTCATGACTAAAAGAACTTTACAACCCGAAGGCCTTCTTCATTCACGCGGCATGGCTGGGTCAGAGTTTCCTCCATTGCCCAATATTCTTAGCTGCTGCCTCCCGTAGGAGTCTGGACCGTGTCTCAGTTCCAGCGTGGCTGATCGTCCTCTCAGACCAGCTATGGATCATTGCTTTGGTAGGCCATTACCCCACCAACTGGCTAATCCAACGCGGGCACATCCATCACCGATAAATCTTTCCCCTTGCGGGCGTATGCGGTATTAGCGTTCGTTTCCAAACGTTATTCCCCAGTGAAGGGCAGTTTCCCACGCGTTACTCACTCGTGCGCCACTAACTTCAGAATGGCAAGCCACTCTGTCGTCCGTTCGACTTGCATGCCTAAGACCTGCCGCCAGCGTTCGTTCTGAGCCAGGATCAAACTCTCAAGTTCTAAAAAAAACTTGTAATTTAAGTCCTGTGCATTTAACAAAGCTGACTTTAATCAGTTCGTCTTTACATATATATATTCGCAAGACAAGTTTTTTAACGAGGTTATATTTTAACCTACTACCTGTCTAGGATATGCACATTTGACTTAGTCAAAGTTTGGATATTCCAAATTCAACTGTCTGCATATCTCTTCTTGAACAGATTTTTGATAATTCAAAAATCATTTTGATGAGCTGCTTTTATTAACAATGTTGTGATTTTTTATCACGGAATTTCAGAGGTTAGAACCTTATTTTCCATACAGTCCCAACTTAAAGCCCGGTTATTATGATTGTGAACCAACAAAAAGTCAAGCGTTTTTTCAAAAATAATTTTAAGAAAAACACAAAAAATTCAAAAACCCCAGAAATCCGGCATCCTGTTGCATTAATATTTTTAAAATATTTTTTGTTTTGTTCTTATAAACACGCCTAAAAGGGCAAAAAACGATTCGTCTTGTACCGAATCGACACCGAATCGCACTAAAAAAAACCGCCCAAAGGGCGGTAATTTTTAGAAACGATACATTAAGCCCAGTTTCACAATTGGGAAATAATCCACTTTATTTAATTCACTCTGTGCATCCGCTGTCGCTTTTGCTTTTGCTTCTTCAAACTCGGTTTCTATTACACCGGTTATTTCCTGTGGTGCGCCACTGGTTATATCTTTTAAATCGCTTGTGATAGGAACATCCAAATTAATCTTTGCATGATTGTCAGTAAATACGACACCCGCATCAAAATAAAGTTTAAGCCCGCGGAATATTCCCAAATCAAAACCTGCACCAAGGTATGGCCCACTGTATTTCCAATTTACATTTGATTTACCACGCATTTCACTTCCATCATATTTATACTTGCGGCCGCCAAGTTCAAATTCGATTTCATTTAATTTTTTGGTTCCACGAATATCTGCATTCAAATCCAAATCACCTGTCATGTAACCACCAGACACACGCAATCCGCCAAGGAACCACGTATCACCAAATGGATAAAAATCAATTAACGCAGCAATATGTTTTGCGTTTATATCTACGTTGTTAACTTTTAAATTATCATCAATTTTGATTCCGTCATCACCAATAGAATCGTTTATTCTGTTATTCAAAGTACTTTTAATTGGTGAATATGTTGCAAAATCCAAACGAAAACCTAATCTTTTCCACCAGAAAGAATCAAAATTTTTATTATTATATCCAACAAACGCATTCAGACCACTGGTTGGCGACACACCAATTCCAAGTTGAAGCCCGTGAGGAAATTTTGTATCCGGATTTGAAAATGTTTTTGATTCAAATTTTTGTTCTTCTGTTTTTCTAGGTTGAAGCTGTTGTTCTTCTTCTTGAACTTTTGTTTGTTTTTCCTTTGCTTGTGCTGATTTCTTTATTTGTTTTTCTATCTTTTTTTCTTCTATTTTCTTTTCTTCTATGACTTCTTTCGAATCGACAGATTGTTCTTTGGCTTGTTGTGCCGCTGGTTGCGCATCAGCTTTTGGCGCCACAGCCTGTTGAATATTAGCTGGATCACCATACAAATCTTTGGTTTCTGTTTCTGCAAAAGCAGGAATTATTAATACAGATAATATTGAAATCATAGAGATTTTTTTCATGTTATTGCCTTTTGTGCTGTTGTGTTTAAGAACCTGTTCCTAATTATAAATATTTGATACACAATACACAACAATAAATTTTTTGTTTAAAACACACCTTTTTTGTGATAAAATTAGTCTTATGAAAAACAAAATATCTTTTTTGGCTATGTTTGCCATTGCGCTAAATGTAAATTACGTTTGCGCATCTGAATGCATTGGTGATGATTGCGAATTGGTTCTTGCTGAAATCGGTGAAGACATCAAAATAATCGATATTTCAGAGCCTGTCGAATATGAATTAAAATGGATTGTTCCAGAACAAACTTGTGTTGAACCAGAACAAATGTGCAAACACGATTATAATTGCCCGTTTGACACCCCAGAAGCCTGTGCAATCTGGTATAAAAAACCGGCATTTAAAACAACTGTTGCGCCACGCGCACCACATTTTAATTCTGCCAGCATTGATAATGTAATATTTGCTATGTATTCCTATGACGAAGTAAATGCGAATATGTCAGAAATGTATCCATTAACACAAAGATATAAAATGCTTATGAATGCCAGCAATTCATGTTGTACGGCTGGGATAATAAATAAAATGCGTGAAAAGGGTGCATCAGACAAAGAAATTTACAAATTCTTGAAAGACGATGCAAATAAATTTGCCATTACAAAGCGTTGTTTGGTAATGGGTCCAGAAGATATCGCAGACAAATATTCAAATGGCGTAACAGGCGAAATGGTTATGGACGTTCGTAATTTATGCTTATGCAAAAATCACAAATGGTTTGATTCTATGTTACAGCCTTTTGTTGATGTATACGAACGCGTACCAAATTTTAGCAGTGAACCTTTTGTTTATTCATACACAGATGGTATGGGACGCGAAATAAATGTTTCTGTAAACGAAGATGTGCAGAACGCTTTGGATTTATTATCAGTATGTCCAGAATAAAAGAACGCCCGTTTGGGCGTTTATTATTTCTTTGAAACTTGCGATTTAACCCAAGAATAATGACGAAAGAATTCAATTCCTGGTCCAGCTGGCATACCCATCCATTTTTCACCCGCTGGAATACTGCGGAAAACACCACTGTTTGCGCCGATTTCCACATCATCACCAATCTTTAAACCATTTGAAATTCCAACATGTCCACCCAGCAACACACGATTGCCAACAACTGTACCACCGGCGATACCAACACCAGAAGCCAAGAAACATTCGTTACCAATCACAACACCGTGCGCAATCTGACATAGATTATCTATTTTTGTACCTTCGCCAACAATTGTATCTGTCATTGCACCACGATCGATACATGTATTTGCACCAACAGAAACACGATTACCCAAAATGACACGTCCAGTATGCGGTATAAACACATTTTTTCCGTTCTGACGTGTATAACCAAAACCGTCTTTGCCAATTACCGCATTTGCATTTATCACGCAATCTGAACCGATTGTAGCGTTTTCTATGTGTGCACCACTGTGAACGACCGTATTTGCACCAAGGACAACATTACGCCCAATAAAAGCCCCAGGATAAATCTTGACACCTTCTTCCAACACTGCACCTTTTTCTACAGTGGCATATTGGCCGATATAGTTTGTACGTTTTTTGCGGAAAAACACACCCCGTTCAACAGTTGCAAAATAAGACACACCAAAACGTGGTTTTTCGCGATAAACTTCGCCCAATATTTTAACAATATTTCCACGCGGAGAATCTGTTATCAAAAGGGTTGCGCCTTTTGGTGCATCTTTGATTTGTTCGCGCTGCAACAAAATTACAGATGCACGCGTTTTTTGTAAAACTTCGATAGGTAAAATTTTAAAAGCGTTTGAATTACGTTCTGTGGAATAAAAAGCCAATTGTCCTGGTTTGGCCTCTGCGATTGGTGCAACACCATTAACGACAACTTTTTCATCGCCTTTTAATTCCAGACCGAATTTTTTTGCTAATTCCCCGGCAGTAATTTTAATTCCACGTGGTCCAAAAATTTTACGCAATAAATCTTTCATATTTTATTCCTTTGTTAATACGGGGATTATAAAAAGAAAAAAAACGAAAGGCAACGGTTTATTTAAGGAAGCCAACAACCCTCCCCGTCCGCTTCGCGGCCACCCCGCCCCAGGCGGGGAACCTTGCTTTCCGGAATAAAAAACCCAAATTTCGTATTTTAGAAATTCAATGTTATTCTGGAAAAATAGTAAATTCCCCGCCTGGGGCGGGGTGGATTGTGCGCCAGCACAAGACGGGGAGGGTTGTTATTAAAAAAACGCCCCGCGGGGCGTTTTTTCTTATTCTTCAACAGTGAATGCTATTGTGTCACCATACGAACCCAATTCTTCTGTTCCCAGATAACATTGGATATGATCACCAACTTCACTCATCCATTCAGCGATTGCACTGTTCGCAGCAGATTCATAACCAGCTTCTTTAGTTGTCTTTGCCACACGATAAGCAATCATGTTTGTCGCAAGACCACCAACAACAGCCCCACCAATGTTAATCAAAGTTTTCTTGGTCTTGTCTTCGCCGTTGTTAGATTTTTCGGTTCGACATGCATTGGCAAGTTTATCCAGTTTTGATTTATCAGGATTAACTACTACAGAACGGTTTTCTTCAACTTCTAAGAATACAGTATTGGCATATGTTTTTCCAGGGGTGCACCCAGCGTCTTTTGCATACGTATCCAATGTTCTTCCTACATATTCGTAATCCTTTGAAGTAGGTTTTTTAGTACCATTCTTATATCCAGCAACAAAGCTGTCAACTTTATTTTTCAATACCTCATTTCCTTCACATTTTTTTACCAGTTCGTCTGCTGAGGCATAAAACAATTCTAAACCTGTTTCTTTGAATCGATACTGTGTTTGATTGCTGAAATCTATACCAGACACGTCTGCCCCGCCTTCTCTTGCATTGCTTAACGCTTTGTTTGCATAGGCAGTCGCTGTCGCACCACTCGCTGCCTTAGCATTGTCTACATTTTTCAAACAATCATCCAATGCATTTGTTTTTTTCTTGCTGACACCGCCCAACAAACCATTGTTTTGCAATGCATTTGTAGCGACCGCACCACCGGCACCACCAACAATAGTAGAGATAAGTTGTGTCCACATCAAATCTCTGTCTTCCGCTGCAGAGCCTTCACCAGCATCTTTACGTGCTTTGTCGCCGATAATGTTTGTTATTTTGTTCAAAGTGTTTTGGCTTATCCAAGAACCGCAAGTAAATGCATCACCAACTGCAAAGTATGCTGTTGATTCACCGGTCCCAGCCAATACTTCTTGAACCGCTTTATCATCAGATGTAACGGTTATTCTTGCACGGCAGAACGAACCATACAAATCATTAGATGCAGTAAATTGTTTTGTCGACAATCCTTTGGTGTTATAGTTCTTTGGGATTTTGTTATTTTTCAACTTAACCCACATAAATGTTGAACCATTATCAGATGCACCCTTGATTCCACCATTGTTTTGTGCAAGGCAAACATTTTGTTCTTTTGTAAGTTTTGCGTTGTATTTTGCCTGAACTTCGCGTTCAACGTCTGCCAACAATTCTTGGAACAATGTTTTACCAGCATTTTCTAATACATATTCAGCGTTGCTTTGATATACAGGTTCAGAATACAAGCAACCATCTTCGTCCATAACACCGTCACATGTTCCATTTGCATTTGGTTCTGCGCGGTCATATGCAACACAGTTTGGTTTTGATTGTGCTTCGGATGTAGGAATCGCACAACCAATCAAAACATCGTTTACCCTTGTGTTGATTTTTGTTGTGTTTGCATCTAACCAACCGGCACGAACAGAGCTGCTGTCACCCCAACTGTTTGCGTCTTTGAAACTTTCATCGCGCCAATCAGCCGCTGCAACTTTCAAATGTTCTTCACAAATAGATGCGTTTTTAACAGTGTTCATACACAAACCAATAACGATATTATAATCCAATATACCGCCCATTTTATTCATACTGCGATCCAGTTTTGAATTACCTGTATCATATGTACCGGCAACGATATCTGTTCTGTTACGATAGCAGTTTATGTAATCTTTACCGCACATAGATCTTACGCAACCCAAGGCTGTTGTTTGGCATTGTTTTTTCATTTGTTCAATCGCTGCATCATTATAAGATGTAGCCAACACAGAATTCAATGTTGCAATTGCACCAATTTGATCGTTTTCGGTTCCTGTGTATTCTGGGAACAAAGTTGTAAATGTATCATTGTTCACAAATGAATATTGATAACCGTCTTCGCCACCAGCCATTGCAGAATAAATACAATTTGCATCAGCATTTACAATCGCAGAACATCCGGCCTTGATATCATTATATGTATTCTTGGAATTAACGTTCACTTCGCCGATATTGTTAGAAGATTTTGCCCTTTTATAACATACAGAACCAATACCGCCACCGCAAGAACGCATTACACAAGAAGATATTGTGTCGATACATTTGTTTTTGGTGTCAGAATCAAACTTTTTGATTCCTTCTTGGATTTTAGTATTTGCATAATCTTTACGTGCAGAATATGCCAATGAAAAGACTTCTTCCTGTAATTCTGGATCGCCCAATTCACGTTTTGTTGGCATTTTTTCACGATATGTCATATGGCAATATTTATTTGCACCAATTGTTTCAAGACATTGTGTCTTTAACAATTTACGAACATCAGATGCAGTTGTTAATTCTGTGCCATCACTGCCGTTAAGTGCAGCAAGATTGAATTTGTCGCCTTCGGCACCCGCAATGATATCTGCTGTATCAATCGTTTGCAAAGAAATACCTTCGACACAACGGAATGGGTTTTTAACACAAGAATTTACCAAACAGTTATCAACAACCTTGTTACATGTTTTAACAGCATTCAATGCAGCCAATGCCGCACCTTCTTCTATTAATGTGCCCAGTCTGGAATCTGTGCTTGGTTTCAAAGATGAAGCGTTTGCAACCGACCCAAACATTTGAATCTTGCCATCATTTTGACAACGCGCCAACGTAGAATCACAAAGCAACGCTTGTTTTTTGAAAGATTTTTGATCTGTACACAATTCGAAATCTTCACCACAAATATCTTCACGTTTCAAACAATTTGTATAACGACGAACACATTGTTCTGTTGTCAGTTTGTTTGAAATACCCGCACCAATAATCAACTGACCCAAAACAGAACCGTCCGTTGGGTATGTATATCTTTTGACTTCTTGAACGCCATCAATGGTTTCGTAACTGGATACCGTGGACAAAGCGTTTATCGCAGAAGTTCCGAACAAAGCATTAACCCCGCTGGAATTGCATTGATAAAGTGTGCTTAAACATTTAGACATCTGGGCATGGAACAAAACATTTGTTGTGCATTCTTCGAAATCAGAACCACACGCATCATCGGCCTTGATACAGGACGTATAGTCATCAATACAATCGACATCCGCCAGATAGGTGGTACCAGTTGACGCACTTGTCAAACCGCTGGTTGTAGAACTGCTGCCCGTCATGATATAACCAGCAATTGATGGTAAACGTGGCGTCATTTTTGCCGTGGTGCTTACACGCGAAGTAGCCGCCATAGCCCCCGGAATTACAGCCATAATTGACAATAAACTAAGTGTTTTGGTGATAGTTTTCATCCCCTTTCTCCATATTACTTTGTATTTATTTTATCATAGTTTCAAAAATAAGAAAAGAGAAAAATAACAGTTTTGTCGCTAAAAATTACTCGTTATCTAAAATTTCTTTCAATTCAATCATGTCATCTGGCATATGTGCTTTAAAATGCATTTTTTCACCAGTCACAGGATGAACAAATTCCAAAATTTCTGCATGCAACATCTGACCGTTATGATTCTTCAAGAAATCCAGTAATTCAGGGTCTTTTACCGAACCAATATGATTTTTTTCACGACCATAAAGCGGATCACACAACACTGGGAAACCATGCGAAGACAGATGAACCCTGATTTGATGTGTACGTCCCGTCATTAATGTACAACGAAACATAGATACATTGCTGCGTGTCCAGACATCCATAACATTGACGATTGTATGTGCCGGCTTGCCACCCGTCTTAACCATGCTCATTTTTTGACGATTACGCGAAGAACGGGCAATATTTCCAGTGATTTCTGCCCCGCCCCAAGGTGGTACATTCCAAACAAACGCAACATATTTGCGTGTTAAATCGTGCGCAGAAAAAATCTTGACCAGGCCACGATACGCCGCATCACTTTTGGCAAAAACCATCGCACCACTGGTATCTTTGTCCAAACGATGAACAACCCCAGGTCTTGTTTGACCACCCAAAGTCGATAAATTCGTATAAGCCAACAAATTTTGTACCAATGTTCCCGTTTTGTTTCCAGCACTGGGGTACATCACCACACCACGTGGTTTGTTTATCACGATAATATCATCGTCTTCGTACAAAATTTCCAATTCAAAATCACTATGAATATTGTCGTACGCAACTTCGGTTTGCTTTTCTGCAATTTCCACAATAAATTCATCGCCAAGTTTGGTTTTATCTGACAATTTCAATGTTTTGCCGTCGTTGCGGGATATTTTGAATTTTTGAATTTCGCTGCGCGAAAATTCAGGCATTTCGTTTGATAAAAATTTATCAATTCTTATACCTACATTTTCTTCGGATACTAAAAATTTTTTTATTTCGGACATTGGCTATCTGCGTTCGTCCCAATCTGGACCACGTTCACATTTTGAAATATCGATTGTAAAGTTACGTTTGCCTTCCACAGGGCAAGTTAAAATCCCTGTCGAACGCGCCTGAATAGCATCTTCGCTGGCATTGCGCCACGCAAAAGAAATATAGTCTGGCTGATAAACACAAACTATACGCAGATGACCGGACATTTTCCCCTTTGGCGAAAGCCATACGCGAACACTGTCTGCTTCACCATAGCAAGGAAAAGAATCAAGGTAATATAATACCAAACCATCTTTAACCAAAGATTTATCTGTGCCCTTGATTGTTCCAGTATATTGATTCAATGGCAATCCCGTAACAGCCGCCCAATCAACCGTAGTTGAAAACACACTTACACGTTGTACAGGCCCAGGCGTTGGTCCTGGCACTGGCGGCGGAGTTGGCACAGAATCTGCAAAAGCGGAAACGCATAACAAAGATAAAAATATTGCCGATAAAAATCTCATTTTGATTCCTTTAATTCAACAGATAATCTTTTTACATTTGTTGGGTCTACTGATAATACATGGTTAAAAGTTACTGTGGTTTTTGCTTCCAATAATGTTGCAGGAGGCATGAAAGTCTGGCGCGACAAAACATTGCCCAATGAATCATACGATACGATTATTATATTCGGCAGGCCATATATATCATCTGTTGTGTTTGTAATATCCCCAGAAACAAAGATGCGTTTGTCCCCTTTTTCATCCATAACAGTATGTATGTTTTTTTCGTCTATTTTCGTAACAAGAGCTTTATTTTTACCATTTCCAGAAAAATTAACTATCGCAACAAAAGAAAATATACATGCCGCAATAAATGCACATATCGCTGCAATAAATTTTATCATTGTCTTTTGAGAAATTTGTTTGCGTGGCATCCAAACATGACCACACACCGCGCATTTTACAGGTGTGCTTGGTGCACGTTCCAAAATATATTCTGTTTTACAAAAATCACATACCGTTTTCATAAACCTGCTCCGTTTAGTATTCTTATATCACAAAATATTACAAATTCAACAATTCATATTTTGTGCGTATTTGTGATTGCATGTTATTGATTGCATTTATGTAATCTGCAACTGTTGCATTCGCATTTGCAGAAACACCGCTAAACACACTGGTCGCAACTGTCCCAGAATTTGATTCCATAGCCATTATTATTGACGCCATACGCGAAAGTTCTGGACTGTTAATATCGACAAAACGTGCCTTTTGGTTTTTAACATCCCAATAAAAAGAAGAATCTTTTGAATCTTGTATTTTATCAGTGATTGTTAATTTTGGTGTCACAGAACCGGTATATCCTACAGAAACATAAGTTGCATTTATGCGCCCCAAAATTAAATCCATATCGCCAATTATTTTCAATGACGAAGATTTTCCAGAATCAGAAGAAACACTGAACCCGCTTAACGTTAAAGTATTAACATACAGGTCATTCGTATAAAACGATGAAAATTTTGCTGAATCCGCCAATTCCAATGTTCCGTTCACATTCAAATTACGCGAATCTGCCGTCAACGCACCATTTACAACAGCGTTATTTGCAGCAAAAACAGAATCAACAGTGGAACGATTTGCAAAAACCAATGTTCCCACATCTAATTTTCCAACTTTCAATTTTTCATCAAATTGCGCTTTATAAGCATCCAGAAAACGAATGCTTTTTATATCGTGTCCATCCAAATTTAATGCTGATTGCATGGTTGCATCATTTTCATTATCAGACGGCACACGCCACAAATATTCTGTGTTTCCACGTTTAACATTTGTTGTTCCAATTAAACCTTTGGTGTTTTTCAGTCCAAAATCAGACGCCTGACCGCGATAGACACCGAAACCACCATACGTAACATCGTTTTCTACAAACCCGAATTTTCCACCACCCAGATTGACTATTTCACGCGTACGAATTGGTGTCATATCTGTATTGTTTAAAATGACTATTCCTTGCAATATGGACTGGTTTTTATTATCTGCAGATTTCAATATTCGTAATTGGTAATCCCTGCCATATGTTTGTGCAATATATTCTGGCAATCCATAATTTAATAATTCTTCTATTTTTACACGTGTTATATTTTTACCTTTTGGACGCATTAATTCTGTTTTGTTTTCAACAATATACCTTTCCAGCGCATTTTGCACATTTTCCATTTGTTTTGTGATTGCGATATTTTTAGCGCGCACGACAGAAGTTTGCTGATAACGAAAAACGAACGGTATAATTATTGCAGCCAACGCAATAGTCATCATTAATTCGACCAGCATTCCACCGCGTTGATTATTTTTATAAAAAAATCTGTTTTTATTTCTCATTATCTTGTCTGCCAATCTTTTGATATTATTTTACTAAATTCGTCTGCATCTGGCACAGGCGGCACAGATGCTCGTGTCAAAATCAATTTCGAAAAATACGGTGGTGTCAAAGACGGAAAATACCAATTACCTATTTTTAACGGGGCAGTACCTGCCAGTAATAATTCACCAGAAACAGTTATACCAAAATTTTCAAAAAACACTAAATCTGTTGCAGATAAATAAGGTGTTAAAAGCTTGTTCATTGATATACCACCAAAACCAGAAATAGTTGTACCACTTGATGATTTTAAAATCAGATTGCCGGCCACATTAACAGAATTACCTATTGTTGCTCTGTCCACAATCAAACGACCTTTTGTAGTATATTTATCACCATTTAATTTATCTGCCTTGATAAGATTAAAGCCGCTTGTGTCGCCTGTCACCCGCATAGTACCAAATGTTATGCTGTCTGAACTAAGATTTGCGCCAGACGAAAAGTATACTGTACCCGCATCTACGACATCAGATTCTAAAAATACAGCATCTGCATCTATGACCTTTCCAGATAAAGCATCTATATCCGCAGCATTAAACACATTGAAATTATTCATATGTAAATTGCGCAGCATTTTATTAAGACCATCTTCGCCCATCGTTCCACGATGTAAAAATCTGGATTTATCCGCGCCTTCAAAATCATGAGATATTCTGAAAATTAAATCACCAACATAAAAATCATTTGGTGCAGATACCGCCCAACTTTGCGAATATGCAATTCCGTCTTCTCGAACGACAGCAGCATCTTCACCGATTTGCTTTGCAATACTTGCCGCACGAAAATCAGAACCACTTGTATCAAAAGCCAAATAAACATCTGTTATTGATGCGCCATTAACCTTATATTTATCAACATAGCCGCTGTGTGCCAACGGGGTTATTTTTGCTAAATCTTCTTCTGATAATTTTATTTCTGCGTTTTCGTCCCACTTTTCTTGATTAACACGAACATAATTTATAACATCATCACGCAAACCGACAATTTCATTAGCGCGCGCAATATCTTGTGATTCGTTGGACATTTCGATAATTTGATTATACATAAAAGGCGAAACAGCAATCACTATGGCGACAGCCAACACCACTTCTGTCAGTGTTGCACCGCGCTGAATATCAGCGTTTAATTTTTCAAAATACTTTTTACATACAATCACTGCGTCCACTCTGTAAGCATTGTTTTATATTTATTCTTGTTTCTAAACGTTGCCAAAAAACATATTGGCAAATGATATTCTGTGCCAAAGATTTGCTGTTATAATCTACATCCATTTGGCTGATTATATCTCTACAAGAAACTACTTTGCCGCTTGTATCTTTTGGGTCTGCAATAATTTCAAAAGAATCGTTATTTATGCCATCAACAAAAACATCTGGCAAAAGTGAAGTTCCGGCAGGTCTTATATCGACCAACAAAACACCAGATTGACCATTCAACAAACCATAAGATGTCTGATCACGTAACGATATATTTGCAGCATATATATTTTTTACATCAACACCTTTACTGGTGACATAAGACAAACTTTCTGGATCTATATAAACATCTTGACCGCGCGACGCATCCAAATAAGAACCTATATCTAATCTGTCCACATTAAAACTGAAGTTGTCTGCTCGCACAGAACCACGCACCAACCAATCAGCAGGTCCAGTAAAACCAGTACGACCTTCTGTCATTGAAAAATCGTATACAGAGGCAACGTTTGATTCAAAACCACCTGTTGTTCCAAATCTGGCGATAGTACGCAAAGATGCAGCAGATGTATTTATTTCGCCACGCGACAAAGACAATGCCGCCCCGCCATCTGCAGTTTGAAACACCGCTTTGTTTGTGTACAAATCCGAAATTTTATTCTTATCTTTTCTGCTTTCTTCTAAACCATAAAGAGACAGTGTATTAAATTGTGCACTTTCAAAGGCACCATTTCTGGCAAACAAAACACCTATTTTATCTATGCTTTTATCACCCATATCCAATTCTGATAAAAAACCAACTTGTTCGTTTGTTTCTTTTTTAGAAACAATATCGCTGTATTTTATATCAAGTGGTATATCTACTTCGATATTATTACCATGAACATGTGCATAAAAACCGATTCTGCGCGCCAATTCTGCCAACTGCAGTTTTGATAATTTACCACTGGTTACATTTATAAAACCAAAAACACCTTCTTCGTTTTTATCTATAATTAAAGATATTTTTTGATTAAAATATGTTTCAGGAATATACCCCAACGGCAGCCCATAATTTTCTAAAACAGAAACAAATTCTTCCCCGTTTAATTCTTGTTTTTTATATGGAAGGTTGTCTTTTTCTTCATACAAATATGTGCGTGCCGCACCGTAAGCGGATTCTATTTGTTCCGTAGCAGCATACATTTGAGCAGCCGTATCACGTGAAGAAATACTGCGTGCAAAAAACGGCATAAAAGCAAAAACCAAAGTTAATGCTAATAACGCTTGCAACAAGAAATTACCAGACTGTTTTTGCAAATACCCCCTCCTACGAAGTTAAGCATAGCAATTGAAAAAAATTATTGCAATCAGTTTTAAGATGTTTTAATATTAAGTTGTTTAAGAACAAATAATGAATTTAAGTTTGTTATTTGAAAAGTTTATTTCCTTAGAACATAAAAAGTAAAAAAAATGCCAAGTAAAAAAAACCAAACATCTGTGGGTCAGATGATTCAACGCTGTCATAAATGGCGTCAAAAAAGAAAACAATATATTGACCAAGCGCGTCAAACCAGCGATGAAATCGAACGCGAACGCCTTTTACAAGCTGCGGAACATTATGGACGCATTGTAAACGAAGAACAGATTAAAATAGATTCTCAACGCGACCCAAAAGATAAAACACCAATTCCAGAAGAAGCCGCCGTTAATACGGAAAACACAGATAGCGAAGACGAAGAAATCGGCTTTCCAGATTTTATTACAAATTTGAAATAATTTGGTCTGTTTTTTATTGAAATCGCATATTTATTTGCTATGCTTTCCGACAGAGGAAGCATTATGGATAATAATTATACTGTTTTAGCCCGCAAATACCGTAGTCAAGATTTCGAATCTCTTATTGGACAGGATGTTTTAGTAAAGACATTAACTACTGCTATTAATACGGGTCGTATTGCACACGCATATATTTTTACTGGAATTCGCGGAACAGGCAAAACAAGTACAGCACGTATTTTAGCCAAGGCATTAAATTGTTTATCGTCTGATCATGCAACATCTAAACCATGTGGGATTTGTGAAAACTGTCGTGCAATTGCCGCAGGTCAACATATTGACGTAATGGAAATTGACGCGGCTTCCCATACAGGTGTTGATAATATGCGTGAAATTTTAGACGCGGCGCTTTATCGTCCAACAAATGCAAGGTACAAAGTTTATATTATCGACGAAGTTCACATGTTATCAACCAGTGCATTTAATGCATTGCTTAAAACATTGGAAGAGCCGCCTGCACATGTAATATTTATTTTGGCTACAACAGAAATAAGAAAAGTTCCTGTTACCATTTTGTCGCGCTGTCAACGTTTTGATTTGGCACGCGTTCCTGTGGAAACATTAAAGAAACATTTTGCGTGGGTTGCAGAACAAGAACACATAGAATTATCTGATGGCGCAAATGAATTATTAGCACGCGCAGCAGATGGTTCTGTGCGCGACGGGCTTTCACTTCTTGATCAAGCAATCGCACAAACAGGTGGCCATGTCGACGAAGGCGCGGTTCTTGATATGTTGAAAAGAACAGACCGCGGAACAGTTGTTAATTTTATGAAAATTGTTTTATCTGGTGATGTTAATGCTGCATTAAACAAATTAGATGAAATTTACAATAACGGCGCAGATTTAACAATGTTGTTGAATGATATGATGGAATGGACCCATTGGGCAACACGCATGTATCCATCACTGCGTTTGCAAGATGTAACATCTTCACCGTATACTGCCGATCAACGTGAAACCATCAAAAAGATAAACGAAACCGTTTCATTGAACACTCTTTCGCGTATATGGCAGGTTATGATTGCAGCAGTTCCTGAATTGCAAGCATCAAACAATCAAAAGCAATGTTTTGATATGTTGATTGTTCGATTGATGCATATTGCAGATATGCCCCCTGTTTCAGAATTGTTAAAACAAAATGCGGAAAGCGCACCTGTAAAACAGGTTGAAAAGCCGGCAGAAAAATCAAATTTCATTGAAATAAATACATCTGATGAATTGGCAAATGCATTGCAAAACTCTCGTGAATTGTTGCTGTATTCTTATTATACTTCAAATCTTGAAATAACAGAATTTACAAATGGTGCTATTAAATATTTTGACCGCAAAGGCGATAAAGATTTTTCGCAAAAATTGGCACTGTGGCTGAAAGACAAAACCGGAAAAAATTGGAATATTGAATTGATTCAAGACGCACCACATCAACAAACTCTTTCAGAACACACAAAATCTGAAATAGAGGCCGATCCGATGGTGGCCAGCGCAATGAATTTATTCGAAGATGCTGAAATTGTGAACATATCAAAATAAAACAGGGGTGAAAGATGAGGGAACAATCAGGACGTTCATTAATTGAAATTATCGGCGTGTTGGCTATTGGCGCGATTATGATTTCTGGTACTTATGCGATATATAATTCGACAAATCAAAAACAAAAAAGACTGATTGCGGCAAGTAATTTAGAAAACATAGCAACAAAGACCAAAACACTTTTGGAATATTCTGGGTACCAACCGGTATCTGTTGGTTTTTTAATAGAAGCAGGTGCACTAACTAATGACAAAGCACCGGCGGGCGGAAAAGACTGGTCCATAACCAGCAGCATCGACGGCACAGAATTTTCAATCAATTTGGTTAATTTGACTTATGATGAATGTGCATATTTCACAACCAAGAAACTGGATTGGGTTACCCATATCAAAGTCAACGATTATGATTCTGGCGATTCTTCATATTGCTTAAAAATGGGCGACAATAAAATATCATTTTTTGCACAATAAGACATGAATTTAAAAAAAATTATTTTTATCTGTTTGTGTTTCGGACTTAGCGGTTGTTTGCAATACCACAGTCCACAGCGCAACACATGGAATCAATATCTTGCCGGTGCCAGTTTTATGGATATGACAGAAACTGCGCGCACTGCAAAATTACCAATATATATGGGGCATGGCGGTAAAATAATTACACAGACTGGCGAATTGTCTGAAAAAATGCAATACGGCGACAAGAACAGTATTGATAATGCAATTTTAGTTAACTATATGGCGGGACTTGAATACGAATTGTATGACGCGCTGCGCAAGCCGGGGATTTCAGTTCAACGCGCAGGAACAGATGTGGTCGTGATTCTTGTTCGCGACAGCATAATGAAACCAAACGTTGCAGATATATCGCCAGACGGCGCAGATACACTTAAAACAATTTCTAAAATTTTGAATAAATACAATGCGACATTTTTTGAAATCGCAGGATATACAGATTCTATGAGTGATAAAAACGCGGCATACGCACTGTCTTTGGATATGGCACAACGCACAGGTGTATATTTCGCACAACACGATGTTTCAACCGCGCGCATGTTTATCGTTGGACGTGGCGCGGCACGACCTATTGCCGCCCAAGATGACGTTGGTCGATTGATGAATCGACGCGTTGAAATACGCATAACGCCGGCGCGATAAATATTTTGCTTTTTTATATAAAAATTGTTATATTCTTGACATACAAACAAACAAAAAGGACAAGCAGTAGGTTTTACAAGCGCAGCGAAGTAAAAACGTTACGATTGCCGCGCAGGCATAAGCCGAGCGAACACGAGAATAAATAATTAGAAAAATCTTAAAAAATCGAAGTTTACAAGATTTTTTTGATTTTAATTATTGTTTATCGAGAAAAAAAATAAAAAAAGGAGAAAACATGACAAAACAAATAAATTCACCTGTAAAAAATTATACTAAAATGGGCATTATCGCGACAGCGGTTGTTGTTGTTGCTTTGTTGGGGGGATTGGCAATATCTCATATGGCAAAAGCACCAGTATCTGTTGATGAAGCGACAGCATCCGTAACAACAGACGCAGCAAAAGCATCCGATTTGCGCATCGCGATTGTCAGCATGGACAAAATCCAAACTGATGCAAAAGTTTTGGAAGATTTGCACAAACAACGCGCAGACTATGAAAAAGCTTTGAAGGCAAAATTAGAAAAAGAACAAAAAGCTATTGAAAAAGAAAAAGCAGACATTGAAAAATCTCAAGATATTTTATCCCAAGAAGCATTACAAAGACGCGTTGTCGATTATCAACGTCGTGTTAATGATTTCCAACGTCATATTTCTGAAAGCGCACAATCAATCGAAGTTTCTTATCAAAGCGCTTTGAACAAAATCCAAAAAGAACATTTGGATCCAGTTATTCAAAAAATCATTGCAAAGAAAAACTTGTCTTTGGTGATTGATGGACGTATGGCGCGTACTGGTGAAAACGTAAAAAATTTAGATATCACAGACGAAGTTGTAAGTTCTTTGAACAAAAAAGTTTCATCTGTAAAAATGGAAAAACCAAAGGGTTTATAATAAATAAACTTTTTGAAAAACACCGGCAAATGCCGGTGTTTTTTTTATGTTTGTTTAAAACGATAATTACAACTGTGCTTTGACTTCTTGGACTTCGTAACATTCAACACGATCGCCTTCTTTCAGGTCATTGTATTTATCGAAACTCATTCCGAATTCTACACCGTTGGAAACTTCGTTTACTTCGTTCTTTTCACGACGCAATTCGCCAATTTTACCATCGTAAATAACAACATTGTTACGCAGCAAGCGAACGAACGCAGATTTCTTTATTGTGCCTTCACTCATACGGCAACCGGCAACTTTAACGCCTTTGCCCACGGTGAACAATGCGATAACATCTGCATAGCCAATAAAGTTTTCGCGTCTTTCAGGTGCCAATTTTCCAGACAAAATTTCTTTGATTTCGTCAGTAATACGATAAACAACACTGTGATATCTTATATCAACACCGTTGTTGCGCGCCATATCACGAACAGCAGAATCTGCGCGGACGTTAAATGCAATTATGACCGCGCCAGATGCAGTTGCCAATCTGATATCACCTTCGGTAATTTGACCAACCCCGGCAGACAATAATTCTACGCCCGCTTTGTCTGAATTAAATCCGCGTAACATATCAGAGATTGCTTCGACCGAACCTTGCACGTCTGCGCGCAAGATAACAGGCAAAGTTAATTTTTTTGTTTCGTCGCGTTTTGCAAATAATTCTTCGAGTGATGAACGTTTAACCGCGTTTGCTTTATCTTTTGCTTTTTGTGCACGATATGCGGCAACTTCACGTGTTTGTGCTTCATTTTCCATCACGTGCAATTCATCACCTGCGCTTGGTACAGATTCCAATCCCAGTACCATTGCTGGTTGACCTGGCTTAACAGATTTAACACGAACACCGTTTGAATTTATCAAACCACGAACGCGTCCAAATGTTTCACCAACTACAAACACATCACCAACAGACAGTGTACCCTGACGGATTAAAACAGTTGCGACCGCGCCAAGTCCTTTTTCCATTTTTGCTTCGACGACATAGGCAGATGCCAACATTTCTGGATCGGCTTTCAAATCCATGATTTCCGCCTGTAAAAGAATCGCTTCTTCCAGTTTGTCCAATCCCATTTTTGTTTTTGCAGATATTTCAACACATTGAATATCGCCACCCATATCTTCAACCTGAACTTCTTGTTGCAACAGGTCTGTTTTAACACGCATTGGGTCGGCTTCGGGCAGGTCGCATTTATTAATTGCAACGATAAATGGAACCTTAGCTGCACGAATATGATTAATCGCTTCGATTGTTTGTGGCATGATTGAATCATTAGCCGCAACAACCAACACAACGATATCTGCAATTTGCGCACCACGCGCACGCATTGCTGTAA
Source organism: uncultured Pseudomonadota bacterium (assembly GCA_902784345.1). Lineage (GTDB taxonomy): Bacteria > Pseudomonadota > Alphaproteobacteria > Rs-D84 > Rs-D84 > Enterousia. Next base: position 240,608 of record CACZUD010000002.1, on the reverse strand, counting down.
ATGTTTCGTGGCCGGGGGTATCAAGGAAAGTGATTACCGCGCCCGATTTTGTTTTTACTTCATAAGAAGAAATATGTTGAGTGATTCCGCCTGCTTCGCCTGCAACAACATTTGCATTACGGAACGCGTCCAATAATGAGGTTTTACCATGATCAACGTGTCCCACAACTGTCACCACAGGATAACGTGGTTGCAATCTGTCGGCATGTGGTTCTTCTTCCAAAATATTGGCATAAGGTTTTACATCAACGCGTTTTACTGTCGCGCCAAATTCAGTTGCTATCAATTCAGCAGTATCTGCATCAATAGATTGATTTTGTGAAGCCATCATGCCCATTTCCATCAATTTCTTGATAACATTTCCGACTTTTTCAGCCATGGCAGCCGCCAAATCTTTGACTGTGATTGTGTCGCCAAGTGTAACAACATGTTCCACTTTTTGTGGTGCAGTAAATACAGCGCGCGCTTTTTCACGAAAACGTTTTAATGACGCTTCGCTACGTCTGCGGTTTGCACCACGCAATCCAATTTCTTCATCATCGTCATCATCCCCACCACCGATAACAATATCGTGGATAGAAATTTTTCCACCTTTTTTGAAGTCCTTTTTGAAACGATTTTGTTTTTGACCGCGCACATCATCAGCATCTTCATCACGACGATTATTATGGTTTGTAAATGTCGCATTGTTCTTTTTATTTTCGTGTGTGTTTTCACGCGCAGGCAACACAACAGGTTCTTCTGTAACATGTTCAACTTCGGCTTCGCGTTGTGCCAGTTGTTCTTTGACCGCTTCGTATTCGCGGTTTTCGCGTTCTATTTCTGCTTCACGGGCACGACGCGCAGCCTCTTCTTCGGCTTCGCGTTTTCTGCGTTCTTCATCGCGGGCCTTTGCAGCCTCCAGAACGGCACGCAATTTTTCATCTGCTGCATTACGAACAGTTTCAACCTTTTTCGGTTCTTCGCGCAATTCATTATTGCCAGGCGCAACAATACGACGACGGCGTTCTACAAAGACCGCATCGCCTTTTTTGCTTTGCACTGCACCAACTGTTACAGATTTACCCAATGTTAATGTTGCCATATTTTAACCTTTGGTTAATGTTTATATTTTATTATTCTTCGTCTGAATCAGGTACAATTCCATACGCTAATTCGCGCGCTTTCATGATTATACGTTCTGCAAGACGCGCCGACATATTGTCTTCACCCAAGATTTCAATCAATTCATCAGATGCAAGGTCTGCCAAATCAGACAAAGATTTAATGCCATTTTCACCCAATTTCATGATAACAGGACGTTTAATGAAATCAAATTTCAACAAATCGTCCGACATTCCCATTTTATGACCGTTATCGAAATAATCTTGTTCGACCTTGGCAAGATATGCTTTTGCACGATTTTGCAATTCTGTTGCCAATTCTGTGTTGAAACCTTCGATAGATTCCAATTCAGATTGTTCAACATAAGCGATTTCTTCGATTGTTCTGAAACCTTCTGTGATTAACAATTGTGCAATTGTGTCGTCCACGTCCAGCGCAGATGTAAACAATTCTGTCTTTTCTTTGAATTCTTTTGCACGACGCTCTTGTTCTTCAGCTTCGCTCATAACATCGATATTCCAACCTGTTAATTGAGACGCAAGGCGGACATTTTGACCACGACGACCAATTGCCAAAGATTGTTGATCTTCTGTTACGACAACTGCCGCAGTGTGAGTATCTTCGTCGACGATAATCTTTGCAACTTTTGCAGGTTGCATAGCATTAACGATAAATACTGCTGGGTCTTCTGAATACAAAATAACATCGATTTTTTCACCGTGGCATTCGTTTATCACAGGTTGAATACGTGTACCCTTGATACCAACAGTCATACCAACAGCATCAATAGATGGATCTTGGGTTTCAACTGCGATTTTCGCATGTGAACCTGGTGCACGAGATACAGATTTAATTTTAATAACACCTTCATAAATTTCTGGAACTTCTTGTGTGAACAATTTTTCCATAAATGTTGGATGTGTTCTGGTCAAGAAAATCTGTGGACCGGAATTAGAACGAACAACATCCATAATCAGTGCACGAACCCTGTCACCAACAGCCAAACGTTCACCAGGAATTAATTCTGTGTTTTTAATATAACCTTCGGCTTTGCCGTTAATATCAACAAAAACATTGCCAAATTCAATACGTTTAACAACACCATTAACAATATCACCAATATTGTCTTTGAATTCTTCGTATTGGTTGCCTTTTTCAGCGTCCCTTACACGTGCAGTCATGATTTGACGCGCGGTTTGGAAAGCCATACGACCAAATTCTGGTTCTGGTAACATATCTTCGACCACATCACCGACCTGTGGATTTTGTGCGTATTTTTTTGCTTTATCCACAGTCAACATTGTATTTGCATCATATTCTTCACCCTTTGATTCAGGTGACGCAATAACTTCAAACAAACGTTTTACATGTATTGCACCATTTTTGCGGTCTATGTGTGCAACAATGTTAAATTCTTCACCATATTTGTGCTTTGCGATTTTTGCAATAGCTGCTTCCAAAGATTCGATAACAGTTTCTCTGTCTATCATTTTTTCTTGGGCCAAAGAATCAATTGCTAATAACAAATCCTGGCGTGGCATAGATTCAAAAGACATTTATTTCTCCTTGTGATGTTATTTTTTGCCTTTTATTTAAAAGAGCGGGGTTTTTCAACCCCGCCCTTAAAACTTACTTTTAAGAACATGCCCTTATTATTGCCACCGAATCGCCAAAAATCAAGAAAAAAATTAAATAATATCAATACAAAACAGATATATTATTGTCTTTGTTGCTTGACGGTATCGGTTTTGGGCTTTATACTTTTATTACTATGAAGATTATCAATAAATATTTTAGACGTCAGTTGCTTGGTATATTCATCATGTTATTGCTGATTTTTACTGGATTAGCATGGATGATGCAGATTATGTCTATGATGAAATTCCTGATAACCTATGGGATTAAGTTTTCCAGTTTTGTATATCTTACATCACTGATGATACCATTTATAATATCGATAATTGTTCCTTTTGTAACATTTATTGCGACTATTTTCATTTACAACAAAATGATTACAGAAAACGAAGTTACAGTTATGGCGGCATCTGGTCTGTCCCCGTGGCAAATTGCAAAACCTGCGATAAGATTATCTGTTTGGATAATGGTTGCGCATTTTATTTTGAACGTATGGATTGTTCCGACCAGTCAGTCTATGTTTTACAGCACACAGTGGAATTTGCGTTATGGGTTGGCACATTTGAAATTACAAGAATCCGCATTTACAAAATTATCTGACGGGCTGGTCGTTTATGTTGATAATGTTTCAGGGCACGATTTGAATCAAGTAATGTTGTCTGATATGCGGGAAGACAATAACCAATTGTTAGTTTTTGCTAAGCGCGGAAAGCTGGTTTCCACTATACACGGTCTTTCAATTATAACAGACAACGGTTCTTTGCAGATACAAGGACGCAATGGGTTTACAACTGGGACTTTTGATAATCTGGATATGGATTTAAATTTAGTTGAAAACGATAAAGACGCGTCTTTTCGTGTCCGCAGAATACCAAGTTGGACTTTGTTAAAGACAGTATTTACACAAGACGATATGCGCCAACACGAATTAACACTGGTTGAGATTTGTACACGTTTTATAAATCCATTTATGAATATAATATTGGCGATTATTTGTACACTTATTTTATTAAAATCATCACTTTTGCGTCGCCGTGCCAGTTTTGCCCCTGCAATGGCAGTATTGGGTATGGCGGCTGTTATGGCGCTTTATATGTCTATGTCTAATATGGTGACAAGTTTGACAGATGTGGTAATGCTGGCAATTGGTACAATCTGTGTCTTGTTCTTGTTAATTGGTTTGTTGTTAAAAAAATGAAGTATGTAAAATTATCTTGGCTGATGTGTATGATTACAACAAACGCTTTTTGTTTGGGTGTAAATATAGATGAAGCAAAAACCATAACATCTGACAAGATTTATTACAATGTTAAATCCGAAGAAATGAAGGCATCTGGCAATACAGAAATGGTTAATGCTTCGGGGCAACGCGTAAAATTAAACGAATTAAGTTTATCAAACAAAGCTGCAAATGTTTCCGCCAGTGATATTGAATTATGGTTGGGCAGTCATGTCTATATCAAAGCAGACAAAATTACACGCGACGGCGATGAAACTATCGCAAAATACGCAAACTTTACCGCATGCGAAGGTTGCGATGCTTATGGCACAGCATGGAATATTCATGCGCGCACAATAATTCATGACAACCAAGAAAAAATGCTTTATTTTCATAATGCTTCTTTCTGGGTAGCAGATGATAATATACCGATTTTCTGGTTGCCTTATTACGAAATGCCTGACCCAAGTGTGAAATATAAAACCGGTTTTTTATCGCCAAGTTTTGGTTCTACAAACGGTATGGGAACACAGATAAACATACCTTTTTACATAAATATATCTGACCGACACGATTTAACAACCACGCTTTCTTATTTAACAAAAGAAAACCCATTGTTTCAAGCCGAACACAGATTAAATTTGAAACGGTCAGAATTTCGAACCAAGGGTTCTTTTACACATAACAAAGCCGGAAAAAATCGTTGGCATTTGTATAATAACGACGTAATTGAATTGGGCGAAAATGCACGTTCAACCATCTATATCGCAAGGACTTCGGATAAAACATACCTGCAAAAGTATGGTTTTTACGATTATCAACCTTACCTTGATTCTGGTGCAAAATTAGAGTTGTTTGGTCAGACAAGTTATGCAGTAGCAGATGCTCACATCTTCCAGGAATTGCGTGCACCATCTAAGAATCAGCAAATTGCATCTGGTAATATTTTGCCAAACATAAGAGGAACCTATCAAACAGATCCTTTTTGGCACGAAACGTTTTTATCTTTTTCTGGTGACGTTTTGGCGATATCTGGGGACAGCGCAGACAGCCAGCGCATGATTGGCGAAGCACGCATAATATCCCCATGGACTCTTTGGTGGGGAAATCGCTTAACACTTAGCGCTGCATCCCGATATGATGTGTATAATTTCAGAAAAACCGCCATATATGAAGGCAATGGTATAAACGGCTCTTATACTGGTGTGAAATCTCGTTTTTTACCAAGCGGTTATGTTGAATGGGGTTTGCCGCTTTACAGCGCAGAATCTGATTGGACATACATAATAGAACCAAAAGCACGCTTAACAATAATGAAACACAATGACAAAGATTCGATTTTTGCAGTAGACAATGATTCTGCAGGACGTTTCTTATCAGACACAACATTATTTTCAACCAACAGATATGCCGGATATGATGTGTGGGAAAATGGTAATTTTGTTGATTATGGTGCACGTTGGGCCGCATTCAAGGGACAACATAATATCGAAGTGTTCTTGGGACAAACTTACGATTTTAAAACGGACAAAGAAGATTTTTATGAAAACGGATTCAGAAATGGTTTTTCTGACTATGTTGGTCGCGTTGCTTATTCAAGAAATTATTTTCAAATATCTTCGCGTTTTCGTGTAGACCGTAAAAAGAAAAATTTAAATCATATGGAAAATTCTATATATCTTGGCGAAGGTAAAACATATTTAACTTTTGGGCATATATGGGACACGCAACCTATTGATATTTACTCTGACAGCAGCAAAGATACACACGAATTGGTTACAGGTGCCGGTTTAAAACTGACCAAAAGAATAAACATCAAAGGCTCTATTATATACAACATGTATGAACATCTTGTTCAAAGACATTCTGGCGGTATATTTTATGAACATCCTTGCTATTATTTGTCTTTGGAATACCAACGTGATAATGCGATTTTGGAAGATTATGTTGGGAACACAACTTTTCAATTTAAATTTGGTATGAGCATTGATGGCAAACATTATTAATGAAAAGGGAAAAAAGGAAATGAAAAAAATTTTTAATATTTTTGCTTTTGTTTTTTTAAGTGTTAATTGTGCAAGTGCTGCCAGCGTTGTCGGAACGGTGAACGGAAAAGCAATAACTGATTCTGATATAACTGCACGCACAGAATTAATGGCACGCCAAGGAAAAACATCTAAAACGAATCGCAAACAGGCTTTTCAAAATATAATCGATGATTATATCAAACTGGATTATGCGGCAAATTATAATGTAAAACCATCAGACAAAGACGCAGACCAAGAATTGAAAAATATGAATCTTGGCGAAATGAACGAAACAGTGCGTTCTATGGCGCGTTTGGCCGTACGTGCTAACATCGCATGGAATGTCATAATGTCGCGAACAATCGTACCAGATATAGAAATTAACAAATCTGATATTGATGCGGAAAGAAATTCACTCGCGCGCGAACATGGATTACCAATTGAAATAACCATGTTGCGTCTGATAGATATACCTGATGACGTTTATACAAAACTCAGCAAACCGAAAAGTTGCGATGGGGCCGAAGAAATGGTAGAAAATCTGGGTGGATACCCACAAAAGATAACAGCCATGCAATACGAATTGGCACCAGAGGTTCGTGAACGCATCACTGGTTTGCCATTGCTTACTTGGTCAAAAAAAGAAAACAACACAGTGTTTTTGATTTGCAACGAAAAGAAAGGTAAAGAATATAAAAATCTGGACGAAATTATAAAACAAAATGCAACCTATAAAAAAGCATCTGCCGCGGCAGAACAACAATTAAAACAACTGCGTCGCAAAGCAGTTATCATTGTAAATGACGATAGATATAAATTATGAAAACAGTACTTTTTAATTTAACAGATGGTGAATTAGAACAATTTGTGACTGATTTAGGTCAGCCACGTTTTCGCAGCAAACAGATTCGCGAATGGTTAAATCGTGGTGCACCTGATTTCAGCGTTATGAAAAACCTGCCAGAAGAATTGCGTAATAAATTAAACGATATTGCAGAAACACTGCCATTAAAAATTGTAAAAAAATTACAAAGCAGTGATAATCAAACGACTAAATTCTTGCTGGAATTAAACGATTGCGAACAAATAGAATGCGTTTTAATGCGCACAACCTATGGAAACAGCGTTTGTGTTTCTTCCCAGGCGGGATGTGCAATGGGGTGTAAGTTTTGTGCATCGACATTGTTGGGGCTTAAACGCAATTTAACTGTAAATGAAATGTTTGCTCAGGTTTTAGTCGCCCAATGGGAATTGCGCAGCGACAGAACAAGCGACATTAAACCAAACGGTGATGCAAATAATGGTGATGTTTCTCATATCGTAGTAATGGGGACGGGCGAACCACTGCAAAACACTGAAAATGTAATCGGCTTTTTGGAACGCGCAAATTCTGAATTAAATATATCTTGGCGACGAATAACGGTATCAACCTGTGGAATTGTACCAGGAATAAAAGAATTAAATAAATGGGGTCGACCAATCAACTTGGCAATATCATTGCATGCCCCAACAGATGAATTGCGCAGTCAAATTATGCCGATCAACAACAAATATAAACTTCACGAAGTTTTAGATGCCGCATTCGCATTTTCTGACACACACAATCGCCAATTGATGATTGAATATATACTGCTGGGCAAAAAAGACAAAAACGATTCTGTGGTGCTTTATAACGCAAATAATGAACATGCTGAAAAGCTGGTTGAATTATTGCGCGGACATAATGTTATGGTTAATTTAATACCATGGAACAGTGTCGACGAACGCGATTTTGCATCCTTGTCAGGAAATGCAGTGCATCGCTTTCAAGATATTTTGATTAAAAACGGAATCCATACGCGTATCAGACGCGAAAGGGGGGCCGACATTGGTTCTGCGTGTGGGCAATTAAGGTTGAAAAACGCAAAGGTAAAAAAATGAAACTAAGATACATAACATGTTCTGACCCACGTGAAGATATACCAGTAGAATCGCTGTTAAATTTTGTTGCTAAATACCCAATTTCAGAAATTGGTATTCAGGCACATCCTGGTCCTATGTCTTTTAACAGGGGCCGCAACAAATGGTTTGACCAAATAGTAAAGGCTGCACAAAATATGCCAGTACCACCAAACATTGCTTTGCATATAAATTATCACTGGTGTGATTATATGTGTGAAGGGATTGTTCCAAACGAACTGGATTGGTGGTTGCGTGTACCAAATTCATATACTGGTCAACCTGTTGTAAAACGTATTCAATTAAATATTGGCGATTATTCTAATAAATTTAATATAGAAAAATTATCAATGTTGATTAACAAATATGCAAACCAAGAATTTATTTTCCCATGGAATGAACGCGTGGCAAATAAAATAGAAATGTTGAAACAATCTGGCACAAAATTTTCTCTGTTGTTTGATGGTTCATATGGTGCAGGCATTGAACCAAAGGAATGGCAAAGCCCTGTTTATAAAAACATTCCAAATGGATATGCCGGGGGATTGGGACCAGATAATGTTATAAAAAACCTTGATAAGATAAACGCGATATTACCACAAAATTATGAAACATGGATTGATGCCGAAGGAAAATTACGCGACCCAAAGACGACAGAATCTTTTACACTTGAATTGGCTGAAAAGTATTTACAAAATGCTCTTAATTGGTATAATCAGCACGCAAAGTGAAACAAAAGGTAAAAAGATGAAATTAAGATTTGTTACATGTTCTGACCCACGTGAACACAATTCGATAAAATCAATTATAGATTTGGCACACATGCCACGTGCAGAAATCGCGGTTCAATGCCATCCAAGCAAGATGTCGGCAGGCATGCCACGCAATGTTTGGTTTAATGAATTATTGCACGAAGCAAATCAAACTTCACATGTCAATCTGGCAATTCATATTAACTGTGAATGGGCAAATGATATTTGTGCAAACGGAAAAATCCCAGAAACAATCTTGAATTGGCTGCAAATTGAAAAATGCTATAACAGACCACTTATTAAACGTATTCAGTTAAATATGCCTAAATCTACAGCCAAAAACATAAATCCAGATGCATTGGCAAAAATAATTCATGATTTTTCACACAATGAATTTATCTTGCAATATAACAACAATACCAAAGAAGCGGTTGAAAAACTGCATCAAACAGGCGCAAAGTTTTCATTATTATTTGATGCCAGTGGCGGAAACGGGAAAAGCCCTGAAAGTTGGCAAGCACCAGTTTACGAAAATCACCCAATGGGATACAGTGGCGGAATGTCGCCGACAAACGTTATGCGAAATTTAAGCAAAATTAACGCGGTTGCGCCGGAAAATCGTTGGGCATGGATTGATGCCGAAGGACGTCTTAAATCACCAATGTTGTTTGAAGAAAAACCACAATTCGATGTTGATTTAGCACGTGCTTATGTAGAACGCGCAAACACATGGACAAAACAACGTTAAAAAGTTTTTTCTGGACAAATGAAAAATTTAAGGTAATATTATTATCGCTTTGGATGTTTAGCTCAGTTGGCTAGAGCATCTCGTTTACACCGAGAGGGTCAGGAGTTCGAGTCTCTTAACATCCACCAAATTTTATATGCGAGAACAAGCAATGCGCCGTTCGAGCAAAAATAAAATTGCGCGCAGGCAAATTGTGCCGAGCGAATAATTCAAACCGGGTTTATCCCGGTTTTAATTTTTATCAACAAAAAACCGCCATTTTGGCGGTTTTTTTTATTCTGACAGCGAACCAGTTACTTCGCCCATTGTTTTTTCAATCAAAACATCGGCCTTTGCTTTGGCGTCTTTATATGCATCAAAAACGTATTTAGATACATTGTCCGCCCCGTTTTCCAGCGCAGACGGCTGTACAACCACAGACAAAACATCATATTTCCCTGTCATTGTTATAACAACTGCACCATTGCCCCCTATTCCGCGCACCTGCATTTGACCAAGCGAATCTTGTGCAGCCGCGATTTTTGTTTGCAAATCTGCCGCTTGCGCCATCAATGTTTCCATATCCATTTTCTTTCCTTTTTTACATAAAAACACCCCGAGTGTTGCACTCAGGGTGTGTATCTTATTTATTTGGTTTCTTTACCAGTTTTTTGATCTATACCAACCATAGACAAACGTGTTTTACCGCGTTTATCAGTACCAAGGTATTTCACAAAAACTTTATCACCAACATTGATTTTAGCATCTTCGATTTTGTTCAATCTTTCACCTGTGATTTCGGAAATATGAACCAAAGATTCAAAATTTTTCAAAATCTTTACGAACAAACCAAAATCTTTGATACCGCTGACTTCGCCTTCATAGATTTCGCCAACTTCTGGTTCTGCGACGATTTCTTTGATACGACGAATTGCTTCTTCAGCGTTTTCTTTGTCAGCCGCCATGATTTTGATACTGCCATCGTCTTCCAATTCGATTTGTGTATTTGTTTCACGTGTCAATGCTTGAATCACGGCGCCACCTTTACCGATAACATCGCGTACTTTATCTGGATCGATTTTCATCGTGTATGCTTGTGGTGCATATTCAGACAAATTCTTTCTTGGTGCTTTGATTGCTTTTTCGATTTTACCAAGGATATGCATACGGCCATCTTTTGCCTGAGCCAACGCATGTTCCATAATTTCGAAAGTAATCGAAGTGATTTTAATATCCATCTGCAATGCGGTAATACCTTGGTCTGTACCAGTTACTTTAAAGTCCATATCGCCAAGATGGTCTTCATCGCCCAAAATATCGGTCAAGATTGCGTAATCATCGCCTTCTTTAATCAATCCCATCGCGATACCTGCAACCGGTCTTTTCATTGGAACACCACCGTCCATCATCGCCAATGTTGCGCCACATGTTGTTGCCATAGACGAAGAACCATTAGATTCCAAAATATCGCTGCAAATACGAATTACATAGTCGAATTGTGCGCGTGTTGGAACCATTGGGTGAACTGCGCGCCATGCCAAATTACCATGACCAAGTTCACGACGACCTGGGGATTTCAAACCTTTGGCTTCACCAACTGAATATCCTGGGAAGTTATAGTTCAAGATGAAATCGCGTTCATCATCACCATCCAAAGATTCCAATGGTAATGCGTCTTTACCGCCACCCAAAGTCAAAGAAACAAGGGCCTGAGTTTCACCACGTGTGAACAAAGCAGAACCATGTGCGCGTGGCAAAACACCCAATTCGATTTCAATTGGACGAACTGTTTTTGTATCACGACCATCAATACGTGGTTTGCCTTCCAAGATATTGGTACGCATAATGCGCGCAGTAATACCTTCGACAATTTCATCTGCCCAAGATTCCAATGTAGAAGTTGCTGTTGTGGTTTCTGGAAACAATTCTGGGATACGCGCTTTTGCTTTTGCATGAATTTCTGCCAAAGTATCAAGACGAACCAATTTTTCCTTAATCAACAAAGCATCTGTGATTTGTGGTGCAAATTGTTCAAAGTCTTTTTCCATAACAACATATTCTTCGCTGTGTTCTGGGGTTGCCCAACGTTCTTTACCGGCTTTTTCAACGAATTCGTTAATTGCGTTGATAACAGTTTGTTGTTGGTCAAAACCAAATTTCACAGCACCCAAAGTTGTCTTTTCATCCAATTCACCGATTTCAGATTCAACCATTAACACACCGTCTTTAGTTGCAGCAACAACCAAATCCATCTTGGAATTTTCAACTTCTTTCTTTGATGGGTTCAAGATATATTTGCCATCACGATATCCAACACGTGCCGCACCAATTGGGCCAGCAAAAGGAACACCAGAAATTGCCAAAGCGGCGCTTGACGCAATCATCGCCAAAATATCAGGTTGGTTTTTCTTGTCATAAGAAAACACCTGCGCAATGATTTGAACTTTGTTTTTGAAAGTTTCTGGGAACAAAGGACGAATAGGACGATCAATCAAACGCGCTGTCAAAGTTTCTGCAACGCTTGCCTTGCCTTCACGTCTGTCGCGTGATCCAGGAATACGACCGGCGGACGCATATTTTTCTTGATAATCAACAGTCAAAGGAAAGAAATCTTGACCTTCTACGGCTGTTTTTTCTGCGCACACAGTTGCCAACACCATTGTTTGACCCATAGTTGCCATAACTGCGCCAGTTGCTTGTTTTGCATAACGACCTGTTTCCAAACGAACCGTTTCATCACCATATTGGAATTCAACAGCAATCGGATTATTCAAAACGTTTTTTTCACTTTTTTTAAATATTCCAAACATTAAATTTTCTCCATTTTTTTGCTTGTCCCCCACAGCTTTAGCGAAGGGGGATTGATTAATTTTGCGAAGAAAAATTATTCGTTTTTGCGCTCTTGTTCTATCAAACGCAAGAAAGAACAATTATCTCTTCGCGACCTGGTCGAATTATAGAATATAAATAATTATTTGCAACAAAAAAGCCCTGTTTTTACGGGGCTTTTTTTTCAACAATTTTTACAATCCCATTTTTTCTTTCATTTCACATAAAACAGGTGTTTTTACACCCAATTTTTCTGCCCTGTGTATTAAACCACGAAGTGCAAAAATACCTTCTACTGTATTGGCAGTGATTTGTTCACCACGTGCGATTGCTTGACCTGCTGAAAAATTACGGGAAGTCGTTGATGTCGCCGACAAAAACAAATCGCCTACACCACAAAGGTCCAGAAAAGTTTTGCATTCTGCACCCATTTTTACACCCAATTCGGCGATTTCATTCCAAGCACGAGTAAAAACAAGTGCCCTTTCGTTTTCACCACGACCTTTGACAGTCATATACCCAGAAATCAAAGAATCTGCGTTTTTTCCAACCCCACAAAGTTGCGCACCAATAAAATCATCGCTGTCTTGCAAATAAAGTTCTGAAAGCGCGATATGCCCCCCTGCCCTGACCCGTTCATTTCCAGCAATTGTAGAACCAGTCGGAACACCAGTTGCAACTTCACGTGCAAATTGTGGACCTGATAACACACCAAAATCTTTACATTCCGGAATTTCTGTATTCAAAATTTCAGACATAAATTCACCGGTTTCGCCTTCCATACCTTTGGTACAAATCAAAATCGGCTGACCATTATAAACAGCACGCATTTTACGAACAGTTTCGCGAAAAAATGCTGCCGGCGTTACGATTAACCAGTATTCGCAATCTTTTAAATCAGCCATATTATCTGTTCTGAATACATTTTCTGGTTTTTCTAAATCAGCAAGGCCATCAAAAATACCCGCAAAAGCCCAATGTTTAACTTCGTTACCAGATTTCGCACAAGTATACGCCAGCGCTGTTCCCCACGCGCCAGCACCAAAAACACCAACTATCATCTTAATTTCCTTATCTTCTTTTGAACATGCGGCACAACAATCAAATAATCATCAGATAAATCAAGTGCCTGCATATAAGATTTTTTTGCACGTTCTTTGTCACCTTTTTTCTTGTAAAAATCGCCCAGATGTTCATACACAGCGGATGACGGTGTGATTTCCCCAACACGTTCCAATATTTCCAGCGCATTGTCTGTGCCCTCTTTTTTGTCGACGATAAGACTCAACAAATCCCATGCCGCCACGTCAGAAGTGTTCATTTTTATCAAAGCCATTGCATAATTATACGCTTTGTCCATATTTTTATCCTGCAAAGCCCATACGCGCGCTTGCAACATCATTATATCTGGGGACACTTTAAAATCTATGTCTTCGATGGCGTCCAAATCTTTTTGCGCACGTTTTGCATCACCAAACATTATGTACACATAGGCACGTTGTTTTAACAAAAACAGTTTACCTTGAACCGGCAAATCTTTCTGTTTAAGCGCCTTGTTAACAACAGACAAAGCACCTGATTTATCACCATTTTTTATTTTTTCGCGACCAATAATTTGAATCCCAGGAACAAACAATGGATTTTTTCGAACGATTTTTTCTATCGCTTTGATATTATTACTTCTTTCCGCGATTCTTAATTGTCCAAACAAATACAAAGGACTTGTCTTTGGTATTTTGTTAAAACATGTCTCATAATCGCCATAATTATGATAATAATATTGTCCCAAATAGTAATTTATCATATCTTGATTGGCACCGTCCGATATAACTTCGGCAAATCGCAAAAACATCAATGATAAATCCGTATAAATCATTATCTGTGTATGCGATACCGTTTGAATCAAACTGAACACCAGATTGTTTTTATACCCTTCAAAAACCGACCAATCCGGAATTTCATCATAATCCAGCATGTACATACTGCCAACCTTGGCCAAAAAGTCATTACGCAATATATCCATATCTTCCAACATGCCGTTTTTCTTGTAAAACGACATCAAATAAAGATAATCGTTAACGTTCATGAAATCAGGATGCACTTTGGCAAATTCTTTGGCGGCGGTATCTATGTCATTGTTCAATACTGCAATTTGACCGCGAACAAAAGATTTCCAGTTATCATCTGCATGCATAGAATTTATGAATTTAGCGGTATCTTTTGGATTTTTTGTCTTTATGCCCGAAAAAATACGGATTGGCGCAGCCAAAACAGACGCATCTTTGTTATGACGCGCATAAACAGATTTCCAATCGTCTTTTTGAATTAAAAAAGCATCATAAATCAATCTTTCTACGACATCTTTGGAATCTTTGAAAGATTCAGCATTTTGTGGCATCTTACCACCAAAGAAATCTGTCAAATTTTTAATTTTATTAATGCTTTTGTTGTCTGTTTTTACCTCTGCCATCATCTTTGATGCAGCTTCAAAATCATTGACATAAAGCGCATGCTGGGACGCCAAAAACGCGCCATAATCATTACTTGCTACTTTACCACCCTGCCCCTGATTGTGCAAAGACGTGTTAAACATTTCTTGCCCCAGCAACAAAGAGCAGAAAACAACAACGGTCAACAAAAATGGACCCGTATAAAAACTTTTAATACCTTTCATAACAAAATATGTTAGAATAAATATTATGAAAAGAGAAGAAAAATTTATTAAATACGAAAAACTGCTGAAAGAATGGTCAACAAAAATGAATCTTGTTGCACCAAGCACTTTGGGCGACATTCAAACACGCCACATCAAAGACAGTGCACAACTGGCTAAATTTTTACCAAAAGACGTAAACATCATTGATTTGGGCAGTGGTGCCGGATTTCCGGGTGTCGTGCTGGCAATTTTAGGTTGGAATGTAACCTGCATCGAATCGATTGGCAAAAAAACAAATTTTTTATCTGCACTAAAGCAAGAATTGGATTTACCAAATCTTACAATTATTAACGACAGAATTGAAAATTTTTTATCGAAAAAGCCGGTAAATGCCGGGGATTTTGTATTCACTGCACGCGCTTTTGCACCATTGATTAAAATTTTGGACTATACACACAAAACAAAATGCCGGCTTTTTTTATTAAAAGGCCGGGAAATTCAATCTGAAATAGACCAGGCAAAAACAAAATATAAATTTGATTATGAACTGTACAAATCAGAAACAGGCGACGGATACATTATATACATTTTTAATGTGAAATAAGCATTTATTTCACATGAAATAAGTTATAACGCATTGATTTTACGTAATTTTAATATTTATATTGACTAATTTTTTTCTTTTTTTTATGCTGTCTTTTGTTAAAAAGGAAATTTTAAAATGGCAAAAATCATATCTTTTGCAAACCAGAAAGGCGGCGTTGGAAAAACAACAACAGCCATAAACATCGCTGCATCACTTGCCGCAATAAAAAAACGCGTTTTACTGATTGATTTAGATTCACAAGGCAACGCAGGAACGGGTCTCGGATTTGTTCGCGCAGCCCACAAACAAAGCGTATACGGCGTTTTAATGGGCACGGCCAGCGCTGCAGAAAACATATTAACAACAGCGGTTCCAAACATGCATTTGTTGCCCGCTTCTGCTAAATTGGCTGGCGCAGAGTTGGACATGTTAGATTTAGACAACCGCGAATACAGATTGCGCGATGCATTAAATACAATTAAAGATAATTATGATTATATACTGATAGATTGTCCGCCAAATTTGGGTATGTTAACAATAAATGCACTTTCCGCGTCAGATTATGTGATTATACCTCTTCAATGCGAATTCTTTGCTTTGGAAGGTGTACAACATCTTCTGTCGACTATCAAGGCAATACAAGAAAAATGGAATCCAAAGTTGGATATTTTGGGCATGGTATTGACTATGTACGAAAAGAAATTGGGACTTACACGCGCCGTAGAAGACGATGTTCGTGCAACTTTTGGCGACAAAGTTTTCAAAACCGTTGTCCCACGTAATGTTCGTGTTTCAGAAGCACCAAGTCACGGCAAGCCTGCCCTGTTCTACGATTTTAAATCAACCGGGGCACAAGCATATCTGCGCGTCGCAACAGAAGTGGTTAACGCACTTGAAAAAAGGATGTAAAAAATGTCATCTAAATTTTTAGGAAAATCATTAGCACAATTGAACGAAGAAATGGGAATCGCACCAGATATTTCTGTACTGACCGGTGCAGAACGGGTGGTTGTAAAACCAATTCCTTTGGTTCAAATAAGCCCAAACCCAGACCAACCGCGCAAAACTTTTAGCGAAGCAGAACTGAATGATTTGGCAGAATCTATCAAAGAAAAAGGTGTATTGTCACCAATTATTTTACGCACAGTTCAAAACAAGCCGCATCTTTATGAAATCGTTGCGGGCGAACGCAGATACCGCGCAGCACAAAGGGCAGGGCTTAGCGAAATTCCGGCATTAGTCAAAACATTATCAGATAAAAACGCGATGGAAATTGCGCTGATTGAAAATGTTCAACGTGAAAACCTGAATCCAATAGAAGAGGCAGAAGGTTTCAAAAACCTGATGGAAAAATATCAATATTCTTTGGAAGATGTTTCCAAATTAATTGGAAAATCCGCCAGTTATATACGAAATTTGATGCGCATTAACTCGTTGCCAGAATCCGTCAAAGAATTAATCAAAGAAGGAAAAATATCGCCATCACATGCACGCACAATCGCAGTTTCTGACAATCCAGAACAATTGGCGCACGATATTATAAACAACAACTTATCTGTCGCAGAAACGCAAAAACATGTAAAAAACACTGCGCGTTCAAAAACAAGCCGTAATTTTGTAAAAAACACTTTGGACGCGCAATATGTTTCAAAGGTGGAATCAAAAATATCTAAACATTTGGGACTGGATGTAAAATTGCGTGAAAAACGTGGCGGGGCAGGGCAATTTGTTATATCTTTTGATAATCGTATACAAATGGAAGATTTGATAAATAAATTGTTAAAATAAAAACAAATAAAAAAACACCGGCAAATGCCGGTGTTTTTTTAATAACAAAAGTTATATTATTTAACTGTTGTTGTTGCATTACGGTTATATTTCCAAACCGCTTCACCAGTACCTTTGACCAATGGACGTTCTTTACCATAAGAAATGGTGGAAATACGAGAAGCCGCTATACCGTCTTTAACCAAAACTGCTTTTGCAGCGTTTGCACGACGGGCACCCAAAGCCAAGTTGTATTCTGTGGAACCACGTTCGTCGCAATTACCAGCGATTTGGATTTTTGTATCTTCGTGGTTTTTCATATACAAAGACTGACCCAACAAGTTGTTTTCAGCTTCGTCAGAAATTTCTGCAGAATTAAACGCAAAGAAAACGCGTTGATCATTCAGGTTCAACAACACTGGATCCACCGCAAGCGGCCAACAATCCAGCAACACCAGCTAATAAAGCAAAATTTACTATTTTCATGAAAATACTCCCTTGAGTTTTTGTTGCTCAGTGTATATTCTATATTAAGAATATTAAAAAATCAAGGAATAAAACATGCAAAATTATACGTTGCAAGATTTGGTTATGGCTGGTGTTCAATGGGAATTGTCAGAAAACACATTAAAACCAGATATCAAAAAAACACCGGTTCAACAAAGTCTTCTTGCCACGAAAACAGAATCAAAACCTATTATTATACCAGCTTGTGCGCCTATCACATTGGACACAGTTAAATCTATGGTTGAACGGCCGACAGATATCGATTCGATGCTTCGTATGATCGGCGAATTTAATCATCCGCTGCGTAGCGGCGCAACAAATGTAGTTATGCCAAATATTGCAACAAAACCAAACGGATTGCTGATTATAACAGATTTACCAAGTTCTGACGATGATATGTCTGGAAAAATATTGTCAGGTCAGGCCGGCGAATTAACGGATAAAATGTTATCTGCGATTGGTATGTCGCGCGAAAATGTTTCGATTATCCCATTATTATTTTGGCGCACACCTGGCGGTCGTGGTCCAAATCGTGAAGAATTGGATTTATCTTTGCCTTTTGTTAATAAAATGATTGAAATGTTGTCGCCACGAATAATCATAACCTTTGGCACATTGGCAACCACAGAAATCGCAAAAACCAATCTTACAGACAAACACGGCAGCGAAATCGTTTCAGATTCTGGTTGCATAATTATTCCAATTTATCATCCTAATTATCTGATTTTGAAACCAAGTGCAAAAAAAGACGTTTGGGATGCACTGCAAAATGTGCAAAAATTGTTGAAAAACCCTTAAAAATATTTAATAATCCATCTATGTGTTAATAAAGGAGCATAACTATTAAACCTAATATGAACAACGGCAAGGCTCGCGATATGGGGCCGCGCATTAATGAAAAAATATTTGCAAAATCAGTTCAAGTTATCAGCACGGACGGTCAAAATCTGGGAATTATGGAAACGTCAAACGCTTTGAATATGGCGTATGATATGGGTTTGGATTTGGTTGAAATCAATGCAAATTCAACGCCTGTATTGGTAAAAATTATGGATTATGGCAAATTCAAATACGAACAAAAGAAACATGCTAATGAAGCACGCAAAAAGCAAAAAACTGTCGAATTAAAAGAAGTTTGGGTAAAACCTTTTATTGAAGAAAACGATTTAAATATTAAATTGAAAAAAGTTTTCGAATTCTTGGGCGAAGGCAACAAAGTGAAAATTGCCGTAATGACCAAAGGAAACAAAAAAGTTTTGGCACGTGGTCGTGATTCTGTACAACAGCTATTCGAACACATAGTTGAATTAATTGGCGACAAAGGAACACTTGAATCAAAATCAAAACCCGATGATCGAACAAAATCAATTATAATCGCGCCAGCAAAATAAATTCCGCCCGTTTGGGCGGTTTTTTTATACCTTTATTTGTTGCAAATCTTACTTTTATGGGCTATCTTATTGAAAAATGAAAGGATACATTATGGATACAGAAAAACTTTCTTTTGAAGAAGCATATAAACAATTAACCGAACTTGTTCAAAAAATGGAAAGCGCACAAATGTCTTTGGCGGATTCTGTCGCGGCGTACGAACAAGGAATCAAATTAAAAGCATATTGCGAACAATTATTAAAAGAAGCAGAATTAAAAATCGAAACATTGAAAGTAACCAGTGCTGGTGAATAATATGGCCGAAAAAAACAAACTTTCCCCAGTTATGCAACAGTATGTTGATATGAAGTCCGAAAATCCGGATGCGCTGTTGATGTTTCGGCTGGGCGATTTTTATGAAGCATTTTTTGAAGATGCAAAAACAGTCAGTGAAACATTAAGTTTGGTTTTAACACATCGTGGCACAGATGGATTTGGTGTCGATGTCCCAATGTGTGGTATTCCATGGCACGCGTCCGATAATTATTTTGGACGCCTTGTGAAAGCGGGGTACAAGGTCGCACTTGTTGAACAAATGGAAACACCACAACAGGCCAAACAACGTGGACACAAATATATTGAACGCAAAGTAATACGCGTTTTGACCCCAGGCACATTAACAGATGAAAATTTATTAACACCCAAAAAATCTAATTTTTTAATTTCTATTGTACCAATATCCGATGCGAAATTTGATTTGGCGGGCTGTGATATATCAACTGGTGAATTTTTTATCGGCGAAACAGATTGCATTATTGACGATATGATTCGTATTAATCCTGCGGAAATAATTTATCCAGAGGCTGACGCAGAAAAACAAGTAATAAAGAATCTGCGCGAAATATATAAAACAACACCAGTATATGAAAAATTATATTTGCGTTCTGATATAAATTTAATTGTATCACATGTGTTTGGCGGAAATATAAAATCTGAAACAGAAGAAAATGTTTCTGCTTTGCGGTTGCTGGCGGGATATTTATTTAACACACAACGTGGTGCAAATATATCTTTTCGTGCGCCATATTCTTTTAAATCAGGGCGACAATTATTGATTGATTCTTCAACTTGGAAAAGTTTGGAAATAGATGCGCCAATAAATGATGGTGGGGCATGTTTGCTGGATGTTCTTGATCAAACGAAAACAGCATCAGGCGCACGAAAATTGCGTTCTTATTTACGTACACTGCCGGGGGACAAAGATACAATCTTGCAAAGACAAGAACACATTGGACATTTATTAACCAACCATTCGTTAATGGCGGAAATTTCATCGGTGTTAACACGCGTACCAGATGTAAATCGTGCTTTATCGCGCCTGTTATCGGGCAGGGGAACACCACGCGATTTAAAAAATGTTTCTGAATTTTTATCAATTTTAGACACTGTGAAAAACATCGGTAAAAAACTTGATACATTTTTATCTGAAAAATGTGCAAAAATTGAAACACACGATGATTTATCAAACGAATTGATTTTGGCGCTTAACGATGAATTGCCGACATTCTTCAGGGACGGCAATGTTATAAAAACTGGGTTTAATCCATCCCTTGATAAAATGCGAAATCTTTCAAGCGGTGCAATGGAAACAATCGCTGGATTGCAAGCGCAATATATAAACGAAACAAATATCAATACATTAAAGATAAAATATAACAATATACTTGGGTATTTTATAGAAGTACCGTCCGCCCGCGCAGATGCGTTAATGGCCCCAGAATCTGGTTTTATTCATCGTCAAACGATGGCGGGAAATATGCGTTTTACAACACCTGCGTTAATTGATTTAGATAATGATATTCGCAGTGCATCTGAAAAATCAGCAGCAATTGAATCTGATATTATAAATGAATTTATTGAAAAAATTCGAAGCATTTCAAACGATTTGATGAATACGGCGGATTTAGTGGCTGATATCGATGTATGGTTATCACTTGCCAATATTGCAGATATTTATTCTTGGGTTCGACCAATAATAACAACAAACAACGAATTCGAAATTGTTGGTGGACGTCATCCTGTTATCGAATATGTTTTGCGCAAAAAGGGTGATAATTTTGTTAAAAACGATTGTGATTTAAATGGCAAACCTATTGCACTTTTAACCGGTCCAAACATGGCGGGAAAATCAACATACTTGCGTCAAAATGCAATATTGGTAGTGTTGGCACATCTTGGTTCTTTTGTGCCGGCAAGTTCTGCAAAAATCGGTGTATGTGACCAATTATTCAGTCGTGTTGGCGCATCTGATAATTTGGCGGCGGGTCAATCTACATTTATGGTTGAAATGGTTGAAACATCAAATATATTAAACCGCGCAACAGAAAAATCTTTTATTATATTTGATGAAATAGGACGCGGAACATCAACTTTTGACGGTATGGCGATTGCACAAGCGGTATTGGAATACCTTAACGAATTAAATGCGCGCACACTGTTTGCGACACACTATCACGAATTAACTAAATTGGTAGTTGATGAAAATTTGAACAAAGTCAAATGTTTAACTATCGATGTTCGCGAACATAATAACGATATTATATTCTTGCATAAAATTATAGACGGTGTTGCAAATCGCTCTTACGGAATCGCGGTTGCAAAGATGGCGGGGATGCCAGAAAAAATCGTCAAACGCGCAGAAGATGTTTTGGAAAACCTTGAATCAGATACACCAAATACAATTGCGCCACGCAAAAAACCTTCGGTAAAACCAATTGTTGCAGAAGATGCACAAAAACCACAATTATCTCTTTTCGGTTAGAACATGGACGGAATTTTAATCTTGGATAAAGAAAACGGCGTGTTCAGCAGAACCGCGGGTTATCGCATTGCAAAAATGTTTGGCGAAAAGAAATTTGGACACATCGGAACACTTGATCCAATGGCCAGTGGTGTTTTACCAATCGCGCTTGGAAACGCTACGAAAATGATTCCTTTTATTGAAGAAATTTGTTCAAATCAAAAAGAATATTTATTCGGAATGCGTTTCGGGATTGATACAGATTCGTTGGATATAACTGGAAACATAAAAGAAACAAATGATATTATTCCAAACGATAAAGATATTGTATCTGCGTGTGAAAAATTAGAACAAAGCAGTGAACAAATTCCGCCAATTTTTTCAGCTGTTCATGTAAATGGGAAACGCGCCTATGAATTGGCAAGACGTGGCGAAAAGGCGGAAATGAAACCACGCCCGATAACTATTTATAAATTAGAATATACCGGCAAAAGCCGGCAAAATGAGTATAATTTCAGGGTTGTTTGTTCGCGCGGGACATATGTGCGCTCACTCGTTCGTGATATCGCAAAATTATGTGGTGCAATTGCTACAACGACCTATATCCGCCGTATAGCTACCGATAGCTTTGAAATAAAAAATGCGGTAAAACTTGATTTTTTAGAAAATCTGGTTAATAATGGTGGACGCATTGATGAATATCTGATGCAATCCGATTGTGCACTGGGGGACATTCCGGTAATCAATCTGAACGATAAAGATACCGAACTTTATAAAAACGGTGGCTTTATCAAACGGGGCGAAAGCGACGGTTTATATCGCGTTTATTCAAACAAAACCTTTGTTGGAATAGGGCGTATAGAAAACGGGACGTTGAAGCCAAAACGAACAATCTAGAAAAAAGGAATATACAATGTCCGTAACAAAAGAAAAGAAAAGCGAATTGGTCGCTGCCTATAAAAACAGCGAACACGATAACGGCGGCTCTGCTGCAGCTCAGGTTGCAATTTTGACAGAACGCATTCGCAATTTAACAGCACATATGAAAGCAAATCACAAAGACGAACATTCAAAACGTGGTTTGTTGTTGATGGTTAACCGCCGCAAAAAATTGTTGGCTTACATCAAAAATCATAATGTTGCAGAATACGAAGACTTGATTAAGAAATTGGGTTTGCGTAAATAATTTTTTAAAAAATTATAAAAAAATACCGGCAAATGCCGGTGTTTTTTTTTACAAATTTCTTTTCTTTCTGAATTCATCCAGCGAAACAATTCGTTTATCGTCTGGGACAGTATCTGGTTTTTCTTCCAATGGCAATTCGATATTATTTGTTTTCTGTTCTGGTGCTTGCGCGCGCGATTGAAAAGACAACATAAATTCAGTTGTTGGATCTTTGAATTCAACCAACGCAGAAAACGGAACGCGTATAAAAAACGGACGTCCATCAAAAGTTAACTGAACGCCAAATTCAGTGTCTGAAACATTAAGATTATTATACGAATACTGCAAAACTATTGTCATGGTATCTGGATACCGCATTCTTAAAAAATCTGGCAATACCACACCCGGCGCACGCGTTTTAAAAGTTATAAAAAATCCCGCATCATCGCCCAGTCCGTTATACTGTGCATAAATAAGGGCTTCTTTGACTACGGACTTTAATGCGTTATCCAGTAATTGTTGATAGTTTATCTTATGCATCTTTGTTCTCCGCCATAACTATATTACTTATTGTGCCGTCAACGCAAGTAACAAATAAAGCATTTGGAACACCTGCGAACATATTGACGTCAAGGCCCGTTGCCCAAACTTGTGCATCTGATTCATTTAAATCCCAGAACAATTTTCCACGCGCATCAGA
The DNA here is from genome assembly GCA_902784345.1 of uncultured Pseudomonadota bacterium. Taxonomy (GTDB): domain Bacteria; phylum Pseudomonadota; class Alphaproteobacteria; order Rs-D84; family Rs-D84; genus Enterousia. The sequence continues at coordinate 216,825 of CACZUD010000002.1, read as the reverse complement.
ATCCAGATGTGCAACCGCTTCGTCCAGCAGAATAAGCGGCTTTGCACCTGTTTTTATATGAATCAATTTTGCATGCGCCAAAATCAAATCTATTAAAATAGATTTTTGCTGACCCGTAGATGTTATCTGTGCCGGTAAATTTAATTTTTTATTAAATACCCCAAAATCAGATTTATGCACACCATCTATAACCATTTTATCACCAACCAATTCGCGATTATTTTGCAAGTATTCAAAATATTTTTGTTCTGCAACAGCTGCCGTATTTTCCAGCACCAATTTTTCAACACTGCCAGTTACAGAAACTGCACCGTTTTCAAAAAAATAATTTATTTCACTGGCATACCTTATACGCATGGCGGCAATTGATACAGATGTCGCGGAAATTTGTTTATCTATTGCGTCCAACCAGTTGTTATCTGCGCCACTTTTTATCGCACCAGCGCGTTCAGACATTAATTTATTAAGGCGCGCGATACGCCCCATATGCGACGGCTCAAACGAAGCCGCCAATCTATCAAAAAACGCACGCCTGTCGCTTGCCGCTTCCATAAAAATTCTATCTTCCTTGGGGGTTAACCAAACAATACGCAATTTCTTGGCAAGTTCTGACAACGCCACATTTTCATTATCTATCTTTGCATGGCGGTTTGAATCCCCAGAATTCAGAAACACACATACATCACTGTCGTCGTCTGTGGTTGCAAAAACAGAAAAACCACCATCACCATTAAAACGAGCCAATGTTTGAATATCTGCGCCACGCAATCCGCGTTCACCACAGAGCAAGGATACTGCTTCCAAAATCGCTGTTTTTCCGGCACCGTTTAATCCTGTGATAATAATATTTTTTGCGTTATCAATTGTGATTCGCGAACAAGTGTGATTTCTGAAATTGGTAAGAGTAATTTGATTTATCATTTTAAATGTGGAGGCCAGGGTCGGAATCGAACCGGCATCCAAGGATTTGCAGTCCTCTGCATAACCACTCTGCCACCTGGCCTTTCGCGTAAGTTCATCTTAGGCAAAAAAGAAACACATTTCAACATAAAAATTCAGCTTTTTGCAAATGAATTCGTTCCGATATTTTTTGGCCGAAAAATCAGGTATTTTATATATGTTATGAAACGTTCGATTGCTTTTTTTATTTGCCTGCCTTTTTGTGCCTTTGGAAAAGACAATTGTGCAACTATGCGACATGTTCCAAATCAAGAAATGAGTCTGGTTGAAATCGTTGATTTGGCACTTTGTCGTAATCCAAATACCGCCGCGGCATACGCTGCTTTGCAATCTCAGCGATATCAAAAAAATGCCGCGCATTCTTATTATTTACCGACCGTTTCGGGTGGCGTTGGGGCAAATCGTTCGCATACAGAACATGATGATTGGGATTATACGGCTTCTTTGTCTGCTTCATATTTAATATTTGATTTTGGAAAGCGCGAATCTGATTTTGCACAAACCCTTGCTACATACCGTGCAGCAGGTTTTGATTACGACAACACAGTACAAAATTTTATTTATTCTGTTGTCGGGGCATATTATGAATTATTAAATATGGACGCAGGTGTAACATCAGCACAATCTGCATTAACCGTCGCACAGACGGCGAAAGAAACAGCAGATAAAAAATATAAATCTGGAGCGGTGGCACGTGCAGATGTTTATAAAGCAGACACCACATTGGCGTCATCACAATTGGCACTTGAACGCGCAAAAAACAATCGCGAAATTGCCAAAGGCAACCTTTTAAATATACTTTCTTTTTCTGCCGGCGAAACCATAAAAATCAAAGATATGCCGGCAACATTTGGGGGCAGTGCGGAAAGCAAAAACATAGACGAATTGATTTCTATCGCACAAAAACAAAGACCAGATTTATTAAGGGCAAAATCGCAAACCAATGCAGCATGGCATCGTCGCAACAGCGCTTTTTTAAAAAGTTTGCCGTCAATCTCAGTCAACGGGTCGGTTGAAACAACAGACCAAACTATGGGTGGCATGTTTGAACATATGACACTAAAAACACATGGCAGCATCGGATTTTCTGCATCTATGCCAATATTCACTGGCTTTTTGAATTTTTATAATGCGCGTTCCGCGAATGCAGATTATGAAAATATGAAATATAGCGAACAAAACATTTACGACAATGCTATGCTGGATATTTTTACAGCTTACCAAAATTATAAAACAGCACAAAAAGTATTAACACAAACACAGGTTCTTCTTAAATCAGCAACAGAAAATGAACGTGTAACATCTGGCATGTACAAAGTAGGGCGCGCGACCATGTTGGATTGGCAAACGGCCCAATCTGAACTGGTTGATGCACGCAATCAAAACAACAGCGCAAAGTATGATTTGTTTATAAAACGCGCAGCGGTTGCGCTTGCCATCGGGGATATAAAAAACGGTCTTAAGGACAATAAATAATGGAAGAAAAGCAAGATATTACACCACAACCAAAACCATCCTTTATAAAAAGGGTCTGGAATTATATTTGGCGTAATAAATGGTGGTTTGCGATAATTATCATTGTTGCAGGATTGCTTTGTTGGTGGCTGTGTCCATTTGGTTCTTCCAAGAAAAAAGAATATATTACAATGGACATAACGCGTGGTGATATAACACAAAGTGTTACAGCAACTGGCGAAATACAACCTGTAAACACCATCAGTGTGGGATCACAAGTTTCTGGCACTATCGAAGATATTTTTGTTGATTATAATTCGCGCGTTAAAAAAGGCGATGTTTTATTAACCATAGAACCTTCTGTTTTACAATCAACTGTTGATGAAGCAAAGGCTTCTCTGGATTCAATGAAATCTGAATTAAAATATGCACGAAGCGAATATAACAGAAACCAATCTTTATACCATGATGGATTTATTTCACGTGCAGAAATGGAAAAATCGCAAACAGTATACGAACAAGCACAACAGGCCGTTAACAAAGCACAATATGCGTACGAACGCGCGATGACAAATTTGGGTTATGCAACAATCACATCGCCTGTTGATGGAACAGTTATTTCAAGAAAAGTTGATAAAGGCCAAACTGTCGCGGCATCTTTTCAAACGCCAGACCTTTTTGAAATTGCCGAAGATTTATCAAAAATGCAAATTGAAACCGCTGTAAGTGAGGCAGATATTGGTATGATAAAAGATGGTATGCCAGTTACTTTTACTGTGGACGCTTATCCGAATATGGTTTTTAAGGGAAACATTCAACAAATAAGATTATCCCCAACAACTGTTTCAAATGTTGTTGTGTATACTGTTGTGATTGATGTAGATAATTCTGATTTAAAACTTATGCCCGGCATGACCGCATTTGTAACAGTGGTCGTAGCAAACGCCAAAGACACATGGAAAACAAAAAATTCAGGTCTGTTAATTCGTTCGTATAAAAATATTATAGATAATGTCAGTGATGATATTACACCAAAAACACATCTGGCTATAAAGCGCGATAAAGACATTGTTTTTATTCCATACAAACGCGGAATCGCAACACCAACCGAAACACAAATTATATCTGATGAAATTAAAGAAAACGACAAAATCATTGTCGGCTTTACCGGTCAAAAAACAACCAACAAAGGCGACAAGATACGCCCCAGAATGTAAAAATGAAAAATCAAACTAACATTATTGTTTTGAACAACATTAATAAAAGTTTCCCACTTAGTATCGGTGGAACACAACAAGTTTTGTTTGATATAAATTTTACAATTAAAAGCGGTGAATTCGTTTCAATTATGGGCCCCAGCGGTTCTGGCAAATCAACATGTATGAATATAATCGGTGCATTGGATGGCGCAACATCTGGGACTTACGAATTATACGACAAAGACATAAGCACAATGACCGCGGACGATTTAGCAACCGTTCGTAATGAATATATCGGCTTTGTTTTTCAAAATTTTAATCTGCTTACAAAACGCACAATATTGGACAATGTGATGATGCCGTTAATGTATCGTGGTTGGGTTATGAACGACAGAATAACACGTGCACGCGAAATGTTGCGCCTTGTTGGATTGGAACAATTTGAAACTTATTTTCCACCACAATTATCAGGCGGTATGAAACAAAGAGTTGCGATAGCGCGCGCATTAGCCGGCAATCCTAAATTGATATTGGCGGACGAACCCACTGGTTCACTTGATTCCAAAATGGGTAATGAAATTTTAAAATTCTTTGAAAAATTAAACAAAGAAATGGGCATTACAATAATTATGATTACCCATGAATTTGAAATCGCCCAATATTCACGACGCATTATACATATTTTTGATGGGCGCGTTACATACGATGGGCCTGTGCCTAAAAGCGAAACAACATTGTTAAATTCAGAAAAACGGCATAAAAAATGACACTGGGCGACATATTAAAAGAATCTTGGATATCGATAAGTGGGAACAAGTTAAGATCGTTCCTGACGGTTCTTGGTATTATTATCGGTGTTATGGCTGTTGTTATAATGGTTGCCGTTGGAGAAACCGTTCAAAAATCTATCACAGACCAGTTTTCTTCGCTTGGAACAAATACTATCGTCGTGCGTGCCAGTGCCGCACGCACTGGGGGTGTTCGCACTGGCAACAAACAAACACTTACCATAACAGACAGCGAACAAATCAAAAGATTAAGCGACGTTACTTATGTGTCCCCAGCGCAAATGGGAAATTCCCAAGTTATATATGGAAACAAAAATTGGTCGACTATGATTTTAGGCGTATCGCCTGATTATGCCGCGATACAAGACATAGATGTTGAATACGGAACTTTTTTTGATGAAAACGCAGTAAAAAATGCAGCAACCTATGCAGTGATTGGCCCAGATACTGCGGTTGAATTAGGGCTGCCAGAAAACCCAGTCGGTGAAATAATTCGTATTCAAAATATGCCTTTTGTGATTGTTGGTGTTATGAAGGCACGCGGCGATTCTGCATTCGGTTCACAAGACGATATGATTATAATTCCAATTACAACATTAAAAAAGAGATTACAAGGTTCTAAATTTCCAGATGCTGTTACAATGATTGCCCTGAAAATATACAACGATTCTGATAACAATGTGGTTATCGAGCAAATTACTTCTCTTTTGCGTCAGCGGCACCGCCTTAAAGACACCGACGAAGACGATTTTATAATTACGGACATGAAACAAATTATGGAAACTATGAATACTGTAACAGGTTATCTGAAATTATTGTTGATAGCAATCGCAGCAGTATCGCTTTTGGTTGGGTCTATCGGTATTATGAATATGATGTTAACTTCTGTTGCAGAACGCACACGCGAAATCGGTGTTCGCAAAGCAATAGGCGCAAAAGAACGCATGATAATAATTCAATTTTTATCTGAATCTGTAATGATATCTTTTATTGGTTCCATGATTGGATTAGTTTTGGGCGTTGGTTTATCCCAAGGAATAGGGCGATTTATATTACACTATGATGTGCCATTTTCAATTTGGCCGGTGATATTATCTGTATCTGTTGCGGTTGTTGTTGGTTTGGCATCAGGTGTTATGCCCGCAATCAAAGCTGCAAAATTAAATCCAATAGACAGTTTAAGATACGAATAATTTTTTAATCTTGTAAAACAAAGGTGTTTTGTCCTATAATTTCAAAGTAGATTGTTATTTTAATAAAAAGGACAAAAAAATGAAAAAATATTTATCTGTTGGCTTTGTTGTACTTTTGCCATTGTTTTGTGAAAACGTTAATGCATCGGAAATAAAATTATTTGTCGGCGGCAATGTCGCACTTAATGGCGTTTCTTGGGCAAATAAAATCGATAAAGACTTCAAAGATCAAAATTTAAATTTACCAAACAACTTCTTTGGTCTTGGCGCAGAAGCAGGGGCAAGATTAAAAACTGACAATATTTATAACCCAGGAATAACCATTGCTTATGATTATGCTTTAAATTCGTCTGCAGATATTAAATATCCAGCAAAAAATGTTATCTCTTCTTTAGAAACTGGTTTTTCTGCAATAAGTGCGACTTTTGACAATTATATCCGTTTTTCTGGAAATTCTGAAAGACGTTCCGACATTGTTTTGGGCATAGGGTTGGCTAATGTTACAGAAAGATACGATATACGCTATACTTCCGATGCGCATCTTTTGGGTTTTGTCGACAAAAAAGGAACAGACGATGGAGTATTTGTTGTTTTAAAAGCAGGATTTAATTTTGGATTAACAGACAACATAGATTTTTACACCAATGGCCGTTTGTTTGCACCAACAAAAGACGACAGAAATGCAGATGCACTGTTTAATTTAAATGCAGGTTTAAGATATATATTCTAAAAAAAAAACACCGGTGTTTGCCGGTGTTTTTTTTTATTCTTTATCTTCTGAATTTTCTTCCGTTGTTTCTTCTGGCTTTTTATTTGCCAAGAAATTTTCCAACCAATGATTGTCTGTCTTTAATTGACGAATGTCGGAATTTTCCAGCAACATTTTTTGTAATGGAATTGTAGTCTTGATTCCTTCGATAACAAATTCGTCCAGCGCACGTTCCGCGCGCATAATACACGCAGTTCTTGATTGCGCGTGCACAACCAATTTCGCAATCATCGAATCATATGTTGATGGAATTGTATATCCAGTATAAACCGCACTGTCCACACGCACACCAAGTCCGCCAGACGGTGCATACAATGTTATTTTCCCAGGGTTTGGAATAAATGTTTCTGGGTCTTCGGCATTTATACGAAATTCAATCGCATGACCATGTGCAACCAAATTTGATTGTGTATAGCCCAACTTTTCACCCGCTGCGATACGTATTTGTTCACGAACCAAATCAATACCATAAACCATTTCTGTTACCGGATGTTCCACCTGCAAACGCGTATTCATTTCCAGGAAATAAAATTTGCCATCTTCGAACATAAATTCAAAAGTTCCGGCATTTGTATATTTCATTTTCTTGGCAGCTGTCTTGCAAATTTCAATCATATCGTCGCGTTGTTTTTGTGTTAACACGGCCGCAGGACATTCTTCCATAACCTTTTGGTTTTTGCGTTGCAGCGAACAATCGCGTTCACCAAAGATTACAACATTACCATGTTTATCGCCCAAAACCTGAAATTCAATATGACGTGGGTGCAACAATAACTTTTCCATATAAAGCGTATCATCACCAAATGCAGATTTTGATTCCGCCTTTACAATTGGGAACGCTTCCCTTAATTCATTTGCGTTATTTATTGCACGCATACCACGACCACCACCACCAGATGCCGCCTTTATCATAACCGGATATCCGATTTTATCCGCCCAAACAAGTGCATCTTCGATATCACGCAATGCACCTTCGCTTCCTGGAACGACAGGCAAACCACATTTTATTGCAGTTTGTTTTGCATTAACTTTATCGCCCATTTTGCGAATCATATCGCTGTTTGGTCCAATCCAGATAAGCCCATGCTGTTCAACCTTATCTACAAAGTCAGCGCGTTCAGATAAAAATCCATAGCCCGGATGAATAGCGTCCGCATTTGTTAAAAGTGCCGCCGTCAATATTGCTGATTCATTAAGGTAAGATTCAGAGCTCTGCGCCGGCCCAATACATACAGATTCATCAGCCAATTTAACATGCATTGCATCTTTGTCCGCCGTTGAATATACAGCGACCGTCCTTATTCCCATATCGCGACATGCACGAATAACACGCAGTGCAATTTCACCACGATTAGCGATTAAAACTTTTTTTATCTGTGGCATAAGAAACCTTATTCTATAACAATAATAGGTGTATCAAATTCTACAGCCATACCATCTGTAACCAAAATTTCTTTGACAACACCATCAATATCAGATTTGATTGGATTGAAAGTCTTCATTGCTTCGACTAAAGCAACTGTATCACCAGCCTTGACCGCACTGCCCACTTTTACAAAAGGTTTTGCACCTGGTTCTGGGGCAAGATAAGCCACACCAACCATTGGTGATTTCAATACATGACCAGATATTTTTGTATCTGCATTTGTCTTGTTTGATGGAACAAAGCCAACTGGTGCCGCAGCAACAGCCTGCTGTTTAGATAAATGAATATGTTTACGATATAAACCCAATAACAGTTGACGTTCTAAATCCAGTTCGGTTATGCCCATTTCATCCATCAATTTAGACATATTTTCAACTGTTGATCTGAAAGATGCCATAATTACAAATCCTTTTTATTGTTTACGTATATTACTTAAGATTCTACCACATTGTATTTTTATGTCAAGGAACAGGATCGTATCCACAACCACCGCCAGGTCTGCAACGCGAAATCCGTTTTACTCCCATAAAAGTTCCACGAAGTAATCCATATTTTTCAATTGCTTGTTTTGTATATTCACTGCAAGTTGGAACAAATCTGCACGCAGCGCGTCCGCCAATAAACGGCGATATACAAATTTGATAAAATCTGACCAATCTGCACCCAAATGCAGATAAAAAATCATTTTTCATTTTGAAATTTTCTTTAATGCATACGCCATTTTCTTGCGACCCGCTTCACGTGAACAAATCAAAATTGCAGGACGCGCTATAAAAATATAGTCCATATCCGGATTCATTAAATGTTCATTATACGCAATCCAATCACGCAAAAGACGTTTTGCACGATTACGCGCCACCGCCAATTTAAAAGTGCGTTTGGAAGCAACTAAACCATATCTGGAATCTTTTTTAACCGCGGGTTTGGCTTTTACTATAAAATAAAAACCACTTACCGTCATATCGTCTGGTGTTGTTAAAAAATCTTTATGATTTCGTATAGTTTTTCTTTTCATGCCGCCAATTATACCAGAATATCGGGAAAAGCAAATAAAAAAGCAAAATTTGCTGTGCACACTTGATTTTTTCCGCGCCTGCTTTATAATGCGAAAAAAAAGCAGCCAAGGGATTGATACATGTATAATTGGTTATTAAAGTTTTTTTCTGCTGATATGGCAATTGATTTAGGAACAGCAAACACATTGATTTATGTAAAAGGCAAAGGCGTGGTTCTTAACGAACCGTCTGTTGTTGCGGTTGCTGAAAATAAATTATTAGGTCGTAAAGAAATATTGGCTGTGGGTGCAGAGGCAAAACAGATGTTTGGCCGCACCCCTGGAACAATAAGCGCGGTTCGTCCTTTGCGCGATGGCGTTATTGCAGACTTTGAAGTCGCAGAAGAAATGATTAAATACTTTATTCGCAAAGTTCACCAAAGAAATCTTTTGACCGCACCCCTTATTATTATATGCGTACCTTCGTGTGCAACCCCTGTGGAAAGACGTGCTATTCAAGAAGCCGCCGATGCCGCTGGTGCGCGTCGTGTTTATATTGTCGAAGAATCTACGGCTGCCGCTATTGGTGCAGGATTGCCAGTTGAAAAACCACTTGGTTCTATGGTGTTGGATATCGGTGGCGGTACAACAGAAGTTGCAGTTATGTCATTGGGCGGAATCGTTTATTCGAACGCTGTAAGAACAGCCGGCGACCAAATGGATGAAGATATTATTGAATATGTTCGTAAAAATAAAAACCTGTTAATCGGTGAAAATACAGCCGAAGAAATCAAAAAGAAAATTGGTACTGCCATTATGCCAAAAGACAAGGCAAATGAATTGACCATGAAAATCAAAGGTCGTGATTTAATGAGTGGTACACCACGCGAAACGATTATCACAGAATCACAAATCGCAACCGCGCTTTCGCAAACCGTTGCAAAAATTATCAGCACTGTTCATTTGGCGCTGGAATCTACACCACCTGAATTGTCTGCCGATATTGCAGACCTTGGGATTGCAATGACTGGCGGTGGTTCACTGTTACGCGGGCTGGATGCAGCGATACGTGCAGCGACAGGATTGCCCGCATTCTTGGTTGACAATCCATTGGCATGTGTTGCTTTGGGCAGCGGTAAGATGTTGTCCAATATCGACAAAAGCAAACACATTTTGCAGACAATGTATTAATCCGTCTTTGCTTTGCAAAGCCGCGATTACAAAAAGACCGGTGCATGCCGGTTTTTTTTGATTATTTTTCGCCCAATAAAAAAACTGGTCGAAACCAGATTAAATTTGGTGGGTGGTATTGGGCTCGAACCAACGACCTCCACGATGTCAACGTGACGCTCTAGCCAACTGAGCTAACCACCCAAAGCACAGTGATTATAACAGCAAAAATCTAATTTGCAACACCAAATTCTTGATTTATGGCTTTTTTATTCTATAATGCCCGTATAAAAAACACAGGATAAACAAATGACACAAAAATATCTGATTACTTCGGCATTGCCTTATGTTAACAACAATTTACATATTGGACATTTGATTGGTTGTTTATTGCCAAGCGATGTATACGCCAGATTCTGCCGTGCAAAGGGCAGGGACGTGTTGTTTGTTTGTGGTTCTGATGAACATGGCACAACCAGTGAAATCGGCGCCCGCAAAGAAAATTTACCAATTGAAGAATATGTTGATAAATATCGTGCGAAACACGCACAATCTGTAAAAGATTTTAATTTGTCTTTCGATACTTTTGGTCGTACACATACAAAATTGCACGAAAAACTTATTCACGATTTGTTTAACCGCCTTGACGAACAAGGATTGATAGAAGAAAAAACTTCAAAACAACCGTATTCAATAAATGAAAAAAGGTTTTTAGCAGACCGTTATGTTATTGGAACCTGTCCAAAATGTGGTTATGACCGTGCATACGGAAATGAATGCGAAAAATGTGGTGCCTCGTTAGAACCCTCTGAATTAATAAATCCGCACAGTGCCGAAAATCCAACTTCGCCGGTTGAAATGCGCGACACAAAACATTTGTATTTCAAGGTAAGCGCCGTAACCGACACTCTTAAAAAATGGATTGATTCGCGTCAAGGTTGGCCAAAAACAGCAACGGCAATTGCTAACAAATGGTTGGACGAAGGTTTACATGATACACCTATTACACGCGATTTGAAATGGGGGATACCTGTGAATAAACCAGGGTTTGAAAACAAAGTTTTCTATGTTTGGTTTGATGCACCTTGGGGTTATGTTTCTATTTCACAGGCGGCAAATAAAGATTGGGAAAGCTGGTGGAAAAATCCGGATTGCCATTATGCACAATTTATGGGCAAAGATAACGTTTCTTTTCATGCGGTATTTTTCCCTGCGCAAGAATTAGCTATGCAAGACAACTGGAAAACCGTCGATGTTTTAAAAGCATTTAACTTCATGAATTTTGAGGGCGCCAAAATATCTAAATCAACAGGAAACGGTATATTCTTGTGTGATGCGATAGAAGACGCACCAAGTGATTATTGGCGCTATAGCCTGATGGCTTCTGCCCCAGAAACAGACGATACAGATTTTACCGTTGCACGTTTTGCAGATATTGTTAACAAAGATTTGAACGGTATGTTGGGTAATTTTGTTTCACGTGTTTGCAAATTGTCTGCGAAAAACTTTGGAAATAAAGTTCCAAAATCTGCCGGTATTGATAAAGAATTAAAATCTAAAATCGATGAAAAATTAAACGAATTGAATGACGCACTTGAAAAATGCGAATTTCGCGCAAGTGTGTTTGCCCTGCGTTCGCTTTGGGCAATTGGTAATGAATATATGACCGAAAAAGAACCATGGACATTGGTTAAAAACGGCGACACAGATACCGCTGAACACGTTTTAAACAACTGTTTTCAATTAATTGATTTGTATGCACGCGTATCTGCACCATTTATACCGGATGCGGCTGAAAAAATGCAGAATATTTTTGCATCTAAAAACGATTTGTCTTGGCCAACTGAATTTGAAGCGCGCGTGAAAGACGGTACTGAATTTACAATTCCTGAAAATCTTTTTGAAAGAATCGATGATGACAAGGTTAAATATTTGACTGAAAAATATTCTTCCAAGAAAGAACCTAAATTGGTCGTCGTAAAAATCACAAAGGTTGAAAATCATCCATCACGCAAAAACCTGCATGTTTTAACTGTCAATGACGGCAAACAAGATTACAGTGTCGTTTGTGGCGCACCAAATGTACGCGTTGGTATGTTGGCTGTATTTGCACCAATTGGCGCAATAATACCAAAGACCGGGAAACCAATCAAACCGCGTAATGTCGCAGGCATTGAATCACATGGAATGTTGTGCAGTGGTGCAGAATTAAACATATCAAATGATGATACATGTTTATACGAAATAACAGACGAATCTAAATATGGAGAAGAATTCTAATGGAATCAGAAAAAACACAAACTTATGTGTATTGGGTTGCTGTTTATCGCATGAGTGATTTTCACAGAGTGTTTTCTGTCTCTTGTTCTAATTGCAAATTAAAAGAACATTGTGCGTCTATATACGATAAAAATAACAACTGTGCTTTGGCTATTAAAACAGAAAAGGCTTTGCGCAATGTTATTCGTGCAAATGTTTCTGCTTTCACACACACTGATTTTTATGTGAACAGCCGTTTTAAATTTTCCACTGTTACACATCTTTTAAATAAATACAGAACACATCAACATGCCAGATAACAGATTGATTTTGATGTCCTGTTGTGCACCATGCAGTGCAGGTGCGATTAAGCAGCTTGCAAACGGTGAAATTCCTGACATAGACGATTTTATTGTTATGTTTTTTAACCCTAATATTTTTCCTTCAAGTGAATATCAAAAGCGATTAAACGAACAAATTAAATACTGTGAAAAACTGGGTGTAAAATATGTTGTTGGCGATTACAATCATGACGATTGGCGCAGATCTGTAAAGGGTCTTGAAAACGAACCAGAACGTGGTGCGCGTTGTGGCAAATGTTTTGCATATCGCTTTTGCTATGCACGCGAATATGCAAAAAAACATGGTTTTAACGCAATTGCATCTGTGTTTGGTGTTTCGCGCCACAAAGATCAAAATCAGGTTGATAATGCCGGAAATGCATCTTGCAACGATATAAAATATTTACCAATTAAATGGAATGAAGAATTGCGTCAACAAATCAATCGCGAATCTGACTTTTATCGCCAGAATTATTGCGGTTGCGAATTTTCCATGCGCAAATGATAATAAGTTGATTTTTGCTTTTATTTTCCTATAATTTTAAAAGAATATAACAAAAGGTGCAGATATGTCATCTATCTATGTTTTTCCAGGCCAAGGTGCACAAAGTGTTGGTATGGGATTGGAATTATATCAAACAAACGCAGATGCACGTGCTGTGTTTGATGAAACAGACGCTGTGCTTGGTGAAAAATTATCGGATATAATTTTCAATGGACCTATTGAAACCTTGACTTTGACTGCCAATGTGCAACCGGCGATACTTGCAACGTCTATCGCAATGTTTCGTACAGGAAATTACCCAAAACCAGATTATGTTGCCGGACACTCTCTTGGTGAATATACCGCACTGTGTGCAGCGGGGGCATTGTCTTTGCGTGACGCAATAAAATTGGTAAGATTGCGCGGAGAATCTATGCAAAACGCTGTTCCGATGGGTCAGGGTGCAATGGCTGTTATACTGGGTCTAGAATTTGAAGATTTAAAGAAAGTTTGTGAAAAGGCAGAATCTGACACAGGTGCCGTATGTGATATTGCAAACGATAACTGTCCGGGTCAAATTGTTATATCCGGTGCAAATTCTGCCATTGAACGTGCCATGGAACTGGCAAAGGAAGCAGGCGCAAAACGCGCAATGAAGTTGGCTTTATCCGTACCACCACATTCGCGTTTAATGGAACCTGTGGTTGATGTTATGAAAAAGGCACTGGACGAAATTGAAATCAAAACACCAATCGTTCCAATAATTTCGAATAAAACTTGTCTGCCGATGACTGATATAAACGAAATCAAGGAAGCTTTGTTGTATCAAATAACACACGGTGTTCGTTGGCGCGAAAGTGTTTTGTCCATGGTGGATTTAGGCATAGACGATTTGACCGAAATCGGACCAGGTGAAGCATTGATAGGTATGGTAAAACGCACAACAGATAAAATTAACGCACATAAATAGGGGAAAAACATGTTTGAATTGAAAGATAAAGTTGTTTTAATTACTGGCGCAACAGGTGGTATCGGTGGTGCAATTGCAACACAAATGAAGGCCGCTGGCGCAACTGTTGTGATAACAGGACGCAGTTTGGAAAAATTATCTGCATTTGATGATTCTTTTATAAAAATTCAATCTGATATATCCCTTGATGGCGCAGCAGAAAAATTGATTGCCGACACAATCGAAAAGGCGGGACGCATTGATGTTTTGATTAACAATGCCGGAATTACTGCAGATACGTTGATGATGCGCATGTCTGATGAACAATTTGACAATGTAATAAACACCAATCTGCGTGCAAGTTTTAAAATGTGTCGTGCAGCAATTATGCCAATGATGAAACAACGTTTTGGTCGTATTATAAATATGGCGTCCATTGTTGGCGTTGTTGGTGGTGCGGGACAAACAAATTATGCGGCATCAAAGGGCGGAATTATTGCGATGACAAAATCTATTGCCGCCGAAGTTGGTGCACGTGGAATCACTGCAAACGCTATTGCACCGGGCTTTATCAAAACCCCAATGACAGATGTTTTGCCAGAAGAATTAAAGAAAACATATTTGGCACAAATACCAGCAGGTCGTTTTGGCGAACCAATTGATATTGCAAATGCATGTGTATTCTTGGCAAGTGATGAAGCATCTTATATCAACGGTCAAACAATTCATGTAAACGGCGGAATGGGACGCTTTTAGTCAAATGCAAAAATTTGATGTAATTGTTATTGGTGGTGGACACGCCGGCGCAGAAGCAGCCGCGGCATCTGCCCGTCGTGGCGCAAAGACTTTGCTTTTAACCATGCGTGAAAGTGATATTGGTGCAATGTCTTGCAATCCTTCGATTGGGGGACCAGGCAAATCACAAATGGTTGCAGAAATGATGGCATTTGGTGGTGTCATGCCACGCGCCGCAGACAGCGCGGGCATTCATTGGCGCACATTAAATGCGACACATGGCGCGGCTACACAGGCACTGCGTGCACAGATAGATAGAAATTTTTATCACAATGCAGTTATGAAGATTTTAGAAAACACACCGAATTTGTCTGTTGTTTTCGAAAGTGTTTATGATTTAGATTTGGAAAACAAAACCGTAAACGGCAAATATTCCGCCGCATGCATAGTTTTAACAACCGGAACATTTCTTGGTGGATTGGTAACACGCGGTGCTGAAAAAATACCGTCTGGTCGTTTAATGGACAATGGCGAATATCAAGAAAATGATTCGCATATATCTGGCGTTCTGAAAAAAGCAGGATTTGAATTATTGCGTCTTAAAACAGGGACACCTGCGCGTATTTATCGCGACAGTATTGATTTTAGTGTTTGTGAAGAACAGCCGGGCGATACACCACATGATTGGTTTGGTTTGGGTGATGAAAAAAATATTATAAATGACAAATGTTTTATCACGCACACAAACGAAAAAACACATGAAATAATTCGCAACAATATCAAAAACGCACCAATGTATAATGGTGATATTCGGGGATTGGGCCCGCGTTATTGTCCATCGCTGGAAGATAAAGTTATGCGCTTTCCAGAACACAAAACACACCATGTATTTTTGGAACCAGAAGGTTATAACAGCGATTTAATTTATCCAAATGGCATATCAACTTCTTTTGGTGCAGACATTCAAGACAAATGGATACGCACTATCCCAGGCCTTGAAAATGCCCGTATAGCCCGTTATGGCTATGCCATAGAATATGATGCGATTGATGCAAGGGCATTAAAAAATACCCTTGAATCCAAAGATATCATGGGTCTGTTTTTTGCCGGACAAATCAACGGAACCAGTGGATATGAAGAAGCCGCCGCCCAAGGTTTAATTGCGGGCGCAAATGCCGCTGCGCGGGCGCTGAATACAGAACCATTGACAGTCGACAGAACAAATTCTATGATTGGGGTTTTAATTGACGACATAACAACATTGGGCGTTGATGAACCATATCGTATGTTCACTTCACGTGCAGAATATCGTCTTAATTTGCGCGCAGATAACGCAATACTGCGATTGGGCACAATGTCCGAATCTTTGTGGTTGATAACACACGAATTACATCAAAAAATTTTAAAAATACGCGAAAATACAGCGCGCGAAAATGACAAATTCTATGCGGGCTATATTGAAAGGAACGAACGCGAAATTGCGAACTATAAAAAAGATAGCGAATTAAAAATACCTGCTAATTTTGATTATAAAGTTTTACCAGGACTGACAAATGAATTGGTTGAAAAACTGACAAAAACGCGTCCTGAAAACATTGCGGCATTATCCAGAATACCAGGCATGACACCGGCGGGAATAATGGTTGTTTTACGTAAAATAAAATGTGGAAATAAATAGAAATATATATTAATATAACCACACACTTGCCGGAATAGCTCAGTTGGTAGAGCATCTCATTCGTAATGAGGGGGTCGCAGGTTCAAGTCCTGTTTCCGGCACCACAAAAGATTATAAAAAAACACCGGCATTTGCCGGTGTTTTTATAACTTATATTATCGCAAAGAATCTGGTTTAACGGGTCCAAGAACATCTTCTTTATTTTCATTAGTAATATATTTTTGATCAAAATTTACTGCACTCTCATATTTATTTTTATTTATAAATATTTGGGCAGGCATATAAAAATTTTCTGTTTTTATTGCCTCTGCATTGGCTATACTTTCGCCGAAAACCGACTGCATACCGCCATTATTTAATCCAATAATTACATTGTTACGCAACAATGGTGCACCAGAATCTCCGCCAGAACTATCACAATCTGTTTTAAGCATTTTATTACTTCTTTGTGAATCGCCAACAATGTTACAAGTTTGAACTTTAAAATTATCCCCGTCTTTAAACAATTGTTGCTTTCCTAATTCTTTTAATTTTTTATCAACCAGTTTATTAAAACATTCTACTGCATTAGAAGTTTTACCACATTCTTCTTTATTTTCTTTTATTATTTTTGTGTACAGCCCCCTTAGAAAAGGTATTTCTTCGTCTTCTATTACACGCAAAATTCCGTATCCGCCACGTTGAACCTGACCTGTCGTAGATACTGGGGCAATTTGTTTATAAAAATTACTATCTTTATCAGATAGCAACAACCCCCAATCTGTGCCGTCAGACAATTTTGCTTTGTCATTATATTCAAGTACTGTTAAATTTGATCTTTCGTATTCAGAACCATTCCAAAATTCTGCTTCGCATCCGTTTCTGCATGCAGCCACACAATGGTTATTTGTCAAAACCACATTTTTAGATATGAAAACACCAGTACCTTTTACGACATTTCTCGATATTAATTTTACCATACCATTATATTCGGGCTCTGACAAAGATCCATATCTGCGATTATCGTGTGTACCAATATAACCACCGTATCCCGCAAAAGCGTTCAATGAAAATAAAGATAATAAAAATACAAACAATGTCTTTGTCATAATTCACTTAATGCCTTTTCGCATGCCTCTGATGCGCGTAAATTATTGTTAATAGATTTTAATGTCGTTGCATTAAATACTGTCGAAACACCAGAAGCAACCATAGATGTACCAGATAACACATTTGCCGCAGTATTCAGATTTTTTGTTTTTTGATCATATTGATTTTTGTTTGCAAGTGCAGATGTTATCACCCCTGCGGTCCCCGTTCCGATATTAACCCCAGAAACTATTGTAGATACTTTATTGTGTTTTGATACTTTTTCCATATTTTCTGTGCTAAGGCTTCTACATTCTGATGCCGCTTTTTTTAATTTTTCATATTTTTCACGACTGCAATCAATCATTGATTGACCAATTTTTTGTTCGTTGTTTTTTATTGTGTTCAAACATTTTTGTATCATATCTTTAATTGAATCTGAATCTTTTTTGTTTTTGGCAGAAATTATCGTTCCGGCAACCGCAGTTGCAGTGTTTCCAACCATTAAACCAGTGCGAACATTTCCTAGTTTTTTTGATTGCGCTTCATAATCGTCATATTGTTCTTTTAATTCTTGATACTGCGCCATTTCTTTAAGGAAAGATACAAATTCAGAATCAGACATATTTTCTATGTCTTCCATTTTTTTAGCCAATTCTTCGGCTTTTTTATCCAAATCTTTCTTTTTTATACCGGCGTATAACGCACCACCCGCCGCAACAGTACCAGCGCCTGTTACAATTGTGTTAACTGTCCCGTAAGTTTTTATTTCCTGTAATTCTGCATTTATCCCTGTGCAATTTTGTCGTAAATCACTAACAACATATTCATACTCACACGTGTCAGCAGCGTACGATATTGATGTAAAAAATAACGGCAAAAAAAATAATATTTTTATCATTTTCATGCCATATATTTTATCATAAAAAGCCGATAATTTATAGTATGTTTTTCTCTGATGCATTACACCATTTTGCGACCGGACAATGTTCACAGTCTGGACGAAGCGCCTTGCAAGTATATCGTCCATGCAAAACCATTACATGATTTACAATCGCATGATATTTTTGTGGGATTATTTTTAACAGTTTTTCTTCGACTTTTTCAGGTGTGTTTTCTGCCATGCCAACCCAACCATACCGATGTGCATTACGAAAAACATGTGTATCAACCCCGATATTTGGGGCGTTCCAAAGTACATTCATTATCACGTTCGCTGTTTTTTGACCGACACCTGCCAGTTTCATTAACTCAACGCGATTATGGTATTTCTTTGGAAATTTATAATTTATATCGTCACTGTTTTTATCTTTTAATTGTGTTGATAATTTTATTATGTTATCTGCTTTGTTATTAAAGAAAGATATAACACGTATATGTTTTTTTAATCCGTCCAAGCCCAGTTTCAACATTTTATCTGGTGTTGGGGCAATCTTGAAAAGTTCTGGGGTTACTTCGTTAACTTTTTTATCAGTGGCCTGCGCCGATAAAATCACCGCCACTGCAAAAGTAAATTCATTAGTCGAATACAATTCAGACCGGATATTCATATTTAATGTGGGACACACATTTGCAAAATAAATATCCGGTGTAAGAGTTATTTTCGACTTTGCCATTTATGCCTTTTCGATATCGATTGCAAGATTGTAATCTTCGATTTGTTTTTCGAATTGGTTGGCGTCGCCCATTTCCATTTCTACAATCAAAGCATCGTGCATAATACGTTTTTTATGCGCCTCTATTGCGTTAGAAAGCGCGACATCTGCCGTATAGGTTAATTTGATTCTGTCTGAAACGTCCAAATTCGCCGCTTTGCGTGAATCTTGTATAAAGCGCAAAGCATCGTTCACCAAACCTTCGGCTATTAATTCACTGTTCATTTCTGTATTCAGTACAACAACCGCAGTATTATCTGGCAAAGCCGCGCCAGATACACCGTCTTTTACGGTTAAACGGTTTTCAAATTCATCCGGCTGTAATGTATATTCGTCAACAACCAATTTATCACCATCAACAGTGTAATCGCCACGTTTGACCGCTGGGATAATGTCTTTCAATGCACCGCCAAGACGTGCACCAATTTTAGGTGTAATCAGATAAACAAAACTGTCTGCAACAGCATTTATATCATCAACGAATTTAACAGATTTAACATTTAATTCATCTGCAATAATATCTGCATAATCGTACATTTCAATGCCTGCGATTGTGGCATCGCTCAGTGGCAAACGATTACGCAATTTATATTGTTCGCGCAACTGTTTTCCGGTCGATACAATCATTTGAACGCGACGCATATCTGCCAAGATTTTTTCATCTGTATCGCCGGCAACAGGCCAATCTTGTAAATGTACAGATTCTGCGCCTGTTAAATTCTTGAATATATATTCACTGATAAATGGTGCGAATGGGGCAAGGCACTTTGCAAATGTTACCAATACATAATGCAATGTTTCAAATGCACTTACATCTTCGTCCCAGAATCTGTCGCGATTACGACGGATATACCAGTTATTCAGAATATCAAGGAATCTTACAAATTCTTTAACTGCGATATCTGGTTTATATTCGTCCAGTGCACTTGTTGTTGTTTTAACCAATTCGTTTAATTCAGCAAGGATATATTTATCCAACAAATTATCGGAACTTGGTTTGTTTTCAACAGTGATATTTCCGGCGTTCGCATAAAGTGTAAAGAAGTGATACGCATTCCAAAGCGGTGTCAAAATTGTTTTGATAGAATCGTTAAATACAACACCTTCTTTATCAACACCAACGCCTTCGGCTTTCATAAAATTGCTGCCTTGGATAAACAAACGAATTGCGTCTGCACCGTATGTTTCCAGTTGTTCACTTGGGTCAACATAGTTATGCAAAGATTTTGAAAACTTACGTTTTTGTTCATCTAAAATCATACCGTTCGCAGACACTGTTTTAAACGCAGGTTTATCAAACAATGCAACCGCCATTATCATTAAAGAATAAAACCAACCGCGTGTCTGGTCTTGACCTTCGATAATATAATCAGCCGGAAAATTCTTTTCGAATTTATCTTTGTTTTCAAATGGGTAATGCAATTGTGCAAATGGCATAGAACCAGATTCAAACCAGCAATCCAAAACATCACTTATACGATGCCAGCCGTCTTTGGTCAGCGCATCCAATGTTGGTCGATGCAAATCATCGATTTTTACACCAAAGAAATCTTCCAATTCTTTAATTGAACCAAATATTTTATATTCGCCGTCTTTTTCCCAAATTGGTAATGGAACGCCCCAGAATCTGTTTCTGGAAATACCCCATGGGCGCGCATTTTCAATCCATGCCATAAAGCGATTACCGGCACTTGTCCAGGTTGTTTCGTTTTTAGTTATTTCAACCAAGCGTTCACGAATTTTTGGGACATCGATATACCACGCATCTGTTGCACGATAGATTAATTTTTCTTTACTGCGTGGACCATATGGATAACTGTGTTTATGTTGGTCTTTTTTAACCAAGATTCCATTTGTTTTTAACCAATCGATAATCTTTGGGTTGGCATCAAATATATTCATACCCGCCCAATCTTTAACAGTTGAATCAAAATTACCATAATCATCAACGTTTAAAATTACCGGGAATTTTGCATCAACTGCTTTTGCGGCAAGATAATCGTCTTCGCCATACGCAGGTGCAATATGAACAATACCTGTACCATCGCCATCACTTACATAATCTGCCGCGATTATTTGGTGCAATAACGGGTCGCTGTTTTCATAGTAATCAAATATTGGTTTATAATGCAGACCAACCAAATCTTTACCATTTACAGTTCCCAAATTTTCAGATTCTGAAAAGATTTTTTCATATGCTTTAAGGCGCGACGCAGCCAAAACATATACATGCCCATCGTTATGACGCATACGAACATATTCCATATTCGGGTTTACAGCCAATGCGGAATTTGCCGGTAATGTCCATGGTGTTGTTGTCCATGCAATAGCACGATCACCGTTTTCCAATTCAAACCATACTGTCACAGTATCATCGACAACATCTTGGTATTCACTTGATGCTTCACTGTTTGATAAAACCGTACCCAGTTTCCAATCAAAAGGATTAACCTTGAAATCTTTGTAAAGCAGGCCTTTCTTGTACAATTCTTTCATCGCCCAAATCACAGATTCCATATAGTTTTTATCCATAGTGCGATAACCAAAATTATCGCCACCATCAACCCAACGACCAATTCTGGCAATAAAACGCAACCATTCATTTGTATAGCGCGTTACATCGGCACGACACATATCACAAAATGCCGCCATACCACTATCTGCAACAATATCTTTTGCAGATTTTCCCTGTGCTTTTTCAACGCTGTTTTCCGCAGGAAGTCCATGACAATCCCAACCCAATTCGCGAACAACATATTTTCCACGCATTGTTTGATAACGCGAAACCATGTCTTTAATTGCAGACACCCCCAAATGTCCCCAATGTGGCAGTCCATTTCCAAAAGGTGGTCCATCATAAAAATTAAAAGGTTCGCCCATTTTGGTTTTATTCAAAGATTTATGAAAAGTATCGTCTTCATGCCAAAAACCAAGAACATCATGTTCAATTTCAGAAAAGTTCGCTTTTGGTTCGGTCTTTTTGTATGTCATCTTGTTGCCTTTTGCATTAAAAAAGGGCGCCTATGCGCCCCGGCCACCGCCAAAGCGCAGTGCCTTTTATTTAATAATAATTATTGTGTTTGTTTTCATGTCCTTATTTATACAATGAATATGATAAAAAATCAAGTAATGTATAATTTTTATAAAACTCTTTTATTTTTGTTGACAAATTTTTTTATTGTTAAATAATACATAAAACAAAAGAGTTTTATAGATGTTTAACAAACGCGATAAAATTAAAGAACTGGCTGTTTATTTTGCCGCAACACCTGGTGTGTCTTGTTTAATTACTGAAAACAAAAAATATGCACCAGTTGGTGTTTCCGTTGTTAAGTCATACGAATATCAAGCAAACGGTTTAGAAATACTTTACAACAAATGGTTTGTAGAAGCATTCGAAGACGCAAAAAAAATGGGATTACCAGGATGCGAACACCATAATAAATTGGTCAAAGGCAGCGGTGTTTTGGTATCAACACATAAATTTGGAAGCACTGTTTTTTATGGTAAAGATGCCCAAGATATAATTGACGCGTATGAATATACTTCTAATTCACCATCATATACATTTGGAAAACAAAGATAAAAAAACACCGGCAAATGCCGGTGTTTTTTTCTAATTATGCGCGCAATTTCGCACTGCATTTTTTCTCTATATTCTTAATCACTTTGTCTTGTATTTCTGCCAACTCTTTATCGGACATATTGTGGTCTGGATAAATTGTAATTGTGAATGCTATTGATTTTTGACCGTTCCCCATATCAAAAGCATCAAACACAACAACATTATCAATACTTGAATCTGCCGACTGTGCTGTCGCAACGATTTTTTGCGATTCAAATTTAGAATCTACCACAAAAGCAAAATCACGTGTAATTGGCATAAATTCAGTGATTGGCGTTTTTTTACTTTTCGGATTTTTTGGTAAATCTTCAATGTTTTCTATCCACGCAACAAATACTTTTGTTTTTATATGTAATTGTTTTGCAATACTTGGATGCAGTTGACCAAATTCGCCCAAAACTTTTTTACCTTGAACAATTTTGCCGTATACATACGGATGCACCCATTTTGGTGCGTTTGTTGTATCTATTGTATATTTTTGCGCGCCAAGCAAAGATATTAAATCAGATTTAACATCAAACACATCAACACTGCGATTGCGTTTTTGCCAATGCTTTGGTGATGTTTCGCCACTGCGCACTATGCATAATGAAGTATGCTGTTCGCCAGGATTACTTCCGTCAAACACTGTACCAATTTCAAACATATTTAAATCAGAAAAACCGCGTTTTTCATTATTAGACACCGCCAACAATAAATTTTCCAGCAAATTATTTCGTGCCGTATCCAAATCAACAACGATAGGATTTGATATTTTAACAATTGGTTTATCTGTTAAAATTTTTTCAACTTTGGAATTACCAAAACCAAAACTGATACTTTCATTTAATCCACGATTTACCAGTTTTTCTTTCAACGACAAATTCATATCATTATGAACAGCTTTCATTGTGTTTTCTGATAAATCTTGTAATCCAATTTTTTCATATCCATAAATACGAACCAATTCAGAAACTATATTTTCAGGTATAACAACATCTGTTCTTTGTGGGTTTGGTGTGATAATCCAATCTTTGCCTTTGACAGTTACATCAAAGTGCAATTTTTTCAAAATATCTTTTTGTGTTTTTTCATCCAATTTTAAACCTGTCTTTTTTTCAAATAATAACGGGCTGTACACCACAGATTCTGGCGTATAGGACGCACGACCAGCGCAATCAACATTTACAATTTTGCCACCGCAAGCATCCATTATTATTTTTGCCGCCAATGACAAAGCGTTTAACGTTCCGTCTGGATTTATACCACGTTCATAGCGATACGAAGAATCTGTTGATAATCCGATTCTTTTGGACGATTTACGAACAGACACCGGATTAAAATACGCAGATTCTAAAATGATGTTTTTAGTTTTGTCTGTAGTCATACCCCTTGCACCACCGACAACACCGGCCAACGCCAAAATACCTGCATCATCAGTAATAACCAAATCTTTATCGCACAATTCGTGTTCGTTTCCAAACAGGTCTGTGAACTTTTCACCATTTTTAGCCATGCGCACTGTTATATCACCAACAATTTCATCTGCATCAAAACAATGCATTGGTTGCGCCAAATCATAACAAATATAATTCGTAGCATCGATCGGTGCATTCTTTGGATTTATACCCCCGCTGCGCAAACAATTTTGTATTTGCTTATTTGACGGTGCGTTTTTAATGCCATGAATTTCGCAAAAACGATAAGTTGGACAAGCATCTTTTGCCAACAGATTTATTTTTCTGTCGCCTTTGACTGGTTTTAATAAATCGATTTTGTTTTCGATATATTTACCAGCATCCGCCGCACTTAAATCCAGCGCAATCCCACGCAAAGATAAATAATCTGGGCGATTTGGTGTAATAGAAGTTTCAAAAATCGCAGAAGCAGCCCCTGCCAGCGCGGAAATTGGTTGTCCAATTTTTTCTTTTTTTTCATCTAATTCGATAATTCCGCTGTGATCATCACCGATACCCAATTCTTTTGCACTGCACATCATACCGTCTGACAAAACACCGCGTATTTTTCCAGATTCAATTACAAAATCACCGATCTTGCAACCAGGAACAGCCAGTGCAGAAAGCAAGCCAACACGCACATTTGGTGCGCCACAAACAACCTGACGCAAAGTGCCAGAACCGTCATCCACTTTTAATACGTGCAAGTGGTCAGAATTTTCGTGTTCTTTGCATTCGACTATTTTTGCCGCAATTGGTAAAACAGGTGTTTCTAAATCTTCAACTTCCAGTCCAAGCCCATTTAATTTATCGGCAATTTCTTCCGGGGATAATTTTGTATCAAGATATTGTTTTAACCATTCATATGACCATTTCATTTTATTACCCCTTTATTAAAAACCACTGTTTTTCAACCAACGAATATCGCCATCATAGAATTTACGAATATCGTTTAAACCATATTTCAACATCGCCATTCTGTCCCAACCAAAACCAAACGCAAAGCCCTGGTATTCGTCAGGATTTATTTTGCAGCTTTTCAAAACATTTGGATGAACCATACCTGCGCCACCCATTTCCAACCATTTATCACCCCATTTCATATCAAATTCAACCGATGGTTCTGTGAAAGGGAAATAAGACGGACGAATACGAATTTCAATATCGCGTTCAAAAAACTTTGATAATAAAGTACGCAATGTTGCAATCAAATCAGACATTGTTACATTTTTATCAATATATAAACCTTCGATTTGGTGGAACATCGGGGAATGTGTCGCATCCATTTCTTTACGATAAGTAGACCCAATTGCAAACATTTTAATTGGAACCCCAACTTGTTCCATTGCGCGAATTTGAACAGAACTGGTCTGTGTACGCATAACATTTCCGTTTTCCATAAAGAAAGAATCTTGCATATCGCGGGCAGGGTGATATTCCGGGGTATTTAAAGCCGTGAAGTTATGCCAATCATCTTCTATTTCTGGTCCTGTCCAAAGACCAAATCCCATAGATTCCAAAATCGCAGACAATTCTTTTAAACTTTGTGTTAACGGATGCAACGTTCCATGTGCAATTTGTTCACCATCTAATGTTACATCAACATACTCTGTCGCTAATTTAGCGTTTATCGCCGCATTTTCCAATTCTGTTTGTTTTTCTTTGAACAGTCCGCGCAATTCCGCATTTTCAGCATTGACTTTTGCGCGTTCTTCGTTGGAAAGCGTTGCCATTGTTTTTAATTTTGCTGTCATCGTACCGTTTTTACCAAAAGTATCACTGTACAAAACTTGCAATTCTTCGATTGATGATGCGTTTTTAATTTTATCTTTCATTTTTACCCCGTTTATAAAAAGAATAAGACCGTATCTCTACGGCCCTAATTCTAACAAAACAAAACCATTGCCGTAAAGCGTTATTTCGCAGATTCGGCAATAAATCGTTTTGCTGTATCAACCAATGTATCAAAGTTTTTATCAGCATCGTATGCCATTTGGGCCAAAACTTTGCGGTCCAATGTAATACCAGCTTTCTTTAAACCATTCATGAATTGGCTGTATGTCAAACCGTTGCCACGAACCGCAGCATTGATACGAACAATCCAAAGTGAACGAAAATCACGTTTCTTTTGACGACGATCGCGATATGCATATTGTCCAGCTTTTTCGGTTTTTTCACGTGCAGCACGATAAGTTGAATGATGACGTCCCAAATAACCTTTGGCACGATCAAGTATCTTGTTATGTTTTTGTTTAACGGTTGTTCCGCGTTTTACTCTTGCCATGATACACCCCCTTATTTCAAGCCATATGGAGCCAAGATTTTAGCCTGACCCACCATGTTTTCGTTCAAATACTGTGGTTTAGCCCCGGCTTTGTTAGCACGTTTGGACTTATGCAACAGACATTTGTGATGAGAGTTTCTGGCAACGCGAATCTTTCCGCTAGCCGTCATAGACGCACGTTTTTTCAAGTACGATTTAGTTTTCATTTTTGGCATTTTTAATCCTTTTATTTTGTATTCCTCGTGGCAATGCCTTGCCATGTCGGTTGGCTCTATTTTGACATATAAAAAAGAAAAATCAAGTTTTTATTGAATATTAGATTTTTTGCGTTTAAAGTTGCTTACATGACCAAGGATAAATTATCTTATAAGTTGGTACGAATTATAAAATCGTCATTGGCGGCGATTGCTGTTCCTGTGTTTATAATATATATTATGGTCGCAAAACCAGATTATACTATCATGAATGGTTTGGCCCATATTGTTTTACCTGTTGCACATGGTGTGGGATCTGTTATAACATGGCCAATTCGCGCCGTTGGTCAAAGCGCAGATTGGATTAAAGAAACAGCACAATTACGCAGTGAAAACAGGGAATTACGCGCGAAATTGGATGCGGCCTTGGCGGATAAATATACCTGTGATATCGCGGTGCTTGAAAATCAGAAACTTGAACACGAAATAAATATAAAAAAAGCATCGCCTTACAAAACTGTAATAGCGGATATTCAATTTGATGATTCTGTATTTCACCATAATAACTTCTTGATAAATCGCGGCAAGAAAGACGGTATCAGCAAAGGCATGATTGTTGTATCTTTTGATAATCGTATGGTCGGAACAGTATCTGATTGTGGTTCACAATTTTGTCGTGTTCGTTCATTGGCTGACAGAGATACAAATATTGCAATTCGTATATCTGGGTCTGATGTTTCTGGATTTTTACAAGGGAACGGTAAATCGAAAGCCTCTATCGGATTTTTTAACGACACTCAATTTATTGGACGCAAAGGACTGAAAGTCATGACCAGCAATATCAGCGGTGTTTTGCCTTCTGGAATTTATGTTGGGGACATGCTGGACGAAAAGAACGTAGATATCTTGCGCCCAAACAACATTTCTCGCGTTATGGTTTTACAATATAATGATATAGGTTCTTATAAATAATGTACAAAATTGTATCGATTTTGAAACAAATTATGCCGTTTTTAATAACGTTGTTTTTGTGGCGTTTGGCAATATATTTTTGGAACCCTGCTGGCATATTGTGTTTAATACCTGTATTTTATTATACTTTTGTGCGTCCTATAAAAAATTTTGCTATTTTTGGCTTGTTTTTTTGTTTTTTAATCGATTATCGTAGTGATTTGGCACTTTTTTGGACATGTTTATACTGTTTATGTTATGCAATAAACGGATTTCAAAATCATATTGATTTTCAACACACGAATAACAATGCAATATTTATATTTATGACTTTCATAGGTACAGGTTTTTTTCTTTTAACAATTTACGGTTTTTCGTGGACAAATCTTGTTAATAATTTATGGTTATTTCTGTGGTTAAGCGTTTTATACACACCTGTAACTGTATTAGATAATTGGGTTAAATCATGATAGATACCGAAGTGTCACGCACTTTTGACAGACGCAGCGCACTGTTTTTAACGGGCGGGGCTATTTTGACTTCTGTATTAGTTATGCGTATGCTTCAAATGCAGATTTTTGAATACAAAGAATATTCACGTAAAAGTGAAAATAATTCTTTTCGTATTCAAGTCAACATGCCAAAACGTGGCAATATTTTATCAGAATCTGGTACTGTGATTTCAAGGGACACACCAATATATCGTATATATCTTATACCAGAAGAAACAGATGATATAAACTCTGTTGTTGAAACTGTTACCAAAGAATTAAATTTACGTAAAAAAACCGTAGACAGAATTTGGCGAAACATAAAAAAACAACAAAAATTTCAGCCTGTTTTGATAACAGAAAATACTAATTGGAATGTTCTGGCTGGATTATCTGCTAAAAATATTCCAGGAATTCATATTGGAAATGGTTTTTCGCGCGTGTATGAAATGGGACCTGCGGGGGCGCAAGTTTTCGGTTATGTTGGCGCACCAAAAAAATCTGTGCCAAACAACCCATTTTTTACATATGGA
Organism: uncultured Pseudomonadota bacterium; assembly: GCA_902784345.1. Classification (GTDB taxonomy): domain Bacteria; phylum Pseudomonadota; class Alphaproteobacteria; order Rs-D84; family Rs-D84; genus Enterousia. Next base: position 188,188 of record CACZUD010000002.1, on the reverse strand, counting down.
ATCAATGGACTTGAAAAAAGATTCAATGACGACATGGCTGGCATACCCGGTCAAACAGTATTAATATCAAATGCCGTTGGTCGTATAACAGGCGAAGATAAAACGCAGTTTGTTGCGCCAATTCCTGGTAAAGATATAAAAACAACAGTGCGTGACAATGTTCAAAAGGTTCTTTATGATGCACTTGCTATGAACAGGGCAGGTTGCGGTGTTGTTTTGGATATTGAAAACGGTAATATTCTGGCGATGGCCTCTACACCCAGTTTTGATCCAAACAATTTTAAAACAGATGATGGCGAAGAATACATATCATCTCTTTTAAGTGATACAGCAAAACCATTTATGAATAAAACTATTGAAGGTTTGTATCCGCCTGGTTCAACTTTCAAAATAGTAGTGGCATTGGCGGCACTTGAAAGTGGCGCAATATCACCACACGAAAAAGTATTTTGTCCAGGTTTTTGGGAATACGGCGACCATAAATATCATTGTTGGGAAAAACACGGACATGGATACGTTGATTTGTATGGTGCATTAAAACATTCTTGTGATATTTATTTTTATCAACTGGCATTAAAAATCGGGATTGATGCGATAAAACATATGGCTTTGAAGTTGGGATTAAACCAAAAATATATGGATGATGTATTATCACATGAAATGCCTGGAATTATACCAGATAGACGCTGGAAAGAAAAAAATGTTGGTGCGTCATGGGTTCACGGGGACACTATTATTTCTGGGATTGGGCAAGGTTTTATTTTAACAAACTGCCTGCAATTAGCGGTTATGATGGCACGCGTTGTTTCTAACAAAGAAGTAAAACCACGTCTTATATATTCTGATGAAACACCAGTATTCAAAAACCTTGGTTTACAAGAAAAGAATATAAAACATGTTTTAACTGGTCTTGAAGAAGTAACAAAGACAGGCGGAACCGCATCGGGCAGTGCTATCAATGTAAACGGTAAAAAAATGGGTGGAAAAACAGGTACTTCCCAGGTCAGAAATATATCAAAAGCAGAAAGACAAAGCGGGGTTTTAACAAATGAACAATTAAAATGGAATTTGCGTAACCATGGTCTTTTTGTTGGGTATGCACCAACAGACAACCCAAAATACGCCGTATGCGTGATTATGGAACACGCGGGTGGTTCTGGACCTGCGGCACGCGCAACGGCAAAAATTATGAAGGAATTATTAAAATAATGGCTATAACACGAGTATCTAATGCAAACATGATGACATTTGGCGAAAAACTTTCGCGTTTTTCGTGGGCTTTGTTTATTCCTATGTGTGTTGTTTTGTTGTTCAGTGTTGTTGTTTTATTCAGCGCAGGAAACGGTTCATGGCAACCGTTTGCTTTATCACAATTATTAAAAATATGTGCAGGTATGGGTATTTTCTTTATTGTGGCTTTTTCTAATATAAAAGTATGGATAAAATCTGCATATTCTATATATGCAGTTGCTTTGATAATGGTGATTTTGGTTACTTTTATTGGCGATGTTGGTATGGGCGCACAACGATGGCTTTCGCTTGGCGGTGTAAATATTCAGCCTTCTGAATTTATAAAAATAGCATTGGTTTTGGCATTGGCGCGTTATTTTGCGTGGCAAAACAGTGTCGAATTATCACAATTTAAAAATTATTTAATTCCTATATTTATGTTATTGGTACCATTTGCACTTATTTGCGCACAACCAGATTTGGGAACAGGTATATCACTGGGCTTAATTACTGTTGGTATGTTTTATATTGTTGGTGCAAATAAAAAATGGTTTTTGATTGCTGGAATTCTTGGATTGCTTGCATTGCCTGTTGTTTGGTATGGTGGTATGCATGATTATCAACGCGCACGTATTATAACATTTATAAATCCAGAAATGGATGCGCGCGGGATAGGTTATCAAATAAACCAAGCAAAAATTGCCTTTGGCAGCGGTGGTATTATTGGCAAAGGCTATATGAATGGTACACAATCACAACAGTCTTTCTTGCCAGAAAAACAGACCGATTTTATATTCACAATGTTTGGTGAAGAATTTGGTTTCTTGGGTGCGTTTATGTTGTTATCTATTTATACTTTTATTGTTATAATGCTGTTTTGGTCGGCGAAAACTTGCCGGAATAGATTTGGTCAACTGGTCTGTTTTGGTTTTATGTTGAACTTTTTCGTTTATTATTTTATAAATATCTCTATGGTGCTTGGGATACTGCCAACAGTCGGCGTTCCATTACCACTTATGTCTTTTGGTGGCAGCAGTTTGATATCTTTACTTTTTGGGTTTGGATTGTGTCAAAATGCTCATATCCACAAAGACCAACAACTATCATCCAAGGGGTTTTAAAAAATGAATTTATTAATCGTAGAATCACCATCAAAAGCAAAAACTATTGAAAAATACCTTGGTAATGGGTGGCGCGTTATCGCGTCTGTCGGTCATGTTCGCGATTTGGTCCCAGAAAGCGGCAGTGTTGATACAGAACACGATTTTGCACCAAAATGGCAAATTATGCCCGGTAAAGAAAAACAGTTAAAACTTATTATCGATGAATTAAAAAAAGCCGACAATGTTTATCTTGCATCCGATCCGGACCGCGAAGGTGAAGCAATTGCATGGCATATTAACGATATTTTAAACGCGCGTAATGTATTAAAAGGCAAAAATGTTTATCGTGTTGCTTTCCACGAAATTACTAAAAATGCGATATTGGAAGCACTTAAAAATCCACGCGAAATTGACGAAAACTTGGTTGATGCATATCTTGTACGTCGAATACTTGATTATTTAATTGGGTTTGGCATTTCACCTTTGCTTTGGAAGCGCAACCTTGGGAAATCTGCCGGACGCGTTCAATCTGTGGCGGTACGTCTTGTTGTTGATCGTGAAAAAGAAATTGAAAGTTTTAATCCAATAGAATTTTGGAGTGTTACTGCAAATTGCAATTTTGATAAGACTTCTTTTGATGCGAACTTGGTAAAATATGACGGTAAAAAAATAGAAAAAATGACACTGGAAAACAAATCCATGGTCGATAAAGTTGTTGATTCTATTAAAACACCAAACATCGGAATTGTATCAAATATTGAAAAGAAAAAAGTACAAAGACACGCATCTGCGCCGTTTACAACATCTACATTGCAACAAGAAGCAGCGCGTAAACTTCGCTTTTCATCAAAACGTACTATGGCGACTGCACAAAAGTTGTATGAACAAGGTTTTATCACGTATATGCGTACTGATGCTACAAATTTATCTAATGAAGCAGTTGCTGAAATTCGTGAATATATCAAAAATGAATATGGCGATAAATTCTTGCCAAGGTCGGCAAATATTTATGTGACCAAATCTAAAAATGCACAGGAAGCACACGAAGCAATTCGTCCAACACATTTCTTGAATCAAAAAATAGATTTATCTGGTGATGAATTGAAATTGTATAATTTGATTTGGAAAAGAACCATTGCATGTCAAATGTGTAATGCAGAATTTGATTCTGTATCTGTAGATATAGATATTAAAAACTCCGTATTTCACTGCGTTGGAACTTCGCGAATATTTGACGGTTTTATGAAGGTTTATATCGAAGATACTGACGATGAAAAAGAAAGCGATGATGTAAAATTGCCAGTATTAAATATAGGTGATGAAATAAATGTAAAGTCTCTTCAATCTGAACAACACTTTACACAACCACCGGCACGTTTTACAGAAGCATCACTTGTTAAAAAACTGGAAGAACTTGGAATTGGCCGTCCATCAACCTATGCAACAATTATGTCAACGATAGTGGACAGGAAATATGTTGAACAAGATAAACAACATCGTTTTCATCCGACCGTATCTGGATGGGTTTTAATATCTTATTTATCTGAATACTTTAAAGATTTAGTTGATGTTAATTTTACCGCAAAAACAGAAGACACATTGGACGATGTTTCAAACGGAACAAAAGATAAATTATCTTCGTTAAAATCTTTCTGGACACCAACTGATAAAACCATAGAATCTGTGCGTGGTATAAAAACAACTGATATTATTGACAGTATAAATGAATTTATGAAAAATCATCTGTTCGGCAAAAACAGTGATGTTTGTCCGAAATGCGGTGGTAAACTTGGTATAAAATTATCTAAATTTGGACCATTTGTTGGATGCAGTAATTATCCAAAATGTAATTATACAATGAAATTATCAGATGATAATTCAAACGAAAACAACAATACAACAAACGAAAATCAAACAGAAAAAGATCTTGGTGAAAATATCGTTTTCAAAATTGGTAAATATGGTCCATATGTTAGTGATGGTGTAAAAAATGTATCTGCAAAAAAATATACTTTTGAAACTATTACTTTGGATATCGCGCGTGAATTGTTGAATGGTGATAAAAAGAAAATTGAACCGGTGATAATTGGTACAAATCCGGCAAACGATAAACCGATTTATTATTATTATGACGGTCGGTATGGTCCATATATATCATGTAATCGTGTGAATGTTTCGGTCAAAGAACAACCAAGTTTGGATACAGCAATTGATTTAATAAATAATAAACAACAAAAAAAATCTTTTAAAAGAAAGGCATGATAATTGGCAAAATTTGATAATTCTTTTACTGACGAATTAAGACAAAGATTATCATTGGTTGATGTTATTTCGCGTCGTGTACCACTTACCAAAAAAGGGCAAAATTATTGGGGATGTTGCCCATTTCATAATGAAAAAACACCATCATTTTCTGTAAATGAAGATAAAGGTTTTTATCACTGTTTTGGTTGTGGTGAACATGGGGATATAATTTCTTTTACTATGAAATCTGAAAATATAGATTTCAAGGAAGCGATTAAAGAACTGGCAGATATGGCAGGTTTAAAAATGCCAGAGATAAAACAAAAATCTGCCGCACAAATTGAAGCGGAAGAAAACTATATAAAAATAACAGAAAACGCAACGAAGATTTATCAAGATTTATTATACAGTGATATTGGTCAACATGCCCTTGCATACGTTAGAAATCGTGGCTTTAGTGATGAAATGATAAAAAAATATCGTATCGGTTATGCACCAAAAAATAATATTATTTCGTCTAAATTTAATGACATAAAACGCGATAAATTAACCGCAACCGGTTTGGTCAGAATAGGGGATTATGGCCCTTATGATTTTTTCCGTGATAAATTGATGTTCCCGATATTTAACGCACACGGCCAAATTGTTGCTTTTTCTGGTCGTTCACTGGATGGGTCTGAGCCAAAATATATAAACACATCTGATACAGAATTATTCCACAAAAGACAAACTATATTCGGTTTTAATTTTGCGCGTGATTCTATACACCGCGCAAACCGCAGTATAGTGGTTGAAGGACAAATTGATGCAATTCAAATGCAGTGTCATGGATTTGGAGAAACAGTAGCACCACTTGGTACCGCATTAACCGAAGATCATATTGCAATTTTATGCAAATCTAATCGAAATATTACATTTTGTTTTGATGGTGATAATGCCGGACAAAAAGCCGCTATACGTGCGTGCACGCTGGTTTTACCGTTTTTGCGTGAAACAAGCGACGTTAAATTTGCTTTCGTTACGGGTGGAAAAGACCCAGATGAAATTTTAAAAAATGCCGGTGAATCTGCAATGCGTAAAATTATAGATAATGCAACACCGTTAATAGATTTTCTGTGGGAAAGTGTAAATAAAAATTATCTGGTAAATACGCCCGGTGGTCGTGCACAAGCCGAAAAATATCTGAAAGAGTGTACATCAAAAATTCAAGATAAAATTTTCCAAAATGAAATTGAACAAGAATATAACCAACGAAAATTTAATCAGTGGCATAAATGGAAACAACAAAAATATACACCAAATATTGAAGTGCCTGATATTGATATTATGAATATAAATATGGTGAAATCTATTGTTCAAACATATCCTGAACTGGCGGAAAAAAATACTGATTTCTTGGTATCGCTAAATATATCTTTTGATGATGATGCGCCAAAAACAGAACTTGATATAAAAGAAGCCGAAAAATTCATTGCTTCTTTTAAAATACAAAGATATATAAAATCTTTAAAAGATGAAAAATTAAAATTATTATCAAATATACCGGAAAATGCCGGGGAAGAATATCGAAATAAATTAAAAGAAATTGATGATAATATTGTAAAAGCAAACGAAAAATTAGAATTACTTTTAGATATTAATAAATAAAAAAATTCCCGGCCTTTTTAAACATTTTTATCAAAAAAGCCGGGATTTTATTTTTTTACGTTTTTTATAAAAAATACCGGCTTTTGCCGGTATTTTCTTAAAATTTTATACATTAAACAAGAAATGGCATATATCACCTTCTTGCATAATATATTCTTTACCGACCAGACGCATTTTGCCGGCTTCTTTCACAGCAACTTCGCCACCATATTGTAAATAATCTGATGGTGATATAATTTCTGCACGAATAAATCCGCGTTCGAAATCTGTGTGTATTTTACCAGCCGCCTGAGGCGCAGTCATACCTTTATTTATTGTCCATGCATGTGCTTCTTTTGGTCCAACAGTGTAAAATGTTTGCAGTCCAAGTGTATCATATCCGGTATGAATTACTTGGTCTAATCCAGATTCTTTTAAACCGAGTTCATCAAGAAACATTTTTCTTTCTTCAACATCAACAATTTGTGCAATTTCCATTTCTATTTTTGAAGAAATTATCAACACCGGTGCTTTGCCAGAAAACTTTTCACGAACCATATCTGAATATTTATTTCCGTTGCTTGCGGCACTTTCTTCAACATTACATACATAGATTACAGGTTTGCTTGTTAATAAATTAAAAGGTTTAGAATCAACATCTATTTCACGCGCAGGTATGGATTTTTCAAAACTGGTTTTTATAGCCGTTGCGTCTGCCAATAATTTAGCCGCATTTTTATCAAGACCATGAACTTTCTTTTCCAATTTTTTGATTTGATTATCAAGACTTTCCATATCCGCCAACATTAATTCTGTTTCAATGGTTTCAATGTCAAGCAGTGGGTCTATTTTTCCGTTAACATGGACAATATCATCATTTTCAAAACATCTGACCACGTGAATTATCGCATCTGTTTCAAGAATATTTGAAAGAAATTTATTTCCGAGTCCTTCACCAGCAGATGCACCCTTTACCAGACCGGCGATATCAACAATTTCCAGTTGCGTTGGTATAATGCGTTCTGCCCCCGCCATTTTCGCCAAATCATGCAGTGTTTTATCCGGAACAACCACGCGTCCAGTATTTGGTTCAATAGTACAAAACGGATAATTTTGCGCGTCTGCAGCCGCACTTTGCGTCAACGCATTAAACAGTGTAGATTTTCCAACGTTTGGTAAACCAACAATACCACAATTAAATCCCATATCTTTTCACCAATTAAAGTTGTTTTTTTTTTATAATTTTTTTATTATACATATAAAAGTACAGGTATTAATATGTCATACCTTTGGCAAGAATTCAATATAAAAACTTTTCCAGCAGAAACTTTGGTTTTCCGCGACGGTGTTTTTTATGAAGATTTATCAGATTATGAGAGTGCCAATTTTGATAGTGATAAAAATACAATATCTATTAATAAAACACCTAAATTACCAGTACATATTATATATATAGGTGAAATTGCCGGCAATATAGATTTAAATATTGATATAAAAGCAGAAAATTCAAATATTATTATGGATTTCAAGACAACTAATAAATCACCAGCTTTTTTAAATGTTTTTATAAAAAATTGTGGAAAAAACAGTGTTTTTGAAGGACAAATTATTGATAAAAACCATGATAATTTAAAAATAAGTGTTACAGCACAACATTTTGCTGAAAATACCGGCATTTTTGTAAAAACACGTGTTGCAGCATATAAAAATACATTAACAGACCTTTTTGGCAGTGCAAAAATAGAAAAAAATGCACCAGAATGCGATTCAGATGTATCTTTTTACGTTATGGCTGATGAAAGTGCACGGGTTATTTTAAAACCAACACAATATATAAATTCTGTTCCAAAGAAAGCATCACACAGCGTGGCACTTTATAAACCAACTGAAAATCAGATAAATTATCTGCGTAAAAGTGGACTTGGCACTATTGAAATAAACCAAGTCATGGAAGAAGCTTTTTTAAACTAAAAAAAATACCCGGTATTCCAGGTATTATTTTTTCTTGAAACCCTGTTTTGCCTTTAATTTAGGATTAGAAGGGTCAATCAATAAAACTTGTTTTCCACGACGGATTTGTTTGATGTTACCGCGTTTTTTCCAAGCCTTTAAAGAACTTAAAAATTTCATGTCTTAATCCTTTTTACTGGACGATTATATACCAGATTTATAAAAAATCAAATAATTTATTATATTTATGTTATTGTTTTTATTAATGCTGTTTATTTTATTAAAAACTGTTATTTACTTTTTATTAACACTTTTTCAACAAAAAAATCTTTGTTTTTTATGGGTTTTATTAAAAATGTTGAAAAATAATCAAAATAATAAACATGTTAATAAAACAGGCTTTTTTAATATTTTTAACAAAAAATGATATTTTTACTTTTGTGCTTGTTGAAAAAAGTTGAAATTGTTATAATAAAACCATTAGAGGAGAGATTTTGAGGCAAAAAGTTCTGAAAGCTTTGGCAAACCCACCGCGCATATTTTATGTGCCTTATAATCTTGCAATATTAAATTTCCTGATTTGGTTCTTGGTTTTTGTAGCGGGAATAATCTTTTTTTTGATAATCCCGCCACGTAATATACCGATGTGGTTACCTTTGTTTTTTTTGGGTATTTTATCGCTTTGTCATGCAATATTGGCTTTTTATTCAAAACAAGATCCGCAAATCGCTCAAACTATATTTTCAAGTATAAGAATAATAAAAAATAGGGTGCCAAGAAAATTAGTAGTGTAAAAAATGGAAAGATTATTTAATTATTTTGCAGGAAATACAGATTCTATGACATTGACTTTGGTTATAATAGCAATGTCTGTTGTTCTGGTATTTTTGGTTTTGTTGGCTTATATACCAACAATTGTAAAGAAAGTTTTTCCAAAATTTGGTTATACAAAATATTCCGATTATTTACCTTTCAATGCCGTTTACAGTGATGACAGTTTATCGATTGATGATGGATCTTTGGTTCGTGTTTATAAAATAAAAGGTGTACAAACCAGTATGATGAGTGATAAAAATCGTGAAAAAATGCTGGATTTGCGTGCCCAATTATTTAATCAAATTCAAGATCCTGATGTTTGTCTGCGATTTTTTACAATTCGTGATTTCATAGACCAAAAAACAGATTATGAATTTGATCAGCCAACTTTGCAGAAAATATATGATAAATGGAATAATCAAGGTTTAAAGATTTATTCTAATAATTATTATGTTGTTGTTTCTGTTCATGGTCAAAATAATCGTGAAAAATTAAATCAGTGTTGTAATTATGTTGAATCTATATTATCTGCATATAAACCAATATTGTTAAGAAATAATAATATCGATAATATGGCAACTTTCTTTGGTAGAATTTTGTCACCTGTATCAAAGCCGATAATAAAAAAATGTGACGAAAATATATCAAATTTAGTATGTGTTGATAATGTTGAATTTATGAAAAACGGTGTAATTGAATATACCAGTGGTGATAAAAAATATTATGCTGCTGCACTTTCTTTTAAAATATCGCCTGATTATATGGATGAAGAATTTTTTGATACTGTTTCAACTATTCAATGTGAAATGATATGTATGAATGCTTTTCATATTTTACAATCAAGTGATATTGAAACACTGATGCGTCAACATCGTTCAACTATTACCGATGAAACAGAAGAATCTACACTTGAACAAATAAGTGAAGCACAAAATCAAATGGATGAAAATCAAACTGGTAATCAAACATTGGTTGATTATTATCCTTTGTTTATGTTGTTTGGTAAAAGTATAGAAGAATTAAATGAATATGTTGATGAATTTAAGAAAATATCTGCTTCATTTGGTATATCACCAGTTGTTGAAACTTTTGCATCAAAAGTGTCCTTTTTTGCTCAATTACCTGGATTTGATGTATTTCCAAGAATATTTAAAATGTTATCAAAGACGGCTGCAACAAGTATACCGTTGTCATCTATGCCAACTGGTGTTAAGGACAGTGATTGGGGTCAGGGTCCAATTGTTGTTTTCCCAACAGCCCAAGGAACACCATATCAATTTCAATTTCATGTTTCTGATAAACCGGCAGCCGTTGGTCATACCCTGACCATAGGTCCAACTGGTGGTGGTAAAACGACTTTGTTCTCGTTCCTTATTGCACAATCTTTACGTTATCAAAAGTTAAAAGCGTTTTTCTTTGACAGAAACAAGGGGGCTGAAATATTTACTCTGGCTGTTGGTGGTAAATATATAACAATGAATGGCAAAGAAAAAGATGCAAGTAGTGACGCATTTTTAACACATTTGAATCCTCTGAAAATGCCAGATAGTAGCAGTAATCGTGCATTTTTACGCAGATGGTTTTCAATGATAACCAATATTAATGATGCAGAATCAATGGATGAAATTGCACGTGCTGTATCTGTTAACTTTGATTATCTGCAGGATAAAGACAGGTTATTAAAGAATCTTTATGAAAGCTGTTTTTCATCCAGTGGCCCGATGCGCGCCGAATTAAAGAAATGGGTTGATCCATTACAATATGGCGACATATTTAATGAAGAAGCAGATACTCTTGATTTAGGTGCGCGTTTAACAACTTTTGATTTTACAGAAATTTTGCAAGATGAAGTATTGGCGCCGGCTGTTATATCTTATATATTACACAGAATAAATAATGTAACTGTATCCGGCGGAAATCCTTCACTTATTATGATTGATGAAACAGCACCAATGTTGGAAAATAAAATGTTTCGCGATAATTTCATAGCCGGACTTCAAGAAGGTCGTAAAAATCGTCAGGCATATATGGTTGCTTTCCAACGTGCAAATGTTCTTGATAAACTTGGGATAGGTGATGTTGTTCGTGGTCAGGCACAGACTGTATTATTCTTCCGTAATCCTGCGGCAGATACCAGTGATTATGAAAAATGGAATTTAAATCCACTGGAAATGGCATTTATCAAAGGTCAGGCATATCCAAATCTTAAACGTGCGGTATTATTATCACGTCCTGTTAACGGGGAATCTGTGATTTTAAATACTGAATTGGGTGGTTTGGGAAATATGTTAAAGTTATTTGAATCCGGACGTTCATCTGTATTATTGGCCGAAGAACTTTATAAAACATATGGAAATAACTTTGTTGCAGAATATTTAAAAAAGCAAACAATGTAATAGAACTTACCGACATCTGTGAATTTTTTATACTGGCGGTTTTCTGCTTGATATTATAGAAAATTATTCCCATACTTAAATTATGTTGGAATAATAAAAGAGTTTTTTAATGAAATTTTTAAAAAAAGAAATAGGCACAAATGGTCGTGTACACGTATATTTATGTGGTATAAAAATCGCGAGCTATAAAAATAACACCAGTGAAAAACATCGTTATGTTAAAACGTTGTATGGCAAGTTATTTTTTCCTTACTATAATTTTGCGATTTTACCAAGTAATAAAGAACCAGATATTTATAATAAAGATGGAAAAAAAATGCGGACTTTTTTCCTGCGCGATAGACATTTTGATTATTGTTCTGCCGAAGCATCAAAATATTTTATATGGGATAAATTTAATATTGGGTTAGATATGCATTTTTACACTAATGATGCCATGTTGGAAACAATGGGAAAACCAAAACATAAATTTGGTATGTTTGTAGAATCTGAATCTATTGTCCCAGAAGATTATAAAATATTTGAAAAATATCCCGATTTATATAAACAGTTTGATTATATTTTTACATATTCTTCAAAGATTTTAGACACAATCCCGAATGCAAGATTTGTTCCTTTTGCTGCTGGTATTTGGGACGAACCATGTGAACCAGAAATGTATAAACACAAAAGTAAAATTTGTTCTTTTATTTCTTCTGATAAACGTATGTGTTCACTGCACGAATTCAGGTACAATTTAGCAATAAAGTGTAAAAAAGAACATTTATGCGATACTTTTGGTAATTTTGATGGTGGTCCACGTGTAGAAAAATTATCAGATACTTACCGCGATTATATGTTTTGTATTTGTTTAGAAAATGACGTGAATAAATACTATTTTTCAGAAAGATTTACAACAGCACTGGCAAACCAATGTATTCCAATATATCTTGGTGCGACAGAAATAGATCAATTCTTTAACCCAGATGGCATAATAAAAATAACAACAGAATCAGATATAGAACAAGTTTTAAAGATGTGCACCCCAGAAGAATATAAACGCAGATTACCGGCTGTTTTGGATAATTATGAACGGGTTTGTAAAAAATATGTGAACATTTGGGATTTTATGTATGAAGAATATTTATCTGAAATAGATAAAAAATAATTTTGTTGCAGAATATTAAAAAAGCAGACAATATAACAATATGTTTAAGAAAATAATCTTTTTGTTATTTGTGTTTTCACCATATATGTCTTTTGCATATGATTGTTCAAAGTATAAATATAATCCAGATGTTGATATAAAATTAAACATTAAAGATGTTAAAACTCAAAAATCAGATAAAGAAATGGTTGGAAAGTTGGGTTATACAGAACCAAAGATGTCGTACAGTGCCATGGCGCATACGGTAATAATTCCTGTACACGGCGGATATTGTGCATCTTTGCGTGGTATTGATATTGAAATTATTGAAGATTTTGATGTTATAATAGATAAAAGATTAAAAGAAAAATCTTGTGCGTATGATATAGTTTATAGACATGAACAAGATCATGTAAATGTTTATAAAAATGTGATAAAATCTAATCTTGATAAGATAAAAAAATCTGTGAAAGATGGCGCAAAAGATTTTAAACCAATATTCATAAAATCTGAAAAAGAAGTGCCTGATTTTTCTGAAAAATTAAATAAAAGTGATTTTGTTGAAAAAATTAAATCAGATATAGTAGAAGAATTAACATTGGAAAATAAAAAAATAGATGAACGTGGCGACAGCTATCATATTTGGAAATGTGATGATTTTTATAAAAAAATGAAAAATTCTGATATAGTTATAGATTAGAAATGAAAAAATTTATTTATATATTTTTATCGTTTTTTATTTCAGATGCATTTGCGGGGGACGATTGTTTAAATTATAAATTAAACCCTGAAGTTACAATAAATGTGCCTGTTTGGACGAAAAGTGTTGTTCAACCATTACAAAAAATGGATGTTTTACATGGAAATGTAGTAGCAACACTGGTCGATGAATTTGAAATAACAGCAGATATAACTTCCATAGAAGACGGTTTTTGTGTGTCTTTGAAAAATATAGATACGACGATAGGGTATTCGGATTTTCTGGTTCAAATAGATATATCTCACAGACCAAATTCTTGTTCTTATAATGCGATACTGCAACATGAAGACGAACATATAAGGGCCTATTTATCTGTTATAGAAGACAACAAAGATTTATTTAAAAAATCTGTACAAAATGCCGCAAATTCAATCGTTCCGATATTCGTAAAAAATGAAAAAGATATAGAATTTGCTATTGATAAATTAAATAATGAATTACAAAATCATCCTGATATTGTTTTACTTAAACAACAAATACGGGCAGATGAAGAAATCCGCAACAAACATGTTGATTTGAATGACAGTGGCGAAACACTGAAAAAATGTTTTGATTAGTACGTTTTTTATTTGACTCTTAGGATTAAAGATATATAATAACCTTGCTTATCGCGGGATAGAGCAGTCCGGTAGCTCGTCAGGCTCATAACCTGAAGGTCGGTGGTTCAAATCCATCTCCCGCAACCAGTTTAAATAAAAAACGCACCGTTCTGGTGTGTTTTTTATTTAAATTGCATTGTGTGTTTTTTATTGCTAGAATTGCTTTCAAAGGTCTTTTAGATGACAAAAGTGCTTAAAAAGAACTTAAAGCATTTTTTTAGATTTCTGTATGGTTGGGGCGTAATTCAGTGGATTTTGGCCCTTGTTTATTATGTCTTGATTTGGTTTGTATATTTTACCGCAAAAAAAGACATCAAAGGCTTAGAAATTCTGCGTCAATATGCCAGAAAACCTGCGATTTTTGTGTTTTGGCATGGGCGAACAATGATGTTATCACCGGTTATTGCGCTTAATCGCGTTCGTGGCTATGCCATTGCAGACAGCAAGAAAGATGGTCGCGCGATTGCTAAAATGGAAAAATTGTTCGGTTTGCGTACTATTTATGGTTCTTCTGCTGGTGGTGGCGTTAATGTTTTGAAACGCGGTATCAGTGCGCTGAACAAGGGGCGTTTTTGTTTGGCTTTGTCGCCTGATGGTCCGCGTGGTCCGTCTATGCGTTTTCACGATGGGGCGCTTTATTTCGCCAAAATGACTGGGGCACCAATTATTCCAGTCTGTTATTCTTGTTCGCGTCCTTGGTTTTTAAATCGTTGGGACAGATATTTATTAATGAAACCTTTTTCTATAATGGCGGGCAGTGTTGGAAAACCTGTGTTTATTGACAGAAAAACAAAGACAGAAGATTTTGAAAAAATTCGTAAGAATCTGGAAGATATTATGGTTAAACAGGCTTATGATTTGGATAAAAGATTTACCGATTTTCGTGTCGAACAAGATTTAACACCTGAAAATTTTAAACACTAAGGCTTGCTCATGAAAACACCAAAGTGGTTTTTGAAAAGAAGTTTTTCATCGGTCATGTTGTTGCCGCTTTCTTTGTTTTATTTATTGGGCAGCAAGACTGTTTTCAATATGCGTAAAAAACGCGAATATGTATCGCGTCGTCCGATTATTTGTTTTGGTAATATTTTATCTGGTGGTGTCGGTAAAACACCGATAGTTCGTAATGTTGCAAAGTTCTTTGATGCACCTGTTGTGATGCGCGGATATAAAAAATCTAAACAAACAGGGGGTATTGGGGACGAAGCAAAAATGTTATCTTCTGATAATATTTTGGTGCATGTTGGTAATCGTAAAAGTAATTTGATTTTGTTAAACAAGCAAAAATCAGATACCCCAATAGTAATGGACGATGGTTTTCAAAATTCTTCGATAAAAAAAGATATTTCTGTGTTGGTATTTGATGAATCTATTGGTTTTGGAAATGGATTTTTATTGCCTGCGGGTCCGTTGCGTGAAACTAAATCTGCTATAAAACGTGCAGATGCGATAATTCTTATAAAAAGAAAAGATGTGCGTCCAGATTTTGCTTTACCAACAAATATTCCAGTGTTTCAAGCAAAAAACAGTGAAATTTGTCCGTATGATAAAAATACAAATGTGGTTGCGTTTGCTGGGATTGGGTACCCTGAGAAATTCTTTGATAATATTCCTTGCAAGATAATTGAAAAAATCTCTTTTCCTGACCATTATCAATATACAGATGAAGATATAAAAAAGTTGACGAGTTTGGCAAAAGAAAAAAATGCCAAATTGTTGACTACGGAAAAAGATTGGGTACGCTTGCCACAATGGGCAAAGGAACAAATAAAGTTTTCTGCATTGCAAACAGATATAGATTCTAAATTTTATGATTGGTTAAAAGGAAAGGTTAATGAAACAGTTGAACAAAAAAATTAAAATATCAGGTGTTGGAATTCATTCTGGATTACCAGTAAATATGGTTATAAAACCGTCTAAGAAGTCCGGAATATTTTTCAAAAGAACCGATTTGCCAGAATCTGATTTAATTCCTGCAAAATATGATAATGTAGGCGAAACATTAATGCGTAATACTACAATTGGCGATAAAAACGGCGCACATGTTCAAACCATAGAACACTTGATGGCCGCGCTTTTTATAACCGGGATAGATTCTGCGATTATTGAAATAGATGGACCAGAGACACCAATTTTAGATGGCAGTGCTTACGAATTTATAAATCTTTTCAAAGACGCAACAGATTCAAAATCAAATATCAAAAAAATAATTGTTAAAAAGCCAATAATTGCATATCGTAATGAATTAGTAAAAACAATGCCTTTCTGGAAAAAGATAAAAATGATAATTTTAAATCACACAATTTGGCGCAATGGTAATGGTTATGTTAAATTGTCCCCAAACGATAATGGCTTGTTAATAGATGCAACTTTGGTTTACAAAGATAAAATTATCGGAACACAATCTTATTCTTGTTTGTTAGACGAAACTAAAAAATCAAAAGATAAATTTATCAAAGATATTTCAAAATCACGTACTTTTGGGAAATATTCTGAATGGGAATATCTGAAAGCACACGGTATGGGTCGTGGCGCAAATGAAAACAATGTTATTGCGTTAAATGATGCAGGTGATGGTGTTCTTAACAAGTTATATTATAAAGACGAATTTGTTCGTCATAAAATCATAGATGCAGTTGGTGATATGTTCACAAGTGGTGGTTTTATATACGGTCATCTGGAATCATACAAAGGTTCACATGCGTTGAATAATCTGGTTTTGCGAAAATTATTTAGTGATAAATCTAATTATGAAATTGTTGAAGAATAGGAGAAAAAAATGAAAAAAATTTTAACTTTATCGTCTTTGATTGTATTGGCAGGGTGTGCAACATCCACAGATGCTGGTTCTGGTTTGGTTAGATTAGATAATGAACCAAAAAATTGTGAATTTTTATATACTCTGGATTCCAATGTTAAAAATTATAAATTATCAGATGCATATGAATATCTGGAAAAAAGCATATTGGAACAAGAAAAAATAGGTGATTCTTATTACATTGTAAAACAGGATATTACAGAAATTCCAGATACGTTTTTTGGCCCAGATAAAACCTTTAAATTCAAAGTAAAGGTATATAATTGTCAAAAATAATGAAAAGTCGTAGAAATACGACTTTTTTAGTACAAATTTCGTCTTTATTTTTTTTATCTATTTGTGCTATAATGCACATAAAGAGAGAGAGATTGATAAAACAAATCATAACTGTTCGTCATAAAAAATTTGCAACAGGGCTTTTTTGGCAGCCCCTGCGGGTTGGTAATACAGCACGCAGTGCCGCAAAAGAATTGGCTAAATCAGGAAGTAAAAGAAGATGCTATTTTACAGAATATCGATCTATGGTTGGGGTAGGATCTTCTTATGATGGTGCAAAGACAGGTATCGAAAGTGCGGCAGCACAAATTGCAGAGTCTTTATCAGAATTTATTTCTTTTTTGGCGGTATTCAATGTCAATAATCGTTTTTATCTTGTCGCAGTAAGAAACGGAATTATTATTCGTGATATTTTGTTTGAAAAACAAGAAGATGCACGCAAAGCGTATACAGAACTTTCTGCTTTGCCAGATTGGGGGCTTTTAATTGCGCCGGCAAGTTGGGGTATGCCCAAATCGCAAGAAAAAGATATATCTGATTTGATTGGTAAAAATAGTAATATCGCGCGTTTGCGTCCATTTTGTTTCTTGAAAGCGGTGTTGCCGTCGTTGTTGATGGCCGTTTTGTTTGTTTTGTTCGGTTTTTATATTTTAAGCAATCCAATAAAAACACCATCTGATAAAGGTGT
Source organism: uncultured Pseudomonadota bacterium (assembly GCA_902784345.1). Classification (GTDB taxonomy): domain Bacteria; phylum Pseudomonadota; class Alphaproteobacteria; order Rs-D84; family Rs-D84; genus Enterousia. Next base: position 170,556 of record CACZUD010000002.1, on the reverse strand, counting down.
AAATTTAAATACAGAGTTGGCAAACGAATACAGAAAACAAATAGAATTAAAAAAACAAGAAATTTTAGATAAAAAATTAGCTCAAGAAGCAGCAGTACAGTCTTTCCAATATCCATATGATAATTTGCCAAATGTAATGGAACGTGCAAATTTATGCTATAAAGCAATCGCTTTTGTTATGCAGCCAATCGCAGGTTGGAATCAGACTTTTGCAAAGTGTGATGGGGAATATGTGTCTGCGACGTTTATGCGGGATTTTGGAACACTGAACGATTTTTATGAAATTGGTGGCGAATTAATGCCGGGGGCTGTTGTTCAACAAACATCAGAAGATGAAGTTATCGTTCGTGTTAAATTACCAACATTAAAGACATATTCTTCGTTAGATGAACGCGATCCAATAAGTGCTGCGCGTGATATTGCCAGTGTTTTTCAACAAATAGGGGCGCGTGCAGAAATAAACAATGTTTCGGATACAATTTTGAATAACGGCATAAGCGAAACTGTTCATGTAACAGAAGTTGCGGTTTCTTCAAAATTAATACCATCTGAATTTATGTATGCTTTTAAAGATTTTCAGGGTGTTTACATGACATCTGTTTCTTGGCGTGCTAATACAAGGACTTGGAATTATGAAGTAATTATTTATACAAAATAAAAGGGCAAAAAATGTTGAAAAAATTGAATTTGATAATGATAGTTTCTTTGTTTGTGATTGGTGTAAACCAGTCGGTTTTTGCGTATGATGATTATGTCGAAGAAGAAATTGTTGAAGAAAGTGTATCTGATTTTGATTCTGCGGACAAAATGTCTGCAGACGCGCTGCTTAATTATAATGAAAATGGTTCGTTGTTTGAAAAAATAACAATGCTGGAACAGGAAAAGGTTGTTGTACAATTAGAAAAAGAACGTGCGCAACTAGATTTAGATTTGGAAAGATTAAATGCAGAAAAAATTAAATTGCAAATGGAATTAGATACTCTTTCGGGACGCGCAGAACAACAACAACACGAATTAGAAGCCGCAAAAACCCAGTTGGATATCCAAACAGAAAATTTAAAACGTCAAATGGCTGCGCTGGATGAAGAACCTGCACCTGTTGCAAAAGCACCAGAAAAGAAAGTTGAAACAGATGTTAATAAAAAATATAAATTGATAAATGTTATTGGTATGGGTAATCAATTACAAGCGACTATCGAAGATGTTGCAACTGGTCAAAACAGACGTATTGCTGTTGGTAAAGAATTAGATGGTTATATTGTTAAATCAATTTCTTTGAATGATGGTATTATTTTTGAAAAAGATGGTGAAATAGAAAGTTTAAGTATTGGAAAATAAATAATGTCAAACACTGAAAATATTTTTTCAAATCAACAATCTATACCAAGCGGTTTGGAAAACGCGAACAGTAAAGATATTATCGATTACTTGTTTGCAAATAATAATCGTTTGTTAACTGCGTATACATCAGAATTGGCTTTGCCTAAAGATACGCAGAGTTTGATTGCGTATTTTTCTGGTGGCGAGATTATAATATCGCGAACACATCGTTATGATGGACGCGTGCTGGCTTTCCTTGATTTGTTACATCAAAAAAAACGCCCAATCAAAGAACCTTTTTATTCAGATTTGGGCTTGATATCGAATATCTATAAAACAAATGATGAAAGATTGGGCGGAACAGTTCATTCACGTGCCGATTATGATAATCAGATGCAAAAAGATTTTGTCGATATAATCGCACGTGCCGCGGCGCAGAAAGTTTCAGATGTTCATATTGAAGTTGCAGATCAAACAACAATTTATTTCCGTATTGATGGCAGTATGCAACCTGTTCTGGAATATAATTCACAGTGGGGGGAATCTTTTGTAAGGGCCGCATTTGCATCGGCTGATATTTCAAATTCCAGTTATGCACAAAACGAATATCAAACTGCACAAAAAGATGGTCGGACACCATTACGTGGGACAAAAGATCTTTATTTGCCGGCTGGTGTTTTGGGCATTAGAATGCAATTCAATCCGATTGCGTTCGGTTCGCAATATGTTGTTATGCGTCTGCTTTACGATAACCCAAGCGAAGGTATCAAAACAGAACAAGAATTTAATGAATACGAACAAAAATTATTGTTAAGATTGCGTTCCGCGCCAACAGGATTGGTTATTGTTGCGGGGCCTACGTCATCTGGTAAATCAACCACATTAGTTCGTAATATGGCGTTGATGTTAAAAGAAAGAAGATATGAAATAAATCTTATTACTGTGGAAGATCCTGCGGAACAAAAGATTTTTGGTGCGCATCAAATGCCGGTGGTTAATGCGGTTAATGAAGAACAAAGAGAAGAAAAGTTTACAGAAGCATTGGCAGCTGCGTTGCGAAGCGACCCTGATACATTGATGGTTGGCGAAATAAGAACGCTGTCTGCGGCGCAATTAACTGTAAAGGGCGCATTGTCTGGTCATAATGTTTGGACAACACTGCATGCGAATTCTGCAATGGGTGCACTGACGCGTTTATTGGATATGGGTGTCGAATCTTTCAAATTAAAAGACGAAACAATGATGCGCGGTCTTGTGTCTATGCGTTTGTTTAAAAAGCTTTGTCCATATTGTCGTGAACCATTAATTAATCATCATGATCATGGTGCGTATAATCGTGTCAAAGATGCATTTGGTGATTTGGGGTTGAATCAGGTTTTTGTTCGTGGACCAGGGTGTGAACATTGTAAAGGTTCTGGAACTATTGGTCGTATCAAGGCGGGCGAAATTATAATGACGAACAGTGAATTTTTAAGTTTGGCTCTTTCTGGCGATACCGAAGGCGCAACAAAGTATTGGTTGGAAAAAATGAACGGGCGCACATTGAAAGAAGCGGCTACGGAATTAATGTTGCGCGGAATAATCGGTGTTGATGAATTGGAACGCTGGGTTGGTTTATTAGACAGACCATGGGTGTATTAAGATAATGAATAAACTGGAATTACTTTATGCAAAAATAGTTTTTAAAACCGATACTGAAAAACGTATGGCGGTTTCGCGTAAAATCGCATCGCTTTTGCGTAATAATTTTACTTTGATGGATGCGTTGCATCGTATTGAAATGATAGAATCGCATAATGGACGTAAACCAAATGAACCATTTGCGATTGCCATGCGTGAAATTCAAAAGAATCTTGAACGTGGTATGACATTTGCCCAGGCGACATCTGGTTGGGTACCAAGTGAAGAAACACTTTTGTTGACTTCTGGTAATGTAAGCAGTTTGTTAATATCACTGGAAAATATTGGTCGCGTTGTTAATGGAATAAATCGTATAAAGCGTGCAATGTGGTCTGCGGTTGCGTACCCGTTGTTTTTGTTCGCTTTAACAGTTGCAATAATTGTTATGGTTGGAATTTATCTTGTGCCACCATTGGCAGAAGCCGCAGGCAGTGATGTTGTTTGGCGCGGAACAGCAGCGTCACTGGTTTGGGTGTCTGATTTTGCAAACAAATATTGGTATGGTATAGCAATTACTTTTGTTGGTTTGTTTGCGTTTATTTGGGTGTCATTACCAATATGGACGGGCAGAATCAGAACCTTTTTTGACAGATTTCCACCGTATAACACATATAAATTGCAAGTTTCGGTCAGTTGGTTGATGTCTTTGGCTGCGATGGTGTCGGCGGGTGTTTCTGTGCCAGATGCGATGCGTTTATTGGCAGATTCAGGAAACAGATATTTATCAGATACTTTGGAAGAAACACTGCATTATATTGCTAATGGTGAAAATCTGGGAAGCGCGTTGGCGATGACAGGTAAAGATTTTCCAAACGAAGAAATTATTGGCGATTTAATGATTTACTCAGATATGAACGATTTTGATAAAAACCTTAATCAGATTGCAAATGATTATATGGAAGAATCTGTTCGTAAAATGGAAAGCATTTCAAGTGTTCTTAACAGTGTCGGAATTATTCTTGTTTCTATTATCATTGGGTGGGTTGTTTTGGGAACGTTCCAGATGCAAGAACAAATAACTTCGGTCTTTATGTAAAAACGGCGCATCTGCGCCGTTATTATTTTTACACCATAAATGGCAAGTTTTCCAGTGTCCCTTCGGTAACGCGTACATTTACGTCTATTAACATAAAGACCGCATCTGGCGAGCATTCTTTTTTGCACGGAAAGATATTTGGTGATAATAAATGGCTGGTGTTAACAGTTAACTTTGTAACCAAATGGTCGTCGTCCAGTAATGTGTAAATTGGTCCGATATCTTTAGGTGTATTTTGTCCAATTTCGTGTTCGTTTTGTGGACAACGTAATCCGTCCAAAATCGTTTTAACACGGTTGTCTATATCAGAATGCGGAACACCCACAATTTCAGGATGCATTAACAATATGTCTAATTCTGCTATCATTTTCAGGTTTGGTGTTATGATTGGGTTCCAATCTATGCCGCCAACATGACGGGTTATAATAGGGCTTTTCTTGGCATCTGGCATCATAAATTTGGTTAAATTGTTCCATGGCTGAAGGGTTACTAATTTTTTCAACTGTGGGTGGAATTGCATGCGAATATCTGCAATGTGTTGAGCCCGCTTTTTCGGGTTTGTCAGTATGTCGCCATAGTATAATAATTTGAATTTCATTTGTTGCCTCTTTTGTGTTAAAAATCTTAGTTTTCTCTTGATAATTATATCATAAATTGCTATGTTTTACATAGCAAAAAGAAAGGATTTTTAAATGGCTGTAAATAATGAATATACTGGTGATTCAATTAAGGTTTTAAAAGGTCTGGAAGCGGTTAAAAAAAGACCTGGAATGTATATCGGTGACGTTGGTGAAGGTGGGGACGGTTTGCACCATATGATTTATGAAGTTGTTAATAACTCTATCGACGAAGCGATGGCGGGTTATGCAGATACTGTGTATGTGTCGCTTAATGCAGACGGGTCTGTAACAATTCGCGATAATGGTCGTGGTATGCCATTTGATATTAACCATGAAACAGGGCGCAGTGCGCTGGAACTTATCATGTGTGAATTGCATGCTGGGGGTAAGTTTGATAACGAAGGTAATGGTGCTTATAAAGTATCTGGTGGTCTGCACGGGGTTGGTGTATCAGTGGTTAATGCTTTATCTACTTGGTTGGAAGTGCGTGTATGGCGTGGGGATAAAGAAGCCAGAATGAGTTTTGCAGACGGTGTGCCGACAATGGATTTAACCGTGGTTAAAAACGAAAGTGGTCATGAACATGGGTCAGAAGTGACTTTCTTGCCATCACCTGAAACATTTACTGGAACACGTTTTGATTTTGATACATTGGAAGTTTGGTTGCGCGAACAATCTTACCTTAATGCAAATGTCCGTATTATATTGGAAGATTTGCGCGGGCCAGAAAAAGTTGAACGCAGTTTCCATTCTGCCGATGGGTTAAAGGGTTTTGCAACTTATCTTGATAAATCAAAAGAATTGTTGAATGCGGAACCAATCCAAATGATAAAGACAATCGATGATTCTTATATCGAAATTGTTTTACAGTGGACAACTGCTTATACAGAAACTTCATTGTGCTTTACTAACAATATTCCAAATCGTGATGGTGGAACACATTTGGCTGGATTCAGGGCAGGTTTAACACGTGCGTTGAATAAATATATCTCTGAACAAAACTTAAAGAAAGACGTTAATTTGTCTGGTGAAGATTTCCGCGAAGGTTTAACAAGTATTGTTAGTGTAAAAATACCAGATCCAAAGTTTGGTTCACAGACCAAGGACAAATTGGTTTCCAGTGAAGTAAGACCTTTGGTTGAAAATACTGTGAATGATTTGCTGTATCAATACTTGGAAGAAAATCCAGTAATCGCAAAAATGATTGTTGATAAAATCGTGGAAGCGGCCACTGCACGTGAAGCAGCACGCAAGGCACGTGAATTATCACGTAAGAAAACAGGACCAGAATTGGGAAGTTTGCCTGGTAAATTGGCAAATTGTTCTGAAAAAGATCCAAGTAAATGTGAATTGTTCATTGTTGAGGGTGATTCTGCTGGTGGTACTGCAAAGCAGGGTCGCGACAGAAAAACACAGGCCATTTTGCCACTGCGTGGAAAGATTTTAAATGTTGAACGTGTGCGTTTTGATAAAATGCTCGGTTCTGACACTATTGGTGCCTTGATTACAACATTGGGCGCAGGTATTGGAAAAGATGATTTTGATATCGAAAAATTCCGTTATCACAAAGTTATTATCATGACCGATGCTGATGTGGACGGACAACATATTCAAACACTGCTTATGACGTTCTTTTATCGTCATATGCCAGAAGCCATTGAACGCGGTTATATCTATGTTGCAAAGCCACCACTTTATGGTGTAACACGCGGTAAACAACAAATCTATATCCAAAACGAACGCGAAATGGACGATTATTTGCTGGACCAATTAGCATCTGATGGTATGATTGAAACAAGTGATGGTCAACAACTTGCGGGTGCTGATTTCAAACGTTTGTTGGAATTGGTTGATGATATGAAAACTAATTTACAAGCACTGAATCATGTTATGCCTTTGCGTTTTATTGAAGCATTGGCTCTGAATAAAGTGTTCGAAGAAGAAACACCTGAAAATTTTGCAGCTGCTGAAAATATGCTGGATAATGAAGAATTAGAATTCGAACGTGGCTGGAAAATTTCAAGCGATATCGAAGGTATTAAAATCACAAGAACTTTACGCAGTGTTACAGAAACGCATGTTTTAACACGTGAAAAAATCAATTCGTCTGAAATTCGTTCATGGCAAAGAATGGCGGGCAAACAAGAATTGATAGATACTTTCTCTAAACCAACAACTTTGCGTGTGAAATCTAAGTCACAAAAGATTTGGGGTGCGTTCGCATTGTTAGATACTGCATTTGAATATGCAAAAAATGGTTTAAAGATACAACGCTATAAAGGTTTGGGTGAAATGAACGCGGAACAGTTGTGGGAAACAACTATGGATCCAAATCATCGTTCTCTTTTCCAAGTAAAAGTTACCGATGCATCTCAAGCAGACGAAGTTATTTCTATGCTGATGGGTGATGTTGTAGAACCACGTCGTGATTTCATTGTGGAAAATGCATTGAACGCGAATCTGGACGTGTAAAAACAAAAGGGGTTAGATGCCGGACGATTTTATAAAAAGTCATCTTGGTATAACTATAAAATATCCGACATCGGACCGTGATAGGAACGCGCAAAAAATTGCACAAGATTTTAACAAAGCAAAAGAAAAAATCAGACAAAAATTAATTGGTTCTGATGTATCAAATGATAAAAACGCATTGTATACTGCGATAACACAATTCAAAAAAACAAATGAATAAAATGTTTTCAAAATCTTGGTTTGAAAATCTGGATGCGCAATTGCGTGAAAAAGGATTAGACAGTGATGATAAATCTTTTGATGAGATTCGTGAAATCCTTTCAAATCCACCACGATTAAATCCTGATGAATTTGCAAGTACTGTGTCTTATGTGATTTTGGCAGGTGGTTTTTCACAAAAAACAGCAAAAAAAATTCATAAAATTATTATGTCGAAAATGCCAGCAAATGCCGAAGATTTGTTAAAAATTTTTAATAATAAAAACAAGATAAATGCGATTTGTAAAATTTGGAATAACAGACAAGATTTTTGCGACAATTATTACACATGTTCGTCGTTGGAAGATAAATTAAACTATCTGCAAAAATTGCCACATATCGGAAAGATTACGGCCAATCATTTGGCGCGCAACCTGGGTGAAAATGTTGTGAAATATGATATTTGGATACAACGTCTTGGCGTTCTGTACGGCGGAAACAGCGTGTTATACAAAAAAATAGATAATGGGAAATTGGATGAAAATATAAAAAAATCTTGTGATGAAATGTTTGAACATTTACACAAAGAAACAAATTTACCGATTGGTTATATCGATGTTGTTCTTTGGAAGTCCTTGCAAAATAAATTGATAGAGGTCTGAAAATGGATGTGAAAATTGAACAATCTTGGAAAGATGTTTTAGCATCAGAATTTGAAAAAGACTATTTTAAAAAGTTGACTGATTTTGTGCGTGGCGAATATTTATCTGGGAAAACAATATATCCAGAACCAAAGAATATCTTTAATGCGTTTAATTTGTGTCCGCTTTCAGATGTCAAGGTTGTTATTATTGGACAAGACCCTTATCATGAACCAGGGCAAGCACATGGTCTTTGTTTTTCTGTAGAAAGTGGCGTTGATTTTCCACCATCTTTAGTGAATATTTATAAAGAAATTGAATCTGATATCGGGCATAAAAGTATTACAAACGGTGATTTGTCTGCTTGGGCGCGTCAGGGCGTTTTGTTGTTAAATTCTACATTAACTGTTCAGGCACATATCGCAGCATCACATTCTGGTAAGGGGTGGGAAACATTTACAGACGCAGTAATAAGGGCGGTAAATGACAATCGTAAAAATGTTGTTTATATGCTTTGGGGTTCGTTTGCACAGAAAAAAGCAGAATTTGTTGATAATCAAAATAATTTGATTTTGAAAAGTGCACATCCGTCGCCACTTTCTGCATATCGGGGATTTTTTGGAAATCATCATTTTTCGCGTGCGAATGAATATCTGATTCAAAATGGCGAAAAGCCAATAGATTGGTAATTTAATAATTATACGTAAAGCCAAGACCATAGAAAGCGTAAGAATGATTTTCATCTGCGGTGTTGGCATTGGAAAAATGTTGAACAAAGAATTCTGTCGACCATCGTTCGTTAATATGATAGCCAAACGTTACCTTGAATTGAAATATCAACTTTGCACCAAGGCGTTCATTTTCTTGTGCTTGTAAACCAAGCCCTGCACCTGTCGCAACATAAAAATCGTTGCAATCAAGCAACAATATATCTTCGGTTAAATAAATCATAGGGATTGTATAATCTTGCCATTTCCATCCATATTTTTTATCAAGTCCCAATGTTTCAGATATGTTTATAGAACGACGCGCAGAAACCCTAAAAAAAGTTGTTGGTTGTGAATATGTAAATGTTCCAATATAAAAAGGCACAGGTCTTGTCGGTGGCGGCAAAATCCAGCCTGTATCAAAACCCTGACCAATACCAAAGCCAACTTGGTTTTGATATGTTCCCATGAAAGTCTTGTTTTCTGGTAAAAAGTATTCGTTCGCTATCGCGGGCAAAGACAAAAATAATATAAATAAAGGAATAAATATTTTTTTCATAAGTCATATTTTAGTGTGAAAATAAATCTGAAATAAATAAGGATGAAATCTTGTTGCAAACTTAAAAAAGTCTGTTATAATGCAGCAATGCTGGCGGCGTAGCTCAGTGGTAGAGCAGAGGAATCATAATCCTTTGGTCAGGGGTCCGAATCCCTTCGCCGCTACCAAAATAACAAACGACCCTTGTGGTCGTTTTTTATTTTGGTTTAGTCGCGAAAGATGAGGACCCCTGGTCCGACAACAAGTAGATTTTGGAAGTGTTAACGCGCCAAAATCGTAACGGTTGCCACGCAGATACGAAGTATCGAGTGAATCCCTTCGCCGCTACCAAAAATTCAACCCCGATTTATTCGGGGTTTAATTTTTGGTATTGGGGATTTGGACACCGGCAATGGGGTCCGACCCGCAGCAAAAAGGCGGAATAACGCCGGTTTGCCGTCAGGCAAATTTTGCAAGGGAGTGAAGCGTAGCGGAACAATCCCTTCGCCATAGTGCTTGTTTTTTCTTTCTTGTGTATACTATAATCAGAAAAAAGGAGTTTGCTATGTCTCGTATATGTCAAAGTTGTGCAATGCCAATAGATGATGAAAAATTGTGGGGAACAAATAAAGACGGTTCCAAGAATCCTGATTATTGTATTTACTGTTATAAAGATGGTGAATTTGTCGATAAATGCACAATGCAAGAATACATCGAAAAAATGATTCCTTTTTCGGATCAGGCCGGTATGACACCTGAACAAATGCGGCAATTTTGTGAAAATGTATATCCCGCATTGAAAAGATGGAAGAAATGAAAAACGATATTGTAAAATCTCTGTATGCCTTGCAGGATACCGTATACGGCGATTTTAGTGCGAAGTTAATTCCAAATGTTTCGCGTGATTGTTTTATAGGGGTGCGGACACCGCAACTGCGTAAAATTGCGAAAGATATGGTAAAGTCCGGACAATATAAAGATTTTATTTCGTATTTGCCACATAAATATTTCGAAGAAAACCAATTGCATGCGTTTATTCTTTCTGAAATTCGTGATTTTGATATGGTGCTTAAGGAGATAGAACGATTTTTGCCTTTTGTTAATAATTGGGCGACTTGCGACCAAATGTCCCCACGTGTGTTCAATAAAAACCTTGGTGTTGTAGAAAAATATGTTCGTAAATGGATAAGGTCAAAAGATGTTTATACTGTGCGGTTTGCCATAAAAACACTTATGCAATATTGGTTGGATAGCGAATTTGATATAAAATATACTGATATGGTGGCGAATATAAAAAGCAAAGAATACTATATCAATATGATGCGGGCGTGGTATTTTGCGACCGCCATTGCCAAGCAATTTGATGAGATTTTGCCGTATTTTCAGCGCGGAAAACTTGACGAATGGACCCGCCTGCGTGCAATTCAAAAAGCATGCGAATCTTTTCGGGTATCCAATGAACACAAGGAAATTTTGCGTGCGTTAAGATAATTTGTTTTTATGTTGATTTTTGTCCCTTTGCAGTTATAATATTTTGCAGTTGCCCTAATAGTCTAGTGGTAAAACACGTCCTTGGTAAGGACGAGTCGCAAGTCCGATTCTTGCTTAGGGCACCAGAAATGTATTATCTATTTTGCGTTTGCTCGTTTTTGTTCAGGTCGTGTATGTTTAATACACTCCCATCACAAAAACATCACAATCCGCAATATCTAATACATTTCTGATGCCTAACGGGCACAAAGCAAATGCATTATCTATTTTGCGTTTGTTTGTTTTATAAATGTGTTGATGCGACTGACAACCGCGGAGTATTTATGAAACAAAATAAAGTAAAAAAAGCAGGGTGGCACCGCGCGAAAAAATCTTAGCGCCCCTGTGTTTAAGATTTGAATTGGTGCCGTAATCTAAAATCTAAATGCGACACCGAAACAAAAATAAAAGGGTGTAAAAAATGCTTTCTTTGAAATCAAAGTACAGAACGCATACCTGTGGCGAATTAAACGAAAAAAATGTTGGCGAAACAGTTACGCTTTCGGGTTGGGTTCATCGTAAACGCGATCATGGTTCGCTTTTGTTCGTGGACTTGCGCGATAATTATGGAATAACACAGTGTGTGTTTGATGGGGGCGATGAAAATTTAGAAAAAGTTCGTCCTGAATCTGTTATAAAAATTACTGGTACAGTTGTTGCGCGTGATAAAGAAGCCATCAATGACAAAATTCCAACCGGACATATTGAAATTAAATCTGAAAACTGGGAAGTTTTAACAAATGCTGATGTTCTGCCTTTCCAGGTGTTTGGTGATGATGATACTGTGGCCGAAGATTTACGCCTTAAATATCGTTATATCGATTTGCGTCGCGACAGTTTGCATAATAACATTTTGACACGTAATCGTGTTATGAAATTCTTGCGTGATAAAATGTGGGATATGGGATTTTCAGAATTTCAAACACCTATTTTGACTGTGTCCAGTCCAGAAGGTGCCCGCGATTATATCGTTCCAAGCCGTAATCATCATGGCATGTTTTATGCATTGCCACAGGCACCACAACAATTTAAACAATTAATTCAAATTTCTGGATTTGATAGATATTTCCAGATTGCACCTTGTTTTCGTGATGAAGATTTGCGCGCGGACAGATTGCTGGAATTTTACCAATTAGATTTGGAGATGTCTTTTGTTGATTTAAAAGATATTCAGGCTGTTGGCGATGAATTGATGCCAGAACTTATCAAGACTTTTGTCAAAGATGCTGTTGTTGCACCGGAAATTCCACATATTCCATTCGATGAAGCAATGTTAAAATACGGAAGCGATAAACCAGATTTGCGTAATCCTATTTTAATATCTGATGTAAGTGAAATATTCCGTGGATCTGATTTTGGAATTTTTGCAAATGCTGTCGAAAACGGATCTGTGGTTCGTGCAATACCTGCGCCAAATTCTGCAGACAAGCCGCGTTCCTGGTTCGATAAATTGGGTGAATACGCAGTTAAAGAATTAGGACTTGGTGGATTGGGCTATATCGTTTTTGCAGATGAAGCCAAAGGACCTGTTGCAAAGAAATTAGATGCAGACAGAATTGCAAAACTGCGTGAAATTGCAGGAGATAATTCTTCTTTGTTCTTCGTTTGTGATACTGCAGAAAAAGCCGCCAAAGCCGCCGGTAAATTGCGTATCAAGTTGGGTGAAGATTTGGGATTGATTAATCAAAAAGAATTTAGATTCTGTTGGATAGAAGATTTCCCAATGTATGAATTAAATGAAGAAACTGGCGCTGTTGATTTTGGACACAACCCATTCAGTTTGCCAAAAGGCGAATTAGATGGTGATCCATTGAAAATCAAAGCTAATCAATTTGATATGGTTTTGAATGGTGCTGAAATTTGCAGTGGTGGTTTGCGTAATTATAACCCAGAAACCATGGTCAAAGCATTTGCTATCGCCGGATATGGACCGGAAGTTGTGAAAGAAAAGTTCGGTGGTATGTACGCTGCATTCCAATATGGCGCGCCTCCGCACGGTGGATGTGCGTTTGGAATTGATAGATTAGTTTCTATCATTTTAGGCACGACAAATTTGCGCGAAGTTGTTTTGTTCCCAACAAATCAACGTGGTCAAGATTTAATGCTTGGTGCACCACGTGAAGTAACAGAACAACAATTACGTGAAGTTCATATCCAAGTTCGTAAGAAAGGATAATAAGTATCATTGTAAAAAAATACCCCGATTTATTTGGGGTGTTTTTTTTATTAAAATTTATTATGCGTTTTTATAAATTCACGCATATACTCTGGGTCAAAATGCATCATAATTTCAGACAATGAAAAATCACGCGCATCGTTTGGATAGATTGTTAAATCTATTGGTTCTGGGCTGGGCGATGTTCCGCGCAAGATTAATTTCAATTTCGCGGTCATATCGTTATTTTTCATTTCAAATATACCTGTTGCATCAGTGTGTGGCATGGACAGGGTTAATGGTTCAGTATTTTTTATGTTGCCGTTTTCATAAATTCCGACAATATGCATTTTCTTGATAGGTGTGATACCAGATGTCAATGCTTTGGATAAAGCATATTCAATGTTTAATATCGTTAATTTTTGTGTGCTTGCATAAAATTCAGCAAGGCCTAATCCATATAATTTTCCGCCATCAAAAGATGCATCAAATGTACCATTTAAATTATCAATAATGTCATGTGCAATCTTTCCAAAGGTATTTAATTTTATTTCTGCAGTTATTGATGTGTCTGAAATATTAAGAGGCATATTTTCAGGTAATAATTTTTCATCGAATACAAATTTATTCAACTGTATATTTAATTCATATTTTATATTGTCTTTTTTGATGGTTGCCAACAGGTTGCCACGATCAGAATCTGATATTGAAAACGTTTGTGTGTTATTATTGAGAGAATATACAAAATTATTATATTCTTGATTTTTATAAATGAATTTATTTGCAGATAATGCGATATTTACATTTGTTTCAAAAGGTAACAACATAGGGTGTTTTGTAAAAAATGATAAATCTTCAAAATTTTCTATGAAAGATTGGTTTGCAAATAAATCTGCGTTCAAAACATCTGTTTTTAATGTAATAGATTTTCCAGATACTATGCCAGTAAGTTTGTGGTTCGCAATTTCAACCACAAAATCAGAAATTGTTCCGTTTTTATAATTTCCAGATAAAACATAAGGTAAATCATTTAAAGATTGTAAATCTACTTTTTGTGTAAGTTTTTTGAAGTTTTCACCACGTAATATAAAATAGTCTGTACTTTTAGATAACAACCATTGTTTTGAATGCGGTGTAAAAATCATAACCCCGTTAACCCATACAAAATCGCCAATTTCATCTTTCATGAATTCTGGAAGAAATTTAAGAGTAGTTTTTACTTGGTGCAAAGATCTGTTTTCAAGACGGGTGTAATCTACGGTATAACTGTCTTTTTTTAGATGTAAAGTTCCATCCATATCAGGATAATAAAATCTGACTTCACCGCTGGATGCCAGTTTTCTGATTGTAACAACAAAAGGTTTCATGTCTGCGTAAACGGCTGTAGAATAAACATCTGCATTAATCACATCGTTTTTGACTGAAAAAACAGATGTAATGTTGTTCCCATGTGAATATTCTTTACAATACCAATTTGTTGGGGTTCCATTGAAAAGACATGTTGTGTGCAGACCAGATAAAAGTCCAGATATATGAACATCGTGTGCGCCATCTGCATCAATATATCCGCCTTTGATATTTATATCGTCTGCGATGATGCTTTCTATGATTATTTTGTCTTTTTGACCATGTGTAATAATTTTTAAATGTTTAAAAATTCTGTTGCCAAATTGGATGTTACCATAAAAATCTAAATCAAATGATGCATCTTTTAGAATGTAAGGATCTTTTAAAATAAAAGACATATTGTAGTTAGCATTATTAGATTTTAATTTGACTATTTTATATCCATCGTCTCTGAATTCAACACTTCCATGAACATCTTGTGCAGATATATTATCAAATTTTATTCCGTATCCGCCATCCCAATAAACATCTGCAGTTATAGGAAATTTTCCTGTTATGCGTGGTGTTTTGAATTCAAACCATTTGTTTATGTCTTGTGCGATTATACCGATGTGAGCATGCGCAGAACCATTTTTTAAAAGTTTGCCATTCAAAATCAAATTGTTATTTTTGTTCTTTATAATAAAATCGTTATTCGTTGATTTTATTTCGTATTTATGTTGGTCTGTACGGATAAAGGCGGTGGTATCATTTTTTGAAAAATCTGCATGTACTATTTTGTATTCTTTGTTAAGGAAGTGTATTTTTGAATTATTAACGATGATTTTATTATTTATATCAAAAGGAGTGATTTTTTCAACATGAAGTGATGCGCCGTTCACATATATATCACCTGATATGTTTGCTTTTTGTATATTGAATATGTCTAAAAGTGGTATTTTAAACTGAACAGAAGAAACAACCCCGTTCGGTATGCTGATGTTATGTGCAATAATTGAAGCGCTGCCCATTAAACTGAAATTTACGTTGCCATGTATTTTTGTTTGAATGCCTGTTTTTGCTAATATGGCGGCTTCTATCTTTGGTTTCATACTGTTCAGTGTTACCATTGGCGGAACAATAACCAGTGCTAAAACGAATATTGCTATAAAAGATAATAAAAACAGTAAAAACTTGTTTGTGTGTTTTTGTTTTGTAGGCATCATTCTCTTTCCTTGTATTTTCATTATAATGAATTATATTAAGGTATGTGAATAAAAAAATGAAAGACAGTAAAAGTATTTTTTCTTTGGAATCTGATTTTGCGCCGATGGGGGACCAACCAACGGCGATATCTGAATTAGTAAATGGTGTCAAAGAAGGTCGCAAGTCGCAGGTTTTATTGGGTGTAACCGGTTCTGGAAAGACATTTACAATGGCGAACGTTATTCAAAATCTTGGGCGACCAACAATGATAATGGCGCCTAATAAGATATTGGCGGCACAGTTATATACGGAAATGAAAGCTTTCTTTCCGCACAACCATGTGGAATATTTTGTGTCTTTTTATGATTATTATCAACCAGAAGCTTATGTTCCAACAACGGATACTTATATTGATAAAGACGCATCTATAAACGAACAATTGGATCGTATGCGCCATTCTGCCACACGTGCCATGTTGGAAGAACGCGATGTTATTGTTGTTTCATCTGTATCGTCTATTTATGGTATTGGTTCGCCGGAACAATACAGTGAAATGAAACTGGTTTTAAAGGCTGGCGATAAAATATCTGAAAAAGATGTAATGCGTGGCCTTGTTGATATTCAATATAAAAGAAACGATGTTGGCTTTGCGCGTGGTGATTTTCGTGCGCGTGGTGATACACTGGATATATTTCCATCACATTCGCAAGACAGGGCGTGGAAATTGTCTTTCTTTGGTGATGAAATTGACGAGATTTGGGAATTTGATACCCTGACAGGTGGAAAATTACACCGTTTAGATAGAATAGTTGTTTATCCAAATACTCACTATGCAACACCTATGCCGTCTGTATTACAGGCAATCGGACAAATCAGACAGGATTTAGATGAACGTTTAAAATATTTTAATGAAAATATGAAGTTTGTCGAAGAACAAAGATTGCGCGAACGTGTGAATTTTGATATTGAAATGATGGAATCAACGGGGACTTGTCGTGGTATTGAAAATTATTCAAGGTATTTAACTGGGCGTTTGCCAGGGCAACCACCACCAACACTGTTTGAATATTTGCCAAAAGATGCGCTTTTGTTTTTGGACGAAAGCCATGTTACTGTGCCACAAATTGGTGCGATGTCGCGTGGGGACAGGGCACGTAAAGAAACACTTGCGCAATATGGTTTCCGTTTGCCGTCATGTGTTGATAATCGTCCACTTACTTTTGATGAATGGGATGAATTGCGTCCCCAGACGATTTTTGTGTCTGCGACACCGGCACAATGGGAATTAGAACAATCAAACGGAATCGTTTCTGAACAGGTTATTCGTCCAACTGGTTTATTAGACCCAATATGCGAAGTGCGCCCAACAGAACATCAGGTTGATGATTTGTTGTACGAAGTTAAAAAGACCAAAGGTCGCGTTATTGTAACAACTCTTACTAAGAAAATGGCGGAACAATTAACCGATTATTTTGTGGAAAATAATGTTCGTGCGCGGTATTTGCATTCTGATATTGAAACACTGGAACGTATAGATTTATTGCGTGATTTGCGCCTTGGTAAATATGATGTTTTGGTTGGAATTAATTTGTTGCGTGAAGGACTGGACGTTCCAGAATGCGAATTGGTTGCAATTATGGATGCGGATAAAGAAGGATTCTTGCGTTCAACGCGTTCGCTGATTCAAACAATAGGGCGCGCGGCACGTAATGCAAATGGTCGTGTGATTTTATATGGCGATACAATTACAGAATCTATGCGTGCTGCATTGGATGAAACCGCACGCAGACGTGAAAAGCAAATGGCGTATAACAAAGAACACAATATAACACCAAAGACCATTTCAAAATCTGTGTTTGATGAAGTAAAAGAAAAAGAAGAAAAAACAGACAAATCACGAAAATTTGTTTATAATAAAGACGGTGGTGTTATGGACGCAGAATCTTTGCGCAAGGAAATTAAAAAACTTACCAAGGTCATGCAGAAACATGCCGAAGATTTAGAGTTTGAACAGGCCGCACAAGTTCGCGATTTGATTCATGCAATGGAAGACGATTTATTATTGGTGGAATAAAATGAAAGAATATTTATTAAATAATGTAACCGAGACACGTGCATGGGCGCGTGAATTTGCAAAAACTTTACATGCGCCACAAACAGTTGCTTTGCATGGGGATTTAGGTATGGGGAAAAGTGAAATTGCACGCGAAATAATAAAAACATTGCGCGGGGAAGATACTGTTGTGCCAAGTCCAACTTTTACATTGGTTCAAAATTATGATGGGATATCTCATTTTGATTTGTACAGAATTGGGGACGTATCTGAATTGGAAGAAATTGGTTTGCCGTATGCAATCGATAATGATATTACGTTGATTGAATGGCCTGATATTGCAAAAGATATGTTGCCGAAAAACACAATTCATATTTATATTACGCAAAACGGCGATGGGCGTAAATTAATGCTTTAATAAACTTTGCACAGCCAATGGGAAATCATGTGATTTTGCAAGGTAAGAACCACTGGCCAATAAATCTGCGCCGGCGTTCCAACAAAGTTTTGCTGTTTCAGGATTGATTCCACCATCAACACTGATTAAATATTTAAGACCGTGTTTTTTGCGGGTATTATTTAAAATTTTTATTTTCTTTAAAACATTTTCATCAAATTCTTGACCCGCAGCACCAGGTTCTACGGCCATTACCATAACTTCATCAATTTGTTTTAATACGGGAATCAAAATTTCAACGTTTGATTCTGGGTTAAGGGCGATTCCAACACGTTTGCCTGCGTCTTTCACTATTTGAACAGCATTTTTTACGCCAGAAGTATTTGTAGAAATTATAACAGTGTCTGCACCGGCGTTTATTACATCGCGCGCCCAGACCGAAGGGCTTTCTGTCATTAAATGTACGTGCAGATGATCCTTGGTTCTTTCACGAATATTCATTAATTCACCAAGGCTGCCTGCAATTTTATCAACATAAAAACCGTCCATTATATCAACATGAATCATTGATATTCCTGCGCTTGCAAACATAGTGTATGTTGTCATATCGTCCATATTAAAGCAAAGCGTGCTGGGCATTATAGGTATGAATTTTTGTTTTCTTGTTTTCTTTGTTCTTGTAAATATATTTGCAATTTTATTGATTATATTTTGAATCTTTTCCTGTTTTTGTATGTATGCATTGCGGTCTGGCAGATAAGTGTTCCAAATGTATTCAGACAAAGCGTTGATATTTGCGCTGTCGCCCAGATTTTCTACTGGGATTTTAAATATATCTTCAAATACAGTGTTAATATTGTCTGTTGTTGCACCGCCGCCGGTAAGAACAATTTTTTCAGGTTTGTACTGATTTATATATTTGATTGATTGTTCGTATATTTGAGTTATCAGATCTTTTAATTGAGGAATAAAAATATCGTTTATATCTGCGCGTGAAAAAGAAGCAAATTTTTCAGATATATCAGCAGGTGTAAACCGGTCCATTTCATTAGGGATGGCACTTGCCACAGATATTTTTAATGTATCCGCATCATTTATTCCGATTTTTAATCCAGATGCAATTGCAGCGGTTATATCGTGCCCACCAAATTTTATCTTGTTAAAATATAATGGACCGCGCATAGTCCAGATAGAAACACTGGTAAATTCGTTGCCCAAATCAATGAACATTACTTTTTCATTTGGTTTGCGATAAACGGCGTTTTGCAAAAAAGCAGGGTCTAAAAATCCAGACGATTGAATATGGGAACGGCGTAAAATATCAGAAATATAAGCAGTTCTGTCTTTTTCATATGAAATGACACTGAATATTGATCTCAAACTGGTATCAATGTGCCCGATTGGTGTGTTGTTTATGTTTTTTATATGCGGGGTTCCGTAAAACACAGGAACGATGTGCATAGTATAAAAATTTTCTGGTGCGCCGATTTTTGCAATTTGGTGACGCAGGTCCAGTTCGTTAATTTTATGTTCTTCGTTCCAAGACATTATGTCAGAGAATGTTTTAAAATCTGCAGCCCCAAAGTTTCCAGTGATAAACGCAGAATCAAAATGTGTTCCCAATTGTTGTTCCAGTTCATCAATAACACTGTTAAGTGCAAATATTGTGTTAGTATTTTTTACAGAATGCATTACAGATTGGACTATCTTTGCGTCTCTTATATTGTGCGCCAATCCACGAACACCGTATGTTCCGATATCAAGACACAAAAAAGATGAATTTGCCAATCTCATTGTCTTGTTTTTACCAAAATTCTTGAATTATCGCGCATATCGATAACTTTAATATCACGAGATAATATCTTGTGTGTTTGATTTAAACGACTTATTTTGTTTATGGCAACAGCTGGGTTTTCTTCTGGTAAATATATGGTAATATTATTCTTTGTGTGTATATCCCAACGGCGTGATTCAATCATGTTTACATGATCAACGTATTTGGCAATAGGAGAAAGAGTACTTATAATTTCTTTTAAATTAACATTTTTTAAATCGTCGTTGCTGACATTTTGAAAAACAATGGTGTTGGTATTTCTTTCTGGTGACGGACTATCTATCTTTACACCGTCTACAGATAGTGGGTAAAAGTTTGTCCCGTCACTCCACTGTGCGGCAACCTTGTAATTTTCTATTTTTATAACCAAATCGCCATTTGACAAACGACGAACCGACGAGTTTTTTATTCCCGGAATTTTAGCAATACGATTGTTCATTTGTCTTAAATCAACAAATTTTATATTTGTTCCATTGGTTATTCCTGTTGCCATACGGATTTGTTCAAAGTCCATATCTTTGGAATCGCTTAGAATAGAGATGTGTTTTATGTGTGATACCGGTCCGCGCCCCATAAGGCTGGTTATAATACGTGTTGAAAAATATATCGCCAAAATGATTGACGTTATAAAATACAGCCAAAAGAAAAAGGTCTTTTTCATAACAGGTACATTATATCACATTTTTAGAAAATAGCCAACAAACAAGTGCTTTATTGTGCACGCAACAAATAACCGCGTCTTAACATACACTTACGATAATACCCAACCGTTTTAGAGGCTTTGTTTGGCGGAATAGAAAGCAGGGCGCGTTGTCCAACATCTTTATATTCATTTGATTGAAAAGTTACCCAAAGCCCATCCCAATCAGGCATTTGTGCGCTTTGATTTGGGGATAATAATTTTGCAATTCTGGACCGTGGGACATAGTTAGAGTCTTTTATGCCCAAACAAGATTTGTGGTCGCGAACGAATTGTTCTGTGGTCACAGCATCATTTTCCCAATTCAATATTGTTGCATCATCAATCGAACCACGATTTGCAGACGCACATCCTGTTAAAGCTAAAAATAAGAATAAATATTTCATTTTCATATTTTATATTATAATTTAATTGCGTTTGTGTGGCAATAGTTTTTATAATGTAAAAAACAAACCAGAGGAAGGCAGATGTCAATAAGCGTTCAAAATTATATAAAGTTAGCTAATTTTTATAATGAAATGTCGCGTGTTTTGTCCGCAATTTGTGTTGAAAAAGGCGGAATTGCGCTGGAAAATTATGTGGGTCGATTTTTTGCAGCTGATGTTCTGGAATACATTGTAGAATATGGAAACAGATTAAAAAAATCTGGCGCGCAAATTGATAAATCTGTTCTTGATGCGATGAATTTATTTGAAAAGCAATTTGAAAAAGTGAAAAATTTGGTAACGCCAAATCAAAAACCTATTTATGAAATGTCGTTGGAAGAGTTTGAAAAAATTATGAATATTTAGTAATATCATAAAATAAAAGATAAAAAAGGAAGAAAAATGGCACTAAATAATATCAAAAAAACAATTGTTTTATCTGGTGTAGTATGTGCAATGGTTGTTTCTGGGTGTGCAAGAAAACAACAAAATATGCCACTGTATGATACAATAGACGTTGTTGAAAATACAGTTATTGATGAAAATTCTGTGCCTATTTTTCCAAAGAAGGCGGCACTAACAACCGATACTGCGCAAAGATTTGCTTTGGATTTGCCAAAAAGATGTACTGTTGATTGGAATAACCAAAGTGTTGTAAGCGTCGTCCCAGAAGAAAAGATAGAAATTGTGCGTCTTAATACGGGTGATGAATTGCCTGATTTAAAGGTTTCTGATTACGATTTCAAAAGACAATATGTAAAAGATGCGTTGGAAAAATTGTTAGAAGATACTGATATTTCTGTAATTGAAGATCAAGCGACTTTTGAAAAAATTTCTGGAACGATTTCAACCAGTTCTTTAAGTGATGCGGTTGAATTGATGGCAAAAATGGGCAAAGTTTATTATTCATATGACGCTGAATTTGGCGAAATCCATTTGACTGGTCAGGGCAAATGGATGATAAAAATGCCAAAAGATGAAACAATAATAATGGCTATACTGGATGCTATGCGTGGTGCCGACGTTGGTAATTTATTGGTGAATTGGCAAGATAAAACTGTTGTGTTCGAAGGAAACTATCAGACAGAACGCGAAGTTTCAAAAATAATAGCTGATGTCGCTTCAAAGAAATATGTTTTGGCGTGGGATATAGATGTTTATCGTGTGTATCCAAAAACAGATAATCCGATTATTTGGATGAATATGTTGCCTGCGTTTGGGGAAAGCAATATTCGTATGTCTATCCCAGGTGTTGTTGGACGTGCATTGGTTGTAAGCCCCGAGATAAACACAAAGACATTACAAGAATTTATTGCTGGGCAAGCGAATATGGTTCTTGTTTCACAGGGGACTTTTGCAATACCAAATGGTTGGCAGTCCAGATTTGATATTGGACAATGTGGCAAAGAAGACCGTCTTGAAACAGATTTAATAATTGGCGCAACCGGAAAGTATGGTGATTACGGTGGTTATAAAAAGATTGATGCAAAGATAGTTTTATCAACAACAAACGGCGAATTGTCTTCATTTAAAATACCTTCGAATGTTGGGGATAATTATGTGATTGTTGGTATTCCTACGCATTCATTTGTGACTACGCCTGAAACATTGATATCGCCATTTGCAGAATTGGTTGTGTTTATGTCACCACGTTTGATATCTATTGTTGATGCTGGGGACGTAAAGTCTGCTAAGTCTTTGTCTGGTGATGAATTACGTGATTTCTTGAATCAATAGTGGGGTAAAAGATGTTGTTCAGTGCTTTGGAAAAAAAGATTGCGTTCAGATATTTGCGTGCAAAGAAACGTGGTTTTGGTTCCGTTGTTTCGTGGGTATCATTAATAGGAATTACACTTGGTGTTGCAACGCTTATTGTGGTTATGTCTGTGATGGGCGGATTCCATGATACGCTTCTTTCGCGTATTATTGGTATGAACGGGCATGTTGTTGTTTATCATCAAGATGGTGTTATTTCTGATTATGATTTCTTGATTGAAAAAATGCGTCAAAACAAAGTTGTTGAAAAATATGCAACATCTATTGTCCCAATTGCCGAAGGTCAAATAATGGCTTCTGCAAATGGTAATAATTCGGGGGCTATTGTTCGTGGTATTCGTATGCCGGATTTGATTTCCAAGACAAATTCAGGAACGCGTATTTATGGTAAAAGTTTGGATAAAATCAAAGACGGTGAATTGATAATCGGTTCTTCGCTGTCCCGTAATTTGCACGTAACCGCTGGTGACAAAGTGTCGTTAATTTCTGCAAATGGTGGAACGGCAACGCCTTTTGGAACAATGCCACGCATTATGGCGTATCCGGTTGTATCTTCGTTCTTTGTTGGTATGTACGAATATGATAATGGTTATATTTTTATGCCGCTGGCTACAGCCCAAAAATATTTAAATATTGAAAATTCTGTAACGCATATTGATTTGTACTTAACCGATGCAGAACAAAGCGAAACAGTGGTAAAGGCTTTGGATGCATTGTTGCCCGAAGGTTTTGTTATTCGTGATTGGCGTGATTTGAATCGTGGCTTTGTAGGTGCACTGCAGGTCGAATCCAGTGTGATGTTCCTTATCTTGTTATTAATAGTTATTGTAGCAGCGTTTAATATTATTTCTTCACTGGTTATGTTGGTGAAAGATAAAAACAAAGATATTGCGGTGTTGCGTACTTTTGGTGTGTCGCGTAAATCTATGATGAAGATATTTATTTTGTCTGGAACTTCGATTGGTATAATTGGTGCGACATTTGGAACTTTGTTTGGTGTATTGATGGCGATATATATTGAACCAATAAGAAAGTTTTTCCAATTTATCACAGGGCGCGATTTGTTTCCAGCACAGTTATATTCGCTTTCTGAATTGCCGTCTAAATTAGTGCCATCAACAGTTGTAAGTATTGCGCTGATTGCGATTGCATTATCTTTCTTGGCAACGCTTTATCCTGCATGGCGCGCGGCAAACACAGATCCAGTAGAAACACTGCGTAACGAATAGGTGACATAAATGGTAAGTATATTGAATTCTTTATCAAGAGTATCAAAAAAAGACACAGTGTTGTCTGTGCGCGATATTAAAAAGACCTTTGTTGAAGCTGGTCAGCCATTGAATATTCTTCGTGGTGGTGGTTTTGATTTGTATCGTGGGGAAATAGTTGCTCTGGTTGGACAAAGTGGTTCTGGTAAATCTACACTTTTGCAGTGTGTCGGGCTTTTGGATAAACCAACAGGTGGTGATATATTTATAAATGGTCATCCGATTGATAAAATCAATGAAGAAACACGCACTATGTTGCGTCGTCAAAAGATAGGCTTTGTTTATCAAAAACATAATTTGTTGTCTGATTTTACTGCACTTGAAAATGTGGTGATGCCAATGATGGCAAATGGAACAAGTGAAAATGTCGCGTGCGCCCGTGCGATGAAATTATTAAAGTTAGCAAATGTAGCGCATCGCGCATCTCATTTTCCGGCAGAGATGTCAGGCGGCGAACAACAACGTGTTGCGATTGCGCGTGCAATTGCAAATAATCCTGAAATTTTATTGGCAGACGAACCAACCGGTTCTTTGGATCCGGAACACGCAAAGGTTGTGTTTGATTTGTTGTTAGATTTAGTGCGTAAAAGCAAAATGTCTATGTTGTTTGTGACGCATGATATGAATTTGGCGAAACGTGCAGACAGAATAATTACCATCAAAGATGGTATCGTGAAATAAACTAAAATAAATGGAGAGAGAAAAAATGAAAAACACAAAAAATAATGAATATAAAAAATATCGCCTTTACGGCACAATTGGTATGATTGCGCTGTTTTTGATGGGGGCATTGGTCGGTTTTATTTTGAATGGTGCCGACAGGATAAACCATTCAATAATGACCAAGGCACAGTGTGAATATTTGTCAGTTAAAATGCAACGCGCAATAGAAAATAACAATTATGAAGAAATAGGGCAATTAAATAAAATCTATTCTGAAAATTGTTTGGACAGAAATTTTAACGAACCAAAACCACAACCAAGAATGGAAGAAAATAAAATGCCTGAATCGACATGTGGTCAAATAGAACGAATATTATTAGAACATTTGTATTCTGTTGACAGTCCTGATTCAGAAGCCCATGTTGATAATGCGAAAGTTTATGCGAATTTGTCTGAACGTGGATGTCCAGAACATTCAGAACAATATAAACAATTGGCAAAACAAGAATTGGAAATCGCACGTGCATTAAATGATGATAATATACAGCGTGACCCCGAAGAATCTGTTGAAATCGTTGAAACATATAAAAGATTGCAAATGCAAGCAGAAGCGGAACGTATGATTGAAAAGGCAAAAAAATTGACTAATCCTGCGATTGACTTTATAATACAGTTAGAAAAAATCATAGACGAAGATTAAGGGGCGAGAGATGAAAAAAACAGTAATGAAAAAATCAGCAAAAGAACAAAAAACTTGTAAATCTTGGATTTGGATTGTGGTTGCGTTTATGTTGGGTGGTCTGATTGGTTATACAACTTATTATGTTATCGATAATTGGAACGGTTTCTTTGTAACTTGCAGTGATGGTGCGCGTCCTGATAAAAACGGATGCTGTGCGGGTGAAGTTTATACCGATGCTGGTAATGGATGGATGGTATGTTGCCCAGAAGGTGGCGATAACTGTTTTCCGCCAATGAAATAAAAAATACCGGTGAAAAGCCGGTATTTTTTTTGTATAATATTCTTATGTCTTCCAGTAAAGATTTTTTAGATTTTGTCTTGGACCAATTGTCTGGATTGCCTGATATAGATTATCGTGCGATGATGGGTGAATTTATAATTTACTATCGTGGCAAAATTGTTGGTGGAATTTATGATAACCGATTGCTGATAAAACCAACAGAATCAGTTTTAAAAATTATGCCAAACGCAAAAATGGAAATTCCATACCCAAAAGGCAAACCAATGATTATGATAACTGATGTTGAAAATCAAGAGTTATTAGAACAATTGTTCAACGCGGCGTATAAAGATTTAGAAAAATAGAATCACAATAATTTCCTGTTAATCAAGTATAAACAATGACTTATCAGTTTAGTCTGGGGGTAAAGAACTGTAAAAAGATTTTAGTTGAAAAAATCTGTATATAAGAATAGTATCAGAGTATACATAAAGGATTTGATATGAAAAAATATTATTCAATAGAGTTTTTACGAGTATGGCTTTTGTTTTTGATTATTTTATCGCATACTGCCATGGTTAACTATTACGGTTCTTTGTCGGCTTTTTTTGGTAAAGTATTGTATTCGATGGGAACGCACGTGGATATATTTTTATTAATTTGTGGGTTCTTTCTGTTTAAATCTGTCAATAAAGAAAATACAAGTTTTTGGCCTGTTTTGAAACATCGTATGTTAAGGTTATTACCTGCACTTGTTTTTTGTAAACTGTGCATAATGATTTTTTTGAATCATGGGTTAGATTATGCTTTAACAAATTTAACGATGTTAAATGCTAATATTGGGATATATGTTCCAACTATATCGCATATTATTTGGTTTGTAGATGCGATGTTTTGGTGCTGGATTTTTTATGCGGCTTTATTCATTTTGTTTGATAAAAAGAAAAGTTTATTCAGTACCGCGCTTATATCTTTTGCAGCATTGATGATGTTGTTCCTTGGTAAAAATGTAGATGTACATTTCCATACGCTGGGCTTTTTATTAATCGATGGTGGTTTATTAAGATGTCTTTCATTTATGGGAATGGGAATATTGTTATCTGCAATACCTTTAAGTATTTCAAATAATTCAGATAATAAAGTTTCAAAAAGTTATGCCTTTGCGGCTTTTGAATTATTAGTTGTTGTAATGGCATTCTTGTACCCTGGCTTTGTTGTACGTGATACAGGTATGGTTTTAAATCATGTGTTATGGGCAGCTTTGTTTGTTTTTCTTGCTGTAAGAGAATACGGATTGGTATTTAAGTTTTTAAACAAACAAAAATGGGTGTCGTATGTATCAAAATACTGTTATGAAATTTATGTATTTCAATTGTTTGCTATTATTATAGGTCAAAGATATTTGTTCCCACAGAAAGCACCTATATTAACAGGGTTGGCGATTGTGGTTTTGTCGTTTGGTTTTGGTAAATTGTTCAAAGACTATGTTGAACCCGCGATATTCAAAGTTTTAAATATCAAAGGACAAAGTTTGCCAGATAATACGAAATAATTTAGCAAAATAAGAAACACACCGTAAAGGTGTGTTTTTTATTTTGGTGGGAGTGGGTGCGCCTTGATAAACAATAACCAAATCTAGACGCGAAAACTCTATTAAATATATCCGTTTTTGCAGGTTTGTTAATTGTTCATCTGTGGATTCGCTCGCTCGGCACAATGTGCCGGCTGTGCGGCAATCGTAACGATTTCACAGCGTTGCACTTGTGAAATCTACTGCTTGTCGAACCAAAGGGATTCTTGCTAAACCACACCACAGCAAAAACAAAAACCGACCATTTGGTCGGTTTGTGTTTTTGGTGGGAGTGGGTGGATTCGAACCACCTCAGTCTTAAGACAACAGATTTACAGTCTGCCCCGGCTCTCCAACTCCGGCGCACGCCCAGAACGTTTTGCCCGTCTTTGCTTATGCAAATCCGCGGCACTGAATTTTCAGCCCTCGCTTGCGCTTCGGTGAAAATTCGTGGTGCGAGCAGAGGGAATCGAACCCTCATTTCAAGCTTGGAAGGCTTGCATTCTAGCCTTTGAACTATGCTCGCAACGATTTCGTAAGCCCACCAATTATATCTTATTTTTTTATAAACGCAAGTATTTATTCCAGTACTTCGACACTATCGATATATTTGCGTGATACTGTCTCTATTTTTACAGGTTCAAACTCTTCATTTGAAACAGTTTCTGTTTCGTCGCTGGCATAGATTTGAACTGGTGCGTCTGTCGCGATTTCTTCGATGTCGGATACATAGTTCGCCCCGATTGTCTTGGTCCTGTATTGTGATTTATAACGCAGGTTTTCCGGTATTGTTATATAATCGCCTGGATTTACACCGCGTGTTTTCAGTTCTTTTTCTGGTACTGTGTTCAAATCAGATATATTTATGCTGTAAAGTGGCACAAGGAAGTTTTTAGATTCTGCTTTAAGCATAGTTGCTTCGCCACTGCCGTTTAATTCCATTATGCGCAAAGCTCTTTCTGATTCGCCAGATGGTTGTAGGCGGAATATGCCTGTTGTGCCAATATAGCCGCTT
The DNA here is from genome assembly GCA_902784345.1 of uncultured Pseudomonadota bacterium. Classification (GTDB taxonomy): domain Bacteria; phylum Pseudomonadota; class Alphaproteobacteria; order Rs-D84; family Rs-D84; genus Enterousia. The sequence continues at coordinate 142,464 of CACZUD010000002.1, read as the reverse complement.
GGGTCAAAAAGATATGCATCTTTCGATTTGTTGCTGTAAAGCATTCCAAGTGATATATTCGCTGCATCATAACCAAACGCAGACAAATAATCTGGATCTTTGCCCACAACCATGTTGTAAAGCGAAACAAAATTATCTGATATAGGTGGCAGGGTTGCGTATTTCGCACCACTTAATGTAAAATCAGATGCAATGTCGCTGCCATGCCAAAGTGTCGTTCCGTAAAACGCAGCATCGCGATTACCTATGCCATAATAGCGCAAGAATGATGCCAGTGTTTTTGTGTCTTCACCAGACCCCAAGAACAATATTGAATCATATGGTAATTCGCCCAATGTTTCATTGCGTGATATTTTTTCCAGTTGGTTTCTAAGGTTTGCCCTGGTTGCACCGTCCAGTTGTTCTTTGTTAATTATATCTGATAATACTTCGCGTGCGCGTGTGTTTGCAGCGTTGCGTGCGTTGTACATAGAAGCGCGCATGGCAACGTCTTTGATTGAATTAGAATCACCAGATTTATAGTAAAACAGTCCGTTGATAGGTAATCTATAAGCGTCTGCTACTTTTGTTGCTGTTGCCGCCATCAATTGTCCAGAATTATCATCTGGTGCCAGAACTAACATAGTTTTTGCGCCGTCCAATTGCATTTGACGTACAATTGTTTCAATGCTTTGTGTTGGGATTAAATTCATTGTTACAACATTGTTGCCCAATGCGTTCACATCAGAAGTGAACGAAATAACAGGTGTGCGTGATGGTTTTGCGTCGCGCAGTGCGATTGTGTCTTCGGCAAATAATGGGCCGATTATAACATCAGGGTCGTTATTAAGTGCGTCCCGTATGACTAAATCGCGTCTTGATTTTTCGCCGGATAAATCATAGAAGGAAACAGTTATATTTTCCATCGGCTTGCGTAAAAACGCTGCTTCTATAGATGCTTTTATTCCGTTTCCAAAAGATTTTGCAGGACCACTGGTTGGCAATAATACCGCGATATTGGCTTTTGGACCGTCTTCGTCATAACCGTAAAGAGATGTTGTTGGAACAAAACCATTTTGAATATCTGTTGGTTCTGATGTAGCCACAGATACAGGTTTTGTCGCCTGATTCGTGCCACAAGACGCCAATAACAGGGACGCAAAAACTAAAAATTTATTGATATACATTGAAAATCCTACTTTTTATATGTATCATTCTACTATAAAAGGATTTAAAATGCAATCAGGGCTTTATGTTGTTGGAACGCCAATTGGAAATTTGTCTGATATGTCGCCACGCGCGGTAGAGGTTTTAAAGTCTGTCGATTTAATTGCCGCAGAAGATACACGCGTGTTTGCTAAATTGGCGCATCATTTTGATATAAAAACGAAAACTGTATCGTGTCATGAACATAATGAACGCGAAGTTGTAGATTCTTTGGTTGAAAAAATCTTAAATGGTATGGCGATTGCAACAGTGTCTGATGCTGGTATGCCTGGGATAAGCGATCCTGGGTTCCGCTTGGTACGTGCGGCGCGTGCGGCAGGTGTTCCGGTGTTCGTTGTGCCTGGGGCAACAGCGGTGATATCTGCGCTGGTGTTATCTGGTTTTCCAACAGACAGATTTACTTTCTGTGGTTTCTTTGATGAAAAAAAGGTTCGCGAAGATAATAAAATTCGCCACACTATTATTTATTACGAAAGCCCAAATCGCATAATGGATACGATAAAAACTTTGGCAACTGTTATGCCAGAACGCAGAATAGCAATCGTTCGTGAAATTACAAAGATTCACGAAGAAACTATTATCGGTTATCCGGCTGATTTGGTAAATATAGAAGCACCACGCGGGGAAATAGTTATTGTTGTTGAACCTGCGCCTGATAAAAAAATGACAGATGACGAAATAAGTGAAATCGTTAATGATATTGTATCGAATTCTACTAAATCTGCGGCGGCACAGCTTGCTGCACGTGCAGGCATATCAAAGAAAGAAGCATATAAAAAATTGGTGAATAAATAATGATAAAATTTGTCGGGTCTTTTGAAACTGTAAAATCACTGCCAAATACACAATTCGCAGAATATGCATTTGTGGGGCGCAGTAATGTTGGTAAATCTTCACTGATAAATGCTATCGTTGGGGAAAAGATTGCCCGGACTTCTAATACGCCGGGTCGTACGCAAAGTTTGAATTTGTTTAATATGGACGATAAATCCATGATTGTTGATTTGCCAGGATATGGTTTTGCGCGTGTATCAAAAGTAGAGGCTTTGCATTGGCTTGAAAGATTGGAAGAATATTTGTTAAATCGTTCGCAACTTCGTCGATTGTTTGTGTTGATTGATTCGCGTATTGGACCAAAAGATTCTGATCTGGATTTGATGGATTTTTGCGATAAAAACGGAATCTGTTATCAAATTGTTTATACCAAGAAAGATAAAAAAGTTCGTGAAAGTGAACAGTTAAAATTATCACATGAAAATCATCCTGCGATGGTGGAAAATGTTTTGGAAACTTCGGCAGAAAAGAAATTTGGCTTGGACGAATTAAGAGATATTATCGGTGTCAAATAACAATATCTTTAATGTTTCAAATCCAATGCGTATGTTGGATGCGCTGTGGGGGCAAATTGCGCAATATGGCGACGATTTTTCACGTGTTTTAATTTTTTTGCCTTCGCGTCGCGCGATAAGAAGCGTGGAAAGATTTATTGTTGAAAAAATAGGGCACGCTGTTGTTTTGCCGAACCTTGTTCCACTGGGCGAAGGCGCAGAAGATGAAGAAGAAAATTTTTCCGACACAATTTCAAATCGTGAAAGAATTATTATTTTGGCGCGTCTTTTGTCAATGGACGCAAATGTAAGAAATATTGCAACCGCATTGACCCTGGCACAAGATTTTATCCGTATGCAAGATTATATGGAAAATGAAGGTGTGCAAATTTCCGATATAGATTGGGCGGAAATAATAGACGAAAAGTACGCAACACACTTTCAAAACAAAGCGCGTATACTGGATATCTTAAAACAATTACCAAATGACAGATTAACAACGACTCAAAAAAGAAATCAGGATATTCGCGCATGGAAAAAACATTTAGATAAATATGACAGTGTGATTGTTTGTGGTTCAACTGCATCTGTGCCTGCGACGGCTGATTTAATGGAAAGTGTGGCAAAGTTGCCAAATGGAAAAATTATTTTGTCTGGAAAAATATTTGGCGAAAAAGAAGATTTTGAATTGGATACAAATCCTTATCATAGTGAATATTTATTTTTGAAACGGTTGGGATTAAGTGCGGACAATGTGCAAACTATCAATGTTGGTGAAAGTGCAATAGACACAATGAATATTGCCTTTGGTAATACCGGCGCACATGTTAATAACGTATTAAATAATTGTAAATTGATAGAGTGTGCGCGCGAAAGTGAAGAAGCAAATGTTGTAACAGAAATTGCTTTGCGCGCGGTTAAAGATAATAAATCTGTGTTAATAATTACGCCTGATGCCGCGGCAAATACGCGAATTAAATCAGAGATGTTGCATAATAATATTGATGCAGATTTTTCATCTGGTTTGCCTGGAACAGACTGATTTAGGGCGTGCGATATTAAACCTGTTTGATTGGTGGGGTGAAAATAAAAACAGTGAATTTGAAATACTTTATAAACAGAGCAATTATAATTTATTTAATATGCTGGTGTCGTTTGTCGATTCTGAAAGTGGGTACGATTTTCAGCCAAATTTCACAATTGAAAATGAAAGTGATATTCCAATTTGGAACGCTATAAAAGAAACAGCAGATATTTTGCAAGCAAACGATATTGTGTTAAATGTTGCTGATGCGCGTGCGTTTATTAGTGATGCAATTGGAAGTGTTTCAATTCGTCCGAACAAAAATGACGATTGCAAAGTTTGTGTTCTGGGAACCATAGAATCACGTATGCAAACGGCAGATGTTATTATTTTAACGGGACTTAACGAAGGTATGTTTCCCGCAACTGGTTATGAAAATGCATGGCTGCCGCGTGATGTTGCAAAGAAAATAGGTTTGCCATCGCCAAATCGCAAGGTGTCGTTGATGGCACTTGATTTCATGAATTTATCTTGTGGTAAAGAAGTATATTGGTTGCGTTCAAAACAGTCTGGTGGAACATTAACAACAGAATCGCGCTTTTTATCACGCGTTCGTGTTGCGGTTGGCGATATTCAAACAGACGATGAAATTTTGAAGACCGTTCGGGCGCGTGATGATGTTGAATATGAACCACTGGATTATTCACCGCCAACACCACCGATTGATAAAAGTGATGTTTTTGTTACCGAATTGGAATTATTAATTCATAACCCGTATGCGTTTTATGTTAAACATATTTTAAGATTGCACAAAAAAGACGATTATTGGGTTTTGCCTGATGCGCGTAATTTTGGAATCTTGGTTCATGATGTAATTGAAAATGCGAAAGATTTTAATGCACAAAAATTAATAGATGAAATGGACGCGCGTGCAAAGCAAGTTTTACCAGATAATTCAATATTATTCTATTTTTGGCATAAAAGATTTTGTGAAATCGCACCGTTTGTTGAAAACTTTTTCAAAGATAAATCGATTGAATACAAAGAAGTTTTGGGTTCTGTGAATATTGCGGGACGTAATGTTCGGGCGCGTGCTGATATTATTTGGGACGGTGTTGTTATGGATATAAAAACAGGAACCCCACCAACAAAAAAGCAATTAATGGACGGAACAATGCCACAATTACCGTTGGAAGCATATATAATGCAAAATGGTGGATTTCCACTTAAAATGCGTGATGTATCTGTTGTGCCAGTTATACAATTTTTACAACTGAAAAACGGCAATCCTGATTTGATAGAATATACAGACGATGTTGCACAATCTATGATTGAAAACAGCGTTCAGAAAGTTCGTGAATTATTCGGACAGTACAGTACTGATAAAGTTGCAGAATATGAATATCGTGAAGCAACCGGTGCTAAATATCATGAATTTGATGATTTAGCACGTGTTAATGATTAATCTTTGATTTCCAACATTAAACCACAATGGTCTGTTGGTTTGTTTGCCAAACGTGGTTCCATATCTATTTCACAATTTTTAACCATTTTTATTGCGGTTTTGTTACAAAGGAAATAGTCAAGACGCAGGCCTTGGTTGTTTCCGACCGTATCACGTCCACGATAACCGTACCATGTATAACCTGTATCGTCTGGGTGTAAGTATCTCCATGCATCAGTCCAACCGGCATTTAACCATTGTTGCATAATGGCACGTGCATCTGGTGCAGATATAGACGAACCGACATAATTTTTGGGGTTCCATATATCTTTATCAGTAATTGCAACATTAAAATCACCGGCGATAATAACAGGTTCTTCACTGTCGATGTATTGTGATATATATTGCGTAAAAGCACGCATCCATTCCAATTTATATGGAAACTTTGGTGATTCAATGCAATCTCCGTTCGGCATATACACATTTATCAGGCGAACGCGACCATCGATTACACTTTCCAGAAAACGAGAGTTTATGTCTGCGTAATTTGGCATGCCAAGTGTTACATCTTCAATAGAATATTTAGAAAATGTTGCAACGCCGTTCCAAGATTTTTGACCAAAAACCTTTATGTTATATCCATATTCGTCCAATAAATTGTGTGGAAAATTGGCATTTTCTACCTTTAATTCTTGAACAAGGACTGTGTCGTATTCGGCTCTGCGCAAAATATCCATAAAACTTTCGATATGGGCGCGAATAGAGTTGATATTTATCGTCAGTATTTTCATAATTGCAATCTTTTTTTTCTGGTACTATAATACACGATGTCCAATATAAAAACAACAAGGATTTTATGTTATGAATATGTATCAAGTGTTCAAGCAAGTGGCGAAAGAATCGCCAGATGCTTTCTATCTGGTACGCGAAAAAATAACTTTCAAGAAAGCTTTGTCAATGATTCACGCGCGTGCAACTACTTTGCACAAGGCAGGCGTGAAAGCCGGAGATGTAGTTGGTTTATTATCCCATAATATTCCGGAATTTCCGTTGACTCTTTTCGCAATATGGTATTTGGGTGGTACGGTTCTTTTGTTGGATACAAATTTAACAGAATTTGAATACGATAATATGACCAAAACAGTTGGGTGCAAGTTTGTGTGTGCTGAAAAATCTTTTTTCTATAAGGCGAAAGGTTTTAAGTTCTTTGATATACAAACACCAGATGAAAAGGCTGATGATAAATTAAAGCCTGCAAAATTAGATGCAGGGGATATCGCAACACTGTCTTTCACATCTGGATCAACAGGCAATCCAAAGGTTGTGCCGTTAACGCATGGTAATTTGAAATATTCTTCTGATTGTTATGCCGATATGGACAAGTGGATTCATAAAAATGAAATTATGTATGGATTTTTACCGCTGTATCACATATTTGGTTTTGCAGCAGGAATTTTGGCACCTATGTATTTCCATATGGGAATATTGCTGCAGCCAACTGTTAATCCGCGCAATATTTTGGAAGACTTCAAAGTATATAAACCACATTGTATTCCTGCGGTGCCACGTCTTTACGAAGTTTTTCGTAACAAGATTATCGAAGGCGTCAAAGAAAAGCGTATGTGGTGGCTTGTGTCTTTTGTTTTGCGTCATCAAAAATTCCTGCGCGCAATCGGATTGGGCAAACTGGTCAAAAAAGTTCAAAAGCCATTGCGTGATATCTTTGGTGGACGTGTGAATTTGATGATTGCTGGGGGTGCTGCGACCAAACCAGAGATTGAAAAATTCTATGAATCACTGGGCATAACTTTTATTCAAGGATACGGAATGACAGAAACGGTCGGCCCGTTTTGTTGTTCAAGACCTTCGAAACATCGTGTTCCGTTTGCCTTTGGTACACCAATTGGTTGTTCTGAATGTACAATTCGTGATGCTGATGAAAAAGGTATCGGAACGCTGTGGGTTCGTGGACCTAATATTTTCAAAGGTTATTTGAATAATAAAGAAGCCAACAAAGAATCTTTTGATAAAGATGGTTGGTTTAACACAGGTGATTTGGTGTATATGGATAAATATAAACAATACCATTTTGCCGGACGTAAAAAACAAGTTATTGTTTTGGACAGTGGTAAAAATGTTTATCCTGATGAATTGGAAGCACTGTTTATGGAAATCGATGGTGTTAAAAATGTTGCAGTCTTTGAACATAAGATTAAAGACAAGACCGTAACTTATGCCGTATTGCAGGTTGAAAAAGGGACAACGCTTATCAAATTGGGGGCACAGATTGCGTTGGCAAACCGCAAGGTTGCGCCATACAAATGGGTAACCCATTTTGCAATGACTACGGAAGATTTACCTGTTACAAGTACGCAAAAGGTAAAGCATCATATGGTTCGTCAGAATTTAATCGATGGTAAATACCCAAATAATACAGAAAATATATTAAGATAAGGAAAGTAATTATGAATATGTATCAATTGTTGGAAAAAAATGTAGAAAGAAATCCAGAAACTGTGTTTTTGGTTCGTGAAAATGTAAACTTTAGGGACTTTGTTGGTTTAGTGAAAGCGCGTGCAACTACTTTGCGTGATGCGGGGGTAAAAGCGGGCGATGTGGTTGGTGTTTTGTCGCACAATTTACCACAGTTTCCAATAACTATGTTTGCTATATGGTATTTGGGCGGAACGGTTTTGTTGTTGGATACAAATTTGGCATCTGCTGAATATGACAACATGGCAAAAATAACAGAATGCAAATTTGTGTGTGCTGAAAAATCTTTCTTTTTTGATACCAAGAATTTTAAATTCTTTGATATAGAAACAAAAGATGAAAACACAGATAAATCTTTGAAGCCATACCCGTTAAAAGATACTGATATTGCGACTTTGTCTTTTACTTCTGGATCAACAGGAACGCCAAAGGTTGTGCCGTTAACACACTTTAATTTGGTTTCTTGTTCTGACAATTTGGAATATTTGAATCAATGGTTAAAACCAGGTGAAATGTTCTATGCATTTTTACCATTGTACCATGTGTTTGGGTTTGCTGTTGGGTTCTTGGCACCACTTCATTTTGGTATGGGAATATTGTTGCAATCTACAATTAATCCAAATGCGATTATGGCGGACTTTGCACAATATAAGCCACAGGTTATACCTGCTGTGCCAAAGTTATGGGAAATATTCCGTAAAAAGATTATCGAAGGTGTAAAAGCCAAAAAGAAATGGTGGCTGGTATCTTTCATTATGAACAATCAAAAAATGTTGCGCATGATGGGATTGGGCAAATTGGTTAATAAAGTATTGAATCAAATTCGTTCTGTCTTTGGCGGTCGTGCAAGATTGTTGGTTGCCGGTGGCGCTGCTACAAAACCAGAAGTGGAAAAATTCTATACACAGCTCGGTATGGCTTTTGTACAGGGATATGGTATGACAGAAACTGTTGGGCCAATCTGTTGTTCAAGACCGTTGAAAAAACGTGTTGCGTATGCGTTTGGTGCGCCAATGGGTGATACAGAAATTCAAATTCGCAACAAAGACGAATCTGGCATCGGTATGCTTTGGGTTCGTGGAAATCAAATATTTGGTGGATATGCGAATAATGTCGAAGCCAACAAAGAATCTTTTGATAAAGAAGGTTGGTTCTGTACTGGCGATTTAGTATGGCAGGATAAAAATGGTGAATTGCATTTTGCTGGGCGTAAAAAACAAGTGATTGTTTTGGACAGTGGTAAAAATGTTTATCCTGATGAACTGGAAGGTTTGTTCATCGAAATCGAAGGTGTAAAAAGTGTTGCCGTATTTGAACATGAAATAAATGGTAAAACGGTTGCATACGGTGTGTTCAGTGTTGAACCTGATATGACAATGGAAAAATTGGCGGCGGCTGTTGCAAATGCAAACAAAAAAGTTGCGGCGTATAAATGGGTAACACACTTTGCAATGACAACAGACGATTTACCTGTGACCAGTACACAAAAAATTAAACATCATGTTGTTCGTCAATGGTTGATTGATGGAAAATATACAGACAGACATGAATAAAAGCAGATTTCGCAAGTGAAACGCAGAGAAATCGTTGCGTTATCCCCGTAGCCGGCACAACAAGTGCCGAGCGAGGGAATAAAGGTACAAAAAGATAGTAAAGGGATTGTATTATGAATATGTATCAAAAATTAGAAAATGCTGTGAATCAATGGCCGGAAAATTTGTTTTTGGTTCGTGAAAATATTACTTATTCGCAGTTTTTGGAACAAGTGCGTGCGCGTGCCGCAACACTTAATAAACAAGGCATCAAACATGGCGATGTTGTTGGGGTGTTGTCTCATAATTTGCCTCAATTTCCGTTAACTTTGTTTGCTGTTTGGTATTTGGGCGGAACTGTATTGATGTTAGATACTAATTTAACACCGCTTGAATATGATAAAATGTGTGAAATCGCAGGATGTAAATTTGTTTGTGCAGAACCTTCGTTCTTTTACAAAACAAAACAATTTAAATTTTACGACATAACCAAAAAAGATGGCGCGATTGATTATGATTTGCGTCCATATCCATCTGAATCAACAGATGTTGCAACGATGTCGTTTACATCTGGTTCAACCGGTACACCAAAGGTTGTTCCTTTGACACACTTTAATTTGGTTGAGTGTGCAAATTCTTTGGAAGACATGTCCGATTATTTCCATTCTGGTGATGTTATGTATGGTTTCTTGCCGTTATATCACATCTTTGGTTTTGCTATCGGTGTTCTGGCAACAGTTCATTACGGGGCATCATTGGTTTTACAACCAACAATAAATCCAAAATACATTTTGGACGATTTCAAAAAATTCCGTCCGCATGTAATTCCTGCGGTGCCGCGTGTTTGGGAATTGTTCCGTAATAAGATTATGAACACAATGAAAGAACAAGGCAAATGGCGTGTTGCATCATTTATTTTAAGAAACCAAAAAACTTTGAAAGATATGGGACTTGATTTCTTTGTTCGTAAAGTTCAAGAACCTATTTTGGAAGTGTTCGGTGGTCGTGCAAAACTGTTAATTGCTGGTGGCGCTGCAACAAAGCCAGAGGTTGAAAATTTCTATGAATCACTTGGTATGGCGTTTATTCAGGGCTATGGTTTGACAGAAACTGTTGGACCAATCTGTATTTCTAAACCAACGAATAAAAGATTGGCTTATTCAGTCGGTGCACCAACATCTAATAACGAATGTGAAATTCGTGATAAAGATGAAAATGGTGTTGGCGTGTTGTGGGTCCGTGGACATCAAGTGTTCGAAGGATACATGAATAACGATGAAGTTAATGCAGAAGTTTTTGACCAAGACGGTTGGTTTAATACTGGCGATATGATGTACATGGATAAAAATGGTGAATTGCATTTTGCCGGACGTAAAAAACAAGTGATTGTTTTGGACAGTGGTAAAAATGTTTATCCCGATGAATTAGAAGCTCTTTTCATGGAAATCGAAGGTGTTAAAAATGTCGCAGTATTTGAACACAAAGTAGGGGACAAAACGGTTGCGTACGGTGTATTCAGTGTCGATAAAGATATGACCATGGATAAACTTGCCAAAGGTATCGCAGAACAAAATAAAAAAGTTGCTTCATATAAATGGGTAACGCATTTTGCAATGACAACTGAAGATTTGCCAATGACCAGTACACAAAAAATCAAACACCATTTGGTGCGAAAGAATTTGATTGATGGTAAATATCCAAATCGTAAAGAATGATAAATTAAATATAATTATTCATCTGCTTGTTGTCGGCGCGTTTATGTAGGTTACTACACTGCACTTGCCGACAACTTCGCATCTAAACAATTCTATTTAATTTTGAAAACACCGGCATTTGCCGGTGTTTTCATTTGTTTTTGTAAATCGGTTTATGTTTTTATTTTCCCAAACACAACCTTGAAAATGTAGCGTCGGCGATTTCGTTTGTTGTTATTACACCTAAAATCTTTCCGATTGTATCACCTGCACGACGAACATGTTCTGCAAAGATATCATAATTGCCGTTGTATTTATTTATCGCATTTCTTAGTTCAGAAATTGTTTCATTTAATAATTCGTATGTGCGTTCGTTGATTGTGATTTTAGATTCAGTCCCGCCCATCAATTCATGCATTTTTGTTTTGATTGCATTTAATAATTCGTCAAAACCCACACCAGTTTTCGCAGATGTATAAATAACATTTTTGTTTGATTTGTCTTTTAATAAATCGCTTTTGTTTATAACTGTGATTTCGTTTTCGTTTATTGTTTTTGGCAATTCGTTATAAACATGTATAACCAAATCAGCGTTTCTTGTTTCTTCGTGTGTGCGTTCAATACCTATCTTTTCGATTGTATCAGTTGCTTCGCGGATTCCTGCCGTATCAGACAGATTTACCAGATATCCGTCAATATCTATTTGAGATGATACAACATCACGTGTTGTGCCTGCAATGTCGGAAACTATTGCGCGGTTTGAACCAACCAGTTTATTAAAGATTGAAGATTTACCCACATTTGTTTCGCCAATCAGAACGATATTGAATCCATTTTGAATTGCACGTGAAGCGCGATAATTAGATGTTGATTCTTTGATTTCTTTTAACAGATTTTTTGTTTCCAGTAATATTTTTTTATCGATGTCTTTTGGTAAATCGTCCGCGTCATAATCAAGTATAGCCGCACTGTATGCAGATATTTCAATCATTTTATCACGCCAGTTTTTATACATAATTGAATCGCCACCTGTTAAAGAACGCAGGGCAGATTGACGCTGTTTATCTGTTTGTGCATCAAGCAGGGCGATTAAACCATCAACATCGGTTAAGTCCATTTTGTTGTTATAAAATGCGCGTCGCGAAAATTCACCGCGTTCTGCAATTCTGGCACCGGACTTGCGCAAAAAATCAAATATTTTATCGATGACAGCCGGTGCACCATGTGAATGAATTTCAATGACATCTTCGCCAGTAAAAGAATTTGGCGACATAAAAAATATAGCAACGCATTGGTCAATCAAATCACCGTTGTCATCGCGAAAGTTTGTAAAATAGGCATGACGCGATTCAAATTCGTGTTTGTTTATAATGCGTTTAAAAAGTTCTGCTAAATCGTTTCCACTGATTCTAATAACAGCAACACCAGATTTACCAGTCGCACTTGATAATGCAAATATAGTATCGTTATTATTCATATTTTATTTACCACTTATTTCTTTTAATGCCAATGGAACAAGTTTTGATATATCTGCATCTGGATTTTGTGATACCAGATTTTGCGCCATGTCGATAATATCCATACGGCGATAACCCAAACTTTCCAACGCCGCCAACAAATCTGGCAGGGCGCCACCGTTGTCGTCGCCAAAATCAAAATTCGCACCACCCATTTTATTCTTTAATTCGACTATGATTTTTTCAGCAACTTTTTTGCCGACCCCTGGGGCTGTTGCGATTGTTTTTGCGTCCCCAGTTGCAATCGCTGTCATCAGAGTATCTGTTTTAATTGTCCCCATAATTGCCAATGCAACCTTTGGTCCAACGCCAGATACGGTTGTTAACTGATTAAACAGGTTTTGACCGGCAAGGCTTAAAAACCCAAACAATCGTATTGAATCTTCGCGAACAATGGTTTCAATCCAAAGCGCGACAGTTGACTTTAATGTCAAGATTTCCGGCGTATAGACCTTGTACCCAACACCATTTACCATTAAAATAACGAAATCAGAGCCAATATAGTCAATTACGCCTTGCAATTTTCCAATCATTTGTTATCCTTTTGGTGTAATTTTAGTACAATTAAATCAAAAGGTCAAATATGAGTGGACACAGTAAATGGCACAACATCCAACACAAAAAAGGATTGGTTGATGCGGCACGCAGTGGTTTGTTTACTAAACTGGCGCGTGAAATAACTATGGCGGCAAAATTGGGTGATAAAAATCCTGATAATAACCCAAGATTGCGTTTGGCAATTTTGCAGGCACGCAAAGCGTCTATGCCGAACGATAACATTAAACGCGCAATTGAAAAAGCGTCTGGTGCAAATACTGATAACTTTGTCGCAGTGCGTTATGAAGGTTATGGCCCAAATGCAGTTCCTGTTATTGTGGAAGCATTGACTGATAATCCACGCAGAACAGTGCCAGAAATTCGTAATATTTTTGCCAAAAATGGTGGCAATATGGGCGAAGAAGGTTCTGTTGTTTTCATGTTTTCACATGTTGGACAAATTATGTATCCTGCATCCATTGGTAAAACAGAAGACGAAATGATGGAATTGGTTATGGAAGTTGATGCAGATAATCTGGAATCGTCAGAAGAAGGTTTTATCATAACAACAAAACCAGATAACTTTATGAATATCCAAAAAGCATTGGCTGATAAAATTGGCGAACCAGAAAATGCCGAAATCACATGGGTTCCAAATATGCCTGTTGATTTAGACGATGAAGCATATGCGAAAATCGAAAGATTGGTGGATGCGCTGGATGCTAATGATGATGTGCAAAAAGTATTTACAGCTGCAGCATAAAAATAAATTATAATAATAAATCTGCTTGCCGTTGGTTCGTTCATGTAGGTTTACTACACTTCACTTACCAACGACGGCGCATCTTCATCATTCTAATTTATTTTTGATAAGCATCTAAACAATTCTATTTAATTAAAAAAAACACCGCTCGGTTGAGCGGCGTTTTTTATCGTTTTATTTTTATTGATTTGCAGGTTTTTGTTCTGCAGATTGTTTTTGTCTTTGTTCGTAAAGGTCTGCAAAATCAACCAAAGGCATTGACAATGGTGGAAAACCAGATTCAGCCGTCAATCTTGTTACCAGGGAACGAACGTATGGGAACAAAACTGTTGGGACGTCTATTAATAATGTTCTTTTCTTGGTTTCTTCGTCTTTTTCTTCGTATTGAACCATTCCGGTATATGTTGATTCAATCATGAATACTGTTTTGTCGTCTTTTTCCAATTTAGAATGTACGCGTGTAATCAAATCAACCATGAACAGATTGTTTTCTGCACCTTTGATATTAATATCGATGTTAATTTCCATTTTTGCAGCGCCAGAGTCCTGTTTAAAGAATAATTCCGGTACATTTGGGCTTTCAAAAGAGATGTCTTTTAAGAATTGAGATATAATATTAAACTTTGGCATTGCGATTGCTCCTTTTTTTATCCATCGTTTTATGATAATATAGCATTAAGAAATTGTTTTTACAAGTGGGGGGAACAATTAAAATGTCATTATTTTATAATTTAGTGCGTTTTTGTGGAATTTGTGGCTTTATTGCTTTGGTTGCTGGTTGTGATTTGTCTGCACCAACACATCAGGGCGATAATGCAAAGATACCGTCGAATTTGACTGCGGTTTCGTATTCTGCGCTGCCTGGGTGGCTTGATGACGATGTTCGCTATGCCTTGCAGGCGTTTCGTAATACTTGCAATGCAAAAATTCAATATAATGGCAAAGTCATCCCAGATCCAGAATTGTTGCGCGAAAAATGCAATATGCTGCCAAGCGCATCTGCAGATGTAAAAACTGTGCGTGCGTGGTTCGAATCTAATTTCCAACCGTACCAAGTTTATAATGAAAACGGTGGAAAAACCGGAACTTATACGGGATATTATTCACCTGTGATACCTGGGTGCAAAACCAGAACCGCACAATGCAATGAACCAATAATGGGTGTTCCTGTGGACGGAAAGAATTATAAAGGTGTTGCAAAAAAAGATATTGTTAACAAGAAAATAGGGCGTATTTTATATTGGGCAAATATTGTTGATGTGCAAAACCTGCAAATTCAGGGCAGTGGTATGTTAAAACTGGAAGACGGAGAAATGGTTAAACTGAATTTTGCCGCGGTCAATGATATGCCATTTAAATCTATTGGAAAACAATTACAAGATCGTGGTATTAAACCAGAAGGTGGGTATAGTGCTGATGCGGTTTGGACATACTTAAAGAAAAATCCAAAACTGGCAAAAGAAGTTATTTACAACAACCCGCGTTATGTGTATTTTTATGAAGCCAAGCAACAAAGTGTGATTGGGAAATTGGGAACGCCGCTTTCCAAAATTCGCAGTGTTGCGATGGACGACAGTTTGTATACATTGGGATTGCCTGTATATATAAACACAACTTTGTCTGATGGACGCGCGTTTAATCGTTTGATGATTGCACAAGATACCGGTGGCGCAATCAAGGGATGGATACGCGCAGATATTTTCTTTGGTTCTGGGGATGAAGCATATCGTGTTGCACATGGTCAACATTCCCAAGGTCAAATGTTTATACTGATGCCAAAAGAATATACTTATGTCAAACCAAGATAAGAAAGTTAATTTGGAATTAAGAAAATCACGACCACAAACTTTGGCTGCGGCTTTTGGTGGATTGATGGAAATGTTTGGTGGTCGCACAAGTGATGCTGATTTGGTTAATAATTGGGCAAAGATTGTTGGACAAGACATCGCAAAAATATCAAATGTTGTTGCCGTTAAACTTTCACGTGATAAAAAGTTTAATATTGTGTTGCGGCCGATATCGCCTGCGTTTGCGCTGGAACTATCATACAAGGTTGATGAAATAAAAAATAAAATAGATAAATATTATGGACGCGATGCGACTGGTAAAATAACAATACGGAAATAAAATGAAAAGAATTTTGGGAATAGACCCTGGTCTTTTGCATACTGGTTGGGCAATTA
This sequence comes from uncultured Pseudomonadota bacterium, assembly GCA_902784345.1. GTDB lineage: Bacteria > Pseudomonadota > Alphaproteobacteria > Rs-D84 > Rs-D84 > Enterousia. Next base: position 126,743 of record CACZUD010000002.1, on the reverse strand, counting down.
TAGATGTCGCAGGTGGGGCGCGTAAATATATTGCCAGCGGTGTTATTTTGCCACCAACTAAATTACCATTGCCGGAAAGGTTGGCTTTCATTTTTAATGGTGTCAGTGAATTGTGTGAAACTTTTCAACCGAATGAGTGTAGTATAGAAGTTATATTCGTTAATAAAAACGGCAAGACAACACTGTTGTTGGGGCATGCGCGTGCTGCGGCTATAACAGCTGTGGCGGTAAAAGATATTCCTGTATTTGAATACGAAGCAAACAAAATCAAGAAAGCACTGACTGGTGTAGGGCATGCAGACAAAGATCAAATATATAAAATGTTATCTATATTATTGCCAACTGCACATCCAAAAACCGCGGATGAAAGCGACGCAATCGCAATCGCATTAACACATGCCAACACATCAAGATTTGATAAATAAAAATATTGTTTATAAAAAATTTTTTGTGCTATATTTGTGTTGAGGAAGAGAGTTGAGAAAAGAAAAATATCTTGCCATAAATAATAATGTGAACGGATTTTCATTCGCAAATCTGGGGCTGTTTACTGGTTTTGCCGGCGGGGTTGTTCATGCTGTTTATTCGTTGGTGTTGTTGGGCATTTTTAAAATGTTCATGAATGAAGAAATGGCGTCCGGGGCAGTTGGTGTGTATGCTGCAATTTACGCGATGTTCGCAGTTGTTGTGGGGATTTTTTCAGCACAAATTTTACGGTGGTTTACCAAAACAAGATTGCTTTATATTGTTATGGCAACATTGGGTGCCTGTTATTGCATGATGAGTTTTTCTGTAAAACCATCAACTTTTATAATGTTGGATTACGTTGTTTGTTGTGCTTCTACAATGTTTGGAATTTTGTTACCATTGTTTATGTCTGATTTTTCGCGTGGAATAGGCATGGAAAAACTTAATGCCCGACGACTTTTGTGGGAAAACATCGGGGCTTTTGTTGCGCCAATGTATGCGATGTTGGTTGTTAATTATTTTGATGGGAATTACAGAATGCCATTATTGGCGGCGGGTATGATATATATTTCTGGGCTTTTGTTCTTTAAACATTTTGGGATTGTTCAAGAAGATAAAATTATAAAGCCTGTTAATTTGCACAGGACATTTCGTGCGTTGCGTATGAACGCAAAGGCGTTTTTTAAAAAGCCGGGGATGTTGCGTGCGTACGTTGTTAATTTTGGTTTTTATGCATTGCGTTCAATGCGTTTGCTTTATGTGCCAATTATTGTTATTGAAAATGGTTTTTCAAATGAAACATTGGGTATTATTTTATCAATCGGTATTTTGCCATATATAATATTAGATATATTTATGGGCAAGTGGATGAAAAAGTATGGCGTTAAGTTGTGGTTAACTTTGGGATTCTTGTCTTTTGGTATGTTTTCTTTGATTGCGACTTTTGCCAGTGGATATACATTATTAGCGCTGTTTGTATTGTGGCAGGTTTCAGGCGCGTTTATGGAAGCTTGTCATGATTTGCTGTTCTTTAATGATATGCCAAAGGCGGAACAGGCGCGTTTTTATGGCATTTTCAGAACAAGCGTCAATTTCCCAAGTGTTGTTGCGCCACTTTTGGGAATGCTCTGCATTGCGATATTTGGGACTACATCTGCGGTGTGGATGATTACTGCGATAATGGCGGTTTTGTCAACAATTGTCTTGTGGTCAAAACGTTAATAATATACCTTGCGTTAAGCCTTTTTTCTTAGTATGATTTTGGTATAAAACGAAAGGGGTATTTTATGGCAAAAAAAGAAGTAGTTAAAGAAACTGCACCTGCAAAAAATCCAGCTTTGGAATCTGCGTTGGCACAAATTCAAAAACAATTTGGTAAAGAAGCCATTATGAAAATGGGTGATGGTTCGCAACAAAATATTGAAGCAATTTCCACTGGCTCTTTGGGACTTGATATAGCACTTGGAATTGGTGGTTATCCAAAAGGACGCATCGTTGAAATCTATGGTCCTGAAAGCTCTGGTAAAACAACATTGGCGTTGCATGCAGTTGCAGAATCTCAAAAGAAAGGTGGAACATGCGCTTATATCGATGCAGAAAATGCACTGGACCCAAGTTATGCTAAAAAGTTGGGTGTGGATGTTTCTAACCTTATAATTTCACAACCAGATTCAGGTGAACAGGCTTTGGAAATTGCAGACACGCTTATTAAATCTGGTGCGGTTGATGTTGTTGTGGTTGATTCTGTGGCCGCCCTTGTACCAAAGGCAGAATTAGAAGGTAATATCGGCGATACTTATATGGGAACTACGGCGCGATTGATGTCGCAATCTTTGAAAAAGTTGGCAGGCAGTGTTTCGCGCAGCAACACTTTGCTTATTTTCATCAATCAAATTCGTATGAAAATCGGTGTTATGTTCGGATCTCCTGAAACAACATCTGGTGGTAACGCGTTAAAATTCTATGCTTCTGTTCGTCTTGATATTCGTCGTACAGGCGCAATCAAAGATAAAGAAAATGTTATTGGTAATGAAACACGTGTAAAGGTTGTAAAAAATAAAGTTGCACCACCTTTCCGTACGGTTGATTTCAAAATTATGTATGGTGAAGGCATTTCCAGAATAAGCGAAATTTTGGATATGGGTGTAAAATATAACCTTATTGAAAAAGCAGGTTCTTTCTATTCTTATAATAATGAACGTATAGGTCAGGGCGAAGCCAATGCACGCGCTTGGTTGAAAGACCATATCGATGCCCAAAAAGAATTGCTGGATAAAATTATGGCAAAGGCAAATGGTATTGCCGAAGAAATGACAACTGGACCGTCAGAAGATGATGATAATGTTGTTGAAGAATAAAAAACAAAGGGGGCATTTGTGAAATTTACTAGCAACTTTACAAAATTAAAACTGGTTTTATTTGGACATATCTTGAATCCGTTTTGGTATTCAAGGGAACACAGAAGAAAAATAAGAACAAATTATATTTTGAAAACAGTTGATAGGTATTTTCAAAAATATTTACAAAGTGTTCAGTTCGTTAAAGAAAAAAAAGTTATAAAAAACGATAAAGATGAAAAAATCTTTACCTTGTGGTTACAGGGCGAAGATAATGCGCCGGACATTGTGAAATCTTGTTTTCGCAGTGTCAGACGCCACTGTAAACAAGAATTGGTTATATTAGATTCTAAAACTATTTTTGATTATATTTCTTTGCCTGATGAAATAGTTGCAAAATATCGTGCTGGGAAAATAGGGCATGCGCATTTTGCTGATATTTGTCGTGTGGAATTGTTGTATCAATATGGCGGTTATTGGTTGGATGCGACAGCTTTTGTTACAGAACCGATACCAAAGTTTATAACTGATTCTGACTTTTTTATGTTTGTTGTAAATCCAGAATGGAGTTTTGGATATAGTTTTGTTCAGAACTGTTTTATTCGTGCGCGCAAAGGATCATATTTATTGGCGGCATGGCGTGCGATGATATTAGATTATTGGATGCACGAAGATCATGAACTGGATTATTTTATGCATCAGTTATTATTCAAAACTTTGGTTATGCATGACGAAAGAGCAAAAAAGCATTTTGAAAAAATGCCACACGTTTTACAAGATGGTACACATATGCTTTGGTGGGGACATAGGGACGAACCTTTTGATAAAAAACGTTTTAAAGAAATTACAAAAGATGCTTTCTTTCAAAAAACGACTTTTCGTGGATTAGAAATAGTGCCTGGGTCTTTTGCGGATGAAATGATAAAAATGAAATAAAAGGATACACAATGAATGTAAACAGATTACCTGTGCTAACAGATATTGCAATACGTGGACATATATTAAATTGGTTTTGGCGTCCGCGTGATATTCGACACAGAAGACGTGAAGAAGTTCTGGTTCAGGCAATCACAAAATATTTCAGAAGATATTTACCAAAACCAAATGAAATTGTCGAACAAGAAATCATCAAAAATGATAAAAATGATAAAATATTTTCTATTTGGCTTCAGGGTGAAAAAAATGCACCTGATTTGGTAAAGGCCTGTTATAAAAGTATCAAAAAAAATTGTAAACAGAAATTGATAGTGTTAGATGAAAAAACTATTTTTAATTATATTTCTTTGCCAGAAATAATAGTTCAAAAATATCGTGATGGTAAAATCCATCATGCACATTTTGCAGATATTTGTCGTGTAGAATTGCTTTATGAATATGGTGGATATTGGATGGATTCAACTGATTTTTCTATGTCTGCAATTCCAGATTGGATTGAAAAAGAAGATTTTTATGTTTATTTAACTGGTACAAAATACGGCAGTCCATATTCTTTTATGCAAAATTGTTTTATTCGTTCTCGCAAGGGGGCGTATTTGTTAGCCGCGTGGCGTGCCATGATTTTTAACTATTGGACAAGAGAAAATCGTGAATTTGATTATTTTATGCATCAGTTATTGTTTAAAACTTTGATTACATACGATAAAAAAGCAAAGCAATATTTTGAAAAAATGCCACATGTTTCTCAAGATCCTACGCATATTTTGTGGGCAGAATATCGTGATAAAAAATTCAATCAAAAAGAATTTGATAAAATGGCAAAAGATGCGTGTTTCCAAAAATTGACATATCGTGGTGGCGAATATGTCAAAGGTTCTTTTGCGGATGTTATGGTCAATAAAATGTACAAGGATTAAAAATGAAGCCAAAAATATCAGTAATTATTCCGATGTATAATGTCGAACGTTTTTTACGTCGATGTTTAGATTCTGTAAAAAATCAGACCTTTCAAGATTGGACGGCAATTTGTGTTGATGATGGCAGCCCTGATAAGTCTGGCAGCATCGCAGAAGAATATGCAAAAAAAGACAAAAGATTTATTGTGATTCACAAAGAAAATGGTGGACTTTCTGATGCACGAAATGCGGGTATGGAAAAAGTTAAATCTGAATATGTGATGTTTTTGGACAGTGATGATTTTATTCATCCGCAAACAATGGAAATTGCTTATGGTCTGGCACAAAAAAATGGTACAGATATAGTTTCTTGGTATAAAGATAAAATGTACAGACCTCAATTATTGGTGCGCCATAAACTAAAGTTAGATACAGAACGTGTAATGCCGCATGGAATCAAAAAAAGATATGATATTAACAAAGTAAAATATTTTGTTGCAGATAATATCTTTGAACATGCGACAGAATTATCTCATACCAAAATGAAATGGCCGATAAAGCATTGTTATGTTTGGCGTCATTTAATAAGAACGGATTTTTTAAAAGGTATAGAATTTATCAAAGGTATTTTGTTTGAAGATTTTCCATGGTGGTCAACAGTTATGTTGCGCAGACCAAGCGTCACTATAACTAATTTGCCGTTCTATTATTATTATCCTAATTTGAATTCGATTGATATGGGATCAAAAAAGGCAAAGAAAATAATTTGTTGGCTGATTGGATTAAAAACTTCTTTTGTTTTATATCAAGATACTGCGTCAGATTATGAAATGCAAAAATGGCAGGAAAATTATATGTGGCCTGTTATTATTCATCAAATCGCCAAAGAATTAAAAAATGTTAATGAAGAATCTGATAAAAAAGAAATAAGGAAAATGTTGGTCGATTTAGACAGACTTAATGTGTTCAAAAATCCAACCGGCAAAAAAGCAGATAAATATATGGAATTAATATACGATTTTATCGGGAAATAAAAAATGAAACCAAAAATATCTGTGATTATTCCTGTTTATAATGGGGCAAAATATTTGCCGGATTGTTTGGAAAGTCTTAAAAAACAAACGATGAAAGATTGGACTGCAATATGTATTGATGATGGCAGTACTGATGATACACCAAGTATATTGGATAAATACGCAAAAAAAGATAAAAGATTCGTTGTTGTTCATAAGAAAAATGCTGGTGTTTCTGCCGCACGTAATGATGGTATTAAAAAGGCAAACGGCGAATATATTCATTTTATGGATGCAGATGATATATTGGATAATAATTATTATGAAGAAATGTTAAATGGTTCAAAAGATGCAGATATAATATGTTCTGGGTTCGTTTCTAACAGCAAACATTCTTCAAATATGATATACAAAAAACAACATATTTTGAAAACAATGTTTGGCAAGTTGTTTTGGTCCCAGGCATTATTAAAATCTTTTGTATGGCGGTATTTATATAAAACAGATTTTATCAAAAAACATAAATTGAAATTTGATACATCTTTGATATCACAAGAAGACGCAATCTTTGTTTTGCAATCTTTTGTTTTTGCAAATCAATTAGCGATAGTTCCAAATGTGAATTATCACTATATATTTCATAATACCTCTGCATTAAATATCAAAGATAAAAAGCATCATGACAAATTAAAACAGCAATATAAAATCGGGAAACAATTCAGAAAACAATATTCAAAAGATAATAATGTTGCTTTGTTGTGGAAGTTTAGAAAAATTATAAAATTGTTTTTTTAAAAGGGTTTGTTCATGTCAAAAATATCTATAATTATTCCGATGTATAATGTAGAACGTTTTTTACGTCGGTGTTTGGATTCTGTAAAAAATCAAACTTTCCAAGACTGGACCGCGATTTGTGTTGATGATGGCAGTCCTGATAAATCTGGCAGCATCGCAGAAGAATACGCAAAAAATGACAAAAGATTTGTCGTGATTCACAAAAAAAATGGTGGTTTATCAGATGCACGAAACACCGGTATGAAAAAGGCAAAATCTGAATATGTGATGTTTTTGGACAGCGATGATTTTATTCACCCACAAACCATGGAAATTGTATATGGTTTAGCACAAAAAAATAATGTAGATATGGTTTCTTTCTTAAAAAATAACATATCGTCAAACACAAAAATAGATAAACATAACAAGATTACAAAATTTGATTTTATTGTGACTGATAATGTTTTAAAGTATGCCGCCGAACGCGATGGTATAAGATCAAAATACGCGATAAAACGCGCATACGTTTGGCAAAAATTATATAAAACGGATTTGATTAAAAATATCAAATTTCCTGTGGATATAAAATTATGCGAAGATTTTTATTGGTTAAGCGAAGTTTATTCAAAGTTACCAAAAACATTGATAGCAAATGTCGGGCTTTATTATTATGTTCAAAATGAAAGCTCTTTATTGCATACATCTAAGAAAATGGATTTTATCAAATATGTTTGGCTTGGATTGAAACATAATTTTGATATATATAAAAAGATGGATAAAAAATATTTTAAATTATACAGTGAAAATTTTATTTGGCCTTTTATTTATTCGATGGTCAGAACTATAAAATCTCTTGATGATGAAAATGATAAAAAAACAGCTGTGGGATATATAAAAGATATTTATGAAAAAGGTATGTGTTCAAAGCCTTATGATTTACAGTCTTTGAAATATTATTTCAGAATTAAAAAATTACTAAAATCATATTCCTGATTTTTTAAAACGATTTGGAATTTTTACTACCGGTCTTAACCCGAACATTGCTGGTTTGCGCAGTGCGTATATCGGACGACAGTACGTTTGCAAGATTCGTGCGATATTCAGCCATTTTTCTGATTTTGGTTTTGATTTTGTGACATGATTGATTGTTCCGTTACCGCGACGTTGCAAATGTTTTAGCCAATCAGATCCGCGTTTTTTTGCTTTTTCTTCCAGCATATTCATATCAATTGCGCCAAAGTGCAAAAGATACAAATTTTTATCAATGTGAAAATTATGATGACGAATGCTGTGAAATCCACTGCCCCAGCAGACAGGTTTATTTATAACAACTGGTTTAGTATAACGCGTGGAAAGCAGGGCGTATTCGCGCTGTTCCAAGAAAGGCGCAGTTGTGTCAAGAATTGCTTCAGAATATAAATGTTGCCCGACATCAAGACCAAGTCCTGAAAGTGTTGTATTAATTTTCTTGTTTGATAAATATGCAGACAATGTCGTGTGCAATTTTGGGTCAACAATTAAAAATTCATCACTGTCGCATCCAATAACAATATCATAAGTTTTTAATAATTTGTGCGCCAATTCAGACAATTTTTGTATTCTGTATTTATCGCCAGCGGCACGTGATAACTGTTTATGCGGTAATTTAGTTATATGTGCATGGCCCGCGTTTGCAGGAACAGGTTGGTCTGTGCCGTCCAGTAAAATATATAAATTTTCGGTTCCGAATTGTTTGCCGTAATATGCAATCCATCGCGACAAAAAGAATTCATCGTCGCGTGCCATTGTAATTGCTGCTATTTTTTTGTTTTTTATCATATCCAACCATCTTTTAGTTTGTTCTTGCCGTATATAATAGTGCGATACCATATTTTTAAGGGATTATAGGTTAATAGCCAATCTATATATTTTTTTCCATACAAATAATTTGCTGTTTTTATAACTGCATTTGCCGCAGGCTTGTCACAATGATTTAATATATATTTTATTTGTTTCCCAAACATACCATTATGTCTGGTAAAAGATAATTTCTTTATAAATGGGCAACCATGTTTAAATAAATATTTTGGCTTGTTATAAGTAAATCGGCCGTGTCGTATAAATAATCCAGATAAAGAACAACCATTGTTTTCTATAAGATTTGAAAGACCGTGTTCGTATTTGATTGTTACTTCGGTTTTTCCAGGTTCTTTTTTTACAGCATACATAAAATTGCGAAACCATGCCGACATAAATATATTTTTATTCAATCTTATAAACCAAGATTCGATAAATGCATGTGTTTTATGTTTTGATACAACAATACCACAGGCATCGGCAGGGTTGTTTTCCAGTTTTTCCAGTGTGTTTTTGATGTCATAAAACGGTCCAAAAACAGAATCATTCATCAAATAAACATAATTGTAATTTTTTAATAATTCATTTTCATACGCATATTCAAAACAACGTTTATAAGAACCAAAATCATATTCGCCATGTCTTTTGGCAACAGTGTTAATTGTATATTTTTTTATCTTTTCAATTTCGCTTTTTTTGCAGGTGCAATCCATACATAAAATTACATCGCCATATTTGGAAAGACTTTTTACATAATAAAGCAACGCATCATCAACAATGCAATCTTTGTTAAACCCAGCAAATAAAAATAATCGATCAGGCATATATTTTTATCTTTGATACAACTATACAATGTTTATATGTTTTTTGCAACAAAACAAAAACCGCCCATTTGGGCGGTAGGTTTAGTCTGTTTCCGCAAAGCGATATGCTTTTTTGCGTTTACCGCTGTCCAGTTCTTTTTTACGCAGGCGGATTGTGCTTGGGGTTACTTCCACCAATTCGTCATCTTGGATATAAGACAGCGCTTCTTCCAAAGACATTTTTCTTGGTGGGGCAAGGAACAATTTTTCATCTGCAGTAACAGAACGAACATTTGTTAATTGTTTACCACGAACTGGGTTGACTTCGATATCGTTTTCTTTGCTGTGTTCACCGACAATCATACCGGAATAAACTTCGACTTGTGGTCCGACAAACAATACACCGCGTGGTTCCAAATTGTGCAGGGCGTATGTCGTTGTGCTGCCTGCTTCCATAGATACCAAAACGCCAGGGCGATATTGTGTGATTGGACCGCGGTATGTATCATATTTATCAAATACGCGGTTCATGATACCTGTTCCACGAGTATCAGTTCTGAATTCAGACAGATATCCAATCAAGCCACGTGAAGGTGCAGAAAATACGATACGTGTTTTGCCAATGCCTGATGGTTTCATTTCGGTAATTGTTGCTTTGCGTTTAGTCATTTTTTCAATAACTACACCGCTGAATTCATCGTCCACATCAATAACTACTTCTTCGATTGGTTCCAGTTTTTCACCGTTTTCATTTGTTTGCATAACAACGCGTGGACGTGATACAGATAATTCAAATCCTTCGCGACGCATAGTTTCAATCAAAATACCCAATTGTAATTCGCCACGACCAGAAACTTCGAAGGCTTCGTTGTTTGCGCTTTGACTGACGCGCAGGGCGATATTTGTTTCTGCTTCCTTGAACAATCTTTCGCCAATCATACGTGATGTTAACTTTTTACCGCTTTGTCCAGCCAAAGGCGAAGTGTTAACAAAGAATGTCATAGTAAGGGTAGGTGGATCAATAGGCATTGCTGGTATTGGTTCGTTAACACTTGGGTCGCAAAGTGTATCTGCCACTGTTGCTTTTGAAAAACCTGCGATAACAACAATGTCGCCCGCGGATGCGCTTTCGCGCGAAACTTTGTTGATACCTTGGTGTTCAATAATTTTTGTAATCTTTGCATTTTCAATAAATTCGCCAGCCATATTGATTGCCTTCACAGACTGACCAACTTTTACAGTTCCAGATTCAATTTTTCCAGTCAAAATACGACCAACATATGGGTCTGCTTCCAATGTAGTGGCCAACATTTTAAATGGTGCATCTAATTGGCATCTTTCGCCATTGCAATCTGGTGCAGGTACATGGTCTACAATTAACTGGAACAAAGGCGTTAAGTCTTTGTTTGGATTATCAATATCTTTCAAATCACGAATTGCCCAACCGTCCCTTCCGCAAGCATACAAATATGGGAAGTCAAGTTGTGAATCTGTTGCGCCCAATTTATCGAACAAATCAAAAGTTTCAGTCAAAACTTCATCTGGACGTGCGTCGCCACGGTCAATTTTATTAATGCACACAATAGGACGCAGGTTTAATTTCAATGCTTTACTTAACACGAATTTAGTTTGGGGAAGGGGACCTTCGGCACTGTCCACCAATAATACCACGCCATCAACCATGGATAAAATACGTTCTACTTCGCCACCAAAGTCCGCGTGTCCTGGTGTGTCCACAATATTAATTTTGTATTCGCCCCATTGAATAGAAGTCGGTTTTGCAGATATAGTAATTCCGCGTTCGCGTTCGATATCACCACTGTCCATAACTCTATCTTCGACATGTTCATTTTCACGGAATGTTCCGGCTTGTTTCAACATATTATCGACCAAAGTTGTTTTTCCATGGTCAACGTGTGCAATAATAGCGATGTTTCTTATTTTCATACTGATTCTTCTTTGTTTTTCTGCAAATGGGTATATTATACCATATTTTTCAGATTTCAACAAATTATATAAAAAAACGCCCGTTTGGGCGTTTTGTTTAATGTTTGCCACCAATTTTTGTTCGGCCGCCCATATAAGGTTGCAGTGCCTTTGGAATATTGACAGACCCATCTGGGTTTTGGTGGTTTTCGATAATCGGTACCAGCGCGCGAGGCAGGGCGATAGCCGTATTGTTCAATGTAGCAACATATTTTACTTCGCCTGTCGCATTTTCACGATATCTGGTGTTTGTTCTGCGTGCCTGGAATTGACCGATGGACGAACAAGAACCCAATTCGCGATATGAATTTTCAGATGGAAACCAAGCTTCTACATCGTTCATCTTAACTTTGTTGAATCCCATGTCGCCGGTTGAATTGGCAATTACACGATATGGTAATTCGAACGCTTCCATAAATTCACAAAGATTATTTAATATGTGTTCATGCATTTCGTCGCTTTGTTCAGGTTTACAGAATACATATTGTTCAACTTTGTTAAATTGATGAACACGAACGATACCGCGTGTGTCGCGGCCTGCTGCACCGGCTTCTTTGCGGAAGCATGGTGAATATCCTGCGTATTTCATAGGTAAATCATTTTCGTTCAAGATTTCATCAGCATGCAGCGAATTGATGATGATTTCAGCAGTACCAGCCAAACATCTGTCTGTATCTGTTAACATAAATACATCGTTATTCATAACCGACAGATCTGAACCCATAAAGTGTCCTGCGTTGAATATAGTTTGTGGTTTTGTAATAGATGGACATTCAATGTATTTAAAACCTTTGGATATTAGATTTTGGACGACATAAGTTTGGACGGCCAAAGCGAGTTCTGCCAATTCACCACAAAGTGCATAAACACGTGTGCCACAAATACCTGCGATTTTTTCGGGCATCCACCAACCGTTCATTTCCAGCAATTCCCATTGTGGGCGTGGTGTAAAGTCGAATTTGCGTGGTGTTCCAACACGACGAATTTCGACGTTTGCAGATTCATCTGCGCCAACAGGCGCAGAAGCATCGGGAATTTGTGGAACGCGATGCAATAAATCGTTAAGTTTGGCTTCTTTTTCTGCTAATTCAGCCATATCGGCGGCTATTTCTTCGCTGATTTGTTTTGATTTTGCAATCAAAGGTGCTTTATCGGTGCTTGTTGGAATTTCTTTTGAAATTTTATTTTTTTCTGCGGTCTTGGTTTGTGTAATAGTTTTCAATTCACGAACGCGCACATCCAGTGCCAAGATGTCATCGACGACATCCGGGAAGTTTTTTACTACACAAGCATTTTTTACAATATCTTTGTTTTCACGAATAAATTTTAAATCTAACATTTTAATAACACCTTTTTTATTCTTTTGAATTCAAGTAAGCGATTGCGGACATGCCGGCACTGCAGCCCGTTCCGACAGCAGTTGCAATTTGCATTTTGATATTGCTGTGCACGTCACCGGCAACGAACATTCCCTCTGGTAAAGATTCTGGTGCAATACGGCCCATGTCATCGCGTTTAATGGATTCAGATAAATAATCTGTATTGGCTTCGTGTCCGATTGCAACAAAGATACCGTCACATTCAAATTCTTTTCCATCTGTTGCGGTTGCAATCAGTTTTTCAGAATCCGGTTTTTGTGTGATAGATTTTAATTCTGTATTATATACGCATTTGATGTTTGATTTTTCGTTGATGCGGTCGCGCAAAATGTTTTCTGCACGAAAGAATTCGGATTTGCGATAAACAATTGTCACATTTTTTGCAACATCTGATAAATAAAGCGCATCGTTTAATGCAGCGTTTCCACCACCAATTACCAAGACATCACGTCCCGAATAAAAGAATCCGTCGCAAGTTGCGCAATATGAAACACCTTTGCCAAAGAATTCGCGTGCGCCTTCGATTTCTAATCTGCGTGCCTGGGCACCTGTTGCCAAAATAACTGTTCTTGCATCTATTGTTTTTCCGTTGTCGCACACGACAGAAAAAGTTTTATCATTATTGAATTTAATATCTGTTGCGCTGGCAAATTCGATTTTTGCACCGAAACTTTTTGCCTGTTTCGTCATAAATTGAATCAGTTCCATACCAGAACCAGCCCAGCCGGGATAATTTTCCAATTTTGCGATTTCGCCTGTTTGTCCACCCATAGAAGGTCCAGCCAAAACAACGGTAGATTTGTTTGCGCGTCCTGTATAAATCGCAGCAGTTAATCCGGCAGGTCCCGAACCTAAAATAACAACATCATACATTTTCATTCCTTGTTTCTTTTGAAAAAGCATAGCATAAAAAGATTTTCGTGCAAATATAATAATTATTTTTGGAAATATTTTTTCAATGTTTCGTATGCGGTGTTAATTCGTGTAAATTCATCAGTTGATGATTTGTGCCCCGCGGTATCAGGGTGATATTTTTTAGCCAAGGTGCGATATTTTGTTCCAACTTCGCGCCAGCTGGCAGTTATCGGCAGGCCAAACACAGCAAAAGCGGATGTGATTTGTGAAGACACTGTCTTTTTTACAGGCATTTTATCAAATGTATTACGTCCCGTTAAAAAATCATTGATAAAGTTCACATAGTCTGCTTCGTCGCGGTTGACTTTTTCTTTGTCTTTATCGGCAATTCCAAATGTTTCGCGTTCCCATTCTGCATCAATTTCGTCTGGCGTCATATTCGCATAATAATTCCAATTTTTATTATATTCTGCCGCATGTTCTTTGCAAAACCACCAATATTCTTTTAAATCACGTGTCTTTGGGGCGCGGCATGTGCCGGCCTTGGTGCATCCAGGATGATCGCATTTTGTTATCATTTTTTATATATCCTTAATATCGTTATGTGCCAACGGGTGTGCGCTTTCCATTGTGTCGCGCAATTTTTCAGGCAATACATGTGTATAAATTTGGGTTGTTGAAATGTCTTCGTGCCCCAGCATTGTTTGTATAATTCTTAAATTTGCACCACCTGCCAATAAATGTGAAGCAAACGAATGACGAAGCACGTGTGGGCTGACGCGGTGCGGGTCTATTCCTGCCAATACCGCACACTTTTTTAAAATCTTGAAAAATCCATCACGTGTTATATGGCCTGATTCTGAATTGGTTGGAAATATATATTTCGAATCAACTTCGCCACGCACATTTAACCATTTGTGCAGGGCGTCTTGGGCGGCTTCGTGCATTGGTACCAATCTTTCTTTTGCGCCTTTGCCATGTATCAATAATTTGTCACCCAAATTCGCAGACAATGGTAATTCGCATAATTCACTGACACGTAATCCAGACGCGTAAAGCAATTCTATCATGCAACGCAGACGAATAGAATTTTTTATGTCCCCAGCCGATGATATCAGTAATTCTATTTCTTCGCGTGATAAATATTTTGGCAGTGCACGTCCGCGTTTTGGTAATTCAAGGTTAGCCGTCGGATTTTTTGTTATAATTTTTTCCAACATTAAAAATTTATAAAAACTGCGCAAGCTGCTGGCTTTGCGGGCAATAGAAGACGGCTTGTCCGGAAGAGACGACAAATATTTTTGTATATCTTTGTCCGTTGCAGTTAATAAATCGCCAATAATATCACCAGCGTGTTTTAAATCTGATTCATACGCGCTTAGTGTCTTTTGACTGCGTCCTTTTTCTGCAGACAGTGCTTCCAAAAAAATGTCTATGTAATTCATGGATAAAGTACTGTTTCTGTAAAGACCGGGTTATTGGAAAAAGATACAATCATGCCGACGGCCAATATAATTATTATTGCCCAGATGATATATTTCTTTTTGTTTCTTTCGCGTCTGTGAATAGGCATTTCTGATAACTCTTATATTGTGTCAAAACTGGTTATAAATGTGCAAGCACCAGTGATAATAATTATCTGGGGGGCGACTATCGCGATAATCGGGGGCAGGGTGCCTGTATTCCCCAGTGCATTAAATATATTCACTATGAAATAAAGTGCAAAGCATGTTACGATTCCTAAACTAAACTTTACACCAAAAGTGTAATTTCTGCGCTGTTTAGTTTGAGAGAATGCAATACCGAGCATTGTCATAGCCATCATAGTTAATGGCAAAAACAGCAATGTCCAAAACTGAACCAAGTGGCCACGTGTTGAAACACCTATCGTGTTCATTTTGTGTATAAACGCAGGCAAGTTCCAAAATGAAATCTGGTCAGGCTGTAAATATCTTTCCAGTACTGTTTGCGGTGTTAATTTTGTATCAATGTGGCGAGAACCTTTCTTGGTAATACCGTTTTCGTCAATTATATTTGCTTTGTTTATATCAAAACCGCTGTTTGACAATGTTGCGGTCTTTGCAGATATGCGTTCTTTTAATTTGAAATCTTCGTCTTGTAATAAAATCATTATGTCTTTAAATATTATGTCGTGGTTCTTTGCTATATTCATACCTGTTGCGCGTGCTGTTAAATAACCATTATCCCCAGATTCGCGTAACCAAATCGCATCGTCTATCAATTTTAATTGATGATTAGTCAGATTGCGTGTGGTCAAATTCACAGAATATGGATTTACTATTGTTGCGGCGAAAATGCCGATTAAAAACGCCCCTGTTAAAAAAGGTCGTGCAATTTGAAAGGGTGATAATCCTGCGCCTGACACAATTATCAATTCTGAAGATTTAGTCAGATTATAAAACGCGACTAATGTCCCCATAAATACCGCCAATGGTAAAAACATAGGAACATATTCCAATAATCTTACCCATGCATCCATCAATGTAGTCAGTGCTGTTGGATTAGATGAAAGTCTTTCCACAAATGTAACAGCAAATATGACCCCGCACACTGTCAACATCACCAATAAAAAACTGGTGAAAAAACGACGCATCAGGAATAATGTCAAAACATTTGGTCTGAATCTATACATAATATATATAGTATAATAGATTGAATTGAATTGCAAAATTAAAATTTATGTTATATCTTTGTATCTAAAATTAAGGATTTATTATGGAAAAGAAACCAATTTCACGCCAAGGCTTTGACACGCTGTTGGCAGAATTAAAAGATTTAAAAGAAAATCAAAGACCTGAAATCTTGAAAGTTGTTCAATGGGCGCGTTCTTTGGGCGATTTGTCTGAAAACGCAGATTACAGTGCAGCCAAGGAAAAACAACGTCAAATTGATAAACGTATTCAATTTATCGAAAGCACTATTGAAAATGCTCAGGTTATTGATATTGATTCTTTGTCTGGGAATCGTGTTGTTTTTGGCGCCAAGGTTTTGACCGAAGATGAAGATGGCAATAAAATGGAATGTCGTATTTTGTCGGATATTGAATCAGATGGTCGTTTGGTGATATCTTGTACTTCACCGGTTGGACGTGCTTTGATTGGGCATTGTGTAGGGGATACTTGCACTGTGCGTCTGCCAAGTGGGGAAAAAGAATTCGAAATTATCGATGTAAAATTCAAGGACTAAGATGCCTGTTCGCGTTCTGCCTGATTTTTTAATAAACCAAATCGCCGCCGGTGAAGTGGTTGAAAAACCGGCTAGTGTTGTTAAAGAGTTGGTTGAAAATGCGTTGGACGCCGGTGCAGATCAAATAATTATCGATGTTGTTGATGGTGGACGCACTCTTATATCTGTAATAGATAACGGCAAGGGCATGTCGCAGGAAGATTTAGGAAAATCTATATTACGACATGCGACTTCTAAATTACCAGACGATGATTTGTTAAATATAAATTTTATGGGATTTCGTGGCGAAGCATTGCCGTCAATTGCGTCTGTGTCTGATATGAGTATTGATACTTTTTATAATGGCGAACCAAACGGATGGCAAATAAATGCAACAACTGGTGAAATAAAACCGTCCAGTTGGGAAAGCGGAACGCGTATTCGTGTTGCAAATTTGTTTGCGAAAACCCCAGCGCGTTTGAAATTTCTTAACAGTGATAAATCAGAAATGTTGGCAATCTTGGACGTTGTGAAAAGATTGGCGATGGCACGAAATGACGTTGGATTTATTTTAAACGATAAATGGCGCTTTCCAAAAAATCAGGATTTAATGGAACGAATAATTTCTGTTATGGGCGAAGATGTTAGGGGACAGATGTTGCCGGTTAACGCGACATCTGGTTCGTCGGATATGCGTCTTCATGGGTATATTTCCCATCCAACGCTTCGTCGTGCGTCCAGTGTTGATCAGTATTTATTTGTAAATGGCCGTTCTGTTAAAGACAAGGTTTTGGTATCGGCGTTGCGTGCGGCGTACATGGATGTTATGCATGCACGTGAATTTCCACTTTGTGCATTGTATTTGGAATTGCCGTCGCGTAATGTAGATGTTAATGTGTCGCCCGCAAAAACAGAAGTGCATTTTCTTGAACCAACACATGTTCGTGCATTTATTATAAAGACTTTGAGAGATGTTTTGGCAAATACATTAAATGAAAATACAAACCAAACACAGCCAGTTAATTCGCAAAATTCAGAATTTAGTTTAGGTTTAATACAAACCTGTTTTCGTGCACCACAAAATGATTCTTTTGCGCGCGGTTTTGTTGCCGATCCAACTTTTAATCACTCTGAATTTCGTGTGCCAGACAAAGTTGAAACGGTGTTTGAACCAGACGCATTTGATTTGCCGCTTGGTCGTGTTATTGGTCAATTAAATAACAAATATATATTGGCAGAAAACAAAGATGGTTTTGTAATAATAGACCAACATGCTGCGCATGAACGCATTACTTATGAAAAATTAAGAAAGCATGAAATAAAAATGCAGCCACTTTTGGCGCCCATAGTGATAAAGATGAAAGCAGAAGATACGGAATCTGTTTTAACTGTTAAGGACGAATTAAGACAATGTGGGCTGACGATAGATTCTTTTGGTGAAGATGCACTGGCGATTTTTGAAAAGCCGGCCGATTGGGATTTGAATTGGGAAAAATGTTTTCAAGAAATTGCTGATGAAGTGCGCGCGTACGGTCATTCTTCGCGTTTGCAGGAAAAATTGCACTTGAAGTTGGCAAATTATGCGTGTCATCATTCGGTCAGAAGTGGTCGCAAATTGAATATGGCAGAAATGGACGCGCTTTTGCGTGATATAGAACGGACAGAACGTGGAACAGAATGCAACCATGGGCGCCCCGTTTACAAGGTTATTTCAATATCAGAACTGGATGCCATGTTCGAAAGGATTTAATGTTATTTTCCCTTTACTTGTATCAGTTTTTTTACTAGGATTCGCATATAAAAAAGGAGATTTTTCATGAATGAAACTGTCGAAGTTGTAAATCAAACTGCTCAAATTGCACCTAATGCTCAACCTCAGGCTGGTATGTGGGGTATGATTCTTTATTGCGTTATTATTATGGCTATACTTTATTTGTTTATGATACGTCCAAATAAAAAGCGTATGGCAGAATATCAAAAAATGCTGGATTCTGTAAAGGTCGGTAATCGCGTGTTGGCGGCCGGTATTTATGGAACAGTGAAAAAAGTAAACGAAAAAACTATCGAAATGGAAATCGCAAAAGGCGTTGTTATCGAAGTTAACAAAAATGCTATTGCAGCAATTGAATAATTTTTAGGGGTATGCAGATGTTTAAGAAACTGGTTGTAGTATTTATCGCTATGTTTGGGGTGTTGTTGGCTGTGCCTACGATTTCACCAAAATTGGCACCATATTTTCCATCTTGGATTCAGCCAATCCCATTGGGTTTGGATTTAAAAGGTGGGGCGCAACTTTTGTTAGAGGTTGATACAAATGTTATGTTAAAGGAAAAATCTGCGCAACTTTACGACGAGACGCGTGCTGCTTTGATTGACAGAAACAAAGGCGTTATTCGTTTTTCTGAATTGCGCAATACCGGGGATGGTGTATCTTTGGTCGTTCGTGAAAGTGGTGATGTGTCAAAAGCCAAGGGCCGTTTACGCAGTGTTTTGGGTAATGGTGTAGATGTTGAATCAAGCGGTAAAACCTTGACAGTTACTTATACTTCGAAAGCACGTGAAGAAATGATTCAAGATGCGATGAACCGCAGTATTGAAATTGTTCGTCGTCGTATTGATGCCTTGGGCACAAAAGAACCATCAATTCAATCCCAGGGCGGGAAATATATCTTGGTTCAATTGCCAGGGGTTGATAATCCTGAACATATCAAGGAATTGATAGGGCGTACTGCAAAAATGTCTTTCCATTTGGTAAATGAAAATATCACAAGCGAACAGATTGCCTCTGGTCGTGCGCCAAGTGGAACAATGTTCTTGGAATCTATGGATAATCCAGGACAAAAGATTGCGGTCTATTCGCGCGTAGAAGTGTCAGGGGATAGTTTGAAAAATTCAGAGGCGTCTTTTGATCAAAACAATATGCCTGTTGTAACAACTGAATTTGATGCGTCTGGTGCGCGTAGATTTGCAAAGTTAACAACAGAACATGTTAATGAAAGATTTGCAATTGTGTTGGATGATAAAGTTTTATCCGCACCAAATATTCGTGAACCAATTCCTGGTGGTCGTGGTCAGATTTCTGGAAACTTTACATTGCAAAGTGCGAAAGATTTGGCTGTTCTGTTGCGCAGTGGGGCTTTGCCAGCACCATTGGAAGTTATAGAAGAAAGAACAGTTGGTGCCGGTCTTGGTGCCGATACAATCGCGGCCGGTAAAATCGGTTCTGCAGTTGGCGTTTTGTTCATTTTGGTATTTATGGTGATGTTGTACGGAATCTTTGGATTCTTTGCAGATATCGTTTTGGTTGTTAACCTGTTGATGATCGTTGGTGTATCTGCATTGTTTGGTGCGACACTTACATTGCCAGGTATCGCAGGTATCGTATTAACACTGGGTATGGCGGTGGACGCAAATATTTTGCCATTCGAAAGAATTCGTGACGAAGTCCGCAGTGGAGTTCCAACATTGCGTGCAGTAGATTATGGATTTACACGTTCTACCAAGACAGTTTTGGACGGTGAATTAACCAATTTAATCTGTGCGTTGATTTTGTTCCAATTTGGCGCAGGTCCAATTCGTGGGTTTGCCGTAACATTGTCAATTGGTGTGGCGACAACATTGTTCACATGCTTGCTGTTGACACGCGTTTATGTTGATTATTACATGAACGGCAAAAGCAGAAAAATTGGCTATATAAGAAATAAATAATAAAGAAAGTGCAAATCAAAGGGGTAAAGTGATGAAACTGCATTTTATGAAATATCGTAAATTATCGTATTGGATTTCTGCAATCTGTATTGTGCTTTCCATACTATCAATCGCATTCAAGGGCTTTAATTATGGTATTGACTTTTCTGGTGGTATTTCTATGGAAATCAAACCAACCAGTGCTGAATATACCATTGATAAAATGCGTACCGATTTAGCCGCTTTTAAACCAGAATTACAGGCAGTTGATGGTGATGCCATTTTGTTGCGTGTTGGTTTGCCAAAGGGGTCAACCGATGAAGAACAAAATGCACGTGTAGCAGAAATCAAAAATATATTGGGTAATCACGTTACATATTCTCAGGTTCAAGTTGTTGGTCCAAAAATTGGGGGTGAATTAATCCGTGGTGGTATTTTGGCGATACTTGTATCATTTGTGATGATGTCTGTTTATATTTGGATAAGATATCGTGGTGGTTATGCAGTCGGGTCTTTTGTGTCGCTGATATTCGACCTTGTATTGATGTTCGGGTTCTTTTCAATCGCAGGATTAGAGTTCAACCAAACAGCCATTGCGGTTATTTTGATGGGTGTTGGTTATTCTGTTAATGACAAGGTTGTGAACTATGACCGAATTGATGAAAATATAAAAAAGTATCACAAAATGCCAATTTCTGATATAATTGATTTGTCAGTTAACGAAATGTTATATCGAACAATTATGACCAGTGTATCTACGATTTTGGCGATGGTTGGTATTTATTTGTTCGGTGGTCAGATGTTGCGCGAATTTGCGGTCGCGATGACGTTCTCGGTTATAAGTGGAACATTGACAAGTATTTATATTTCTAATGTTATCTTGTACCACTTTAATTTGAGAGAAACAGAATATTAAAATTGCACCCGGGGGAAAGGAGAATATTATGAAAATAACAAATTTATTTTTAATGATGAATTTCATCTTTTGTCCCGGGTTGCTTTATGCGTCTGATTTATTTCATGATGATATAAGAATTCAAGATGGTATAGATGTTCATGCCGTATCCGATGTGTTTGCTGATATTTATGAAAAACTGGACGGCGTAAATTGGGCGGGAAAAAATGTTGATGTTGCAATAGAAGGTTTGGAAAAAATTAATCCAAATGCGCATATTGCGGCCACTGGCGAACGGGCTGTTTTGGTTTGGGGTGATGAATTAATTGGAAATTACCCGTATCCTGAAAGCAAGGATTGGAAAGCATATGGTGAAATCACGACAGCTTTGATTTTAAAGATGCGTGAAAAAGATGAACAATTGCATGCGTTGCCTCAATCCAGTTTATACGAAGTTGTTGTTAATGCGTTATTATCAAGTATTGATCAAAATGGAACTTATATTTATTCACGAGATGCTATAAAAGATGCAGATACTCGTATTTTAACCAGCATAGGTTTTGACGGAGGGCGTGATTTTAAATCTAATTTCAGAATTACAGGTGTATATAAAGATTCGCCTGCTGATATTGCTGGCCTGCATGAAGGCGATATAATTTCTGAAGTCAACGGTAAACGTGTTGCCGATATGTCTGATTCAGATATGAGTTCCGTGTTGGCTGGATATAATTCTGGAACAGTGAAGCTGAAATTGTTAACCCCTTTTGGAAATAGAAATGTAACGCTTCGTCGTGCGACCGTTGTTTTGGCAGATGCAGATATAATTTATCGTGCAAAGAACAGTACAACAGATGGCATATTGGAAATAGTTGTTCATAAAGTATCTGATGGGGCGGTCGATATAGTTAATGAAGCGTTAAACAAATACAGCGATGTTGGTGGAATAATATTGGATTTAAGAACCACCAAAGGCGATGATGAAAAGGCCGCGGCCAAATTGGCTGGTTTGTTTATGGGGGGTGTTCCTGTGATGCGGGTAAAAGAAACCGCGGTTGATGAATTGGAAATTGTCCCTGGGGGGGATGCAATTACAAAGGCACCTGTGGTTGTGTTGATTTCTGATAATACAAGTGGAACAAGTGAAGCGATTGCGGCAGCGTTTTATGAAAATAAACGTGGTGTTTTAATTGGTACGCCAACTGCGGGTCGTTCCAGAATCGCAAGCCATATTGATTTGAAAAATGGCGGTGTATTGGAATTGCTGAATAAATCTGTAAAAACAGGCAAGGGAAATATTATTGATGGTCGTGGTGTGTTTCCGCTTGTGTGTCTTTCAAATATTCGAAACACTCAACAACGGGAAGCGTTTTTCCTTAATATAATAAATGGTGAATTTAATGCACGTGATTACAACAGTGAAAAAAATGTTGATGTAAAAGCTTTGCGCAAGGCTTGTCCTAATATTACCAGTGGCGAAGACGAAGACAGCATGTCTTCTGCGGTCAGCGCAAAAATTTTAACAGATAAAAGAATATACAACGAATTAATGGATTTATGATATGTTTATACGCAAAGATAATACTCTTAAATGGGGTTGGATTGGTGTGGGCGCTTTGATTACATTGGCTCTGGTGGTGTTTGGTGTTTTGTTTGTTGATGCGCCATTGTTTGATTGGATTAACAATCCTGCGTGTAATACACAGATGCCTGATACATCTAACAGTTTGTGTGTAGCAGCCTTGTTATTGGGCAAGATATTCAGTTGGAAGCTGTTGTTGGGGTTGGCTGTTGTTTCTGTTTTTGTATTCTTTTTGTATAAAGCGTTTACAAATGAATTTGATTTCAGATTTGCATTTGTAAAGATTAAAAACAGTTATGTTTTTTATGTCTTGTTATCAATCTTTTTTGCGTGTGGTATTACAAAAGTATTAAAAGTGATTATTGGGCGTGCGCGTCCTATATTTGCAGACCCTGCATTATTCAATATGTTTTCTGAAAGCAGCGAATTCAATTCTATGCCGTCTGGACATACTGCGGTCTGTTTTGCGACTTTGGTTATGTTGGGGATGCTGTTCCCACGCGTGAAATGGGCAACATGGACGTTGGCGATAATAGTCGGTGTTTCGCGTGTTTATATAGGGGCTCATTGGGTAAGTGATGTAATCCTTGGTGCTTTTATAGGTATGGTGTGCGCAGATTTTGCAAAAGCATTATTAAAGAAAATCAATGCTAAATAGATTTTTTGCACTTTGTCTTAATTTGTGATAAAATATCCTGGTATGAATAAAAACCCGAAGTTTTTGCCAGCTAGCATTTCAGAGATGCTGCACAAACTGTATGTGCGCGGTGTTGGTGTGTTGTTTTGTTTGATTTCTTTGTGGTTGGTATTTGCTTTGTTTTTCTATAATCCGTATTTGTCTGGTTTTGCGGCACAAAACACAGCGGGCAGCCAGGGAATAATCGGTAATTTTGTTATCTTTGTTCGTTATGTGGTTGGTTTTATACCTGCCTTGTTTTTATTTATGTGTTTGGGACGCTTTGGTTTAAGTTTATTTGTTGGATGGGACGAAGAAAGGGCGCCGGAATATAATTTTTTGCGTGGTTTTTTAACGCTGTGTATCGGCTGTGCAGGACTGGGGTTAATGTTTCCAAGTAAAAGTTTTGGTGGCATGATAGGCGCCATCGTCGGGGCGGATGTTGCACCGTTGTTGGGTTTTGCTTCGTTGTTGATAGGTATTATTTTGTTCCTTTTGTTCTTGGTTATGGCTGGTATTTTACTGCACATAAAATGGGAACATGTTAAAGCCGCGATTGTATCTACTGTAAAGATAACCAAATGGCTTTTGTCTATATTCCATATTATTGCGCCGGTAGAACCAGAAGAAGATGAAGAAGAAGAAACCGAAGAAGAAGAGGAGGAAGAAGAATACGAAGAAGAAGAAGAAGAGGAAGAAGAAAAGCCAAAGCGTCGCAAGACCACACGCAGAAGAGTCGCTGTCTCTGGTGAAGAACATGAATATGAATTGCCACCGCCTGAATTGTTGGAAAAATCAGTGTTTGGTAAAAATGTTGTAACACCTGAATTAAAAAGAAATGCCGAAGCAATGGAAATACATTTTTCTGAATATGGTGTTAACGGTAAAGTTATGGGAATCCATCCGGGACCTATTGTAACTTTGTATGAATTTATGCCGGACAGCGGAACGCGTATGGTCGATGTCAGCAAGACTGTGAAGGATATGACGCGTGCAATGGCGACAGAAAATATCCGTATTGCACATATTCCATCAACACAGCTTATTGGTGTTGAAATGGTAAATTCTAAACGTCAAACAGTTCGTTATCGCAGTCTGATAGATAACAGTTTGTTTATAAATTCTAAATATAAAATACCGCTTGCATTGGGTGTAGATATTGGCGGAAACCCAATGTATTTTGATTTGGCAAAAATGCCACACATGTTGATTGCTGGGCGTACTGGATCTGGAAAATCAGTGTTTGTTCAATCTATTATCACTTCCATTGTGTATCATTTTACACCAGATAAATGTAAACTTATCATCATTGATCCAAAGGGTGTCGATTTTGGATTCTGGGATGATATTCCGCACCTTATAACACCGATTGTTAAGTTAGACCCTGGTGCAGCAGTAAATGCACTGAAATGGTCTGTGCGCGAAATGGAAGAACGTTATAAGCAAATGCAAATGGTTAATGCGCGTAATATTGAAAGTTATAATGAAATTATGACTGCAAAGCGTGAAGCAGGGGAAAGATTGACAAAACAGGTAGCGGTTGGTACAGATCCTGAAACCGGTGCGCTGGAATTTGAAGAACAAGAAGTCGATATGTCTGATTTGCCGTATATTGTTATCATTATTGACGAGGTTGCAGATCTGATGGCGCTTGCACGCAAAGAAGTAGAAGCGTGCGTTCAACGTATTGCACAAAAAGCGCGTGCTGCGGGTATCCATTTGGTAATGGCAACCCAGCGTCCTGATGCAACAACGATAACGGGCGTTATCAAAGCAAACTTTCCAACGCGTATATCTTTCCAGGCACGCAGTGCGATTGATTCTATTACGACATTGGGTGAAAAAGGCGCTGAAAACCTGTTGTCTTGTGGTGATATGTTGTTCAGTGAGGCAGGTCGTGTTCCTGTGCGTATACACGGCGCATTTATTGCAGATGAAGAATTGAGTGGAATTGGCGATTTCTTGCGTTCACAGGGTGAACCAGAATATGCAGAAGGTGTAACCAGTGAAGAAGGTGGCGATGCTGATGGTGGAGTTGTCCCAGGGACACCTGTTTCTAAAGAATCAAAATCTAATGATTTATACGAGCAAGCTAAAGAGATAGTTATACGCGATAAAAAACCAACAATTTCTTATATTCAACGCAGACTTGGTATTGGGTATAACAAGGCCGCCACTATAATTGAACGTATGGAAAATGAAGGTGTGGTAAGTGCACCTGATGCAGGTGGCAAAAGACACATTTTGTAAAATTTATTTTTTGTATTTTTTATCTTTTTTCAAGGCTTTTTTTATGGTATAATAATATAAAATTGAAAGGAGTTTTTTGATGAAAAAGTATACACTTGCTTTGGCTATGATTGCTTTGTTGCCGATTGTTTCTGCTGGGGCTTATGAATATAGTCAACCACAAGGTGAATATAATTCTGCACGTCCTGTTATGAAAAATAATGCTTACAAAAAGGCTACAGCAAAACGTAGAGCAGGCGGATACAAAAATATAATAAATAACAATTTTTATTATGCTCAACCTGCACAGTATTATACACAAGGTATTGATAATGGTAATAATACAGGCCGTGATTTTGCTGATTATTATCGTGGCAAACGCAATGACACAAATCCGTACGTTTATGAAGAAAAACAAGCAAGCCAAACGACAAATTCGTATTCTTCTCAGGAAAGAAAATATTTCTTGGCTCATCCTTTCTTTCAACCTTTAAAGGGACACGTTGGTTCTGTAACAGATGTTTCGTATGCACGTAACAATTTTGATTTTGATCTGTTAAATGGCAGAACATTGAATTTAGATAGGGCTTCTAGTTCATATAAACAGGCGACACCTGTTGGAATTGTCGGTATCACAGGTAAAGAAGAAACATCAATGTTTGCCGTCAAAGAAGATTTAAGTTTTGGATTGACTGATCGTGTGGCTTTGGTTTTAATGGCACAATATGACAAAACAGACGTTACGTTCAAAGATTGGTCAGGTGGTGAACCTTCGGATACTTATTCTAAATCTGGTTTGAATTTGTTTGGGGTTGGGGTGCAAAGTCGTTTGGTTGATAATGATGATTGGATTGTTATGGCTGAAGCGTTTTTCCAACATCAAAAAGATACTACTAATACTTTCATGGGCGAAGTAAAGGCAGGTTATAAAGTTTATAGAACAACAATTTACGGGGTCGGTCGTATTTCATATACTGATTTGATAAAAGGTGATACTTATGGTGCCTATGTTGAAAATCCTTCTGGGGATTGGTTGATGTTGTCGTATAAAACTGATACTAAAAGTGTTTTTCAAGGAGAAGGTGGACTTGGTGCTTTTGCAGTCTTAGGTAAATATTTTACATTAAATACTGAATTAACGTACGGCTATTATGATTGGCACGATCAGTTGAATATCAAAGGCGCTTTAGGTTTCCAGCCTGCCGACCATTTTGCGTTGAATTTATATGCTTCGACCGTCCTTTATGATTCTGCCAAAGGAAAGAACAGAAGATATATGAATTATGATGTCAACCCAACGGCATTCCCAGAAGTTGAAACATCACCTGGTCATTATGACGAAGTGTTTACTGACAGTCATTTGTTGTACACAGAGGGTGATTATAATATCAAAAATTACAATGAATGGAAAGCCGGTGTTCAGGTGATCTTGTATTTTTAGTATAATTTGAATGGTTGTTGGGTGTTTGGTATGTTGAAAAAGTGTTTGTTTTTGGGCGTCGTGTTGTTTTGTTTGACAAATGCATATGCCGAAGGTGTGGTTTTGTCTGACACATATGTTGCAGACGAAGAAGTTGATACTGAAGTTGTGGAAGAAGAACCTTTTGTTGCGCCACAAACAACAGAAACGAATTCTTATTCTAAATCAAATTCCTATATTGGTCAGCAGATAAAACCCGCTGTGAAAAGCAGTTTGGCGAATGATAGTTCTGATCCATTGTTTTTGGTTCCTGATAATATATTCTTGTCAGATACATATATTACTACTGTTGATGAAAAGCTTCGTTTAGGAGAATTTATCGGATATGGAATAAACAACAATCTTGTGTTGCATGCAAATATGCTTTATCAATGGGATTTATCTGGTGAACATCAAAACGGTTTTTCCAGTACTGAATTAGGTGGAACTTATCGTGTGAATCATGGTTCCAGTACAAATCGCATTATTTCAGATGTGTTGTTTGGTTTGAAAGTTTGGGGATCTTCACATGTAAGAACGCCTGAATATGCGGATTCTTCGTATTATGCGGGACTTCGTTTCGGTCGTCAGTATACAGGTGTAACACTGGCAGGAACAGTGAAATCCACATGGGTGTTCGATGATGCCCGTGGGCTTTCTTATATTGATTTTATACCGGAAGCATATTTTCGTTTCAAATATGATTGGCGTGCAGGAATTGGTTTTGATGTTCGTAAATCTACTAATACAAGATTTTTAAAAAACCAAGAATGGTTGAATTTAAAGCTGTTGCGTCAATATGGAAACACTCAGTATGTGGGACATGTTGGTTATGAATTTGAAAAGACAGAATTTCAATTTGGTTTTGATGTAAAAATATTGTTTTAACTAGAAACTATTTTTTACGAAACGAATTCCAATAATCAAAACGTTTTTTTATTTCGCGTTCAAATCCGCGTTCCACTGGTTTATAAAAACTGACCCGTTCCATGTTTTCTGGAAAACAATTTTGCCCACTGCAACCGCTTTCTGTTTCTGGATCGTAAATATAACCGTCGCTATAACCCAGATTTTTCATCATCTTAGTTGGTGCGTTTAATATATTTTTTGGTGGCATTAACGATCCAGTAT
The DNA here is from genome assembly GCA_902784345.1 of uncultured Pseudomonadota bacterium. Classification (GTDB taxonomy): domain Bacteria; phylum Pseudomonadota; class Alphaproteobacteria; order Rs-D84; family Rs-D84; genus Enterousia. The sequence goes on along the minus strand of CACZUD010000002.1, from coordinate 98,619 downwards.
CACGGGCAGTTCTGTACGAAGCATTTTGTGCCTTATATGCAGAAATACTTTTTGGGGCAGTTGCCAAATATATTACCAGTTCTGTTATTGCAATATCGCCTTCGGGTGAACCCATGCGTTCGTAAATTTGCCAGGCAGATAATGCAATTTGCATTGCGTTAGGATCTGCCAGTCCAACATCTTCCATCGCAAAACGAGTAAGACGACGCAATACATATCGTGGGTCTTGACCGGATGTAATCATGCGTGCAACCCAATAAAGTGCCGCATCAGTATCTGAAGAACGCAAGGATTTATGAACAGCAGAAATTAAATTATAATGTTCGTCACCGCTTTTATCAGACATCGGTGCGCGTTTTTGTACAATTTCATCTAATGTGTCGGCATCTAATTCTTTTTTGAATTTTGCGCCAGATATATATTCTATTGTATTTAACAAGAACCTTGCATCCCCATCTGCCATTTGAACAAGGTGTGATTTTGCATCTTCGGTTAATGGTAATTTTTTATCTAAAAACTTTTCGGCGCGTTCGATTAAAATCAATAAATCTGCCGTTGACAGCGGTTTCAAGACCCCAATATGACATCTTGAAAGCAGGGCGTTGTTCAAATTAAAACTTGGGTTTTCTGTTGTTGCACCAATGAAAGTGACTGTGCCATCTTCGAGATAAGGTAAAAGAGTATCTTGTTGTGTTTTATTAAAACGATGGATTTCATCAATAAACAACAAGGTATTCCGCCCAATATTGTGATTTTGTTTTGCGACATCCATAACTTTTTTGATGTCCGCTGTCCCAGAAAACACAGCAGAAAGAGGAACAAATTCCATGTCTACCGAATTAGCCAGTGCGCGCGCTATTGTCGTCTTGCCACATCCCGGGGGGCCCCACAAAATAAGGTTTGATAAATTGCCACTGTTTACCATGCGACGAACTATGCCGTTTTCGCCCAATAAATCAACCTGACCGACAATATCGTCTATGGTTTGCGGTCTCATCAAATCTGCAAGTGGTCGTGTCATTTCCTTACTTTTATTTCATTTAGTGCTTATTTATGATATAATACATGATAGTAAAGAAATAAAGGTTTATCAAGGATCTTGATAAAATAAGGGTAAAAAATGTCTTTTGGTAATGGGGTAAAAAAAATAGTTAAAGAAATAGCTGCGCGTTATAAATACGTGCGGGGTAAAAAAGGTATTCTTGAAGAACCTCATAATGAATTAAAACAATGGAAGCCTGACAGCTCTTTGGGCAAGGTTGGTCGTGTTGCCGGTTTAGGTGGAATTGATTTAACATGGTTTTTGTTTTGTTTAATGAAATATGCTGCCAAGGATACAAAAAACGGTTTAAATGTGGCCTTGTTAAACAATGCGATTATAGATAAATGGGAAGAAAACAAGAAAAACATAAAAGATAAAAAAGACGATTCTGAATTTCAAAAATTCTTTAAAAACTTGCAGAAATCTCATCCGCGTGCGGCATCCAGATTGCAATTGTGGATGGTTTATGCACTGATGGCGTTGGGTATTGGTGGTGGAAAGGTTGCTTATGATAACAAAGAAGAAATAAAGCAGGTTGTTAAAGAATGGACTTTTGGTAAAGAAAACAAAGAAGGAAAACAAAAAGAAACAAAAATAATTGACCCAGTGTATGATGTATCTAATTCTAAGTTTAAAGAACATTTTATTGATAAAAACTGGTTTGATATAGTTGTGAGTTTATTAGAATTTGAAACTTGGCATGAGGTACCAAAAAAACAATCTAAAGAAAAACGGCAGACCTATGGGCCTGGTTTGACATGGGTTTATTTAGATGGAAAACAACAGCCATGCAAAGGAAAAAAATATATAAATATGGTGGCAAATTTTGATGAAGAACAAATTTGGAATCAAGTTAACCAACATTGTTTGTATCCTGGTGAATGTTTTTCTGTAATGCAATCTGAGTTCAAGAAATACAATTTTTTTGAAGTAAAACGAAGTCAGATTTTGGGGCTGTTTATTGCAGGATATCAAATACCTTCCAGATTAAAAGATGGTGTTGTGAAGGTAAAAAACGGTAGACGAAAGAAAGTGCCGTTGGCTTATACAGGAATTGTTCATCGATTAAAGGATGCTGGGGACGACACACAAAAAATAGTGGATTCTTTTATGGCAGGGAAAGAAGTTGAAGAATTGTGGCGAGACGGGACAAATAAGCGTCGCTGGTGGTGTGCAATGTATTATATCGGAAAGATTGGTACAGAAGATTTGTTGTCTATGGATATGGATGCTTTCTCAAAAGTCCATATTGATACGATTGTTAAAGACGGACATTTTGTTTTTGATGACGAAACTATACAGTACGCTTTGTCACAAAAAATGGAAAAAAACGGAACTGTTCAAGAATTTATTGACGCGCATTTCGTATTGAAAGACAAAGGTATGATTGTAAAAAATAATAAGAAAAAACAAGAAAATCTTAATAATATTACAATGAATTATGAAAAACAGAAAAAATCACCCAAAAAGAAATCAAAAACTATCGCTTTTAATGAAGGGATTTTGAAAATAAAAAATAAACAAAACGGTAATATGGTTGTTTATCCGTTTGAAAATGAATACAGGGCATAAGGAAAGAAAAAATGCAAGTGTATGTGAACATAGAAAACAAGAATTGGAAAAAGTATAAAATAGATTTTGAAAAAATCGCAAATGCGGCTGTTTCTGCCGTACACAAAGATTCTGAAGTTTCTATAACTCTTGTCGATGATAAAGAAATTCACAAATTAAATAAACAATATCGTGGTATGGATAAACCAACAAATGTTTTATCATTTGAATTGGGCGATGATATTTTGTTGGGCGATATTTTTATATCACTTGATACTGTTAAACGCGAAGCAAAAGAAGCAGGAATTTCTGTTCCGGAACATACTGCACATATGATTGTTCATGGAATGCTGCATCTGCAGGGCTATGACCATATCAAAGATGGCGAGGCAAAAATAATGGAAGATAAAGAAATAAAGATATTGAAAAAGTTGGGATATAAAAATCCGTACGCAGATGAAGCGCAATCATGTGATATGGAATGCGGTTCTTGCAAATTAATTAACAGATTGAAATCTGTTAAAATTCGTGAAAACAGTTTTTGGTGGTACGCGGTTGTTGCGTTGTTAGGTGTAATAACATCTTTTGGTTTTGCACCATTTAATTTATGGTTTTTGTCTTTGTTCGGAATCGGTACGATGTACGCATTAATGACACGAAATACAAATCGTGTTAGTTTTTGGAAATCTTATTTGTTGGCTTTCCCGTTTGGTGCTTTTTATGGTATGGCAATGTTTTGGTGGGTGCTTAATTCTATTTATGTTATACCAGAATTGGCAGCACAATTTGCAATATGGACATTGCCAGGATTAATCGGGATAGGTTTGCTTTGTGGTGCAATACTTTCTTTGCCTTTCGCAATAATTCGCTATGTTGACCGAAAACCGTCGTATAGAGCGATTTTATTTGCAGCTGTTTGGACACTTGTTTTATGGGGACGCGAATGGTTTTTGACTGGTTTTCCATGGAACCCGATTGCTAATATCGCGATGAACATGCCTATGGTTGCTAATTCTATGTCTTTTTGGGGTGCGTTAGGATTAACCTTTGTAATAATTGGTTTGGTTGCATCTTTTGTTGAATTGTGTAGAAAGGGCTTACGGTCAAATTGGTTCGTTTTTTGTTTGTTTGGTGGTTTGTTTATGTGTGGTTGTCTTGCGGGATATCAAAATATGGTTGTGTCCGATAATATGAACAAATCGCCAATGATAAGAATTGTGCAACCGGCGCAATCTGCCGTATACAAGGTTCCGACATCAAAAGAAGAAGCACAAAATATAGCCAAACAAAAAATACGTGATTTGTTCGTTTGGGCAACAGATGATAAAGAAGAATATCCGGATTTGATAGTTTTTCCAGAAACCGCGTATCCGTATACTGTGGTTGATAATATGTTTCCTTTGTCGCGTATATTAAATACAAATGTTATTATGGGGGCAAATTCTTATAGTGACGGAAATGTCTTTAATTCAATGGTTGTTGCGGATAAAACAGGTGTGGTTAAGAATCTTTATAGCAAATCACATTTGGTTCCCTTTGGCGAATACAGGCCTTTTGGTGATATTATACCAACACCAGGTTTGTTGACACCGGGACAGGGTAAAGAGATAATAACCGTTAATACTAATAAAGGTGATTTTACTTTTGCACCAGCGATTTGTTATGAAATTATTTTTTCTGATTCGCTGATTCCACGTGGCGCAAATCCAGATGCGATTATAAATATAACAAATGATACATGGTTTGGTTTAACCCCTGGGGTTTATCAGCATCTTGATATGGTGCGCAGATATGCCATTGAATCAGGATTGCCAATTATAAGATCTAATTATTCAGGAATAAGCGCATTTATTGGTGCAGACGGAAATGTAATTTCCATGATGCCGGTTGGCGAAACAGGTTCATTAGATGGTTTTGTATGGGGTGCCCATAATACACCGTATAGAATAATTGGACGTGATTTGTGGATGGCGTTTATTTTGATGTTTTCAATATTTGTTTCAATATCCATATCCTTATTTCAGAAGAAAGATTAGATTCTGGATTGCGGTTTTCGTCGATGCTGTTAATAATTGAAGCAACTGATGTTTTGCGTTCTTTCGCAATTTGTTGCAGAACATCAAAGAATTCTTGTTCCAAAGAAATACTCGTTTGATGGCCTGATAAAGATACTGATATTTTGTGCATTTTATATTTTCCCAACGATTAAACAATCAAACATTGCGCGGTATGGATCGTCGTACTTGCGTAAAATTGTCAGTGTTAAATTATCTAGCATAAAACAGTTTCCAAAAGTATCAAAGGCGAACCAAAATAAATCATTCCTGCCAAAAACAGTTTTTCCAAAAAGATTTTTGTTGCCAACCATATCTTGGTTTATTTTTATGATAGATGGCAGTGGATATTTTGTGCCACGTTCGATTTCTGTCGGTCCAAAAATGCAAGCAGACCCCAAAGCCATCCCGAAACACGTTGTGTAAAAATCTTGTAAAAAAGTCGGCAACATTGCGGCGCGCATATTCTGTAAATTTGTGTTTGCTATATTTATATCGGTTGATTGACCATGGGCAAAAACTGTTGCACCACGTGATTTTATCAAAGATATAAATTCGTCTTTATTCATTTCCGCGTCCTGATATTGCGTTAAATACGGATTCTGTTAATCTGTCAGATGTCGCGTTTCCACCAGGACCGCCACCACCAATGTGAGATGTCAGATATACCTTTTTTTCCGGGTTTGGTAAATAGATTGTTTTTGCATCGTTTTGTTCTATTATGAATCTGTCCATATTATATGCGTGTGGAAAAGTTAAACATAAAAACATATTTGATATATCTAATTCACCACCCCAAAGCAGAGGAATTCTGAATCTTATAGATAGATTTTCAGGCAATGTTTTCCCCATAACTAAATTTATAAATTCTTCTTGGGGCAGGTTCATAAATGCAATTTCTTCAAAAGAATCTGTAAGTGATTCCAGAAATTCACGACGAAGAACACAATATTTTTTGAACCAATCTTTATCCAGTGAACATTTTTGTGGCGTGTAAGCAATCACAGGCAAATCATCCATGCCGAGTACAGCCAATCTTTCCAGTGCAGAATGTTCATTTAATTGCATTTTATTTTGTGCCTTTTAGATATTCTTTATATATTGTATTATTGTGTCAATATATTCTGAATATGAATCAAAACTTTCTTGTTCTGTTTCCGTTATATCATCAGCAGGATGTTGTTCAATAAATTCTTTTAATTCGTCGGTTGATTTGAATACTAATATGCCGTTATTTAAAGAATCGTATTTGTTAAGTGTATCGACTATAAATGCGTTGATGTTAATAGTGATGTCTTCAAGTGTTTCTTTGAACACAGAATCAAGTTTTTGAATACCGTTCATCATGCCTTCAATGTCGCAATCAACACCACCAAGCCAAACAACCTCGTTATTGCCAATTGCAAATAAGTTTGGGACAAAGCCAGATATTTTTGGATTCGGTTTTACGATATACCCATTGGCGGAAAATATCTTTGATATTATTGGATTATAAGGACTGGTATCGTTTGTTTGTTGTTTTGTTTTTTGTTGGACGGTGTGATTGTGTGCCACAATCTGCCCCATATTATTTGGTAAGTTCAAACGAGGCGGACGATCATCAACAATAACTGGTCTTTCTGGTGTTTTTACTTCCGGTTCTTTTTCTTGAGATTCTGTTTTTTGCAAAGGTACGCTTTCTGTGTTTGGTTTAAGTATATGTTTTAATGTTGAACGGTATATAAAATATTCGCCGACGATAAATATAAACAGGGCAACCGCAAAAGAAATATAAAATCCAGTAGCAATAGGCGTTTGAGCCGCCTGTAATTTAGCAAATTCATCCCAATGCGCAGCACAGAATATATTGAAATTAAATATCGTATTCAGCCAGAAAGACAGCCCCAGTAATACAGACAGCCCCAACAGAACAGACAATAAAATATGTTCAAGTTTATTTTTCATTTCGTTTCTATTCTATCATATTTTATGATAAACTGGAATAAAATGATTGAAATGAATGAAATTTTTTCTGATTCGGATAAAAGGGTTGCGGTTTGGTGCGAAGGTGTTGGCGATACCAACGATTTGGCAATGATGTGTGATCATGTTGCAAGCAATGACATACGTATGGTGTCTGTTCCGCCAGAGGTTGTAAAGGATGTTTGGACATATCTGGAAAAGAGCGGGGTAAAAATACTGACACGATATACTTTGAACCCGAATTCCAAGAATATAGATTCTGATATGTTCAAATTGGGTGGTGATATTGTGTCTGTTTGTAAAAATGGCGCAACCGGTGTTCAATTGTTTATCAAAATGCATGATATTGAATCTGTCATCAACAGTTTGCAGGTCGTTCGTGATGATTTGTTTTTTGGACATGATTTATCTATCGCTATAGATGTGTCGAATTTGGACATGAATAATTTAGATTTTGTGTTTCAAAAATTACGTGATATTCGTGCGGACTCTTTGGCTTTGACATTGGACGAAGATACTGGTAATCGGTCTGATTTTGTGGGGCGTATTTACGCGCTTTTGCAACAGTTCAATTTTGACGGCGAACTTCACTTTATACTGGGCAATAATTTTGACAGAATTGATCAAGTTGTTCGCTTAACAGAAATTTTGCGACCTGAATTAAATGAAAAACTGAGGTTTTTTCTGAATTATTAATCAAGTGACAAAATTAAATATTTTGGATTGGTTGTACCTGCCTTGTTTTTGATTTGATATCTGGTTTTGATAGTGGCAAGTTCTGTCGATTTTATTGAAAGGTTAGTTTTTTTCAATTGTTCGATAATCCAATCATAGTATTCCCAATGGTCAGTTCCTATAATGATACAACTGTCTTTAGTCATAAATTTAGATAACAAGTTCAGAAAACCATGGTTTAACAAGCGACGTTTTTCGTGTTTTGCCTTTGGCCATGGGTCTGGATGTAAAACCCATATTTCATCAAATTTGATATTTTCAAAATCTTTCAGCATTAAACGAACATCATCTGGCCAAACGCGGATGTTTTTATATTCGTCAAACAAAACGTTGTCCGATTCGTTTGTGATTGCAGAAAGCAGGGCGGCAACACCGTTTGCAAAAGGTTCTGCACCGATAATTATCTTGTCCGGATTATTTAATGCTAAATCGCGCAGGTGTTCGCCATTACCAAAGCCGATTTCCAAGACAAGTGATTTGTTGCTTAAATCTGGTGCTTTTGGCGTGATTCGGGGCAATAAATTATCCATCAGCCATTGTTTGCGAATCGATAACTTTTTACCATGTCGGCGTCCGAAAGTCCGAATGTCTGAATTTTCAAAATGTTTTAATTCTTGTTTTTCCATATATTTAGTATAAAATCACTTTGTTATAAAAACAAGGTGAAATAAAAATGCGAAATGGACTGTCAAAAGATTTAATAGCGCGTGTATTGGGGGGTGCACCAAAATATACATTGGATGAACTGGAAGCAAAGTTTCCGCCAAGAAATTTGCCCGAAGGGGCTTTTGTTACGCGTTTCGCACCAAGTCCAACTGGTTATATGCACCTTGGGGGACTTTATGGTTCTTTGATAGATTGTAAATTGGCACAACAATCAGATGGTGTTTTTATGTTGCGTATCGAAGATACAGATACTAAACGTGAAGTCAAAGATGCCGTTGATATAATTATAAAATCTTTGGCAAAATTCGGATTGAAATATAATGATATGCCGGAATATGGGCCTTATTATCAGTCGCAAAGAAAAGACATTTATCATTCTGTGGCGGCATATTTATTGGAAAAAGGTATGGCGTATCCTTGTTTCTTGACAGCCACCGAGATGGAAGAAATTCGTGCCAAACAAAACGCCGCAGGGTTTGCAACCGGCATTTATGGTGAATGGGCGCGCGACAGGGATATAAACGAAGAAGACATAACTGCACATCTTGACAATGGGGAAGTACCAACGATTCGTTTGTATTCAACCGGTAATCCAGAAACCAGAATTTTCTGTAAAGATGCGGTTCGTGGTTCTATATCTTTCCCAGAAAATAACGAAGACACAGTGTTAATCAAATCAAACGACAGATTGCCAACTTATCATTTCGCACATTTGTGTGATGACCATTTTATGCGTACTACACATGTTGTCCGTGGTGAAGAATGGTTGTCTTCGTTTCCTTTGCATGTACAGATGTTTCGTATGATGGGATGGGTACCACCACTTTATATTCATACTTCCACAATTGATAAAATTGACGAAGAAACAGGAAAACAAAGAAAGTTGTCTAAACGTAAAGACCCGGAAGCCAATGTTGCGTTTTTCTTGGAATCTGGTTGGCCAACCGAATCGGTTATTGAATATTTGGGTAATATTGCGGCATCTGGATATGAAGAAGCAAAAATGAAGGGGCAGGTTAAGTCGTTCTGGGATTATGAAATGCGTCCAAAGAAAATACCGATGTCTGGTTCGCTGTTTGATATGAAAAAATTAGAATGGTGGGCAAAAGAATATATTGCAACTATGCCTGTGCCAGATTTGGTTAAATCTGTTGTTGATTGGGCAAATGAATATGGCAGTGAAGATAACAAAAAACAGATTGCAGATATTGACTTTTTAACATCTGTGTTATCTATTGAACGCGACAATCCGAAACGTATACGTAAAGATTTTATTACTTGGAAACAAACGTTAAGCGAAGTTGCTTATTTCTGGGATTTCTTGTTTAAACCGAACAAAGAATATGAATATAACAAAGATGTATTGCGTGAATTTTTGGCGACTTATGATGAAAAAGATGATAAGGATTCGTGGTGGCAAAAAATTGTCTATACGGCGGAAAAACTGGGTTTAAAGGCTGGTGAAGTTGCGATGAATTTGCGTGTTGCGATGACGGGCAGAACGAATACACCAGACCTTTATTCTTTGATGCAGGTGTTGGGTGGTGTACGTGTTCGTGACAGAATAAATACGGTTTTATAAATTTTGATGAAAGGAAGGAAAATGACAAAAAACAAAAAAGTTGTTAAACAAAAATTGCGTGCTGTTAAAAAAGACAAACACGCATCAAGTTTGTTAAAGGTATTACAGGCGACAGGTCTGTTTCGTTGGGAACGTAAATCTACGCGTGCAGAAGAAGCAGTAAACATTTTAACCCATGGTATTGGTATTGGTTTGGCAATGGCTGCACTTTGTTTGTTGGTTGCGTTTGCGGTCGTTCATCATAATGTTTGGGCAACAGTTGCATGTTCTATATTTGGTGTAACAATGTTCACGTTGTATTTTGGTTCAACAATGTGTCATGCAACAATTGGCGATAAAAGCGAATGCTTTTTCGAAGTTTGGGATACAATCGCAATTTATGCGTTGATTGCCGGTACTTATACACCGTTTTTATTGGTTAATTTAAACAGGTGTGGACACACTGGTTTGGGGTGGTCTGTGTTTGGAATACTCTGGGCAATTGTTATATTCGGTGCAGTTATGAAGATTGTCAACCCACATAAACAGCCAAAATGGATGGTTGGTTTGTATCTTGTTATGGGATGGGCTTTGCTCTGGATTTTGCCGGCAATGATTCAAACAATCTCAGCGCGCGGTATGTGGTTTATATTAGCAGGCGGATTATCTTATTCTTTTGGTGTTATTTTCTATTTGTGGCGTCGTATGAAATTTGCACATGCATTGTGGCATTTGTTTGTTATCGGGGGCAGTGTGTGTTTCTTTTTCGCTGTGCTTTATGGTTCAATTATAGATTTTGCACAAAAGTGTATAGCATAATAAAACCGCCGTATAGGCGGTTTTTTTAATCAAATGGATTTTCCGATTTTTGATATTCAATCATTATTGGCAAGTGTTCCATTTTTAGTGCCGTTGCAATACCACGACGCAGGTATCGCGTATAAGATTCTGGTATATCACTTGCCCCACCAACATTGATAGTAATCTTAATCGGATGATGTCCTGTTTGTCGTGCAAATTTGATTTTCATTGGGCGTTTAAGACGCGACATAGGCGGTTGACGATCCGTGACTAATTTTTCAACTATGCGGTTAATCAAACTGGTCGGGGCATCTGTATTCGAAATGTCCCATTGTTCATAAACCCTTTTAAAGAGATTTTGTACGCCTGTACCTTTTTCTGCAGATATGGCAAGTATCAAAGGTTTTATAATTTGATGAAAGGAATTAGAAAATTGATGTTTTAATTTTAGTAATTTTTCATCCCTTTCTGCTTCATCAACCAAATCCCATTTATTAAGCGCTACACATAATATTTTACCGGCATCATAAACACGTGAAGCGATGCCAAGTGCTTGATTTTCAATGTTTTTGGTCGCGTCCACAATCAAAATCACAATGTCTGATTTTTCAATCGCGTCCAATGATTTTAATGCAGATAATGTTTCGACATCGTCTTTTACACCGGCTTTGCGACGCAGACCTGCTGTGTCCATAATTACTATATCACGACCGTAAAAACGTGTTGGTATTTTGACAGTGTCGCGCGTTATACCAGGTGCATCCATTACTATTTGACGATTTTCGCCAAGAACGCGATTTACAAAAGTAGATTTCCCAACGTTTGGCTGCCCCAAAACTGCGATTTTTATTTCTTTATCTGAATCGTTATGTTCGGCGGTTTCTGTCGTATACAAAGAATCTATGAAATCATAAATTTCATCAAAACCGCGTTTGTGTTCCGCAGATATAAGTATTGGTTCACCAAAGCCAAGTTTGTAAAAATCATGAACATCAGCCAATCGTTTTGTCGATTCGCTTTTGTTTATTAAAAGCAAGGCAGGCGCTTTGCTTTTTTTATGAACCAGTTTTGCCCATTCTAAATCCATTGGGGACAAGCCAACACGACCATCAACGACAAATAAGATAGCATCGGCGTTTTCAATTGTTTTTATCGCCATATCTGTAGAATTTTTTGCAATTCCAACTTTTTCGTTTTCAAGACCCGCTGTATCAAATGCCGTCCATGGGCGGTTTGGAATGCGCCCAGATATAACATCACGTGTAACCCCAGGTCGATCATGCACCAGCGCATCACGCGAATTTGTTAACCCATTAAAAAGTGTCGATTTACCAGTGTTAGGACGACCGACAATAACTATGTTTTTCATGTCTTTTTCCGTTGATTTTTTATAATTATAAAGCAAAAATATAAATAATCAAACAACAGGGAGATAAAAATGAAAACAAAGAAAAGAAGTTGGTTGTCTAAAATTTCTGATATATTCTTTCGGCCAAAGTACTTTTTTTCGCGCATTGTCGCGGACGGCAAAATGGAAGATGCGATATTAAAGGCGTTTCTGTGGGGTTTGGTTGGTGGAATATTGGTGTTTATAATCAATCTGATTCGTGACGGTTTTTATGTTTTTAATGTGTTTTCGTTATTAAAAGCAATTGTTATTTATCCTGTATTGGCGGTGATTTTGCTGTTTATTTTTGCGGGGTTAATGATGTTAGTGTCTGAAATTACAGGTGGGGAACGAGATTGGGAAGTGGCGGTCAAAGGGATTGCGTCGATATTTTTTATTTACCCATTGGCCTTGATTTTAAATGCGTTGGCTTTTGATTGTACTTCTATTTGGATTATCAGTTTGTTAACCGATTTGTATATGGCATTTTTGCTTTATAATATAGCAGTTTATTGTTTGCATGGCAAAAAGGTCAGCGTGTTGTTTGTTGTGGCTGTTGGTTTGGTTTTGTTGGGCTGTATGTATATGTCAGATTACAGAAATGTTTGGTTGTCTTTAAAAAATGTTTCAGTGATTTCAAGTTGTTTAATGTAAAAAAAACGCCCATTTGGGCGTTTTTTAAAAACCACTTCGTATGCCGACGGCAAAAAATGGTGTCGCATGTGCCAGACCGCCAGACATAAATATTGATGTGTGTTCTGTATATTTGTATCTGAATGATGCGATAAGTGTATTTGTATATTCACCGGATAGTTCATTACCCGTGATTTTGTCGTTGTGTTTCCACAGATTTGTATCTGAAAATAAATAATTTAACGAGATACTGCTTTGCAAGAAATCATAACTGAGCCCAGTGCCGGCAACAAGACCGTCTGATACTTTGCCGATTGGTTTTTCGTCATAAATTAAACGCGAAGACAGACCAAACACAAAACTGTTGTACTGCAGGTTTAACCCCAATGCCGCCTGACCGCGCCAATCCGCATTTACTGGCGGGGTAAAAGAATTGTCTTCGTATCCATGTGGTTTATCCATATAAGAAAGTGCAACAGAATAGGCCGTCTTTAATTTTCCAAGTGGCTGTTTGAATTTGGCAGCGGTATCAATTGCGAAATCAAAATCGCCACCAGGTCCCGCAAAAGATACACCGTATTGTCCGTAATCTGTTGAAACTGTAGCAAGGTTTAAACGCAGTGCGTCATGATTGGTTGTTGCAGTTGTGTCAGATATCAAAACTTTGTTTAAATTTAGTTTCTTATAAAGGATTGATTTGTCGTTTAATCTTAAATATCCAACATCTGGCAGTCCCAGTCCCATTTTGCGCGCAATAGAATGTGTCAATCCAAATTCTGCACGCCCGACCGTTTTATCTTGGTACATAACAAAGGCGTCGTGAACGTATTCGTTGCTGTCAACTGCATCTGCATCAATTGAATAAACTGCGCCAATGCGGCGATTTGCATCAATGCGATATGTTGCACCGGTTTTGACGTTCCAATCATATATTCCCAAAGGTTTTTCTTTTCTGGTTTCTAAGAATCCAGCCATACCATCGGCATTTAAAGTGAATTTCCATTTGTCAGTT
>CACZUD010000002.1:0-85200 GCA_902784345.1 uncultured Pseudomonadota bacterium | reverse complement strand
CGTTTACACCGAACAAACAACACACCATAAGGAAAGATGTTTTTTTTGTCATTATTTTTTTCCTGTTATTTTCTTAGGTTCGCTTTCTGACAATATTGCTTTGCGTAATTTATCAAAAGCTCGCTCTTCGATTTGACGAACACGTTCACGAGAAATACCATATTTTTGTGACAGTGTTTCCAGAGTCATCGCAGGGTCAGAAAGGCGTCGGGCTTGTAATATCTCACGATCGCGTTGTGGCAGTGTTTCAAGGTGCTTTTTCAATAATTCATATCCCTTGCGTTTGAATTCCAACTGTTCCAGACCGTCTTCAATATTGATTTTTGTATCTGCCATGTTAGATAAAATATCTTTGGAATCAGAATCTGTATTCAGTGGCGAATTTAATGAAACATCGCGCGCAGACATACGTGTTGCAACGCGTTCTACATCATTTTCAGGAACAGATAAATATTCTGCGATTTGTTTCGTTTGGTCTTTGGACAGGGCGCTGTCCATGATGCCCAAAGCCCTTTTTGCGCGGGTCAGGTTAAAAAACACGCGTTTTTGATTTGCAGAATTACCAATTTTTACAATCGACCAATTATTAAGAATTGTTTCGTATATTTCCGCTTTTATCCAAAACATAGCGTATGTCGAAAAACGAAAGCCTTTTTCAGGGTCAAATTTCTGTAGCGCCTGCATCAATCCCATATTGCCACTGGCAATCAAATCAGATACTGGCAGACCGTAATTCTTGAAATCATAAGCGACCGACACAACCAGACGTAAATGCGAACCAATCAGTTTTTCTGCCGCAATATTATCGTGTTCTTGTGCCCATTTTGTGGCGTATTCATATTCTTGTTCTGCTGATAAAATAGGGAATTTTTGAATTTCAGTTATATATTTAGATAAACTGATATCATCACCAGCACCCCCAACAAAAGGAACTGGTGCGCTGGTTTTGGTCGATGGTAAAGTTGTCTTGATTTCCTTGCTCATAACTTTTATAGTATAGCAATAAATTACAAATTATCAAGACAGGAGATTTATAATGGCAAGTATCTTGGAAAGAAAAAAAGATCTTAAAAAACCAGTTCAAAAAACATATGCAGAATATGCACAAGATGCACTTTATCGCGAAGTTTGGGAAGATGTTAATAATGAAAAAACAGAACAATTTCTGAAAAAATATTGGCGGTATATTGTCGCGGCTGCGATGGGACTGATGATTGTCGTGTGCGCAATTCAGATTGGCGTTCGTATGTATAATTCTTCACGTATGGCAACGGCAACCGTTTATGAAACCGCTGTAGAAAATGTCGATGCAAATGCTTTGGCTAACTTGGCAAAAGATACAAGTGGTGCGACTTCCGATTTGGCACTGTTTCAGGCGTATATGATTGATAAAGATGTCAATAAACTGGAAACTTTGGCAGAACATGGTCATACACGTGATTTCAAAGATTTAGCACGTTTACATTTGGCAACTATCAACGGTGATAAAATGGAAGCAGCAGAATTTGAAAAGTATATGGCAGATATGAATACTAAAAAATCTCCTTTCTTTTACTCTTCGCGTTTGATGGTCGCGCAAAAGTATTTGGCATCTGGGGATAAAGAAAAGGCAGACAAAATATTGGATGCAATTATAAGTGATAAAAATGCACCGGCTTCGATTTCTGCAACTGCACAAACATTAAGATAATATGATGAAAAAACTGTCAGTGTTTTTATTGTGTGTCTTGGTATTGAACGCTTGTTCAAAGCGTGATCCCATTTTACCAGGTGAAAGAGCTGACATTTTCGATTCGTATGAAGTAAATGTTAAGAACAAAGAATTACCTGATTTAGGGGCAGGGACAACAGATATCTCTGGCGACAAGATCTGCGATTATAGGCAAGATGCACAAAATGTAATTTGGAAAGCAGATAAAAAAATATGGTCAGGTTTTTCGACAAATAATGCGGTCAAATCTGAACAATCGCCAATTTGTGATGGAAAGTTTATATATGCAGGTCTTTCTACTGGTGAGGTGGTAAAAATAAACACTTCAAATGGGCGGCTTGTTTGGGAAGAAGATGTTTATCGTGTTAATAATTTAACAGGCGGGGCATCGATGGTTGATATTGTCGCACATGTCGGAATTGATGGTAAGTATGTTTATGCCGGGGGCCTTGGTGATGCATTTTGTAAATTAAACGCAAGTGATGGTAATAAAGTTTGGTGTTTGAATATTTCTGTGCCTGTTGATTTCATAATGGTTGACGATTTTATTTTTGTTGTTGGGACAGACAGTAATTTATATGCAATCAACAAGAGTAATGGGGATATTTATTGGAAAGCAGAAATTGAAAAACAGGTAAAACCAAAATATGATGGAAAAGATATAATTATTGGCAGTCAAAAAATAGATTATAAAAATGGTTTAATAAAAAAATCTTCGTGGTTTTAAACTTAAAAAAAACACCGGCATTTGCCGGTGTTTTTTTGATTTGTCTTTACCAAGTTGGGGCGTCTTTGCCTTCTTTGATAATTGGTTGTTCGTCTTCCCAGACTGATAAACCAGATTTTAAATCTGTTAATGTTAATTGCAGATAATATTCTACACGTGTATCAACAGATGAAAACCATCCGGATTCCAATTTTAGATTTCTTTGCAACATTTTTCCGGACAATGACATATTTGGCGCAATCAAAGTTCCTTTCTGTGCGATTGTTGATTGATTATATTCATCGTCGCTGCGTTTAGTGCGAACTTTGTCAGATGTTGTGTCTTCGCCAGAGAAATTGGTTGCGATTTGCGCTTTGCCAGATTTCAACAATGTTGTTCTGATTTTCTTGGTCAGCATATCCGAATCGATTCGTTGTGTTGTATCATTTGTAATGTTGCCAATCGCGATAACTGGTTTTGGTTCTGCTTTCAGTGCGCCACTGGCAATCATCGATTCGGTCATCTTTTCGGCAGTGTTTGTCCAATCACGATATTCCAATTCCATAACATGTTGCATGCTGGAAACTTCTTGTTCGTCGTTCAAATCAACAACGCGTGTTCCACCACATGCTGTTAATGCCAAGCATAATGCAACTGGTAACAATTTTTTCATTTTTGTTCTCCTTTATTTTAGATTTATTTTTTTCTCGCTTGTTATTTTTCCATTTATTTCACGAATGTAAATTAAATTGTTTTGTTTGTCTGAATTTTTTTCACGTGTTACATAAATATACTTTGGCAGAGTCGCCCATGTTCGAACATCTGCATTGGATGAAGCCGCCGTATAAACCGAAGACATTATACCAAGCAGTGGTGCATAATCTGATTTGGAATTATAAAGAACTGCCTGGGCTGTAGTCTTTGATACCGCAGAAGTGTACGCACGTAATATTTCATTAACACTGTATTCGTTATATTCTGTCATAAACAGCGCATCAACATTTGCGAGCATTTCTGAATTTTGTGGTGTTGTATAATTTGGCTTTTCATACGGTTCAGAAAAAGTGAACTGAATCAAGCCGATATTAAATAAATAAATTGATGCATTCTTTTCACGCAGGCGTGGCGCAAATCCTGTTTCTGTAAATTTCCAAGTTATATTTGTTGGTTTTATATGTTGTTGCGCCATTTCCAAATCTTGCTTTATATATTTGTTATCTGGCACCATACCATTTGCGCGTTTAAGGTAAGTAATCGCGTTATCAAAATCGCCATCGTTCAAGAAATATATGCCAGACAGATACATTAATGCAGGATTCATAATATCGCGAAATGCCAACCAGTCTTTTGTATTGTTGCTTATAAATTCAGAAATTTGCGAATCGTTTACGATTTCTTTTTTGTTATTTTCAATAAGTTTTTTATATTCACGCGACATATCTTGTTGACGTTTATAAGATTGATTGATAACAACGCGTGCATTTGACCAATCGTGCAGTGCCAGTAAATCCCATAACTGATAATAAGATACAAACAATGAATCCATCATGTATGGTTTGTAAGAATTAACACTTTGTCCAACCAATAATCCTGTGGCTTCACGTGATATAGACGAAGAAGTTTCGCTTATGTTTCTTTTATTAAATTCTTCAAACGTAGAATCGCTTTCGCTATATTTATCATCAAGAAATAGGGCGGTTCCATTGATTAACAAATCAAGATTGTTTTGCTGTGATGCGTTTTCTTCGGTGGTTGGTTTAAAATCGCCATTTGCAAAATTGTTTTGTACATCGTTCAAATGCGATTGCATCGTAGCCGCACAGCCGCATAAAAATAAACTAAATACAAGATAAATTATTTTTCGCATGAAATTATTATAAATCAGTTAATGCAAAGGTTCCAATATTTTTATTTCATTGGTATTTGGGTTCAAGACGCGTGGTGTGCCTTCGTACCCCATAATTGCATGGTGTGATGGAATTAAGAATTCAGGTAATGGGGACGCTTCGCCCATCATAACTTTTTGGTAAAGTTTCTTTTGGATATCTGTTTTGTTAAGGAAATAACGTTCTTGGTCTGCTTCTATTGGGCGATGATACCAGCCCTGATAAATGACGATTTGTTTGCCTTCTTTTAATTTCATAATGTCAAATTCACTGAAAAGAGGTTCTTCTTTTGGTGTTTCGACTTCTTTGCCGTCTTTTTCTTCAACTTTCTTGGTCATTTTCATTCCCATCATGTTCGCAAATCTTTGTGCTGTTTCTGGATCATTTTGGCGCAATACAATTTTTGCAGCAGTTGTTGATATAATTGTAGAAGCGGCATCTTCACCATATCTTTCGCGAATTTGGTGGATGTCTTGACCGATAATCAAATAAGACACTTTGCACCCACGCCCCAGGTCAGGCCCCTGAATAACAGCATCCAATTTTTGCATCTTTGGCATTTCATCAAGCACGAATAACACAGGGTACGGTCCAACGCGTTGACCGTCTACCAAAGTGTCAGGAGTATGCGACAATAAATAACTGGACATCAATTCAATAAATATTGCAGTAATTGGATTAACTGCTTGGGCATCAACCATATTTACAGATAAATATACACTGACTGGTTTTACTTTGCCATCGCGCGGGTCTTTGATGCCACGCAAATCTGCAAAATGAAAATCAGAATGACTGGTTCGATTGCGAACAGCGGCATTACGGAATATTGCCAATCCTTCCATCATGGTTGATAAAATAGAACCACGTTCTTTATCTGGTGTGTTGGCAAGTTGGGTTAATTCAGATACGGCACGATGTGTATAGGCGTATCTGCGTGCTTCTTCAACCGCATTTAATAACAGGTCTTTTACAGGATCGGCCATAGCAACCATTGGGTCGCCTTGACGTCTGCGTTCTTCCATTTGTTCGGCAATTTCAACCTGGCTGGCGGTCCACCAATCAAGAATCATAGAAAACGATGCTTCGCGTCCGCGCCATGCGTCTGGGATATTTGCCCATGTTCCAACGTGCACATAGTTTGTTGTGTTTAATTCGCCTTTTTGCAACAGGGAATATGCCGCGTATGCATTTGGGTCATTCATCATTGATAAATAATAATCCCCCAAAACAGTTGCGTCATCATTATTAAATGTACCGTTGTTTATACGTGAATAAAAATAGTCGTCTGCTTTGGCGCGTTCTATTTTTGATACAATAAAATGAATCAGCCCCGCCAATCCTGCACGCCCTGTATTCCCCCAGTGTGGATCTTGGACGGTATCTTGAACCAAAACTTTACAGATAGAATCAACATACAAATCGCGTTGTTCTGGGTTATATGGAATATGGTCTGGCGACAATGGATTCCAAGATGGATAATAAATTCCGCGCCCAGGGTCGTCTTGTCCCGCCCAATTCATAATAAACACCGGACCAATGGTTGAACGATACGCAGATGTTTTTTGTTTCAATTCTGGTTTTGGGTCGTTAATAATCATTGATACATTATCGCAATCAAGAATTGTTGGGATAACAACACCGGCTGTTTTACCTGTTCCCGGAGGCGCCACACATAACGCAGATAAACTTTCATCAAACATTAATGGTGTTTGTTTGCCTTTGTATTTAAAATACCCCAGAACCATCATAAAACCATGAAACAGACCTTCTTTGTTTTTATAATCAGTTCCCATTTTTACGATGTCTTCGGCGGTTGCTTTACGGGCAGATTTTTCATCATATCTGTCTTTGCTGTGCGGATTAAATTCAGATTTAAATGTTGTATCCGCCAAGAAATAATATCCCAATACCGGTAATAATGGTGTAATCGACGCGAAATCAGGATGTTGTAATGTTCGCATTGCCCAGTTTGGAATTTCTGCAATTGCAGAAAGTCCAAGGGTTGATATCAAATTTTTCAGATATATTGATACCCAATGGCTACTCGCTGGACCCCATCCGTATCGCCATACATGTTCAACCGCAAAAGATAATCCAAACAGTAATGCACATATTAACCAAATCCAAACATCCCAGCGTAATTCCCAGAATTTACGCGCCATTGGGGTCTGTTCGTGTTCTTTGTATGCGCTGGATTCGAAAATCTTTAATCCCTTGCCAGAACCACTGTTTGATAAAATGTTGAACTTTACTGCCATGGTTGTTATTATATCATAAAAAGAGTACTTTTTATATATAAAGATAAAAAAAATGCAAAATATACCAAGAATATTTATAGATGAAAAAATAGAATCTGGAAAAACCTTTGCCATAGATAAAGAAATTGTTCATTATCTGCGTCGTGTAATGCGAAGGGACGACTGTTTGGTCTTTAATGGTGGCAGTGAATATAGTGCAAAACTCAGCGCTGATGATAAATGTATTTTGGTTGGCGACAAGACAGAACATTTTGACCCAAGTAATGATTTAACCCTTTATTTTGCGCCGATTAAAAGATTAGACGATTTGATTAATATGGCAACACAAATGGGTGTTGGGACTTTTGTTCCGGTTATTACGAATCGGACAGTGGCAAATCATATAAATTGGACAAGAATAAAAAAGATTATGGTGGAAGCATCTGAACAATCTGGGCGCAACAGTGTACCAGTTTTGTCAGAACCGATTAAATTTGAAGATTTAGATTTGGCGGGTCTGATTGTTGCAGATGAAAGATTTGCACATGGCAAAGAAGACACGAATAAAAAAATTGTAGGTAAAAGGTTGTTGGTTGGTCCCGAAGGCGGTTTTTCTGATGCAGAGTTTGAAAAGATGGATCGGGCAGGGGTTGTGGGTTTATCGCTGGGAAAAACGATACTGCGCGCAGAAACTGCGGCAGTTGTTGCAATAGCAAAGGTGTTAGATTGATGAGTGTAAGATTGGCAAAATTTATTGCAGACAGTGGTGTTGCTTCAAGGCGCGGTGCAGAAGGATTAATCGTCAAAGGCGCTGTTTCTGTTAATGGCAAAATAATAGATACACCGGTATTTTTTGTTAAAGACGATGATATAGTTTGTGTAAATGGTAAAGAAATAAAACAAGATAACGATATAAAATTATACGCTTTTCATAAACCAATTAACACAATGACTACAACACACGACCCAATGGGACGCAAGACGATTTACGATGTATTGGATAAAAAATACAAGAATTTAAAATATATTGGTCGTCTTGATTTTAAAACTACCGGTTTATTGTTAATGACCAACAGCGGCGATTTAGCGCGCAAAATGTCTTTGCCTAAAAATCATATTGAACGCACTTATATTGCAACAGTTGATAAATATACAAAAACAGGTTTAAATGCTTTGCGCAATGGTATTTGTGTTGATGGTATAAATTATCAGCCAATGAAAATAGAAGAATTAGATGAGCATAATTTGAAAATCACTGTTACAGAAGGAAAAAAGAACGAAATCAGAATCGCTTTGAAAAGCATAGGTTCACCAGTTAAAGCCTTGCATCGAATTTCTTATGGCATAATAAAACTTGGAAATTTAGGTTCAGGAAAAATTTTAGAAATAGACAAGAAAACAATTGACCTTGTTTTAAAAAATTTCTAAAATCTTTTTATAAGAGAGGAGAGACCCCATGAAAAAAATACAAAATAAAAAAGTAAAAACAACAGGGATTGCCAGAAAAACGGCTGTTTCAAGTAATGTACCAGCAGCTTGGTCTTGGTCTATTTATGCATACTGGTTTATCATTTTATTCTTTATTGCTTCCACTTTTTATATCTTGGGACGCAGTCACGAATTTATGCATCCACGTTCAAATGTAGAAATCACAGAAGAATCTTTGATTCAACCAGAAGATTATGTTGAAAATGCAAAAGCTAAATTTGTGAGTAATGATATGGAAGGTGCGATTGCAGATTTAGATGCTGCAATTGATGCAAATGCTTCTTCGACTACATACACATTGCGTGGCGAAGCATATATGCAAATGGGTGATTATCAAAAGGCATTAGATGACTTTAATGCAGCTCTGGAAATTGATGGTGTGAATGCGGTGGCTTTTTATGACAGGGCTTTGTTGAATACACGTCTTGAAAATTATGAAGCGGCATTATCAGATATTAACAATGCTTTGGCTGCACAATCTATGAAACCTTCAGATGTTTTGACTTTGCGTGATTTGTATGCTAAACGCGGTCAATTGAATTTGTGGGCAAAAAATTGGCAGGGTGCAGTTGCTGATTATACAAATTCTTTGGCACGTGCAGAAGGCAGTGTTTCTGCAAATGTATATGCAGAACGTGCAGAAGCATATACTGCATTGGGTGAATATGAAAACGCAATTAATGATTATACTTCTGCTGTTCGGGTTATCAGTGAACAGATTCAAGCGGCACCATCGCAAGAGGAACGCGAGGCACAATCCAGCAACGCGATGTCTTATTTTGAAAAGTCTGCAGCTTTGAATTTGAATATTGGAAACGTTGATGCTGCAAGGTCTGATTTGGAATCTGCTTTTGCGATAGCGGGTGCTTTGAATGATGAAGAAAGCATGGCCAGAATTCAAAATCTGTTAAATGGTTTGAATTAAAATTAAAAATCCGCCGAAACGGCGGATTTTTTTTGACTTTTGTGTTCGATAATATTAAAATACCCAACATGATTTATAGTTTTGTTGTTTTTACTTTGACTACTACAACCCCTTTGGGGGTCTAAGATTTTCATTTGCGATAAATTTTCGCACATATTATAATAAGCAAGCAATTAAACAAAAAATAAAATTCCACTTCGCCAAGGCTATGTGGAACAAGAACAAAGAAGGTAAATTATGTCTTATCCAATAGAAACGATTCGTCATTCGTTGGCTCATGTAATGGCGGCAGCAGTTCAAAAATTATATCCAGATGTTAAATTTGCTGGTGGTCCTGCTATTGAAAATGGTTTTTACTATGATTTTGATACCCAGCACAGATTCAGTGAGGAAGATTTTGCATCTATAGAAAAAGAAATGAAAGCCCTTATTAAATCAGATGGGCGCTTTGACAGACGCGAAGTGTCGTTAAGCGAAGCAAAAGAAATTTTCAAAGATCAACCTTATAAAATGGAATGGTTGAACGAATATGATGCAAATGGTGAAGTGTTGTCAATTTATACTTTCCGTGATTTTACAGATTTGTGTCGTGGTCCGCATGTTGCGTCATCTAAAGATTTGCCAAAAGACGGTTTTAAAATCAGAACTGTTGCGGGGGCATACTGGAAAGGTGATTCCAAGAATAAAATGTTGCAGCGTATTTATGTTGATGCATTTGAAAATGCAGATGCACTGAACGAATTCTTGAAAATGCAAGAAGAAGCCGCTGCGCGCGATAATCGAAAACTTGGTAAAGATATGGATTTGTTTCATTTTGAACCTGAATATGCACCGGGTGCTGTGTTCTGGCACGACAAAGGGTACAAAATCTATCGTAAATTGATTGAATATATTCGTGCCCGTCAAGAAAGGGCCGGTTATCAAGAAATTTCTACACCATCTGTTATGGACAGATGTTTGTGGGAACGTTCTGGACACTGGGCAAAGTATGGCGCACACAATTATTCTGGTACAACACAAGACGGTAAAGTTTTCTGTGTAAAACCTATGTCTTGTCCGGGTGGTATGTTAGTGTTCGGTAATGGTATGAAATCTTACAAAGATTTGCCTTTGTATTTGGCTGAATTTGGAAAAGTAAATCGTTATGAAGCCGCTGGTGCTTTGGCGGGGTTGATGCGTGTTCGTGAATTTACACAAGATGATGCGCATATTTTCTGCACAGAAGACCAATTGGAAAGAGAAGTTGTAAAAATCTTGCGTTTTATTAAAGATATCTATGGTAAATTTGGGTTTGAAAAAATCACAATGAAATTGGCAACACGCCCATTGTCTGAATTCCGTATTGGAACAGACGAAGTTTGGGATAAAGCCGAAGGTGCGCTTAAAAACGCGTTGGATAAAAACGGTATCGAATATGAAATCGCAGAAAATGATGCGGCATTTTATGGACCAAAGATTGATAACTATTTGAAAGATTCTATGGGACGTGTATGGCAATGTGGTACGGTTCAGTTGGATATGAATTTGCCAGAAAGATTCGATTTATCTTATGTTGGCGAAGATGGTGAAAAACATCGTCCAATCATGTTGCATCGTGCAATGTTGGGTTCAATTGAAAGATTTATGGGAATTTTGCTGGAATCTACAGGTGGTGTTTTACCGTTGTGGTTGTCCCCAGAACCAGTTGTGGTTGTTCCTGTATCTGAAAAATACAAAGACTATGCCAATGAAGTCGTTGAATCTTTGCGTAATAACGGTGTAATTGCACGTGCTGATTTAAGGGACGAAAAAGTTAATTACAAGGTTCGTGAATTGTCATTGATTAAAACACCTATTATTGCAGTGGTCGGTGAAAAAGAATCTAATGATAAAACAGTAACACTGCGTTATCTGGGCAAAGACGGACAAGAAGTTAAATCTTTGTCTGACTTTATTGAATATATGGTTAACGCGGTTAAAATGCCAATGTAAAATCTTGGGGGCGTTTGCCCCCATACATATATATAAAAGGAAGAAAGTCATGAAAAAAATTGCAATACTGTTAGCGCTGTGTTCCTTGGTTGGTTTTGTCGCAGGATGTTGTAAATGTGAAAACGAACCTATCGTAGAAGAAAATCATAAATTGATAGTGCCGCCTAATTTTGGAAATATGCCAAAATAATTTGGTTTAGTCCGTTTTTTATGATATAATATCCTTAATGAAACAAAAATAGGGGGATATTATGGATCAAGAACAAGATTTAGATTTATTGGATCTGGAAGACGAATCTTCTGGGGTGGATGCTTTGCCAGAAGCGGCACCTTTTACAACACCACGTCCAAAAAAGCCGTGGCTTTTGATGGGGTTAGGTGTTGCGATAATCGTGCTGGCTACATGGATTATAGTTGCACGTGTTGGTGGTGATTCGTCCAATGTTGTTAATATTGATTTAGATACCCCTGTACAAAATGCAGATAATATTCCTGCGCCTGTGGCAGATTTGGATGTTCCAGCCAAACCAGTTGAAGTTATGCCAGAGGTAAAACCAATGCCAAAGCCAGAGGTTAAACCACAACCTGCACCAATGCCTGCACCGGTTGAAGCGAAACCTGTGCAAGAAACTGGTGCGCCTGTGCGCGTTATTTCAGACAGAAAAGAAGTAACATTTAATCCAGACAAAGGTGAAACAAAACCAGCAGCGAAACCTGCAACAAAGCAAACCATTAAACCTGCGGCCAAAGCAGCAGCAAAACCGGTTGCAACAAAACCAACCGCAACAGCGACAAATGGCAGTATTTATGTTCAATTTGGTTCGTATGCCACACGTGCCGCGGCCCAAAGTGCTGAACAAAAATTACGCGCATCACATAGTAATTTGTTTTCTGGAAAACAATTCGTTATATTGGCAGCACAAGTTAATGGTCAGACAAAATACAGATTGCGTGTAGCATTTCAAAGTGCGAACGAAGCAAACGGTTTCTGCAGAAATGCAAAATCAGACGGTCTGGATTGTTACGTAACAAAATAAAACAAAGGGGCTAATTATGCGTGGTGGTATTTGGGAAATAATTTTAATAGTTGTTTTGGTTTTGATACTGTTTGGTTCGGCAAAAATTCCTGCGATGATGAAAAATATTGCAAGCGGAATTAAGACTTTTAAAAAGGAAGTCAAAGAAGAGCCAAAACCGGCAGTAAAGAAAGCACCGGCGAAAAAGAAAACCGTTGCTAAAAAGAAAGCAAAATAATTTTTATAAAAAAAACCGCCGTTTCGGCGGTTTTTCTTTTAACGTTTCTTTTTTTCGTATTCTTCTTGTTCTTCGACAGTCATGGTTGCCAATGGACGCGCCATCAATCTTTGTAATCCAATTTCTTCGCCAGATATTACACTGTATCCATATTCACCATTTTCAATACGATCCAATGCGGCATTTATTTTTTGTAACAAATTTGTGGTGCGTTCAGACATACGCAAATTCATAGTAAGTTCTTGTTCATTTGCAGCCTGATCTTGTTCGTCGCCAACACCAGCGCTTTCATTTTTTTCTGCCATACGAACATCGTTCAATACTGTTTCGCGATCGTGCAAGATTTCATCGCGTTGAGAATTTAATATCTGATAAAAATATGCCAACTGTTCTGGACACATATAAGGTTCCGATTTTTTCGGTGTGTATTTAGCATCAAGAGTTATATTTTTATAATTCTTTTTTACCATTTTTTAGCCTTTTAATTCTTCTATCCATTGGATAAGTGTTTCTTCGTCCATTAATCCTGTGCGGGCTTCGATGATTTCACCGTTTTTGAACGCCAGAACGCTTGGGATGCTGCGTATGCCAAATTTGGCAGGAGTGCGACGATTAACTTCGTCTATTTCAAATTTAACAAAATTAACGTCAGGTTTCATTTCTGACACGCTTTCAAATATAGGACCAAACATTTGACATGGACCGCACCAAGTTGCCCAAAAATCTACCAATGTTAAACCGCCTGTAATCATTGAATCAAATGTTTCATCGTTAGCGTGTTTAAGTGCCATCTTTTTTCTCCTTATGTTATTGATATTTCGATTTAGTCTATTATAATCATAGCAAAAAGCAAGAGAAAAACGACATGAAAAAATTCGTCTATATGGATGCTGCTGCAAGTTGGTTAAAACCTCAATCAGTAATTGAATCTGAGGCAGATTTTCTGCGCAATTCTTATGCTAATGCAGGTCGTGGCATTTGTGCGCGGGCGGGTCTGGTTGATACTTTGATAGATGATGCGCGTGGCAAGGTTGCCGATTTTATTGGTGCAGATAAGGAAAATATAGTTTGGACATCTGGAACAACCGACGGAATGAATCGCATAGTCAATATTTTGACATCTCAACCATCGTATGCAGAATTATCTACTTTTGCTGTGTCTGATTTGGACCATCATAGTGCGCGTTTGCCATGGGAAAATTTGTTCCATTCTGGTAAGGTTCGTAAAGAGTTTATTTGTGATTTAGACGAAAATTTCAATATAAAACTTGATTCAATACCAAAGACTGATTTTTTAATTATAACTGCGATGTCTAATGTGATGGGCGTTGCACAAGATGTTGCGGGTATTATTCGTGCAGCACGTTTGAAAAACCCAAAAGTTATAACGATTGTTGATGCAGCACAATACGTTGCACACGAAAAAATAGATGTTAAAAAATGGGATTGTGATTTTTGTGTTTTTTCTGGGCATAAAATAGGTAGCGACACTGGTGTCGGTGTTTTGTATATTCGTGATACTAATTTATTTCCGGATAAATATGGTGGCGGTATGGTCAATCGTATCAACGGCAATAATATAGTATTAAACAAATCGCCTGAAAAATTCGAAGCTGGAACTTTGCCGATAACTCAAATTGTTGGTTTGCCGTACGCGATTGATTATTGTAAAAATTGGGATGGCGGACAAGACATTATACATTATATATATGACGAATTATCAAAAATTGAAAATATTAAATTGTTAACAGTGCGTGATTCAGTGATGATAAGTTTTGTTCCGCAATCTATGCATGTGATTGATTTTGGTGCGATGCTTGGCGCAAAAGGTATTTGTGTTCGGGTTGGTAATATGTGTGCATCGTGGATTCATAAAAAATTAAATATAGATGGCAGTGTTCGTGTGTCGCCAGGGCCGTGGAACACGATGGACGATGCAAAATATGTTGTCGATGTAATCAAAGGTTTGGTGGCATAAATGTCTGATTTGCGCGAAGATATTATCAATGAAATCAAAAAAGTTTATGATCCTGAGATTCCAGTGAACATTTGGGATTTGGGTTTGATTTATGATATTGCGATAAACAAAGACAGCATTGTTATTGAAATGACTTTTACGTCGCCAACTTGTCCAATGATGGAAGATATTTTAGATCAAGTTAAATCAAATGTTGAAAATGTTGTCAGTGGGAAAACAGTTGATGTAAAATTGGTATGGGATCCGGCATGGGATATATCGCGTATGAGTGATGCGGCGCGTGTCGAACTTGATTTAACAGAGCAGGGATGGTAGTCATGAAATATAATGATATAAAAAATGCTTTGGCTTTGATTGAAGACCCTGTTGATAAGTTAGAATTTGTAATGGATTTTGGAAAATCTTTGGAACCTGTTCCTGATGATGCTAAATGCTCTGAAATCTTTGGTTGTGCTTCGTTTGTGCAAATCTGTGAAAAAGGTGGACGTTTTTATGGGCATGCCGATTCGATGATGGTGCGTGGTATTGTTGCAATTATTTTGGCTATGATTGACGGAAAAACAGTTGCTGAAATCAAGAAAATGGATTTGTTTGACGAATTTAGTTCTTTGAACTTAAATTTTGGTGCGGGTCGGTTAAATGGTATTCAATCTATGATTAGTTTTTTTAAGAATTTATGATACAATGTCTATCAAAAGGAAGGATGTTTATGCGTGACGATGAAAAAATGTTTAATATCGGTACAGTTATGTTAACTGGTGTGGCGTTTTTGATTGTTTTTTTACAGGTCTGCAGTCGTGTTCAGAATTCTAATTTGCGGGACGTGCGTCGTAATATGGAAAATACAGAGCATGAATATGATATTGCAAGGACAAGATTTTCTGCGTTGTCTGCTGCCGATTCATTGCGTGGTTCTGTAATGGGGGTGACCCCAAACGCAGAAACTGTATCTTTCAGTAAAACTGTACATATTGATAATATACCATTGGTGAACGAACAATGAAATTTAATGTAGGAAAAGATATTTTACCACACGAATACAAAGGTGCGATTTTTAATCACGAAAGTGCATCGCGTTTGCGCTGGATAAAGGGTATTTTTTCTTTCTTGTTTATTGTTTTTGTTGCACGTACTTTGCAATTAGGATTGCAGAGTAACGATTACAGAAAACATAATTCTGGCGGTGTACAAATAGAAAGTCGTGCAGATATTATTGACAGAAATGGTGTCGTTTTGGCTAAAAGTGTAAAATCAGGAAATATTAAATTGTTTCCACCGCGCGTAAAAGAACAAGATGTAAATAACGTTGCCAATGTCATTCATGAAATTGCACCGATGGATTACAGTGTTGAAGATGCGCTTCGTTTAATAAGAACTGGTCGTCGTGGTGTATATATAAAAAAGAATGCAAATGAAGAGCAAATGAAAACGATAAAACAGGCACATAAAAAATATGACTGTTTTGAAATAGAACAATTTACACAGCGTCGCTATCCGCAAAAAAATGTATTCGCACATGTTATAGGTTTTTCTGGTAAAGACGAAGGGTTGGAAGGCATAGAATTAACTTATGATAAATACCTGCGCGAAAACAATGCACCACTTCGTTTGTCTATTGATTCGCGCGTTCAAAATATTTTCCATGAACAATTAACTATCGCGATGAATAAATATCATGCCAAAGGTGCAATGGGTATGTTGATGAATTCGTCAACCGGTGAAATGATCGCGATGGTTCAGATACCTGATTTTGATCCGAATAATATAAATTCGATACCTGTGAATGCGCGTCGTTTTAAATTAATGCGCGATAATTTTGAAATGGGGTCAATATTTAAAATCTTTAATACGGCGATGGCCTATGAGAACGGTTTGCAAAACAAAGATTACAAGATTGATGAACCGTTGATGATATATGACAAGCACGGTCGTCCGGCAATGAAAAAACCTATTGATGATGTGTCTTCTTTCAAAAGAGATGTTATAAAGAAAGGTGGACACAGAAAGTTAAAAGCGCCAGAAATAATGCTGCATTCTTGTAATGTGGGCAGTGCACGTATTGCTTTGGATTTGCCAGAAGGGACACAAAAAGAATTTTTTGAACGGCTTAATTTTAACAAGGCTTTGCAATTGGAATTTGGTAAAACTGAACGTGCTATAACTTATAAAACATGGGGGCCGACAGAACGTGCAACCGCATCATTTGGTCATGGAATTGCGGTTACACCAATGCATTTACTGTTGGGGGTAAATGCGATGACTAATGGTGGAATATACATTTATCCGACAATTTTAAAAAGAAATATTGGTGCCGTACGGGGGGAGCGTGTTTTAAGTTCTGATATATCTGCCAAGTTGCGTGATATAATGTTCCATATTGCAGAAGAAACCACTGCAAAAAAAGCCAGAGTAAAAGGTATAGAAATTGGCGGTAAAACAGGAACTGCCGAAAAACGTGGATTCGACAGACGTGTGGATAAAAACAGAAATATGACAGTGTTTACAGGAATATTCCCTGTTGCCGCGCCACAGTACATAATTTTGATTATGTTAGATGAACCGCAAGGTACAAAAGAGTCTGGCGGTTGGAAGACTGCGGCTTGGAATGCGGTGCCAACAGCAGGTGCAATACTAGATAGAATCATGCCCTTGTTATTTGAATAATTTTATATTATAATAATTCTGACAATAAGAAAAAAAGAGTGATAGAGTGCGAAAGATAGTGGAAAAGTCCATGCTGGGTAAAGCGTGGGCTGTGTCGGATGATTATAATCTGGGGTCAGATTTAAACGATACAAAAAATTTAGTCAAAAATATTTTGGCATCTCGTGGTATCATTGGCGATGATGCGGTGGATAGATTTTTACATCCTTCTATTAAACAGTATATGCCAGATCCGTCTGTGTTGAAAGATATGGACAAAGCGACAAATGTCATCGCAGATTCGATTTGCAGTGGTGAAAAAATCGCGATATATGGTGATTACGATGTTGATGGAATAACTTCTACTGCGATTTTTGTAAAATATTTGCGCGGTATTGGTGTAGATGTGTCCTGGCATTTGCCAACAAGAGAAGGCGAAGGCTATGGTTTAAACATTGCCGCTGTTGAACAAATCGCACAAAGTGGTGTCGGGCTGATGATAACTGTTGATTGCGGAATCAGCGGTAATGTAGAGGTAGAAAAAGCAAAAGAATTAGGTTTAAAAGTGGTTGTAACTGACCATCATTCGCCAGATTCTGAATTGCCAAACGCAGACGCTGTCATCAATCCTAAACGCGCAGACGATACTTCTGGACTTTCATTTTTAGCGGGTGTCGGTGTCGCATTTTTGACTTTGGTGTCGCTAAATCGTGAGTTAAAGAACAGAAACTTTTTTAATGAAAAGAGACCCCAGATTAATTTGTTGAATTATATGGATTTTGTGGCCCTTGGAACAATATGCGATACAATGCCATTGATTGGTTTGAATCGTGCTTTTGTTTCAACAGGTTTGAAAGTTATGGGGCTTAGACAAAATCTGGGGCTGCGCACGTTGATGGACTTAGCCGGTATCAAAACACCTTCGGTGTATGCGGTTGGTTTTGCACTGGGACCACGTCTTAATGCTGCGGGGCGTCTTGATTCTGCATCACCAGCATTAGAGTTGTTATTAACAGATAACCCATTGATTGCAAATGATTTAGCAAATAAATTGCATCGTATGAATCAAGAAAGAATCGATATACAAAATACGATTATGATAGATGCCGCCAACATTGCTGATAAGTGTTGTAGTGATGGAAAATGTAGTTTGTTTGTCTGTGGCGATAATTGGCACGGCGGTGTTATGGGGATTATCGCTGGGCGTTTAAAAGATAAATATAATTTGCCGACATGTGTTGCGACACGTGGCGACGGTATTATAAATGGATCTGGACGTTCTATACCTGAAATAGATTTGGGAAAAATTATTCATGAAGCTTTGTCTTTGGGAATTTTGTCAGAAGGTGGCGGACATGCTGCCGCGGCAGGTTTTACATTGGATGTAGGCAAAGAACAAGAGTTTTGTGAATTCTTAGAAAGGTCTGTTAGTGAACAACTGGGGGGCACAAAACCAAAACCAGAAATATTGGTTGATGCGCAAATCGATGCTGGCAGTGCCGATATGAAATTAATTGAAAAATTATCTGATCTTGCGCCGTTTGGCCAGTGCAATCCAGAACCAACTTTGGTGTTAAAGGGTGCCGTATTAAAATTTGCAACAGTCATTGGTAATGGCGCGCATTTGCGTGGAATGGTGCGTTGCAGTAATGGTAATCAATTGTCTTTTGTTGGTTTTAATCTTGTTGGAACGCCTGTTGGTGATTTTTTACTGGACGATGCGAATACAAATACTACAATGATGATGTTAGGCAAATTAAAAGAAAACGAATATAATGGTCGCGTAAGTGCCCAGTTCACATTGGAAGATATTACATTATGATGGAAAAAATAAGAACCTTTATAGAAAAAGTACAAAATGCAAAATCAATTGCTATATCTGGACATAAAAATTTAGACGGAGATGCACTTTGTTCTGCGTTGGCATTGATGAAAATTATTGAATTGAATTTTGGAAAAAAGGCGACTGTTATATATGATGGTAATGTGCCACGTGATTTGGATAATGTGCCTTTGCGAAACGAGGCTATTTTCCATAAAAATATACCAGAAAACGCAAAATATGATTTATATATTTTGGTCGATTATGGAACAAGAAAAAATTTGGGCGAAATAATAGAAAAATATGTAAACGAGTCTGATTTTGTAATTGAATTTGACCACCATTTTAATAATGATTTGGTTGGAAATTTGTGCTTTGACGATGAAGAAAAAGCAGCAACGGCTCAGGTAATTTATGATATGGTCAAAGCTGTTAATTTTAAAACAGATCAAGATATTATAGACCTTTTGATGTTGGCGATAATCACAGATACAGGGCGTTTCAAATTTGTAAGATCAAGTGACGTTTTCAAAGATTCTGCTAAATTAGTGGCGGCCGGGGCAGATATTATTCATTTAACAAACCTTTTAAATAATAAAGATAAAAAAACAATTTTAGTAGAAGCGAAGGCTGTATCTCAGGCAGAATTTCTTATGAAGGGGCGTTTGGCACTTGCCACAATAAATCATGATGATTATAAAAAATTAGATGGACGTGGTGAAACTGTTTTGTCTTTGTTGGGAAAGATACATGGGGTTCAATACATCGTTTTATTGAAAGAACAAAAAGAAAACCGTATTGGAATTTCAATTCGTTCGCGTCAGACACCTATAAACCAAATCGCTGAATCTTTCGGGGGTGGCGGTCATTTGTGTGCAGCAGGGGCTGTCGTGGAAGACAGTTTGGAAAATGTTCGAGGCAAGATTATAAATGCTTTCAAGGGGATGTAGGAATGAAAAAGATAATATCTTTGTTGTTTGGTTTGGTTCTTTGTTTTAACGCAAATGCTGCGGTTGATAAAGATTTGATAGTAAATGCAGAAAAGTATTTAAATTCGATAACTGGACTGCAGGGTGGCTTTACACAAACGGCAAATGGAAAAACACAAACAGGGATTTTTTCAATGTTGCGACCAGGACGTGTAAGACTAGATTATAAAAATGCACCGATTCAATTGATTTCAGATGGCAAAGATTTGTATTTTTATGATAAGTCTTTGGACCAGATAACAACGGTGCCTTTGACCAGTACACCGGCAGGAATTTTAGTGCGTAAAAAAATAGATTTGCAAAATGCAGATATAAATGTTTATGAAACAGATTCTGATAAAAATACTTTTACTTTAAAGATGAATCTTAAAGGTCAAGAAGGTTTGGGACACATGGATGTTGTGTTTGACAAGAAACCAGTTAAATTAAAATCTTGGTCTGTGGTTGATGCTACTTCTGCAAAAACAGATGTCGCGTTTAATGATTTAAAAACTAAAACAGATTTTGGAAAAAATTACTTTCAATTATCACGTCATAAAACAGCATCAACAAATGATGGCGATGATTTCTATGATTAAGGCATAATATGTTCGGTATCAGTTGGACTGAATTTTTAGTAATATTATTAGTTGCAATTTGTGTTGTGCCGGCAAAATATTGGCCTGATGTTATGCGTTTTTTTGCGCGCGTGTTTAAATATATTCGCAACATTGTTTGGAAAGTAAGCGAATTTTCAGAAAATTTACAAGAAAGAATAGATTTGGAAAAACCAATAGACGATTTGTTGGAAAATGCGACAAATGATATGTTTGGTGAACCAATTAAAAAAACAGCTAAAAAGAAACGTACACGTAAAAAATGAGAATGACTTTGATGCAACATTTTTCAGAATTACGTCGCAGGATATTATGGACTGCGTTGGTGTTTGTTGTTGCTTTTGCGTTCGGTTGGATTGTGTCTGATTATGTTGAAGCGTTTTTAAGTGCGCCGTTAATGTCTGTTTGGGAAGATGCGGCATTGCTCTATACAGAAATAACAGACGGTTTGATGATACAGTTTTCATTGGCCACATTGGTTGCATTGATTATAACTGTACCTGTTTTGTTGTGGAATATTTGGGCATATATAGCCCCAGGATTGCATAAAAATGAAAAGCAATTTTTGATACCCATATTTTTAATTTCGCCTTTGTTGTTCATAATGGGGGCGGCGTTTGCTTTCTATATTTTGTTTCCGTTTGTATTTGAATTTTTTATTCGTATAAATGAATCTGCAACCGTGCCGACAGTGTTGTTGCCATCTATAAAAGGATATTTGGCATTTTCAATTGGCTTGTTAAAAGTTTTTGGATTGGCGTTTCAGTTACCTTTGGTTTTGGTTGGCTTAAACAGAATAGGGCTTTTGTCTAAACAAACCGCGATTAAAAGTCGCAGATATGTGATTATTGGCGTTTTTGTGCTGGCTGCTATGTTAACACCACCAGATATTTTATCCCAGGTTTTATTGGCGGTGCCGATGATATTATTATTTGAAATCAGTTTGTTGTTCATGCGCGATAATTGCGTATAAGTGTTTTATTTTACATGGATTTTATGATATAATTCAAAGCGTGAATATATTTAGAGCTTTCTTTAAAGTGTCTGCTTTGTGTGCGCTGATTTTGTGCGCATGTGATTTGCAACCAAAAATTGCTTCTATCCCAGATGATATCGGCATGTTTATTGAAGATCGGTATCCTGCTTTGTTGGCTGATCCAAATACTCAGCCTGAAATTTATGATTCTGCGATAACGGATTATGGGGTTTATGCATCTCCTGAATTATATGGTTCGTCAAGTATGGAAGATTATGTTTTGTACGCCAGTGTTGATGATTATGTATTAGTTCCAGAAGAACCAGAAGATGTTGTTGAAACAAAAGTTATAAGCCAAACAGAATCCGAACCTGAGATTGAAGAAGAGGCTGAATCTGACTATTTGGTTGTGCCTCTTTATGGTGGAAATACCGTGTTGGACGAAGAAAAAAAGCTGGAACCAAAGAAAGAGCAAGACGGCATAATCGTTGTGGTAAAAGGCGATACTGTTTATTCGTTGGCGCGCAAAAATAATATGAGCATAGATGAATTTGCAAAAATAAATAATTTAAAAGAGCCGTACACTTTATCAATTGGGCAAAAATTAACTACAAAACGCAGCGTAACACCGGTTGAAACAAAAAAAGAAGTTCCGAATGTTATTACGGAAGAAAAAGTAAAAGAAATTAAAGAAGCAAAAGCAGGAAAAATAGTCGTTCAAGAACCTGCTAGACAAACCACTACAAAACGTGTTGATTTGCAAGAAATAACAGTGCAAAAAGGCGATACTTTGTATTCCTTGTCTCGTAAATACGAAATCCCAGTTAATGATTTAGCGGTTATGAATAAAATATCAAGCCCGTTTGATTTGGCAATAGGGCAAAAAATTAAAGTGCCAAAGTTGGATAATGTTAAGACAGCTTCTGTGTCAGAAATAAAAACTGTTTCTGTAAAATCTTCAAGTGCTCCTGCAAAAATTACTCCTGCTAAAAAGGTCGTTCGTCAGGCGACAATGCAAAAAGAAACAAAAACTGTTGTACCAGCAAAAACTACGGTTGCAAAAGCTCAAAATGCAACAAAAGCAACAAATGCCAGGAATACGAAAAAAATTACGCAAACTGTGGTGGCAGATAAATCGGCAACACAACAAGCAAAACAAAAAATATCTTCGAACCCTAAAAAGCGATTACCAAAGGTGGCGGCGCGTTCAAGTTCTAAATTTTCATGGCCTGTTCGTGGCAAGATTTTGTCTGCATATGGCGCAAAGAATAATGGATTATTTAATGATGGTATAAATATTTCTGCTGCACAGGGGACAGCAGTCAAGGCCGCTGAAAATGGTGTTGTTGCATATGCAGGTAATGAAGTCAAAGGTATGGGTAATTTAATTATTATTCAACACAGCGATGGATGGATGACGGTTTATGCACATCTTGATTCTATGTCTGTAAAGCGTGGTGCACGTGTAAATGTTGGTACGCCAATTGGTCGTGTCGGCAAGACTGGTAAAGTTGATAAACCGCAATTGCACTTTGAAATCCGCAAGGGTACAAAAGCATACAATCCAACGAAATATTTAAAGAATTAAAAAACGGCACCGGAAATGGTGCCGTTGTTTTTTGTGGAAAACAAAATTATTGATTCAATGTTCCCCATGCGGCTTTATATCCACCATCGCGGGTCAATATAATTTTTGCATTATTTAATTGGGTTGCTGTTAATCCGCGTATGATATAGGACTGTTGCAATCTGTCACCATTTGTGCTTTTGATTTGTGGTAAATCGATGCTCATGGCTTCGGTGTCACAGCATATGCTGTCATTGCATGCACCACATTGATAAACTTGTGCGGTGTATACTTTGCCTGGGCGCAGATACATTAAATCAACCATCATTTTTAAGCCGTTATCGGTTTCTGCAAATTTCACAAAGCCCATTTCTGATTCGCCACCAGCATTAGAGCGTGTATACATTTTTGCATGTACTTTTTCTATACCACCATTGTCATAGTTTTGATGAAATACAGGATGGTCTTTGTGGTGCTTGCCATGCATTTTTTGTTCATGATGTTTATAGCCATCAGAAGGGCAGGTGCTGGTACATCCTGCTGTTAAAAGGGTGATGCCACACAGTGAAGCTATTAAAAATAAAGATTTGTTTTTCATAAATTTCTCCTTTTGTTTATGGTTGCATATAGATTTTATAATAACTGGTAAAATATATCGTCAGGTTTGATTGCCTAAAAGGCAGGAAACAATGCGTATTGCGCGATTTTTGTGATAAAAACTTGCATTTAGTAAAAAAAGCATATAAAATTCACAGCACTGGATGCATAGCTCAGTTGGTAGAGCAACTGACTCTTAATCAGTGGGTCCAGGGTTCGAGTCCCTGTGCGTCCACCAAAATAAAAAGACCGCAAAAGCGGTCGTTTTTATTTTGTCGCACAACGGGACGAGAATCCCTTTGCAACAACAGTTGCAGGTTCGACAATGAGTAAGCGAGAACAAGCAAAGCGCGGTTCGAGCGCTAACGAAAGCGGCGCAGGCATTTATGCCGAGCCAGTCCCTGTGCGTCCACCAAAATAAAACCGCCCACAAGGGCGGGTTTTTATTTGTGTTTTTCCTTGCTTGTTCTGGAATATATCATATATAATAAAATTATCAGAAAGAAACTAAGGAGAAAAACATGAAAAGATATTTCCTCTTAATGTCTGTTTTGGTGTTGGCCGCGTGTGGCGGTGGTTCTGGTGGTGGAGGTGCTGGCGGTGGAACAATAGCGCGTTCCGCAGTATCTCAAGATGCTATCGCAAGTAATAAAGATATTACCCAGATGAGTTCGGAAATTTTGGTTGCAAGCGGTTCTGAACCTATAACACGTTCTGCCAAGACGACTTATAATGGAAAGACATATACTTCATACAGATTGGACGATGTGAAATTTTTTACTGCAGAAAATTTAAATGAAGATGACCCATCAAAAAACTCTTTCTTGCGTTTGGAACTGGACAGATCTGGTCAAATAAATGCTATTCATATGGATGTCGGTGGTGAATCCAGTGGAAGGACAGTTCGAAGCACAGAAGATTCTACTCTGTTTGAAGGGCCAATATTTGAATATGTTAAAAATGGTAACGACGAAGCAATATATCGTGTTGTTGATAATGGACAAACATGGGACAATCTTGTAAGTTTGGCACAATCAAATCATTTAACCGGTGGACATTGGAATCGTATAGATGAAAGATTAGTGGTCAAAACTTATGGTGATGATATAGATGGGGCGTCGACTAAGTTAAGATATGCTGATTTCGGTTATTTTAATCCTGTGTACAGATTCAAATCTAAAAACATAACAGCAGAAGTTCTGGGACATATCAGAGATTATGAGACCGCATTAAAAAATGGCGATACGGATACTGCGAATACTATAAAGACCACATATTTGTCGCGTGAAAATTTAGATTCTTACAGGTCCGATTCTGAATTTGCCGCTGAATTGGCGAAAGAAGATTATCAATTGTTTGCCGGTGGTTATGCGATAAAAACAGATGGAACCAAAGTAGACACCTTGACTCCAGGAAATAACACATCATTCTCTGGCAAGGCCGTGGGTCGTGTTTATTCCAGTATAAAAGCAGAAGGTGAAGGGCGTACAACTTATCTGGATAAATATGGTGTAAAATACAAGACAACAAACCCAGGAGATGCCGGCTATCCTGAACCAGAAAATGCTGGACACGGTATTAGTAAGGCATATTTTACTACGAATGCGACATTGGCAATAGACAGCGAAGGTAATCAGTTGTTAACAATGCCATTCAGTGATGATGGGTTCTATGATGTTACAGTGGAAAAAAATGTCGGAAGTGATGCACATATAACATTTGATAGCGCTACGAAACCTGGGGTAGACGGTGCGGTTGGAAGTATGTACCGCAGGGATGCAGATTTATCCACTGCACCTGGGGGAACCAACACAAAGACGGTTGAATCCTTTAATCCAGGTTATTATGGTATAGATGATCCAACAGAAGCAGCAGGAACATTACGGTATAAAGAAGTTACTGATTTTGGTGCTGGCAATAAACGTGAATGGGAATTCCAAGCTGCCTATGGTATGACGAAAGATTAAAAATATTGTGATAAAATTTTTATTGTTTTTTGTGCTTTTGATTCTGCCGGGCATTGTTTCGGCAGAATCTTCTGCTAAGGTCCAAGAAGATAAAACAGAAATTACAATGTCTGCACTGGATGCAGTGAAATTGGCCGGACGTTTTGTTGATTTTGGTGATTATAGCCAGGCCCAAGCAATTTTAATCAATATGCCACAGACAAACAATTTGCCTGTGGAAATTGAACGTTGGTATTTGTTGGCGCAAATTGAACAAAAGAAAGGCAACATTGACGAAGCGATTCGTATTTACAGAAAAATTCTGGATGACCAACCAGATTTGGTAAAGATTCGTTATGAATTGGCTAT
This sequence comes from uncultured Pseudomonadota bacterium, assembly GCA_902784345.1. GTDB lineage: Bacteria > Pseudomonadota > Alphaproteobacteria > Rs-D84 > Rs-D84 > Enterousia. Next base: position 59,539 of record CACZUD010000002.1, on the reverse strand, counting down.
TTGCTATATGATGAAAGGGCAATGGTATCGGGCGGACTATAATTTGCGCCTTGCGATGGCCGGTAAAGATATTCCCGATGAAATCAAACAGCGTATGATGTATTTGCGATATGTTGCGCGTAAAAATAAAAATTGGAACGTGTGGTTCAATTTCGGCGCTGCACCTGATAACAATGTGAATCAGGCAAGTGGGGGTAATGAATGTATAACTAACGAGTGGGGTACTTTTTGTCGCAATTTACCAGAACCAGAAAAGGCAATTGGCACGAATTTTATGCTGGGTGGAAATTATGAATTCAAATTGTCTGATAATTGGCGCTGGAAAAGTGATGCAACCATTTACACAAATATTTACGATAAACATAAATACGATGATTTATATCTGGCTTCGTCAACAGGACCGCGTTATGTCTGGGAAAAAGGGGATATATGGTTAGCCGCCATTGTGAATCGACGTTGGTATGGATGGGACAGGTATAGTTGGGCATATGGTGGTAAACTGGATATGAATTATGATTGGTCACGTAAGTTATCGTCGGGATTAACTTTGCGTGTTATGGACAATTTATATGATGAATATGGCGATTGGATGGACGGTCAAACTTATACAGCAATGCCTCATATTACTTATTCATTAGATTCTACGAAATATTTTATATTGCGTGGAAATATAGAACGCGAAACAGCAAAAGTGGACGCTTATGCCAATCGCAAATATGGTGGCAGTATCGGTTTTGGCGCAGAATTACCTTATGGCTTTCGTGTGTATTTAGAACCATATTTTTCATGGGTAAACTATGACGGGGCGCGTTGGGTTGTAAAAGACAATACTTACCAACCAGTAAAAGAAAAAGATTTCTTGCAACGTTATGCAATTTCTTTATCTAATAATAAATTGGAAGTTAACGGTTTTGTTCCAACCATAACTTTCAGTTATACCAAGAAAGATTCAAATATACCGGCGCGTGAATATGAAAAATGGACTACGGAATTCAGTTTCCAACAACGATTTTAATCAATCTTGAAAATTGCGTTATTTGTGCTTTAATGAGTATTATGAAAATAATAGATGCTCACAGCCATATTGAATATATCACCCATAATTTCCAAAAAGATGTGGTTGGAACACTTTGTTGTGCAACAAAAGAATTAGAATGGGGTGTTTTGTCTGAATTGTTGCACAAGGATAAAAATATTTATGGTGCATTTGGAATACATCCTTGGTTTGTTGATTCTGTTGAACCAGGTTTTGAAAAAAGACTTGAAGATTTATTAAAAACAAATTCTGAATATATGGTCGGCGAAATAGGTCTGGATAAATATAAACCAGATATGGAAAAACAATTGGAATTGTTTCAAAAACAATTGGATTTGGCGATTCGTTTGCAAAGATCTGTGTTTTTGCATTGTGTTGGTGCATGGGATAAAATATTACATGTTTTAAAGCAATATAAAGAATCTGAATTGCCTGTAATGGTCCTGCATGATTTTAGTGCAAATAATGATATTTTAACAAAATTATTGCAATATAAAAACATATATTTTTCATTGGGTAAAAATGTTGTATACGACAGATTCTGTCGTATAGAAGAAATTCCAAATAATAGAATTCTGATTGAAACTGATGGTGATAAAAATATAATTTTGAAAAATCTTATTGATAAAATATCAAAAAACGAATCGGTTATTTATAACAATACTTTAAGGGTGTTAAATAATGAATAGATTACATAGAATCACTTTGTTGTTGGGTAAAGATGTTGTAAAGAAATTAGAAAAATCAACCGTGATGGTGGTTGGGTGTGGTGCGGTTGGTTCTTTTGCAATAGAGGCCTTGGCGCGAAGTGGGGTGGGGCACATTGTCATAATAGATTTTGATAAAGTTGAAGAATCAAATATCAATCGTCAGTTGTTTGCACTTGGTTCTACAATCGGTAAATCAAAGGTCGAAGTTGCCAAGGCCAGAATACATGATATAAATCCGAATACAGCGGTTGATGCCTTTGATTTGTTTTTTGATGATAAGACCGATTTGGATATAAAACCTGATTTTGTAATTGATGCGATTGACAGTGTGCAATCTAAAATAGCATTGTATAAATGGTGTTTGAAAAACAAAATACCTTTTGTTTCCAGTATGGGGGCCGCGCGCAAAACGGACCTGACAAAAATCAAGATTGATAAAATATCGAAAACAAGTGTATGTCCGTTGGCCGCAAAAATAAGGCATATTGTAAAAGAGGAAAAGTTAAAAGACTTTCCTGTGGTTTATTCAACTGAAACAGCAACACCACAAAAAAATGGTGGCCGTGAATTTGGATCGATTGTAACTGTTACGGGATCATTTGGATTAATGTTGTCTGATTTTGTTATCAAAAAATTAATTTCATAAATCTTTTCTATACGGTTGATTTTCTGGGGTATGAGAAACGTCCTATGGATTCATCCCTATGTAAATATTGTGTATCGTCTGATAGAATGCACAGTGTTGAGATTAATCAGCAACAAAAGGAGAAACTTATGAAAAAACTTATTGCCACATCAATGGCAGTATTAATGGCTGCACCAGCATTCGCAGGTGGGCGAGCATATGAACAACAAACAAAAGACTTTTTGGGGTGGGAAGTATTGCCATATGTCGCACTTCGTGGTGGTGCTACATACGGTAATTTAAATTATAGTTTTAATAATACAAAAGAAAGTGTATCACAAAACTTGTACCAACTTCGTACGGCATTGGGTTTGTCTTTGTATGAAAAAACACGTATTGAAATCGAAGGCTCTTTCTTTACCAAGGGTAATAAAAACAAGGATTTCGGCGATATCGCTAACGTAGGTGTTTCGTCAAAGAATATCGAATTGATGGGCAATGTCTATATGGATTTATGGAAATTCCATTATATTCAGCCTTTCGCCGGTTTAGGTGCAGGTCTTGCATTTGTAAATACCAAGGCGGCAGATATCAGTAAAGATGATACCGCTTTTTCCGTAATGGGTACATTGGGATTGTCTATGCCTTTTGGATGTTTCAATGTTGAAGTGGCTGCACGTTATAATTATATCGATGTTCAAGCAGGAATGCACGATTTCAGCGGTGATATCGGTATTCGTTATATGTTTTAAAAACTTTCCTCGTTTCGCTTTGAAATCCCGTGTTAAACGGGATTTTTTATTGAATCAAAAAATCTTTGTATGCTAATATCAAAGTGTTATGAATAAATACTTAATCTCTTTTTTATCGGTATTTATTATTACTGATACATACGCTGTTGTGCCAGTGCAGGTTTTGGGAACACAAACAGTAGCTCAGGTTTGTAATTATGACTATATCGCTTTGGACGAAATAAAAGCCACTGTTGCAGATAAATACAGATTTGATAAATCTGTTGTGTTCATAAATGACTTTTCTGATTGGCAAAATTGGAATGCGGATGTTGAATTTGGTACAAATGTTTATTTGGATATTAAAAACCTTAGTAGTAAAAATAATGGGCAAAAACTTGAACATGTATCAAGTGCGAATGTTGTCAATGTTTTTGTAAAAGATGCTGATAATTTATATAAGGTAAATTTTAATGCCGCAGGTAGTGATTTGTTCTTTAATTTGGTCCGAGAAACAGACTATAAAAAAGTATTTAAAGATTCTCGTGGCGCTTTTCTTGAAAATATAAGGTTAAATCATCCGGATGATAAAATGTTATCTGCGATGGACAGTGCTTTAACAATAACGGAAATAAATTCTGTGATGAATTCTGCATATCATTTTAATCCTATGATTTTGATGAATCCGATAAAGACCTTGAATCGTGCCGTATTGATAGATTTATTGTCGGGAACAAATAAAGGTGTCGGGGCAGATATTGATTATATCTTTTCTGATAAAACCAGTAATTATGGTGGTCATCTTTATATCGCAAATAAATATAAAGATTTGTTTTTCAAAATAGGGCTAAATTTAAACCGTTTTTCGTACAGTGATAATTTCAACGATTTTGACGGGATGGTATATGGGCTGGATATTCGGGTAAAACAATATATCGACACTTTTTGGTTAGATGGAATCGCAGGGATAAACCAGTCTGTCTTTAATGCTGATAATATATATGTAAATGGCGATATTACTGATAATCCAAAGGGTGTGTCTGAATATGCACGTTTGAGCATAGGGTACGATTATAAAGATTTTGATGATTTTGTATTTGCACCATTCGTTGGTGTATTGTTTCAAAATAATTTTGTTTCTGGGTTTTCAGATAGAAATATGAATTTGCATACTGGATTACTGGGTAAATATGATTTTGTAATGGACGGGATGAAATATGAATATGCGGCATCTGTTGCAACCGATGAAAAAGCAAATTGGAATATTGAAACAAAGATAGGTTTCGTTTCTGTTGTTGATAATGCAGGTGCATACGTTGGATTTAGTGCGTTTCGCAACGAGTTTGGAACAAATTATAAATTATCGGTTAACGGAAAAATGTATTTTTAATATTATTTAATTATTTCGCCGCGCAGGCAGGATTTGTTCGCATCGGTGATTTTTATTTTTTGCAATGGTGTAATTTCATAATCTGGTTTGTCAACGATACATTGTTGCATATACGGGGTTCTGAATACAAGATGCTTGCCTGTTTTGTCGTTGCCTTCAAACAAACAAACCATTTCTTGTTCAATGCAAGAAGTGTTAAATTCGCGTTGATTTTCATTTAATTGCAAATCAAGTCTTTGCAGACGAACAGATTTTATTTGTTCGCTGATTTGGTTGCCCATCAAGGCTGCTGCCGTATGTGGGCGTGGCGAATATTTAAAAGAATACGAATTTATGTATTTTATTTCACGTGCAATTTGCAATGTTTGTTCAAAATCTTCATCGTTTTCGTCCGGGAAACCAACGATAAAATCGGAAGATATTTGAATATTTGGGCGAACAGATTTTAATTTTTTTACTATTGCTTTATAAGCATCAATATCATCTGGTCTGTTCATCTTTTTCAAAATACGCGGAGAACCACTTTGAATAGGCATATTTAAAAATGGTAACAGTTTTGGTTCTTGTCCAAATATTTCAATCAGGTCGTCTGACATTTCTGTTGGATAACTGGAAGTGAAGCGTATACGGTGAATTTCGGGCAGTTTAGCCGTTTCACGAATTAAATCGGAAAGTTTATAAAGTTTGCCTTTTTCATCTGTGTATTTATATCCATTGACATTTTGACCAAGGAAACAAATTTCTATTGCACCTGTTTTTGCTGCATTTATTGTGTCGTTTATAACATCTTTAAATGGACGTGATAATTCACGACCACGTGTATAGGGTACAATACAATATGTGCAACAATGATTGCAGCCTTCTTGAATAGGTATGTATGCCACCAATGGTGACTTTGTCATTTGTGGCAATTCATCAAACTTTTCAAGCCCCGACATATCAATATTTAATAGTTTTGTATCGGGGTTCTTTAAAATTTCTGGTAATTTATGATAACTTTGTGGACCAAGAACAAAATTTAATTCTGGTATTCTTTTAAAAGCGTCAGCCCCAGATTCGCGCGCTACACAACCAACAATACCGAGCAGGGCACCGTCTTTTTTTGCACGGCGTATGCGTCCAAGTGCAGAATATACTTTGTCGGTTGCTTTGGCACGAACGGCACAAGTGTTAAGTATTATTATATCTGCGTCTTCAACATTGTCTGTTTGGACAAGTCCGTGCTTTTCCAGCATGGCGGCGATTCGTTGACCGTCATATACGTTCATTTGACAGCCGAAAGTTTGTATAAAAAATTTCTGCATGTGCGTGTTCAGTGTCCGGTTTTTATCTGTTTTTTTGTTTTGTTGAATTTAGAGCTTCGATAGTGTCGAAAACGATTAAATCCATAATTGGTTCCATTGTTATCTGCTGTGCAAGATTTTGCAAGGCAATTTTATCCTTACGTTGTTTCTTTTTAAATAAATCTTTGGCCTTGGTAAATTGTTTTTTGCTTAAATCAACATGCTTTTGCGAACTCTTAAAATTGTAAGACAATGTGATTGTTGCATGTATACGATATCTGCGCTTTGTCTTTTTTGGGGCTGCAGTTTTTGTTTCTTTTTCAACATGTGCTGTTTTTATGCGAACGTTTTTATCAGAAACATGTTTTTTGTTTTTCTTAATCTTTTTTTCATTATTTTTTTTGTTCTTTTTTTGTGACGAAGGTATACCTTTTGTGTCGGCTACTTCAATAAGACCGTATTCAACGCCTGTTATACAATTGTTTTTCACAATACCTATAATTTTCATTTTTATATTTCCTTATTTACATTTTGTTCGGTTAAAATAAATCTTTTTTTGGTTGCGATAAATTTTGTTCACTTGGTTTCGCATATATCTTTCGCGGTATTTTTGTTGTTCGTTTATTTTTTTGTTTACTAAAATTTCAGACATTTTTATATCTGGAATCTCAACATGCTTTATTTCATAAATTTTGACGGCTTTCTGTTCCAGCTTTTCTATTTGTTCGACAATATCTTGTTCAGATTCTTCAATGATTATATCTGGAAACTGTATAGCAGTTATATTGGCGGCCGCTATACGAAGCATTTCCAGTATTCTTTGTTTTTGGTTTAACCCCATGCCATACGGAAAAACAACGACTATACGACCCATGTTTAACCCAGTTTTTTCTTTAATAAATCACTTACCATTGCGGGGTTTGCCTGACCTTTGGTTGCTTTCATTACATTACCAACAAAGAAACCAAGTAACCCAACTTTGCCGGATTTATACTGTTCAACCTGGGCCGGATTATTTTTGATAACTTCATCAACTGCGCTTTCAATTGCACCAGTATCAGTTATTTGTTTCATGCCGTATTTATCAGCAATTTCATGAATTGTTCCACGTTCGCCGTCCAACATTTTGATAAATATATCTTTGGCTTGCTTACCGTTGATTTCGTTTGTTGCAATCATATCAACCAATTCTGCAATATTTTCAGGTGTGATAATACGTGGCGCATCTGGATCAGAGTTTTCTTTGATTTTATTTTCAATATCAAAGTTTTCAGGGTGAGCAAACAATTCACTTATCATCCAGTTTGCAACCGGTTTTGCACGTACAGATTTTCCGTCTACGGCGGCATCATACCATTTTGAAATATCTGTTGTTTCGGTAAGGCGATTCGCATCGTATTCTGATAAACCATATTCATTGATATATCTTGCGCGTGTCGCAGCCGGTAATTCAGGCATAGTTTTACGAATGCGTTCGATTTCGTCATCACTGATAACCAATTCCAATAAATCTGGATCTGGGAAATAACGATAATCAAGCGCATCTTCTTTGCTGCGCAAGACAGATGTCGTTCCATCGCTTTGTGAATAACGCATGGTATCTTGTGAAACAGTTCCGCCATTTTCATAGATTTTGATTTGACGACGTGCTTCGTATTCAATCGCTGATTTTATAAATTTGAAGGAAACCATGTTTTTTGTTTCAGTACGTGTGCGGAAAGTTTTGTCGCCAACCGGACGAACAGATACATTAACGTCTGCACGCATAGAGCCTTCTTCCATGTTTGCCTTGGATACACCAAGCGCACGTGCGATTTCACGAATTTCGCGCAGGTATCTTTCGGCTTCATCAGGCGATGTTATATACGAATTGTTTTCTGGGTTTTTAGTGTCCAAAAATGTTACGATTTCAAGCAAGGTTACACCTGTTCTGTTATAATCAGCCATAGATTTTGTCGGGTGCATATCGTGTTTTAATTTACCTGCATCTTGTTCAAGGTGCGCGCGTTCGATAAAGATTTTCTTTGGATTACCGTCATCCGACATAATTTCAATCCAGCCACGACCAACCACAGGTGGTTCTTCTGCTGGTTGAGAAATCTGATACCCCTGGGGCAGGTCAGGGTAAAAATACTGTTTACGGGCAAATTTTGAACGATTAGAAATCTTTGCGTTAATCCCCAAACCAAATTTAATAGCCTGTTCAACACAGTATTTGTTCAATACTGGCAACATACCAGGCATAGCGGTATCAACCATACAGGCCTGGGTGTTCGGGGCGATTGTTGGGTTATAGTTTGCAGAAGCCCCACTGAAGATTTTACTGTTAGACAGTACTTCTATGTGAGTTTCTAATCCAATTACCAATTCCCAATCTGTCGTTTTTCCTTTAATCGTAAACATTTTTATTTTTCCTTGCTTTTTTATTTTTTATACTTTATTATTCGTTCCGCGGATGGCCAGATAGCTCAGTTGGTAGAGCAAGGGACTGAAAATCCCTGTGTCAGAGGTTCGATTCCTCTTCTGGCCACCATTTTTTATTTCCCCATTATTTTTGTTGGACGGTTATCTATGGCTGCGGCGGTTTCAATATGCTTTGCTAATTGCAATACACGCATATCATCGAAACGGCGACCGACAACTTGCATACCAAGTGGCAAACCATTTTGTGCCAATCCGCATGGTACAGATGCCGCCGGAATTCCAGCCAAATTCATTGCAACTGTGAATAAATCAAGTGCATAGTATTCCAGTGGTGTCAAATCTGAATCAAGTGGCATAGCCGTACCTGCGCTTGATGGACAGACAATTAAATCGCATTGTTCAAATGCAGAATTAAAACTGTCTGCAATCATTCTGCGAACGCGTGCCGCCTGCATATAATATACTTCGTAAGATTCAGATGATAACACCGCTGTTCCGATAATCATACGGCGTTGTACTTCTTCGCCAAAGCCCGCTGCACGTGTCTTTTTGTATGTATCAATTAAATCGCTGCCTTCGACGCGCAGACCATATCTCATGCCGTCATAACGTGCCAGATTCGATGATGCTTCTGCCGGGGCGATTATATAGTATGCCGCCAAAGCGTCCAAGATATTTGGAATAGATACTTCGACAATTTCCCCACCCAAAGATTTTAAATCTGCAATACGTTTTTCAAATAATGTTTTCATATCATCAGAGATTTTAACATTATTGAATTCTTTGATTATACCAACGCGTAATTTCTTGCCATCGCCCAAAATTGGTTGTAAATTGCCGTCACTTTCAAAATGTGCTTTTGGTGAACTGGTTGAATCTTTTTCATCATGTCCAGCCATCGCAGATAACATTAACGCAACATCTTCTGTCGTACGTGCAATTGGACCAGGGGTGTCCAAACTTGATGCAAACGCAACACAACCCCAACGTGAACATAAACCATAAGTTGGCTTTATACCAACCAATCCAGTCATCGCAGAAGGGAAACGAATTGAACCGCCAGTATCTGTTCCGGTTGCCGCAATCGCAAGCCCGCCGGCAACACTGCTGGTTGAACCACCAGATGAACCACCGGCTGTCAATCTTTTTTCCATTTGCCATGGGTTTACAGGTGCACCAAAATATGAAGTCTTGGAAAAAGTTCCCATCGCGAATTCATCAAGGTTCGCTTTGCCCAGTAATACTGTTCCGGCATCAATAAATTTTTGAGATACTGTTGATTCATATTCTGGAACAAAATTTTCAAGCATCTTTGACGCTGCGGTTGTACGAATGCCACGTGTTGCAAATAAATCTTTCATTGCGATTGGCATGCCGTCCAAAGCAAGTGCATTTCCGTTTGCATAACGTTCATCAGATGCAGCAGCGTCTTTCAATGCGCGTTCTGGTGTGAATGTGATATAGCAATTCAAATCTTTACCATATTTTTCAATTCTTTCCAAATAGCATTTTGTTAATTCAGTCGCGCTGATTTCGCGTGATTTTAATTTCTGCAATGCCTGTCTAATTGTTAAATCTATCATTTTGTTTCCTATTTTTGTTTTTGATACTTGTCTTTGAATAAGGTTGTGCCAATCAAATCAATTACAAATTCATCTGTACATTTCCCATCGCGTACATTATGAAAGCAATTTTCGCGGGAACATTTATAGCAATTCTTCATTTGAATATGAATATCTAGTCCGGCAGAACTGTTTTCGTCAATCTTGTTTTTTTGACCAACAGAAAAACTTTTTGTAAGTTTGTCATTAAAAAACAAACTCATACCATAAACACAAGATTTTTCAGGAATTTGTCGATAATGAGCGGCCTTTTGAAAAATTTTGTCGGTTTCTTTTTTTGTCATTGGTTCACAAATTATCTGCAAAAAGTCTGTGTCGCAATAACTCCATGCAGGAGAAATGTTCCTTATAAATACATTATATGTTTTTTTCGCGTGTGGCATTTTATGTTTGCTCTTTATTCATCCATGACTTTTGGTACGGCAAAATATCCGCGTGATACACCTGTGGTGTCTGGATCATTAGCCAATATTTTATCGCGCATATTTGGTTCTGTTACAATGTCTTCGCGCAGTGGCAGGGAATGTTCAGCCGGACTTATCATAGGCTTTACACCGGTTGTATCAATCTTTTGCAATTTGTCCAACCATTCAATAACGCCGTCTATGTTCATTTTTTCTAATTTTTCGTCAGATACATCTATTCTGATTAAATTAGCAAATTTATGTAATTGTTGCTTGCTAAATGCCATTTTGAATCCTATTATTTAAACCATAGAGGATTATACAATGATTTTATCTGATTACAAGGATTTTCCGCGCATGGGGCGCATAATTTCGCTTGATTGGGGATTGCGCAGGTGCGGTGTTGCCATATCAGATGAAAGTCGTGAATTTACCTTTACGCGCCCACAACTTTATATCAAATCACAAGATGAACTGGTTCAAAGTGTTTTAGGGCTTGTCAGCGAAGAAAAAATTGTCGGAATTGTTATCGGTTTGCCGCTATTTTCGGATGGTTCTGAATCAGACACTACAAAGAGGGTTCGTGAATTTGCGAATTCTTTATCTAAAAACACGGATTTACCAATTATTTTTGTTGAAGAAAACCTGACCAGTGCTGCCGCCCAAGAAGAAATAGGGCGTAAAAGCCTTTCCAAGATTAAACAAGAACTGGATTCTGTGTCTGCAAAAGTGATTCTTGAAAACGCAATCGCGGTGTTAAAGCGAATTTAATCTTCGCTTTGGGTTTCATCTGGAATCTTTCCGTCAACTGACAGCAATGTTGCAATCCAACGGGTCGACGTGAATTGTGCGGTTGTAATATACAAAGCCACCAAGATTGGAACACTGAAGAACATTCCTGCCGGTCCCCAAATCATTCCCCAAAAGACCAAGTTTATCAATATTGCCAGTGTGGATATATTTAATGTTTTTCCGGTCAGTTTTGGATCCAGTATGTTTCCAAAGACAACTTCAATTGCAATCAAAGAAATTGCAGTGAATATCGGCAGGTGCCAAGTATCGCCACTTATCAATGCATAAGCAATAGGCAACGCGCATGCAAGTATTGAACCAATCGTTGGGATGTAATTCAATATGAATATTATAAACGCCCAAACAGATGCGTATTCGAGTCCTATAAAGTGTAATAGTATGTATGCGCATATACCGGTTGCGCCAGAAATAAATGTTTTAGTAAACAAATATTTCTTCATATTTTCGTCAATACTGTTCAAGATATAGCGCAATTTTTTAGATTTAAGTTTTGATATCGGCATAGCGTCTATTTTTTTGTTGAAAGAACTTTGTTCAACAAACATAAATACAAGGTATATCAAAACCATACCTGTAGAAGTCGCTAAACTTGCCAACGACGAACCAACGTATCCGGCGATTTCTGGCAGGTTTGGCATTAAATTGATATCAATATCAATACCTGCTTTTTTAGAAATGTATTCTGAAAATACTAATAATTTTTGTTGCAGGAGAGGGGTTGCATTATACAATTCTGACAACATTGGTCTTATTTGTGTTGCGAATAAATATATGATTCCCCCAACTGTCGCAAATGATAAAATAATTGACAGAAAATTATAGAATTTCCTTAAAGTGATTGTGCAGTATTCTGATTTATAACATGGCATAATACGTCTGTAGTATGCAGAAATAGCGTTCAATAAATACCATAAAAATGTCGCGAACAACAGTGGAATAAATATTGAACGCCCAATCCACAATATAAATATTAACCCGATAAAAAATACGATATTATGCATATGTTATTCCTTATATTAACAAAATAACAGACAACAGCATTGCCAAATTAATACCGATACATGTTAAAGCATATCCGTTATTTATGTTTTTGATAAAATCAGATTTATGTTTCGTATACCATATCGCATAAATTATTAACAATGCACAGGTGTAAATCATCGTTGGTAAACCCGCAATAACTGCTTTTGCGAAAACAAAGAACAAGAAAATAAATAATATGTTCGAGAAATTTGACACAACCCAGTTATTAAAACGTGTGTACCATTTTGCTTTTATAACCAAATTTGATTTTCTTGTTTTTTCTTCGACTAAGTATCCTGGTGTCCACAAAAGCAAGAAAGCAAACGGCATGGATAAAATAACTTTCCATGGTGTAAGCCCAATTGTTGTTGCGCGTTTATACTTTGCGTATACGCCGGATATCGCTACACCCAAGACGTATAAAGAAACCAAAGTAACGGATAAAAATACTATTCCGAATATGACAGGATGTAATAAATATAACATCATCATTTTTCTTTGAAATAGGGGGCCGTATAATCCAAAAGCAGATATTGCAATTATCGAAGACACAATCGAAATGATAGATGCACCATTTGTTATCGCGATAAAGTCAGACTGATACAGTTTATCATGAGGTAATTTTTTTATCATGTAATATACAGAATACAGAAAAGATATAGCGAAAATGAAATATAATGGGGTAAATGCTTCAAAATGGAAAAGTGTTTGAATAACAGAATAAGCCAACGCCAGAACTGTTATTAAACCAAAAAACATAATTGAAAATACAGCAGGTTTGTTAAAAAGCCATTGTTTTAATTGTGAAATATTTTTCATTTTTTATCCTTTTTTGTCTTGTATTATTTTATCACAATTTCGCCATTATCCAAAGTAGTTGTTTCATTTATTTTTATCTTGGAAGAAAAATCATCTTGGTGTGAAATAAATAAAAACGTGGTTTTTGGCATTTTGTTAATTGTGTCAATAATTTGTTTTTTGGTGTCGATGTCTGCGCCAGAATCTGGTTCGTCTAAAATTGCCAACTTTGGATTTGTTAAAATTAATCTTAATAACATTATGCGTTTGCGTTCTCCGCCAGAAAAACCAACGTTTACAGATCGATTAAGCCATTCTTTTGGTATGTTTAACTGTTCGCGTGCAGATTCCAATTTTTCCAGAAATTCCCCCATGGATAAATCTTTGCCTGTGTTAAAGTGTGTATGTGCAGCCATAGAATGTTTAAGAAAACTTAACACCGTCAATCCCGGGATTTCAGGAACATTTTGCGCGCCCAAGAAAATCCCCATCAATGCGCGTGTTGTCGCATTTTCTTTTGTTATATCTTTGCCGTCAAAAATAATTTTACCAGATTTAATTGTATAGGATGAATCGCCGGCGATTGTATTAACCAGTGTTGATTTACCAGAACCATTGTGTCCTGCTATACGGTGGCGTGCGCCGTCTTTAACAACCAAGTTAATGTTTTTTAATAATGGTTTTTCATCTATATCTACATAAAGATTTTTTATTTCTAGCATGTTTTTATTCTTTCTTTAAAGCCATTTGTATTAATTGTTTCGATTCTACCAAAAATTCCATTGGCAGTCTGGATATTATTGGTGATGCGTTTGCGCCAACAATCAAAGCGATTGCTTCGTCTTCGTCTATTCCATTTTGCATAAGGAAAAGCAGGGCATTTTTATCTATTGCGCCGGTTGTCGCTTCGTGCGATTGTTGGTTTTTTGCATTAGAGTGAATAACGGTTGGAATAGTGTTTGCTGTCGCATCATTCCCAAGAATTCGCGTGTCGCATTTGCAGGCGTTTTTACCATCAATTCCGGAAAAAGAAACCAAACTGCGAAATGTTTGTCGCGATTTACCCGCGGCGATGCCGTAAGAGACAATGTTTGATTTGGTTTTGTTTCCGATATGAATCATTTTTGTTCCGGTATCTGCTTGTTGTGTTCCGCGCGTAATGGAAAGTGAATAAAAATCACTGTGTGAACCATCGCCTTGTAAAATACTGGACGGATATTTCCATGTCATCGCAGAACCAATTTCAATCTGTGTCCAATCAAGCGCTGCGTTTTTGAAACATTTTCCACGTTTTGTAACAAAGTTTAAAATGCCATTTTTGTTTTGTTTGGATTTGCTGTATACGGCAGAATCTCCCGCATACCAGTTTTGCACAGTTGAATATTTTACGTGTGCATTATCATGAACAATGATTTCAACAACGCCGCTGTGTAATTGATGATTTGGACGACGTGGGGCGCTACATCCTTCCATATAAGAAAGGCTGCTGCCACTTTCTGCAATAATCAAAGTGCGTTCAAACTGACCGATTTTTGCTGTTTCAATTCTGAAATAACTGGCCAAATCAATCGGGCATTTTGTGTCTTTTGGAATATATACAAAGGTTCCATCTGAAAACACCGCAGCATTAAGTGCGGCAAAGAAATTGTCGTCATTTGGTACAACTGTCCCTAAATATTTTTTGACCAAATCAGGACATTTAATAACAGCTTCGGAAAAGGGTAAAAATATTATGCCAAGTTTTTCCAATTCTTTTGTGTACGAAGTATGCACGGATTGGCTGTCTATAACCGTATCTGTCGCCATGCCAAGCAAGGCACGTTGTTCAGATTCAGGTAATCCCATTTTTTCGTATGTTCCCTTTAATTCAGAATTATCTATTTTTTGTGCTTTGTTGTAATAATTCAAAGAATCATAATCTATCGGTTCGTAATCGATTTCTGCCCAATGTGGTTCACTCATTTTTTTCCATTTTTCAAAAGCACTAAGGCGCCACTGAAGCAGCCAATCTGGTTCATTACGCAGTTTGGAAATGTTTTCTATAAGTTTTTTGTTTAATACTTTCATTTATTTGTATTTGCTAGCGCTTGTGCTTGTGCAAAAAACGTCAATGATTGCCCAAGCAAGCCATCTGTAAATGTGGTTGATAAAATGCCGTCTGTATCTGTTGTTGCCATGTGTTGTAAAAACATATTTGCCCGATTAAGATAATGGCCCACATTGTGTGCGATATTTGAATCAAGTTTTATTGCACGGCGCAATTTTTCCAAAACGAAAGGATTTTTTGCGTATTCGTCCATTATTCCGCCAAGCGCACGCCAAAGTGGATGTTCAGAAGTTGTTCGTGGCATTATGTCTATGGCCGCCATGATTGGAATCAGGTCTTGTAATAAATCTTGATAAATTATTTCGGCTTTGTCTGCGGTTTCGCCAACGGAAAATTTGTTTTTCAGGATATTCTGTATTTTTACCATAAGATTGTACTGATATGTCAGGGTTTTGTTGATTTGTTTTATGTTTTTGTTTATGCCAATTATAAACAAAACAGAGCACAAAGATGCCAAAGTACAAATTATAACCAAAATAAGTATTGCTGTGTTAGTCATGTGTTACCCCGATTTTTAAGTTTCGTCGCCACTAAGTATAACATGTTTTATCGATTCGTGCGATTTTTTATATCAGATATTTTTTTGTGCTTTTTGTGTTTTTAGGTCTTGCACAGATTCGGTCAAATTGATATAATCATATATAATAATCAAAGGAAGGAAAGAAATGTTCCACAAATCTTGTGCTTTTATGGTTTTTGCAGGCATGGTAAGTGTCGCTGCTTTTGCTGATGGACTTCCTCAGGTCGTAACTTCTGAGGTGTTTTATGATTCCGGTCGGGAAGAATATGTCGCTGAAAAAGAGTATGTCGATTTTGAACCGATGCTTGTTCAGACAGAAGGTGTTCCTGTGTGGCCTCTTGCTGGGTCAGAGGCGGACGTTGAAATCGCTTGTGCTGATACTGGGTGTTCTGGTAACGAAGCAAAAATTGTTTCCAAAATTGGATCTGGGCTTGTTATCGAAAACAATATCGTAACAAACGGTACAGGATGGACTGGTGGTCCAAATATTTCAAACGGTATGCAAATACCAGCGGGCTTTGATTACGAATGTGCGAATAATGCAGAAATGCCGTTAATGCGTCGTGAAATGATGGAAGACGATGGTGGCACAGTTTTGTCTATGTCACGCAGTCCGCGTAAAAACTGTAATAAAACACCTGATTCTTATGTTGAATTTGCTCAACGTGCTGGATTTGCGGCAGAAACAAGTTGTAATAAAACGCCAGAATCTGATGCAGAGGTTTCTGTGAACGAATATTTTGATGAAGAAACATCAAATCCTGTTCAAGATCAAGTTCGTTCTTGGGTTGTTACAAACGGGCAAACTTTGCGTCAAGTTTTGCAATCTTGGTGTGATAAAGAAGGCTGGGATTTGGTTTGGACAACTTCGCGTGAATATCCAATTGAAGCAAGTGCGGTATTCAAAGGACGCTTTGTTGATGTGGCTTCGGCACTGATTCGGAATTTTGAACGTGCTACACCAATTCCTTATGCTAAATTTTACAAAGGAAATCGTGTAATTGTTGTTTCAACCACGGAAGAATAATCCTGAAAAGGACGGGAGACAAATATGAAAATGCGTTTTAATATCTGTTTAATTGTTTTGTTCGCAGCGTTGACGGGGTGCACGTTAAAAGAATCTGCAAAAGTTTCTGCGACCGTGGATCAAAATTTTGTTAACGCGTATGAAGCGTTCGAAATGGCAAAAAATCCGCGTGCCAAAGTAACCAGCAGTGATACTGTTTCTATGTCTGAAGGGGTTTGGCTGGGGAATAAATCAACTTTGTTAGAACACAAAAATAATTTGCCTGCCAAATATGAAACGGATACAGGTGTAACTATTTTATTGAACGACCCCGTTACATTACAAGTTTTGGCGAATGACATTAATTCTATTACGGGTATACCTGTAAAAATAGATAGTCAGGTCGATGCTGAAAAATTAAGAAAGACAGTTGATATAGCTTATACTGGGAAATTGTCTGGCTTGCTTTCGCAAATCGCTACGGATTTAGATTTGCTTTGGTATTATGACAAGAATTCAATTGTGTTCTATGAAACAGAAACGCGTACATATACATTATATGCATTAGGAACAGACGTTTCATACCAATCTTCTGTTCAAACAGATTCTGGAAATCAGGTGTCTTTGGAATCAACCCTGAAGGAATGGGATGAAGTAGAATCGACAATAAATTCTATTATTAATAATTCCAAAAATGCACAATTCACAGTTTCACGCAGTTTGGGAACTATCACTGTGACCGCGTCGCCGTCTGTATTGAATCGCGTTGGTGAATATATTGCAAAACAAAATAAACGTTTGTCTCAATTAGTAACGATTGATGTAAAAGTGTTGCAAGTTTCTTTGTCAAACCAATCGGCATTTGGTTTGAATTTGGCTGCGGCTATTAATTCTGCATCTGGATTGAATATTGTTGCTAATCCAAAGAATAATTTAGTGTCAACAGAACTGTCTTCTATGAATGTTGCGGTTTTGTCTAATTCTGTTGCACAATCTGCAACAGGGATTGCGGCAACATATACAGAAGATCAAATAAAGAATGGCTCTATGGCGCGTATGGCAGGATCCAATGCTTTGATTGAAGCGTTGGCAAAGCAGGGTAAAGTGTCTTTGGTGACAAATGTTGGTGTTACTACACGTAATAATCGTGTTGCGCCTGTGACCAATACAAAATCTACGGGTTATATCAAACGTTTCGAATCGCGTACATTTACAACTGTTGAATCAAGTACTGTTGACCAAGACGATTTGGAAACAGGTTTTTCTATGCAATTATTGCCAAACGTTTTGGAAAACGGAAAGATTTTGTTGTTGTTCAAAATGTCTGTTCGTGAATTGTTGAAAATGTCAACCCAGACAATCGGTGCGGTTACATTGCAATTACCAGAAGTAGAAGAACGTTCCTTTATGCAGGAAGTAATCATGGAATCTGGACAAATGTTGGTTGTATCAGGATTTGAAAAACAAAAGAATAACGATACAAGATACGGTTTAGGTGATGCAGACTTTATGGCGTTATCTGGTTCGCGTGATACCCAGGCTTCTCGTGAAGTGTTGGTTGTTATCTTGACACCACAAGTTTTGGTAAGCCCGATGGATGCAGAACGTAGTATACAACAGCATTGGGGCGCCCCACTTAACTAAAATTAAATATAATTATTCATCTGCTGGTTGTCGGCGCGTTTATGTAGGTTTACTACACTGCACTTGCCGACAACTTCGCATCTAAACAATTCTATTTAATTTTATAATTCGGGATAATTATAGAATACAAAAAACACCGCCCAAGCAGGCGGTTTGTTTTTTTTAAGAAAAACTTAATTAAGCGATTTTTGCAACTTTTTTTGCAAGACGTGCAACTTTTCTAGAAGCAGTTTTCTTTGACATTGTTTTGCCAGCCGCTTTCATAATTTTGCTTTCTGCTGCGCGTGTTGCAGCAACAGCAGCCGCTTTGTCGCCAGATTCAATTGCTTTCAATGCTTTTTTTGTTTCTGTTTTAACGGCGCTGCGACGTGCAGTATTAATTGCATTCTTTTTTTTCGTTACCAAAATTCTTTTCTTACAAGATTTATGATTTGCCACTTTATTTTCCTTTTATTTTATATGGTTTTCTGTTATTTTATAGAAAACAAACACAAAATCAAGGGAAAATAACAATGTTATACTTTTTTTCTTTAATTATTTCTTATCTGCTGGGATCAATACCTTTTGGGCTGTTGGTGGCAAAGGTGTTTAACAAAGGTGATTTACGCAAGGTGGGTTCTGGCAATATTGGCGCCACAAATGTTATGCGGGTAGGCGGACTTCGTTTGGCTGGACTGACTTGGATTTTGGATATGGCAAAGGCAATAGCGGCTGTTTTAATTGGTCGTTATGTCGGTGGTGATACTTTTGGTGTCTGGTGCGGTTTTGTGGCAATTATTGGACATTGTTTCCCTGTTTGGTTGGGTTTTCGTGGTGGCAAGGGGGTGTCCGCATTATTTGGGGTGTTAATTGCGGTTAATCCTGTATTGTTCGTTGTGGAAGGTATAGAATGGTTGTTGATTGCGCTGGGGACGGGTTTTTCTTCCGCTGGCGCTTTGACGGTTTTTTGTTTGATGCCTGTGTTTGGGTTTATTATGGGAAAAGGTATTGGTTTCGCATTTTTGGCGATAGCTTTGTTATGTTTGGTTCGACACAAGGCAAATATTGTGCGTTTGTTTCAAGGCCAGGAATCAAAAATAGAATGGAAATGGAAGAAATAATATAGACATTCTGTTTGTTTTTTTGTCGTTTTTGTGATATAATAGAGTGCATAAAGAGGGAAAATATCATGAAACGTTTTGTATCATTTTTTGTTTTATCATTGGTTTCTTTTGGTGCTTTTGCGGCGAACAACAGTCGCCCTGCAATGTCAAACAAGATTATGGCTGCGCCAGAACGTTATACTGCATCTGTTAATCAACTGAATGCAATTGCTAATGTTAATGGTTCTGTTATGCCAAATAATACAGTTGAATCGCTTGGTACGGTGGAACCAGAAAAAGAACCGGAAATTGATAGACGTGAAGCAGAACGTAATGCCTGTATAAATAATAATATAGGTATTGGAAATACTTTTGTTTGGGCTTCGCGTTACAGTGACGCTTCTAATTATGCAACAATGGTCGAAGATGTTAAGAATCCACAAAATAATGTTTGTTTTGTTCGTGTTGAATTGAAATCTGATGACGAATCGAGAATATCTGTTTCTGATGTAAAACCAAAGTATTTTACATGGGGCGAAGCGATTAAATGCGGTTCTTGGGTCAGCGAAAAAGAAATGGAAGATCGTATCTTGGCTGCCAAAAAGGGTAATCGTGTTGGTGGTATAGTGCTTGGGGCCGTTGGTGGTGCGGGTGTCGGTGTCGGCGCAATGGAATTATTCGGAAATAAACTGATTGGTGGTAAAGTCCAAGGACAAAAAGCTTTGGAACAACAACAACTTTATCGTTCCCTGTTGTTGACATATAAAGAAAAGAAAGATCCACAATATGATAAAATAGTTGCGGCTTTGAAAACAATGAGGGAAGCTTGTGAAAAAAATCCTAGTGCGGATTATTGTGAAAAGTATAGTAGTTTGATCGCAGAATTTGGAAACAAATAGAGTTATGGTACACTTTTTACTTAAAAAGATTGTAGGTTTGTTCTACAATCTTTTTTGTTATGAAAGATATGTTGAATAAACTTTTGATATTAAGGTCGCCAGGAATAGGACCTGTTAAATACAGGGCGTTATTAGATGAATTTGGTGCCGATGAAAATATTCTTGAATATTTGAATTCAGATGAAGATTTTGTTGATTCGGTTAAACGCGAAATGGAACAGGCTTTTGATTTAGGAATAGAATATATATGTGATACAGATCCGCGTTATCCAAATGGTTTATTAAATGTAAGAAATCACCCGATTGTTATAAGTGTTCGTGGAAATGTGTCAACATTATCTAAAAGGTGTGTATCAATTGTTGGAACGCGACACGCAACTGTGGCAGGCATGAACTTTATATCAGAAATCGCAAATGAATTTGCAAATCATAATGTTGCAGTTGTTTCTGGTATGGCGATGGGAACGGATAGTGCAGCACATCGTGGGGCTTTGAATGCCAATGGCGATTCGCAAACGGTTGCTGTGTTGGCGGGCGGTGTTGATTATATATGGCCACTGGAAAACGAATCGTTATATTATGAAATATTGGAACGTGGTGCGTTGATAAGTGAAATGCCTGTTGGTATGGTGCCGAACGGACAGAACTTTGTGCAAAGGAATCGTTGGATTGCGGCTATCTCTGATACATTAATTGTTGGTGAAGCAGATGCAAAATCTGGCAGTATGACCACTGCACGATTCGCAATAGATTATAATAAAAAAGTGTTCGCGGTACCTGGACATCCTGTTGATGCGCGAAGCGCAGGTCCAAACTCTTTAATTAAAAGCGGCAATGCGATAATGTGTACTTCGTCAAAAGATTTTTTTGCGGATGTAAAAGAAGTAAAAAATAAAAAAAACATTAACCAAGAAAATGAAATTTTAGATAAGCTAGGAATGATTCCAGTGTCAGAATCTGTATTGGCAAATCTTGTCAAAAAAACTGTTTCGGAAATTAAGTCTGATTTAATTGTTTTAGAATTACAAGGTTTAATAAGAAAACAAGATGGCGGTTATGTTTTAAATTGATTTTTTTAATGTATATACAGTGTATATACAAAGTGCGAAAAACCAATAAAAAAACGAATCGTTGTCAAAAAATAAATGTTCAAAAATAAATCAACATTCGGTTGCAAACAGAAATTAATCTTATACATTGTTGAACATCGAAATGGTTGATTCTTAATCAATCAGCAAAGTGAGAAAAAAGAGAATAGACGGCATAAAAAATACTTTATGTACAAAGTGTTTTTTAACTGCTGACGGAAACTCTTTTTTAAAGGAAGGGAAAAGGGAAAACGAAAATGCAAGTGACAGCGATAAACAAAAGTATAAATATAGAATCTGTGATGGGGGCGATTGCGGCCAAAATAGATTCTGCCGGATTCACTGCCTGGATAGCACCGTTAAGTGTGGAATTGTGTGGAAGCTGTTTGAACCTTGTTGCGCAAAATCAATTTACCGCCGACTATATTAAAAGGGAATATGGAAATATCCTGAAGAATGTAGCGGCGGATTTTCTTTTAGATTTAAATGTGTCTGTTTGTGCAAAAAATACTTTTGTAAAATCTGCTAATGATAATGTAGTTTGTGAATTCAAACCAATAAAACAAGAAGTTAAAAATAAAAACGGTTTTGCTTCTTTTATATCAAATGATGAAAATATGTTTGCTGTGGCGGCATGTAAAAAAATTGCGATGGGTGACGCATCGTTTTCTCAATTATTTATTTATGGTCCAGCGGGTTCCGGTAAATCACTGTTGTTAGATTGCATTTGTGATACCACAGATAAAAACGTGGTGAGAATGTCTGGTGGTCAATTTGTTGCTGATTTTGCACGTGCGTTGCGTGATAAAACGATCTTTTCTTTCAAAGATTTTTGCCGTAATTGTGATATGTTCATTATGGATGATGTGTGTGCGCTGGCTGGGAAACGTGCAACAAGTGAAGAATTCTTACAACTGATGATGGATTTGCGCGCGAATGGTAAAACAATTGTTTTAACTGCAAATTGTGCACCAAGTGCATTAAATGGTTTCGACAGACGTATTCAATCTTTGTTGGCATCTGGTTTGGTTGTAGATGTTGTTGCACCAAACGCGTATGTTCGTCGTTCTATGTTGGTTCGTGGTGGGGTTGACGCTGGTGTCGCGGACGAATTGTCAAAACAAATAAGTGGTGATGGACACATGGTTAACGGCATTATCAATAAAATCAAAACATACACAGAATTGATGGGTGAACGTGTAAATATGGAAGTTGCATCTAAATTATTGGGAGATGTTTTGAATAAAGCAAAAACACCATTATCAATGGTAAAGGCAATGTGCGAAAAAATGTCAGTATCATTTGATGAAATTTGTGGAAATGCTCGTACTCGTCGTCTGGTTCGTGCACGTCAAATAATGATGGCAGCATTAAAATGTGCAACTAATTTATCTTTGTCAGAAATTGGAAATGTATGTGGTGGACGTGATCATGCAACAGTTGTTTATGCGCTGAGCCAAATTGAAAAACAAAAGACCACAGATTTGATATTGAATGCAGAAATCGAAGATATGATAAAATTGTGCAAATAAAAGTTTTGTTCATAGAACAAAAGAGGAGAAAGAAAACACCGCCCGTTTGGGCGATGTTTTTTTTATTTTTAAAACCAGCCTTTCTTTTCGTTTTTGATGCCGGCGAATTCGGAAAGGGCTTTCTTTTGTTTTTCGGTTAATTTCTTTGGAATTGTAATCCCGATTTCTATATACAAATCACCAAAGCCACCACGACCGTTTGGCATACCATGTCCGCGAACACGTAATTTTTCACCTACCTGTGTGCCACTTGGGATTTTTACTGATAATTTTTTGTCGTCCAAAGTTTCGATTTCTATTTCGCCGCCAAGCGCCAATGTTGCGAAATCTAAATCTTGGTGCATCAGCAAATCGTTACCCACGCGTTCAAAGGTCTTGTTCGGTTTAATATGAACGTCTATGTAAAAGTCGCCACTTTCACCACCATTCGGGGCCGCTTCGCCCATACCAGCCATGCGCAATCTTGCACCATCCATAATGCCGGCCGGAATTTTTACATCCAATGTTCTTTGTTTGTTCACAGTACCAGTGCCATCACATGCGCTGCATTTTTTATCTATCTTTTTGCCGAGTCCCTGACAATCGGGGCATGGTGTTTCAACCGCAAAAAATCCTTGGCGTGTATGGACATATCCAGAACCACCACATGTCGGGCAAGGTTTTGCGGGTTTGCCGTCTGCCGTTCCATGACCGTAACATTTTTCACATTTTACATTACTGGAAAATTTTACTGTGTGCGTTGTACCGAAAAATGCGTCTTTTAAATCAATCACAACTTCGTCCAGTAAATCGCGTCCACGTTGTTGGCGCGGCGCCCCTTCGCCAAATCCACCACCAGCGAATCCAAATCCGCGCATGGCTTCACGTAAAATATCTTCCATGCCGCCCATGTCACCACCGTTAAAATGGAAAGAGCCATTTCCAAATGGGTTGCCACCAAAACCGCCTGCGCCAGCACTGGCACCGTTCCCACCAGCAAAAGCAGCATCACCGAATCGGTCATAAGCCGCACGTTTTTGTGGGTCTTTTAAAATATCAAAAGCATTATTGACTTCTTTGAATTTTTCTTCGGCGGTTTTATCACCAGGGTTTTTATCAGGGTGATATTTCATAACCAGTTTGTGGTACGCCTTTTTTATATCTGCATCGCTGGCATCGCGTGCAACACCCAAAACTTCATAAGGATTTTTGTTCATTTTTCTACCTGTTAATTAACTTTGTATGAAATATATAGGTATATTATATTAAAAATCAAGAGTTGTTTTTGACTATTTTTTTGCTGTTTTTAGGCGATAACAACGGTTTTGCCTTGATAAAAATTCAAAAATGTTATAATAATACCTTGATAAAGATAGGAAAAAGTATGAATAAGTATGATGCATCGGATATAGAAGTATTAGAGGGTTTGGAACCTGTGCGCTTGCGTCCAGGGATGTATATCGGTGGGACAGATGAAAAAGCATGGCACCATTTGCCAGTCGAAATTATGGATAATTCTATTGATGAAGCGGTGGCTGGGTTTGCTAAAAAGATAGTTGTTAATTTGATAGATTCCAAAACCATAGAAATAACTGATGATGGACGAGGTATTCCGGTTGATGAACATCCGAAGTACCCTGGTAAATCTGCGCTGGAGGTTATTTTGACCACGCTTCATTCCGGGGGAAAGTTCAATAATAATGTCTATAAAACCAGTGGTGGTTTGCACGGTGTGGGCAGTGCGGTTGTAAATGCTCTTTCTTCAAATATGGACGTAACGATTTCCAGGGACGGTTTTGAATGGAATCAGACTTTTTCAAGGGGTAAAGTAACCAGTCCAATTACGAAAGGCGCGGCAACCAAGGGACACGGAACAAAAATTAAATTTACATTGGATGACCAGATTTTTGGTGAAAATGCTGTGTTTAAACCGGTAAAGATTTACCGTATGGCGCGCGCAAAATCTTTCTTGTCGCGTGGGGTAAAGATTGAATGGCATTGTAATCCAGCCTTGATTACCGAAGATATGAATATTCCGGCAGATAAAGTATTTTATTATCCAAACGGTGTTTGTGATTTTGTTGCAGAAAAAACAGAGTCTAAACCACGCATTTTGCCAAAGATATTTTCTGGCACTATCGATTTTCCTGATGACAGTGGTCGTGTTGAATGGGCTTTGACTGTTTTAACAGACGAAAATGGTGCTGCGTCTGACGATGGATTCTTTGCATCTTATTGTAACACTATTGCAACGATTGACGGCGGAACACATGAAAACGGCTTCAAGGCTGCTATAACCAAGGGGCTTAAAGCATATGGAGAAAAGATAAATAACAAAGCAGCAGCATCTATTATCAGTGAAGATGTTTTCGATTCGGTTGCAGCAATTGTATCTGTGTTTTACAAAACGCCACAATTTTTAGGTCAGACCAAAGAAAAATTATCAAATCCTGAAATTGCGCGTTATACAGAAAATGCTTTGCGCGATCCATGGGAAATGTTTTTGGCTTCTGATCCGAAAACAGCAAATGCGTTGTTGGATTTTGTAATAAACTTGGCTAATGCACGTATCAAGACAAAACAGGTCAAAGATGTTGCACGTAAAACACCAACGAAAAGAATTCGTATGCCTGCTAAATTGGCAGATTGTTCAAAACACGGTGTCGAAGGAACAGAATTGTTTATTGTAGAGGGTGAATCTGCGGGCGGAACGGCTAAGCAAGCACGAGATAGGGCAACCCAGGCGATTATGCCTTTGCGTGGTAAGGTTTTAAATGTTTTGTCTAATTCTGATGAACGTTTCAGTGCGAATCGTGAATTGAATGATTTGATTGATATCATTGGTGCAGGAATCGCAAAAGATTGGGATGAAACAAAACTTAGATACGAAAAGATTATTGTTATGACCGATGCTGATGTCGACGGCAGTCATATTGCATCACTGTTAATGGCGTTTTTCTATCAATATATGCCACAACTTATTTATGGGGGACATTTGTATTTGTCTTGTCCGCCACTTTATAAACTAACTTGTGGAACAGAATCTATTTATGTTGATACAGATGAAGAATTAGAAGAATTAAAGAATACTAAATACAAAAATAAAAAAGTTGAAATATCTCGATTCAAGGGGCTGGGTGAAATGATGCCGAATCAATTAAAAGAAACAACAATGTCGCCAAAAACGCGCAGGTTAATTCGTGTTGATTTGCCACCAAAAACAGAAGATGGTCAAGAAGATACAGAAAAAACAAAAACTTTGGTGTATGATTTGATGGGTAAAAAACCTGAATTCAGATTTAAATTTATTACAGAACATGCACAATTTGTTAAAGATTTGTTTGTATAATTAAATTTTATAAACACTAAAAAATCCGCCGTATAGCGGATTTTTTTGTTTGTGTATTTTTTTTTTATTTTATTTTCTTTAATTTTTCAACAAATGTCATTGTATATTGGACGGCCGACCAAATGGATGCGGTCAATGCCAACCATAAACCTGCAACACCAATTTCTGGCAATTTTGATAATATATATAATAATACTTTGTTGCCGGGGATTATGTGAATAGAAACAGCCAATAATATGATAGCAATGGCAATCATTTGAACCGTGGTTTTGATTTTGCCCATTGAAAAACGTGCCTTTGGAACAGGCATCTCTATTTTCTGTGTGCCTAAAAATTCGCGCAAACCACTGATATACAATTCGCGGTCTATCATCAAAATAACAGGTATAATAAAGAACCATAATTTGTTTGCAATTGGTGTATAGAAAGTAGAAATAAATGTTATATCAATTGGAATAAATGGAACTAAGATCAGAGCGTTGCATACCAACAATTTATCGCCAATGTGATCAAGTACGCCGCCTATCTTTGAACAGCAATCATATTTACGGGCCAGATATCCATCAAACCAATCCGATATTGCCCCCAATGCAAACAGGATAAAGGAAATCAGATACCAATTAGCCAACATCGTTGGTATAATTGCGAATGCAGTTGCGATTCTGAATATAGATAAAAAATTAACAAATTTTTTCATAAATGTACTCCTTTTTATGACCCTTGTATTATAACATGTCAGAATGGAAATATGCATATATTTTTTTTGCAGCACTTTTTCCCAAATCTGGCACGGATTGCAAAGCTTTTAAATCTGCATCCATTATGGCGTGTACAGATCCAAAATGTTGCAGCAATTGTTTTTTTCTTTTTGGACCAATTCCTTCGATAGAATCAAGAACTGAAGCAGTTAATTGTTTTGCACGAATCGAACGATGATAAGTTATAACAAATCTGTGTGCTTCGTCACGCACAGCACGTAACATTAAAAATAATTGCGAATCTTTTGGTATATCTCTTTTTTCAGAACCATCCACCATAATAAAATGTTCATCTCCATTACGAACTTCGCCCTTTGTTACACCAAATACAGGTATGTGTCCGTTTGAAACGCGATTCGCAATATTCCATTGTGCAATACCCCCGTCTACAATTATTAAATCTAGTTTTGGACCGTCGTTGATTGCACGTGTAACAAATTCTTGCATCATGGCGATGTCGTTTCCTGCGCGTTGTATATCGTGTAATTTGAAATGTCTGTATGCAGATTTGATAAAACCATCATGGCCGAATGCTATCATTGCACCAACGGGGTGTTTGCCGAACAAATGCGAATTATCAAAAACGCCAACAGTGTTCAATTTTATGCCCAATAATTTTTCAAAATCTGAAACGTTTTTATCCCAGTTCAAATTTGATGTATACGGCAGATTCTGTCGTATACCGCGATTTGTTGTTTTTGTTAGTGCAGATATTTTATCGCGAATAATGGCGGCGTTTTCAAAATCCATTTTGTCAGAAAATTCTTTCATGATTTTTGTTAGGTCTGCAATTATCGGTTCGCTGTCGCCTGTTAAAATTCTGCGTGCCAATTGAACATTTTTATCATAATCTGTTTGTGGCACACAACAAGGTGCACTGCAACGACCAATTTGGTAAAGCAGACACGGACGGACGCGATTTTTCATAAAAGTATCTGTGCATGTTCTGATTTTACAAACGCGTTGAATTGTTTTTATTGTATCGTTCAATGCATAAACAGACGGATATGGTCCGAAAACATCTTTGCGTTGTGATATTTTGCCCCTGAATTTAAGCAAACGTGGAAATTCATGTTTTGTTAATGCCAGCATGGGGTACATTTTCCCATCGGTTAGCATAACATTGTATTTCGGTTTAAGTGTTTTTATAAGATTTTGTTCCAATATAAGCGCATCTTGATCGGTTTTTGTCGTTTCCCACTCAACTCGTTTAACCAAAGAGCGCATAACTTGTTTGTGATTTTCCAGTTTAGAAATATCAACATATTGGTGTAATCTGTTCGACAAATTCTTGGCTTTGCCGACATATAAAAGATTGCCTTCGCCGTCATACATTTTGTATATTCCGGGCGAAAGAGGGGCATTTTTAATTAAATCTCTAAATTGAATATTCATAACAAATATGATATTATATAAATTATAAAAATCAAATAGAGGTATTAATATGAGACAAGAATCTGGTCGTTCTATGATAGAAATGGTTGGTGTATTGGCAATTATGGGCATGTTAACAGCAACCGCTTTTGCACTTATATCCTTGGGGATAAACAGGCAGAAACAGGCGCGTGTGATGGACGATGTTGTTACGATGGTGTCTGGTGTTCGCGGGCTTTTGGGGGATTACGATGATTTTTCAAATATCGATAATTCTACAATTTTTGCTGCAATGTCTGTAAGCAATAAAAATCCATATGGTGGAACATACGAATTGGCTGTTGACCCATCTAATTCCAGACAGTTTATTGTTCGTATAAACGGACTTAATAAATCTGATTGCGAAGCCTTGGTAACTAAAGCATGGACCGATTCTGTTGGATATATTTCTTCGGAACACAAAGAAAGTGGTGCAACCGGCAATTGTGGCGAAGGCAGCAATAATGTTGTGTCCATTACATATGGCGAATAAGATATATGGCGGAATTTATAACTATTTCTGATGCCGAATCTGGGATGCGTTTGTTGCGCTGGTTTGTGCGCCATTACCCAGGTATGTTGCAACGCGATTTTTATAAACTTTGTCGTGGTGGCCAAATAAGGTTGAATTCTTCGCGATGCAAGGGTATGGAATTGTTAAATTCCGGGGATATCGTCAGGGTCCCACCGACTTTGCAATCTTATAAAACAGTGAAAAAGATAGAAAATGGTGAAAACTTTTCTTTGTCTGATTTGGAAAAATTGAGACAATGCATTATACACAACGATGATGATATTGTTGTGTTTAATAAACCTGCAGGGCTGGCTGTGCAGGGTGGAACGGGAATAAAAAAATCAATAGATAAAATGGCTGCGGCGCTTTTCCCGTATGACAAAATATCATTGGTTCACAGAATTGACCGTGAAACAAGTGGTTTGTTGGTTGTCGCAAAAAACCAAAAGGCGGCTCAAGATTTGGCTGAACAGTTTCAAAATAAAATTGCGCACAAAGAATATTTGGCATTATTACAGGGGAACATCCCACAAAAATCAGGTGTTATTGATAATTATGTTGCCAAAGGTATGGTTTTTGAAGACAGCTCTCAAATACCAAAGGGAGCTGCTGCACAACGTGCAATTACAGAATATAAGGTTTTGAGTGAAGTGGCTGGGCTTTTAACCTGGATTTTGTTTTCGCCGAAAACAGGTCGAACACATCAGTTAAGATTGCACAGTGCTTTTTCTTTACATGCACCAATCGTCGGGGACGAATTGTATGGAAAACACTCTGATGAACTGGATGGAGTTTTAGGATCGTTCTTGAAGACACAAAAATTATTTTTATTTGCATATCGCATTACTTTAAGGCATCCTGGCAGTGGAAAAACCGTAACGTTTTGCGCAGATGTACCAGATTTTATGCAATCTGTTATAAAGTTTTTGGAATTTAAATTACCATAAGAGGAAAAGGATATGTTTTTACATGCTTTTTATAGAAGATATTTGTGGTTATTGCGAATAATAGCTGTTTTCTTTATGGGACTGATAGTTGCAATAGGTATTGCTTTGTCGCAGGTTGATTTAGAATCTTTACGTGGAAATATTTTGTCTGCGTTACGCGAAGCTACAAATATGCCAGTAGAAATAGATGGTAAAATTTCATGGAATTTTTCTTTGCGTCCAGAAATAGAATTAAATGATGTGCGTATTCCGAACGCAGAATGGGCGAAAAACAAAAATTTGTTTACGGCTAAAAAAATAGATGTAAGATTGGACTTGTTGTCTTTGTTTAAATCTCATCCTGTGATTCGTCGTATAAAAATTTATGACGCAAAAGTATTTATTGAAAAAAATGATAAAGATGAAAATTCAATAGTGTTTAACAATTCACAAACGCCGCAAAAATCACCGGATACAGAAAAAAATGTTGTTTCAAAATACCCAATAGAACAGTTGCCTTTTGGTGGAATGGATATTGAAAATTTATCTGTAAATTTATATGGTAATAAATACGAATTATCAAGTTTCGGTATAAGCAATTATATGCGCCGTTCTAATCGTGAATATGTCGGTTGGGTTAAACCTTATGATACAAACTTTCCGTTCGTGATACAATTTTCTGAATATAACAGTGAAAGAAAAATTTATCCAGTGCGCATAGCTTTCGCTACCGGTGGTGAAGCTTTGATCGCAGATATTGCGTTAGAAGGAACCAGTAAAATGCCGATAGATTTTGTCGTGCGCGGTGATATTCCAAATATTAAAAAGTCTGGCGATTGGTTTAATATAAACATGATTTCTTTGCCGAAAATGAAGATAAATATTGCAGGGGGAATAGATAGAAACAAAATAACATTCAGGAAATCTTCTATCTCGCTTAATGGGTCTTCGCTTAATTTTTCTGGTACATATGGTTGGTCTAAAAAGATACCTGTTATAAGGGCAACTGTTTCTTCTGATGGTATAAATTTATATAAATCTTTTCCTGAATGGTATGGCGCAGGGGTTGAATGGATTCATCCAAATCGGGATTTAAATGTGTTTCAAGATATGCCTTTGTTTGGGGAATTCTTGTATAACGCAGATGCAGAAATTAATCTGAATTTGAAACACTTTATTGTTTACAGATCATTGGATTTGTTTGATTTAAACGCCAAAATAAAAATTAAAGATCAAATCGCGCGCGCAGATGTTAATGTTGGTATCGGTAAAGGTAAAGTAAAGGCTGTTTTGATTTCGGACATTTATAAAAATGGTATGTTTGACGCACAAATGGCGGCTGTTGGAAACAATGTTTATGTTGGTGAAATTATTAATCAGGTTGATGTTCACAATGTTTTGTCTGGGGTGCCTGTGAATATAGATTTGTATGTAAAAGCACGTGGTAAGAATATGTCTGAAATAATGCAAACAATAACAGGACCGGTGTTGGTGTATTCTACGGACAAGGGTTTTGCGCATGCTGATTTGGTGGAATACATGTACGGTGGGGATTTTCTTACTTCCTTGCGTAATAATGTGCAAGATTTATTTACTGGGAATAAGCGTGATATGATAGAAATAGACAGTGCAATCGTAAATGTTAAATTGCGAGATGGTTTAATCGAAACACAAAATGGTGTAGCAGTTCAATCAAAGGTTATAAATATGCGTCTTGCGGGGACTCTTGATTTAGGTAAAGAAACAATACAGATGTCTTTGGCTACTGTGCCTGTAAGGGGGTTAAAGTTGTCTTTGTCTGGCAATTTAGTTAATGCAATGCAAATATCTGGAAATTTAGCAGAACCTGATTTTAATATAAGCAGTGCAGCTGTTGCTGGTAAAGTTGGTTCTGCGGTCGGAATTGGTTTGTTGTTGTCGCCTTTGACAGGTGGATTAAGTATAGCCGGTGGGTTGTTGGCAGGTATGTTGGCAGGCGATTTATTGGAAGGCTGGTTATCAGATGATAACCCATATAAAACTGCAATGAATACTGGTGCACCACGGAAGAGGGACGATCCAGATTGGATGAATAGACCGGTACAAGAATTATCGAATTCATTATTTAAGGAGTAAAAAATGATTGATTGGTTAAACATTATTCAAATTATCATAATAGCATTGGTTGTGTATGCTTTTTATGTAAGTTTCATTAAAAACACATCTTCGGAAAAATTAGTTCGCGGGTTATTTGGGTTGGGGATAATTTGGCTTTTAAGTTTTTTGTTGCCTTGGATGCATCTGTATTTGTTGGGGCGTTTTTTGCATTGGATTGCATTATTCTTGTCTCTTGCGTTGATTGTTATTTTTCAACCAGAATTACGAAAGTTTCTGGCATTGATGGGAAATGTTCGTGGATTAAGAAATTTAATTCATGCATTTAAACAAGATGTTAAAAAATCATCTGATAAACAAAAAGCTGTGGATGAAATAATGAAGGCGGTTTTGTATATGTCGGAAAAACATACTGGGGCTCTGATTGTGTTTCCAGAAGACATCGATGATGGCGTTATTGAAAGATATGGAACAAAAATAGATGGTATTATATCCAGTGAATTATTGTTAACAATATTCTTTAATAAAACACCTTTGCACGATGGGGCTGTTATAATTGCTGATAATGAAATTAAATATGCGGGGGCGATATTGCCTGTATCTCAAAATCAATTACAGTGGAAATATGGAACGCGCCACAGGGCTGCATTGGGGATGTCAGAAGCGTCAAAATCCACAGTTTTGGTCGTATCCGAAGAAACCGGTGATATATCTTTTGCGGAAAAAGGCAGCATAAAAAAATATGACGACGCAAAAAAAATAAAAAGTAAATTGGAAAAGTTGTTGATAAAATAAAGTTTTGTCAAAACAAAATAAAATTTGATTCGGTGCAGATTGGTCTTGCACCGAATCGGTCTTTTTTGGTACACTCTGTTCAGGAAATTAATGAAATAAGAAAGAACAGGAGTAAGTTATGGAATTTTCAGTGTTTCGTCAGGTTTTAATACGTGCGCTGGGGCATATGCAGTCTATCGTTGAAAAACGTGCGACTTTGCCTATATTGGTCAATGTTAAAATTGAAGTTTCAGATGATTTAATATTGTCTGCGACAAACGTTGATTTGGAATTGGTTGAACATGTTGCGGCTGATATAACGTTGGCTGGTAAAACAACTGTGCCAGTTCAAATGTTGTACGATATCGTTCGTAAATTGCCAGATGACGCAGAAATCAGTTTTAAACAATCTGGTGATCAATTGGTTGTGTCCAGTGGTCGTGCGGTATTTCATTTGCCAACATTGCCGGCGGAAAATTTCCCAGCAATGGCGGGCGGCAATTTAAGCACTAAATTCCAAATGACAACCGGTGATTTGGCGCATTTGATTAATCAGACTAAATTTGCAATTCCAACAGACGATGTTCGTTATCATTTGGGCGGTATATTCTTCCATATATCAGAAGATACCGGCAAATTGACTGCGGTTGCGACAGACGCACAGCGTATGGCCTTGTGTGCGATAGATGCACCGGCTGCTGCCAAAGGTATGCCTTCGGTTATTATCCCAAGACGCGTTATTGGCGAATTATCTAAATTGTTAGAAGATGCCAATGTTGACGATGTTCTGATTGAATTGTCTGATACCAAGGCGCGCTTTACAGTTGGTGCCGCGACATTGACAAGTAAATTGGTCGATGCACAGTATCCAAACTATCGCGTGGTTATTCCAAAGGGCAACGACAAGATTGCGATTTTGGACAGAAAGCAATTTGTTAATGCGGTGGATTTGGTATCTGTTGCCAGTGTTGATAAAACAAAATCTGTTCAGTTGGCATTTTCTATGAACAAGTTAGTGATAAGTGCTTCCAGCCCAGATGCTGGGGCTGCAACTCAGGAATTAGATGTAGAATATAATGGCGATGCAACATTTACAATTAATTTCAATGTGAAATTCTTACTTGATGTTGCAGGTCAGGTCGAAGGTGAAAAATTCCAAATGGAAATGCAAGAACCTTTGTCCCCAACAATCATCAAATCTACAGAAAAAGATACTGATGCGCTTTTTGTGTTGATGCCGATGAGAATGTAAAAAACAATAAAACAAAGAGACCGCCGGTTTGGCGGTTTTTTGTTGCGAATTTATAAACTTTATTATAACCTTAACGGGTAATTTTAACCAAGGGGTAAACAAATGGCTTCTTTTATAGCAAATGATATGCGTGTGGGTTGGGTTATTTCCCACAATGGTAAACGTTATTCTGTAACTTCAATCACAAAAGTAAAACCGGGCAAGGGTGGTGCTTTTGTTCAAGCTGATTTGCGTGATATTGATTCGGGCAACAAAGGCGGTGATCGTTGGCGCGCAGAAGACAAAGTTGAAAAATTGATGGTTGAAGATATCGAATGTCAATATTTGTATTCTGACGGGACAGACGCATACTTTATGAATCTGAACGATTATGAACAATTCACAATGCCAAATGATTCTTTGGGCGAACAAATGAAATTCTTGGCGCCTGAAATGTTGGTCAAAGCGAACTTTGTCGAAGGACATCCTGTATCAATCACATTGCCAAAAACTGTTGTTGCGACTGTTGAAGAAACAGAACCTGCATTAAAAGGCCAAACCGCAACCAGCAGTGGTGGTAAACCAGCGATTCTTGATAACGGTGTTCGTGTTCAAGTTCCAACTTTCATCGAACAAGGTGAAAAGATTGTTGTTAACACTGAAACATTAGAATACGTTGAAAGAGCGAAATAAGTTGTTTTGACAAAAAACACAGAATCCGCCGTATAGGCGGATTTCATTTTTTAAAATTTATATCCAGATCCCATTATATTTTGTATTTCATCAATGCAATTTTTTGTCATTTCTTCTGTTGCTGTTGAAAGGTAAATTCGTGGGTCAAAAATTTCAGGTTTTGTGTACAGTGTTTTTCGAATTGCGGCAGTGAAAGCGAATCGCGAATCGGAATCTATATTTACTTTTGCGATATGCATAGATATTGCGCGACGAATTTGTGCAGGTGAAATTCCACGTGCATTTTTTATGTTGCCGCCAAATTTATTTATCTGGTTAACATATTTTTGTGGGATAGAAGATGCGCCATGTAAAACAAGCGGAACGCCCGGAATGTTTTTTGCGATTTGTTCCAAAATATCGAATCGCAAAGATTCATTAGAACTTTTTCTTTTATATGCACCATGTGTTGTTCCGATTGCAACCGCCAATGAATCTGTTTTTGTTTGTTTTACAAAATCTTTAACTAAATCTGGGTCTGTAAAGAGATGTTTTTTTGCTGTTGTATTTTTGTCTTCGGTTCCCGCCAAAACACCAAGTTCTGTTTCCAGCGATACATTAAATTTATGAACATAATCCGCCACGCGACGCGATTCGGATATGTTTTTATCAAGTGGCAGCGCGCTGCCATCAAACATGACTGATGAAAACCCCAGGTCGGTAGCATATTTGCAAATTTCAAAACTGTGCCCATGGTCCAGATGCAGGGCAATTTGTCCGCGTTTGTATTGTGCGCCACGAATCATGCCCATCAATATTTCACCGGACATATATTCCAGTGCACTTTCTGATACGGCCAATATAACCGGACTTTGGGTGATTTGTGCCGCATTCAGTATCGCTTGCAGGCTTTCCATGTTATAGAAATTGAATGCCGGGATTGCATAGCCATCATGCATTGCGTGTTTAAGCAAGCTTTTAGTATCAGCCAACCAATAATCAGAATAGTGCATGTTTTTTCCTTTGTATATATTCTGTATTATATCACATATATTGAAATTAATAAATCTTGACAATGGGAATAAGTGTGCAACAATTGAACCATACGAATCGGGAGCCCCAAAGAGAGATAAAAAAACAAGGGAAAACAAATGAAAAAAGTTATTTTATCTGTATTTGGTTTGGCTTTGGTTGCAGGCTGTTCTGGCTATGATTATTATGAAACCGGTGTTCGTTATCGCCAAGATGGTAACGATTGCGTTTATTACTACAGCGAAGAAGGTGAAAAATTCAACAGCGAAATTCGTGATTTGAAAGACGCTAAAAAGATTGTATACAGAAACACAAATTGTGCAGACTTGTACAGCAAAGATACATACGGGTATGACAAACGTACCAGAAATGCTATCTTGCCAGCACGTGTAGAAGACGAAGCACCAGCGGCACCAAAATGTGGTTGCCAAACATGTGCAAAAAAACAAGTCTTGAAAAACAAGTACATCATAGTTCCTTCCTATGCCGGATAATTTTATCTGGTTTATGTGTAAAAAGGGCGTCGCGGCAAAACGGCGCTTTTTTTATTTGTTATACGGGATTTTTTGTGATAAAATAATATGGAAATAAAAGGAGTTTTTATATGAAAAAGATTATGAATAAAATCAATTTTGCAATTATAGGCGTAATGGCATCTGTACCTGCATTTGCAGCTGGGGATAATGGCATGTGCGAAGCATTACTAAAATTAAAAGGTGTATTTAACTTGTTAAGAACAATGGCTTTCATCGGTGCTGCGTTTTATATTGCGCAATGGGCATGGGGATACATTTCCAAAGGCGATGTAAAAATGGATGATATTAAAGACAAAGGGACGGCTTTGTTGGTTGGATTCTCTTTGTTGTTTATGATTGGTGTGATTTTGTCTTTCATTATGTCCGCATCTGGTGCAAGGGCGATTGGTTGTGCGGATGTTATAAAAAACTGGTAAAAATTAAATACCGCCCGTTTGGGCGGTGTTTTTTTAGCGTTCTGTCAAAGATTTTGGATAATTTGCGCGCCAGAAATTTTTGCGCGCGCGTCTGATTTTTTCGACAATCGAATAAGTGCTTTGTTCGGTTAATTGTTGTTCGGGGGTTGAACCGTATTTGATAAATTGTGCGCGGGCTAATGCTGCTTTGGTTTTTGCATGATTGTAAACATCGTTGATTGTGTAAAACGGTCTGTTCGCAAAATTAAGAACGATTTCTTGCAACATTGCGTTTATGAAAATCACGGTTTGTGGTTTCATATAATCAATCGGTGATGTTTTTATGTTGTGCTGTTCGCGCAGTGTGTCCATAGATTTTACCTTGTACAAAGTTTCCCAGATAAGCGACCAAATCTTGCTGAACGAAGATTTGTCCGCGCCGTATGCACGATTTATAATCGCAGACAATAAATTGCTGGTTTGGGCAATTTGGTTGCGAATTTTTTCAAATTTTAATTTTTGTGCCAGGTCAATCAATTCTGTGTCAGATTTATTTGGCGCCAGAAAGTATGCTGTTTCCAATTCCAGACCATTTTGTTGTCTGAATAAATATTCGCATGCAACACTTGTCAGGTGCTGGTTGTTTCCGCTTTTAACGGTTTTGATGCGATTTGTTTCTGGGTTGTATATATTATAAGGTTCTTTGACTGTTAAAATATGAATAGGGCGTTCGGTTAATTGTTCAAATTCTGGAATAGCTTCAAAGACCATGGTGTTTATTTTATTTGCTGTGTATTGTGAAACGGATTTTTTTATATCGAAAAATTGTGGGTACAAAATTGCCAGGTCAGATAATTTCCAAAAATATGTGTTTGTGTTAAGGCTGTGAAACAGGTTGTTTTCTTGTTGACGGCGTGTGTTAAATGTCTGTTTTATTAATTCTGCACGTGAAGGAATATTTTTTTGTGTCATGTTTAGTCCTTTTTGGATTCATCAATGTTTGCCAGTGAAAATAAAACGGAAGATATTAATGATTGATAGGGCACATGTTGTGCGTCTGCCAATTCTTTAATTTTTTCGACTATTTGATGTGGAATGCGCATATTGATTACACAGTCCGATTTGTTAAAGGCGCGATAAGCCGCATATTCTTTTAACAAAGATTCAATATTCATAACGAATAATTGTTGCATTACATTTGGCATAGACAAACCCCTATACTTCAGTGATTACAATTGACTATAACATTGTATTTACATTTGTCAATACATTTGTGTATAAGGTTGTAATGGCGGAAATATAGGCGTTTGTGTTGTTGTGTGTATTGTTGTTAAAATTTTGATTTTTTATATTAATGTGTGCTAGAATCTTGTTGGTATTAAAGGAAAGGATTTTTTATGCGTAAATTATTATCTGTTTTGATGGCCGTTGTATCGGTTTTGTTTGTGTCAAATGCGCGCGGCGAATTGCATGTTGATATTGTTGCTGGTGGGGTTGAACCAACATCAATCGCTGTTCAGAAATTTGAAACAAGTGGTAATGTGTCAAATTCTGATGCGAAAATGCTGCGTCAGGTTGTCGAAGCCGATTTAAAACGAACAGGTTTGTTTAGGATTGTTAATCATGATGCTTTTCCTGAATTTGTAAAAATGAACGAGATGCCTAATTTTAAAAGTTGGGACGCAATAAAAACACAAGCATTGGTTCAGGCGAGTTTAAAGCCAGAGGGCAAAGATAGTTATAAATTGGAATTTTATCTTTGGGATGTAAAGGGTCAAGAACAGATAGAAGCACAAAGTTTAGTTGCTTCCAAAAAATCTGTTCGTCGATTGGCTCACATTATGGCAGATGCTATCTATGAAAGATTGACTGGTGAAATCGGATATTTTGATACTCAAATTGTCTTTATTGCAGAAACTGGTCCTGTGGATAATCGTGTAAAACGTATGGCGATTATGGACCAAGACGGGTTTGGTATGCGTTATTTGTCTGATAAAAAGACTTTCGTTATGTCGCCACACTTTTCGCCAAATATGTCAACGGTAGTATTTTTGTCTTATCGTAATGATGATCCTACGGTTTGGATGTTGGATTTGGAAACAGGCGATCAAACAAAGTTGGGCAGTTTTGGTGGTATGAGTTTTGCTCCGCGTTTTTCGCCTGACGGAAATAGGGTCGCTTTGTCGTTGGTTAAAAATGGTTATACTAATATATATGAATATAACATAGCCGAAAAATCTTTGAAACAGTTAACTTTTGGAAATCATATTGACACCAGTCCTTCTTATTCGCCTGACGGTCGTTATATGGCGTTCAATTCGGACAGTACTGGTTCGCAACAAATTCATGTCTTGGATTTAAAGACCGGGAAAAATAAACGTATAACTTTTGGAGCAGGGCGTTATGCGACACCTGCTTGGTCACCAGATGGCAATTATATTGCCTTTACAAAAATTGCCGATAATACCTTCTATATTGGTGTAATGAATACCGAAGGTCGGCACGAAAAAATATTGGCAGGCGGTTGGTATATGGAAGCACCTTCTTGGGCGCCGGGTTCGCGTCGTTTGGTTTACTATGAAACAGAACAAGCCGCAGACGGTGAAGAACGTATCAGCCATATTCGCAGTGTAGATATAACAGGGCAAAACCTTTATGACATCGAATTAAAAGATGGAATAAACGGGGTTGAACCAACCTGGTCACCAAAATTGCCATGATGAAAAAGTTTGTTCCGTTTATTGTTTTTTGTTTTGGTTGTCAAATTTGTTTGGCAACCCCTGTTCGTGTTACTTATATAATTGACGGGGATACTTTTGTAGGGGACATTTTATTGGCAGATAAAGCAGAGGTTATGTCTGTAAAAGTGCGTTTGCGTAATGTTGATACACCTGAATTGCATGGGGCATGTGAATCAGAAACAAGACGGGCAGAATACGCAAAGCAAAGATTGGGTGAATTAATACCTGTTGGGTCAACTGTTGAAATAAAAAATGTGAAAAACGATAAATATGCCGGACGTATAGATGCTAATGTTTATGATTCTGCAAATCGTGACATAGGTCAGGTTTTAATCAAAGAAAAAGTTGGCCGTGCTTATAACGGCGGTAAAAGAAAATCGTGGTGTGAATAATTTAAGCACTGTGGCGGTTTATTGCTTCACTTATTTCTTCCAATGTCGCCGATGAAGGCAATTCGTTTTCGAAATATATATGTGTTGTGCCTGGTGTCATTTTTCCATGTTTTGGCCAATATAATCCGGTATCAGCGCCGACTGGTGTTATAGGCAATTTTAATTGTGTTGCCAGAAACATTAAACCGCGTTTCAGCTTTTGTTTGCTGCCAGGGGCAACACGTGTACCTTCGGGAAATATGATAAGTGTCATGCCTTTCATAATGTTTTTTGTCACTTTTTCAGCCAATAAATTCATGTTTGTTGCGCCACGTTTGCGGTTAACCCCGATTAGACCAATTCTTGCAAATGCCCAACCGTAAATCGGAATCCATAATAATTCGCGTTTCATTATGAAAAAATAATCAGGAACAACTTTTACCAATATTGCCACTTCCAATATAGACATATGTTTTGATGCAATAATAGAACGACCATCCAATCTTTGATTTATATTGTGCTTAAAAGGGATTCCGTCTTCGTTTGTCGAAGGATAATGGATTTCATATTTTATGCCTGTGATAATTCTGGCAAGAAACAGTACCCCACTTGCATCCATAAACACAAATTTACGTTCTATTTTTGAAGATATTAAACCCACCAATAACAACGGTGCCCAAAGTATAAACCAAATAAAAAGAACAAATTTAAAGATTATTGTGCGTAACATTTTTAACTTTCCTTTATACCAAGCAGGGTAACAATGTATTTTACGTATTCAATGGTCCATCTTTGAACGCGTGAAGACGCAGGCATACCAGTTAATGAAGCAGGACATGCGATTATATCTGTATCTGGCAGTGTTGTCCTTAATAAATATAATGTGCGATTCATATGATCTTCGGTTGTAACGACAACAATACGATCCAAATTTTTTTCGGATACTATTTTTTTTATCGCTAATGTGTTTTGATATGTTGATTTAGATGCTGATTCAACATTTATGTGTGTATGATTTGGTATGACTGTTACTGCGCCAGCACCAATAATATAAAGATTTCCATATCGCAGAGAGTCCAGTTTTTTTAATGCATAAGGAATACGTCTGGCATCTCCTGTTAATACAAATATACTGTCGTCTTGTTGTAATGCTTGGCAGCGCAGTGGCGTCATAGATTTAAACATGATGCCGCCAAACACAAAACAAAATATCAATACCAAAGATACAGGAATATATTTCATCAATTTTCTGACAGGATTTTAAGAGTTGTTTTTTTTGTTATATAAACTGAAAATATAACAATTGCTATAGGTAATAACATTAAAATAATCCAATTTGTCGCTGATAAAGACAAGGTTGCCATCAATCCAATACGTGCCGAATGTGCGGTCGCCAAAATCATTAATATGATTGGTAAGGCACATACAAAACCAACGGAACATGCAACCATGCTTATTTTTGCGACAATGATTTGCATTTGACGTGTGATAAAATTATCTGTTGCGCCAATCTGGTTCAATATTTCCAATTCATGTTTGTGCAACATTGCGATATTGCGTGATATATACGATACGCATACACCAATTGAAATCAGCATCAGTATCAAAATCAAAGTTGTTATGGATACCAACTTCCATCCTGCATTTATAGATGTTTTTAGTGCGGAAGTATGGGTTAAAAATTTTGCATGTGTCGAAATTTTGTCGCGAATTATGTTCATGTCTGCAGAATTTTTTAATTTTACTTCGTACATTGTTGGTAAGTATTTATTTATACGTGCACCACCAGAAATCCAAGGTTGCAACATGTGTTCCATTTCGTTTTTAGAAATTTCTTGGATACTGCTGAATTTATTCGCGTTTTCTTCAAATATTTTTTTTACATGATTTGTGTTATCAGGATTTATAATTTGAACAGTTGCATATTTGTCCCATTGATTATTCCAGCGGATGACACTGCTGCTAACAGCAAGCGCGATGCCGAAAGCCAATACCGCCAAAAAAGTTAAAACAGATATAACAACAGTCATAAACATTGACTGTTCACGAACCAATGAAAATACAAGTTGTGTTTTTTTCATTATGCTTTCCCGATACCTTCAAATTGTTTGGATATTTCTGTGAAATAGTTTTGTGGTTGTGGACCTTTCCATTTTCGTGCAGCGTTTGTATCTTTTTCGGTTGCTACACCAGAAAAAGATACATGATGATTATCAACAGTGATTACAGGGAATTTATATGTTTCCAACAGTTTTTTATTGTGTGTTGCCAATATGACAGTGGTTCCAAACATTTTATTCATTTGTATAAACAATTCCATAAGGCGTGATGCATTTTCTTCGTCCAGATTCCCGGTTGGTTCGTCTGCCAATAATATTGACGGTTGTATAATGATAGCCCGTGCCACAGATACGCGTTGTTGTTGACCACCACTTAGTTCCATTGGATAAGCATCAGCGAATTTGCCAAGACCGACCCATTCAAGTGTTTTTGTAACCAATTTTTTGATTTTTTCACTGTTAACATTGCGAACGCGTAATGGCAATGCAACATTGTCGAAAACTGTCATGTGTGAAATCAAAGAATATTCTTGGAAAACGATGGCCATTTTTTGACGTAATTTTGAAATTTCGTCACGCGATAAAGTCGCACAATCTTGTCCAAACAATTTAATTGCGCCAGTGGAAGGCTTGTGCAATTGATATATTAAACGCAATAAAGTTGTTTTTCCTGCGCCGCTGGCACCAGTTAGAAAATAGAATGCACCGCCACTTATATTGAAGGATACGTCTGATAATACATCGCTGCCATTATCATAATTTGCTGCTACATTGGCAAAAGATATTGTTGTTTTGCTTTCCATCATGACGAGTATCATAGTAAAAAAAAGATAGACGGGCAAGGTATTTATTGTGAAATAAAAAATCTCTTTGAAAAAAATCATTTGTATGATAGAATAATGTCTTATATAAAAGGTAAGGATTTTTTATGAATAAATATTTATCAGGTTTTGTCGCATTATGCGTTTTGCCAATTTCTGCTTTTGCAGAAGAAGGTGTGTCAACTTTTGATGAAAGTGTTCCGGCATCAAAAAAAATTGTACGTGAATATAAAACAGAAAAAGGACCTATTGTTGTGTATCGTCAAAAAGATACACCAGTAAGTATTGTTATAAATAAATACAATGTGGACCCATCTAAAGAAGCCGGTACTGAAAAACCAGAAGAAGCTTCAAATGAAGAACAGTCGGTTGTGACTGCAAATTCTGATGCAGAC
Organism: uncultured Pseudomonadota bacterium; assembly: GCA_902784345.1. GTDB lineage: Bacteria > Pseudomonadota > Alphaproteobacteria > Rs-D84 > Rs-D84 > Enterousia. The sequence continues at coordinate 16,741 of CACZUD010000002.1, read as the reverse complement.
AAAGTACAAGAAGTTTCTAAAGATATTCGGAATGATAGATTTTATATGGGGTTAAACGGTGATTTGTCGTTCTTGTCATGGAAGAATGAATATTCTAGTGGAACAGAATCTGGTACTGATAGATTTAGTTTTAAACCTGTACTTGGTGCAGATGTAGTTGTTGGTTACAAGTTTAATAAGAATTGGCGTGTTGACGGAGAGTTTGGGTATATTGGTAAATATTCCGAAACAGAAACAGAACAATATTTTTCGCCAGAAAAAACTGAATTTAATTTGCAGGCATATTATGCTGATATTAATGCTTATTGTGATATAGCATACGGTTTTTATGCAGGACTTGGTGGTGGTTTAGCCATTGTGAATTTGTCTGCGGATAACAGCACTACTCATAATGTTTCTGCAACAAATTTGTCGCCAATGGGTGCAATTATGTTTGGTTGGACATATGCTTTGGACGAAAAGGTTGATTTTGATGTTCGTTATCGTTTTGCAGCATTCAATGGCGGAAATTTGAATATCGGTGGTGTGAAAGTAGATACCGGCCTTGTTATGAATAATTCTTTGTCCGTCGGGGTGAGATATTATTTCTAAAAAAAAAATACGGATTTTTAAATCCGTATTTTTTTTAAACCAATGTTATTATCAGTAATCCAAGCAGGGCAAAAACAATTGCGCCAATTGTTAATTGCCATGAATATTTTTTAACGATTTGATTCGCTTTTTCTTGAAACCGCCACAGCAGAAATCCGATTATTGCAAAACGACCCGTTCTGAATATTGCAGATACACCAATGAATATCAGCAAATGGTATTCCATAAAACCTGCACATAATGCTAATAATTTATAAGGTATGGGTGTTATTGCTGTCGCAACAATAATTAAAACACCATATTTAGCGAATAAAGATTTTGTTAATTCGAATTTTTCTACACTGGCGAAATTTTCAATCAACCACATTCCGACGGTGTCGAACAGCCATAACCCAATCAAATATGTAATAATGCCACCAACGATGGAACCGATTGCCGCTGCAAATACTATTGGACGGGCGCGTTTTTTGTCTGATACTATTGCAGGTGTCATAAACACTTCGGGCGGAATAAAAAGAAATATCGATTCGCATACCGTCATCAAAAAGACAATCCATGAATACCATGGCTTTGACGATTTATCTAAAATTTTATTTATGATTTTCATGATGGTTATCATAGACAATTTAAATTCTGTCTTCAATATCTTTAATAATTTACTTGTAATTTTTATATACCGGTGTATCATTGCCGCAAAGGAAAAATATAATTATGATGAAAAAACAAACGAACTCTAACAGAAGTGAAAAAATAGCCAGCAAGGTTCAAACTCTTGTTGCAGAAATTTTGCAGCGCAATTTTTCAGACGATAAATTGATAAACGGGGTATCTTTGGTTGGGGCTGAATCTCATGGTGGAATGCAATTTGTGAAAATATTCTTTTATGCACATGACAGTGTAGAAGAAACACAAAAAAGATTAGATGAAATAACCAAGATGGTGCGGTTCGAATTGGCGCAAAAAATAGATCAAAAATACGTTCCTGAAATTCGATTCGTTTATGATGACACATTAGAACGTGCAAACAGAATCGAAGAGTTGTTGAATAATCTTGAAGTATAAATTTATGTGGGGAAAGGATGAAACAGAGTAATATAAGAAACTTTTCGATTGTTGCACATATCGATCATGGTAAATCGACACTCTCTGACAGGTTGATTGAATATACTGGTGGACTTGAATCGCGCGAAATGAAAGCGCAAGTTTTGGATTCTATGGACATAGAACGCGAACGCGGAATTACTATCAAGGCGCAAACTGTTCGTTTGAATTATACGGCCAAAAATGGTGAAACGTACCAATTAAATTTAATGGATACACCGGGCCATGTTGACTTTTCTTATGAAGTTTCGCGCAGTTTAGCGGCATGTGAAGGTGCGATAATTTTGGTTGATGCAACACAAGGGGTTCAGGCGCAAACTTTGGCAAATGCGTATCTTGCGCTGGATAATGATTTGGAAATGTTGCCGGTGTTAAACAAGATTGATTTGCCGTCCAGTGATGTTGCTGCGACACGTGAACAAATTGCAGATGTTATTGGTATGGACGCATCAGATGCATTGTGTGTATCGGGAAAAACTGGTGCAGGTGTTCCAGAATTGTTGGAAGAAATTGTAAATAAATTACCTGCACCATCGGGGGACGAAAATGCACCGACACGTGCCTTGTTGGTCGATTCATGGTACGATTCGTATCTTGGTGTTGTTGTGTTGGTTCGTGTTGTTGATGGAACTCTTTCACGCGGTCAGAAAATAAAATTTATTGCAACAGGCGCAGAATATGTTGTTGAAAAAGTTGGTTATTTCACACCAAAAATGGAAAATGTAGATTATCTTTCCACTGGTGAAATAGGTTTTATTATCACAGGTATGAAAACAATTCATGATTGCAAAGTAGGGGACACAATTTGTGATGCAAAAAGTCAGGTCGAAATGTTGCCTGGATTTAAACCGTCTGTTCCTGTGGTGTTTTCAAGTTTCTTTCCAGTAGAAGCGAATGATTATCCGGACCTGCGTGAAGGCGCAGAAAAGTTGGCATTAAATGATGCTTCGTTTGTGTTCACTACGGAAAAATCTTCTGCACTTGGTTTTGGTTTGCGTTGTGGATTTCTGGGATTGCTTCATATGGAAATTATAAGCGAAAGATTAAATCGTGAATTTAATTTATCACTTATTAATACTGTGCCAAGCGTGCTTTATAAAATTCATTTGCGCGATGGTTCAATGATGGATTTAGAAAACCCAGCCGATATGCCAGAGATAACACGAATCGAATCGATAGAAGAACCATGGGTGCGTGCGACCATTATGATGCCCGATAAATATTTGGGTGCGATTATGGAATTGTGTGCATCGCGTCGTGGTGTCCAAGAAAATATTTCTTATGTTGGTAATCGTGCGGTGTTGGTATATCAGTTGCCTTTGTCGGAAATAGTTTTCGATTTTTATGACAGGGTTAAATCTTTGTCTTCGGGTTATGCGTCGTTCGATTATGTTTTATACGATTATCGTGTTTCCGATTTAGTGAAAGTTTCTATATTGGTAAATGATGAAAATGTAGAACCACTGTCTTTCCTTTGTCACAGAAGTGTTGCAGAAAAACGCGGTCGTCAAATTGTTGAAAAGTTAAAAGATTTAATACCACGTCATCAATTCAAAATACCATTACAGGCGGCAATCGGTGGAAAGATTATTGCGCGCGAAACGATTGCTGCATATCGCAAAGATGTTACCGCGAAATGTTATGGGGGGGATATTACACGTAAAAGAAAATTGTTGGAAAAACAGAAAGAAGGTAAAAAGCGTTTGCGCACTTTTGGTAATGTAGAAATTCCACAATCTGCATTTATTAATGCTTTGAAGGTTGGTGAATAAATAAGAGAAAAAAATGGGAAACAATATAATAAAAAATTTTCAAGAATATTACGCGGCAAGAAAAGATATGTTAGAAGCTAAATCAGATATTTCTATATCAGATTCGATGTCGGGTGCAAATGTTTGTAGAAAGAATCTTGAGTTTGCTGGTAAAACAACACCTGTTGAATGCAAACATTTTCAAGCCGATGATTTTTGTGATAATCCAAATTGCCCTATGTTCGGTGAAAATGCGCGTTATATATTTGCCTTAAGAAAATATAAAGAAGCGCGCAGTGAATTTATTTCTTCTTTGGTTTTCTGGCGTTCAAAATAATCAAACAAAAGGAAAAATCATGGCACATCAGTTTTTCTTTAATTCATATATACTTGATAGTCTTCCTGCACCGGAAACCGGTTTTGATGTCGTGCAAGATTTATCGGAACCAAGATTGCGTATGTACATAACACAACGTGGCGTTAAAAGTTTCTTTGTTCGTAAACGCGTCAATGGTCATGATAAAAGAATCATTATTGGAAAGTATCCTGAAACAGATATAGAAGATGCGCGTGCCAAGGTTGCAGAAGTTTTAGATAACGCATCTAAAAAAATTCCGACACGCAGAAAGAAAATATTGTTTAAAAATTTTGTTGAACTGTATTTGGAACACAAGGTGCGTCGCAGTGAAGATTCGCTTAACAAATTAAAACGCGCAATAAATATGCATTTTAAAGATTTGTTTGATAAAACTATCCAAGATTTAACAGTGTCAGATTTACAAAAATCTTTGGATAATATTTCTGGTCGTGCGATGGCGCTGCGTATGCAAGAATTATTACAGAGCATTTTTAATTATGCACTGAATATGGGATACAGAAAAGATAACCCAATGGATAATATCGCCAGAATTACTGTTGTGCGACGTGAAAGAAAGTTAAATAAATCTGGTCTGCAAAAATTATTGTCCGCGATAAAAAAAGAAAAAGATATTAATCTGCGTTCTGCGTTTTTGATGTTGATTTATGGTTTTGCGCCAAAAACAAAAATATTCAAAATGCGTTGGGAAGATTTAGATTTTAATCATGACATGTGGGGCGACATGCCTTTGTCTGACAGGGGGGTATTGTTGCTGCAAGATTTACCACAAGATGGCGAATGGGTCTTTATGGGGCGTGGACGTTTTCATTTAACAGATCCACGTACGGCATGGAAACGTGTTGTAAAGAATGCAAATATGCCGAATGTTACGATGGACGATGTTCATAAATTCCTTATGCATGCATTGGTTTGGAATCCTGACAAAGATAATTTGCGTTGTAATATGAACGATTTGTTGGACGAATTGTTCGCTTAATACTTTTTTTATAAAAGTCAACACTTTGTTATCGTTTGTTATAATTTCTTGACAGTCTTGTCATAAAATGATATTTTGTTAGGAAAGGCGCTTGGGTAAAAACGGGCCGATAAGATTAACATAAATAAAGGATATGAAATGTCTACTTTTGAAAAAGTAAAAAAAATTGTATGTGATAAATTGGGTGTTGATGAATCTAAAGTTACTGAAACAGCATCTTTTGTAAATGATTTGGGTGCGGATTCTTTGGACGTTGTAGAATTTGTTATGGAAGTTGAAAAAGAATTCAATATCACTATTCCTGATGAAGAAGCAACAAAATTGACAACTGTTGGTGATGCAGTTAAATATATTGATGCTCACGCAAAATAATCGTTGCTGAAAGATTTTTATGATAATGTCGCCGTTTTGGCGGCATTATTTTTTATGTCGTTGATTTAGTGAACTTTTTATTGTATGATTGGCGCGATATATTACACAAAAAGGATTTTTTTATGAAAAGAGTTGTTATCACAGGTATGGGAATTGTTTCGCCAGTTGGCAGTGGTATCGAATATGCTTGGAAGAATTTATTAGCAGGAAAAAGCGGTATTCGTAAAGTAACAGATTTTGATGTTTCTGATATTTCTTCTCAGATTGCTGGTATGCCAGTGCGTGGGACAAATCCAGGTGAATATAATCCTGATTCTGTTATTGATCCACGCGAACAGCGCAAAATGGAAAAAACAATAATGTACGCGTTGGTTGCTGCAAGTGAAGCAATTAAAGATGCGGGCTTGGAAGATTATGACGGCGATAAAATGAAAGTAGGTGTGTCTGTTGGCAGTGGTGTTGGCGGCCTTTCTACTATATCTGATACTGATACAGAAATAATCACAAATGGTGCTAAATATGTAAGTCCATTTTTTGTTCCTAAATCTATTATAAATATGCCAGCGGGATATATATCCATTAAATATGGTTTTGGTGGACCAAATATTGCGATGTCAACAGCGTGTGCAACTGGGGCACATTCAATCGGCGAAGGTGCAGAAATAATCAGACGAGGGGACGCAGAAATTATGATTTGTGGTGGTTCTGAATCTGCGGTGTGTAAATTGGGAATGGCAGGGTTTGCAGCAATGCGCGCGTTAAGTACAAGAAACGATGACCCTATACACGCTTCGCGTCCATGGGATAAAGACAGGGATGGTTTCGTTGTCGCAGAAGGTGCCGGTATTTTGGTTTTGGAAGAATACGAACACGCGGTTAAACGTGGGGCAAAAATTTATGCAGAAGTTGCCGGATTTGGTATGTCTGCAGATGCACATCATATAACTGCACCTGCACCAGATGGCGAAGGCGGCAAAAGAGCTATGTTGATTGCGCTGGAAAAATCTGGATTGAAACCGGAAGATATTGATTATGTAAATGCACATGGAACATCAACTGGTTTAGGTGATTTAGGCGAATTGATTGCGGTCAAAGAATTGTTTGGCAATGGGAATACATGTATGTCTTCGACTAAATCAATGACAGGACATTTGTTGGGTGCAGCAGGTGCAATCGAAGCAGTCTTTTCTGCATTGGCGATTCGCGATAATATCGTACCGCCAACAATCAATCTGGAAAATCCTATCGACGAAGTTGGTGATTTTAACCTTGTTCCAAATAAAGCACAAAAACGTAAAGTTGATGCAGCGTTAAGTAATTCATTCGGATTCGGTGGAACAAACGCATCTTTGATTTTAAAGCGCGTGAAATAATGGCGTACAATGTGAATTGGTTTGAAGATAATATGAAACCTGTTTTGGCAGAAGGTTTGGGTAATTGCAGTGCGTGTTGTTTGCGAAATTTAGATAAAGATTTATTTTGCAAAAAATTAACATGCGTTGATGAACGTTGTTGCCATTTTGTTTTTTGGGTCACAAAAAATCCAGGGCAACATCGCGAACTTTTAATGGGGTTGCCATCAAAAGATATGACAGAATGGTTTCGTAAAACAACTGTTGAACGGGCACAAGAAATTACAGGTAATATGATAAATAAAGCGTTGCAAAATCAGAATCAATATGTAAAATAGGTTTGTTTTTCGGAGTGTAGCTCAGCCTGGTAGAGCGCTACGTTCGGGACGTAGAGGTCGTGGGTTCGAACCCCGTCACTCCGACCATCCGTCTTTGCCACAGGCAAAGCCGCGACAGAAATAAAAATACAAAAAGGGTACTTGTTATGTATGTGGCGAATAAAAATATGGAGATGAGACAAGGTGTTGGTGTTTGGATGTTTAATCCATCTGGTCAGGTATTGATGGGATTGCGTTTGTCAAAGCATGGTTTTAACACTTGGTCTGCCCCTGGCGGAAAACCGGAAAAAAATGAAACTCTGTTTGATACCGCGATTCGTGAAACATTTGAAGAGACAGGTATTGTATTAAATTTAAACTCGTTAAAGTTTCTTGCTGTTACAGATGACATGTTCCCAGATTCACATTATTTAACAACTCATTATCGTGTTGATAATGTTTTGTCTGTTCCAAAGGTTATGGAACCAAATAAATGCAAAGAATGGCGTTGGTTTGATGTAAACAAATTGCCAAAGAATTTATTTTTGTCGGCGCAAAATTTATTAAAACAAAAAGTTTTCGGGGTGTAGCGCAGTCTGGTAGCGTGTTTGTCTGGGGGGCAAAAGGTCGCGGGTTCAAATCCCGCCACTCCGACCAGATAAAATAAAAAAGGGCTTGTCCCTTTTTTATTTTATCTGTCAAAAAGGAGTGGCGGGATACGCCAGAGTGTTAACGGCACGATAAGTGCCGTTTGAAAACAATGTTTTCTTGGGCGTTAGCCCAAAGATACGCATGGCGAATACGAAGATGAACAATTAGAAAAATTTTCAAAAATTGAAGTTTGCGAGATTTTTGAAATTTTGGTTATTGTTTATCAAGGACAGGAGCCACTCCGACCAAATTTTATTTTATTGTTTTTAAAAAAACATAGTTTATAATCCGTTTTATGAAAATATTATCAAAGCGAAAATTCAGAAAAATTAAAGAGTGGGTTAAGTTCGGATTGGCGATTGCCTGTGTTGTCGTATTTATTGTTTTCTTTATCTTTAATGTTTGGTCGCCCGTTCGTAAACCAGTTAGTGTGATTGTGCCACGTGGCGCTTCGGTTACAGGTGTAACTAATTACCTTTATAAAAGTAATATAATTAAATCCAAAGAATTGTTTTATTTTTCTGTTCGTATGAACGGTGGCAAGATTCAAGCCGGGGAATATGATATTCCACGTGGGGCAGGTGTTTGGACTGTCGCTTCTATGTTGGCCAAGGGACAAATTGCGACGACAGCAATTACTATCCCAGAAGGCATGACAGTTATTCAAATAAAAAATATGTTGATAAAAGTGCCTTTCTTAACAGGCGATGTTAATTGTGACAAAGACCAACCTGTATGTGATTTGCACGATGGTGATATTTTTCCGGATACTTATCGAATCGCGCGTGGTACATCGCGTTTAGCAGTTCTTGAATTGGCACGTAAAAAAATGATAGAAGTAAAAGAATCTTTTGATGGTGCTAAATATCCAACGCCTCTGCATTCTTGGGAAGAGGTCATGGTTTTGGCGTCTATTGTTCAAAAAGAAACCCCACAAAGACGTGAAATGCCAATTGTCGCCAGTGTGTATCTTAACCGTTTAAATATAAATATGCGCCTGCAGGCAGATCCAACAGTTATTTATGCCCTTACGGATTCAGAAGGTGATATGCATGGGGAACCCTTGTTGTCTGGACATCTAAAAATAGACAATCCATATAATACTTATATGAATAGCGGATTGCCACCGCATCCTATTTGTAATGTTGGGCGTGATGCGATTCGCGGTGTTTTAAAACCTGCTCATACAAAATATTTGTTCTTTGTTGCAGATGGACGTGGTGGACATAAGTTTTCCAAGAATTACAAAGAACACCAAAAAAATCACGAAGCCTGGCGCGAAATCAAAAAAGAATTGAATAAATAAAAAAAGCGCGATTTCTCAAAAATCTGCGCAACGTGCGCAATTATATCACAGAATATATATAATATCAAGATTTTAATTTTCTTGAATATTTGCCTGTCTGATGAGATAATATTCATATCAGGAAAAAAAGCCTGACGTAAGTTTAACCGATAGAAAGGATAAAAAATGAAAAAATTAGCTTTGACATCTTTATTGGCTGTATTTGCTGTTTCTGGCGCTCACGCTGCTAACGTGATCGATGGTAATCCATTGTATATGCCAAAAGCAGGACACTTATACAGTGAAACAGCTTTGGAATCTCATTCTGAACCAGGTCGTACATGGGCATTGGGTCAAGAATTTGGCTATGGTATTTCTGATAAATTGGCTGTTATCGCAGGTGCAGATTTTACTGAAAGATCAGTAGAAAAAACTTTCGATACATATGCATGGGATAGCTTTAAATTAGGTGCTGCATTCCGCGCATTGGATATGGGTGCATGGAAAGCTGATTTAATCGGTCAATACAAAGCAAGTGGTTTGTATAATCATCCAGCTATTGACGATAATGCATGGTTTGACAAAGACGTAACTTCATACACTTGGACAGCAGGTGTTCGTGGTGGTTATATGGCAAAGTCTTGGACAGTTGCTGCACATGCTTTGTTCAATTACTGGAATGAAGAATCATTCAAATGGAATGCTGACGAAGGCAAAATGGGCAGACACACATTGGCATTGGGATTGGATGCACAATATGTATTTTGTCCACACTTCAACATGGTTGCAGGTGTCGAATACACAGGCAGATTGGATAAACACGATCGTGGTGTAGATACTGTTGCTGCAGAAATCCATAACGCTGGTATCTGGACAGGTACAATCGGTGCAAACTTCAACATCGATGCAACAAAATATGTTGGTTTGTACGTTAACGGTTCTATGAATCACCAAGGTGGTGATAACCATGACCAATGGAAAGCAGAAAAAGGTTTTGGATTTGGTGCTAAATTCGGTATCGATTTCTAATCCAAACCAAAAACAAATAAAAAAGTCCGTTCGATTGAACGGGCTTTTTTTATGCCTCGATGAACATAACTAAAATCAAAAAAATCGACCAAGGGAGATTTTTTAATATTTTACTAAATGTTCATTCTCGTATTCGCCATGCGCACCAATGTTCACGCAAACTTCGTTTTCGTGCGGCACATTGGCATGTGCCTGGTGCTCTGGCGGAAACCGTAACGATTTTACTGTGCGCGTTGCGCTTGTAAAATCTACTTGTTTGCGGTATCGATTTCTAATCATCCCATTGAAAAATATAAGGCCCGGTCGTTTGATTGGGCTTTTTTTATTATTTATGAAGCACAACGATATATTTCTTCTTGCAGGATCTTTTTTAGTGTGATAATGTTCCTAGGAAATCAATCTTATCAAAAGGTATAAAAATGAAGATGCTTAACCGTGTGTTGTTGGGAATCGTTGTGTTGTTTTCTGTTTTTGATAGTGCAAAAGCTTGGTCGGGTCCGTTTGCAGATGAAACACGATTGGGCGATTTGTTTATGGTAATGGCGCCTGCGTATGCGTTTGGTATGACCATGATGGAAGAAGATTATAAAGGAACATTACAATTGGCAGAAGTGTTGGTTGCGACACAAGCCGCCACAGAAGGTATCAAGGCATTAAAACTTGAAGAACGTCCAAACAAGCATGATAAAAAATCTTTCCCAAGTGGTCATGCGGCAGGTGCTTTTTCTGGGGCGATGTTTGTTCATAAAAGATATGGATGGAAACCAGCGTTAATTCCATATGCTATGAGTATTATTACAAGTTATACCCGCATTGATACCCAGGCACATTATTTTCACGATACAGTTGCTGGTGCTGCTGTGGCTGGATTGTTTACATGGATTTTGGTTGATGAATATATGCCAAAAGGTGTGTCTGTAAATGCCGATACAACCGGTGTAAGTGTCGGATTTAAGACAGCTTTTTAATCAAACGCTTTAATCTTGGGGCTTTGCGTTTAATGCGACGTTGAAAAGTATAGATTTTCAGCGGTTTTTACAGAGAAAAGTCCGATATTTTTCTTGACAATTTGCGGGGCAAGGTTATAATGTGTTTGCTTTCCGTGTAATGAAGGAAAGTAAGAAACACAGAAAACCGCAGTTTGTGCGAGATTTATAATCCGGTGCATGCACCAGAAATAAGTCTGCTTGCGGGTTTCGTATGGAAAAAAAGAGAATAAAAAAACAAAGAGAATTTGAATGCCAACAGTAAATCAACTGATTCGGAAACCTCGTAAAAAAGTTGCAGTAAAATCTACTGCACCTGATATGATGTCGAATCCTCAAAAGCGCGGTGTTTGTACGCGTGTTTACACAACTACACCAAAGAAACCTAACTCTGCTCAACGTAAAGTTGCGCGTGTTAAATTGGCTAATGGTCATGAAGTAACAGCTTATATTCCAGGCGAAGGTCATAACCTTCAGGAACACAGTGTTGTTATGATTCGTGGTGGTCGTGTAAAGGACTTGCCAGGTGTTAAATATCATATTATTCGTGGTGTCCTTGATACAAAAGGCGTCGAAAGCAGAAAACAAGGTCGTTCTCTGTATGGCGCAAAAGGTAAAAAATAATACACATCGAATTTCGGTGTGAGTAATTTGGGAAACCAAGTGAAGAAACTAAAAGGAAAATAAATATGTCAAGACGTAAAGCTGCAACAAAACGCGAAATCTTGCCAGATTCAAAGTATCATAATCTGGTTGTTGCAAAATGTATTAATGTTGTTATGTGGGATGGTAAAAAAGAAGTTGCTGAAAACATAGTTTATGGTGCAATGGAAAAATTGAAAACTATCACAAAAGACAAAGATGAATTAACACTCTTTTTGGAAGCAATCGATGCTTTGAAACCATCTGTCGAAGTAAAAGGTCGTCGTGTTGGTGGTGCTACTTACCAAGTTCCAGTAGAAGTTCGCAAAGATCGTCAACAAACACTGGCATTGCGTTGGTTGGTGATGTTCGCAAGAAAACGTGGTGAACGTTCTATGGAAGATAGATTGTTTGCAGAATTGCGTGATGCGTTGAATGGTCAAGGTGGCGCATTTAAAAAGAAATTAGATACTCACAGAATGGCAGAAGCTAACAAAGCATTTGCACACTTCCGCTGGTAATAATAAAAGAATAAGGAAAGACACATGTCAGTTGGAAAAACCGCATCTTTGGATATGTACCGCAATATTGGAATTATGGCCCATATTGACGCAGGTAAAACAACAACATCTGAACGTATTTTGTTCTATACCGGTAAAACATATAAAATCGGTGAAGTGCACGATGGTGCTGCAACAATGGACTGGATGGTTCAAGAACAAGAACGTGGTATTACAATTACTTCTGCTGCGACAACTTGTTTCTGGCGCGATCATCGTATCAATTTGATTGATACCCCAGGACACGTTGACTTTACAATGGAAGTAGAACGTTCTTTACGTGTTTTGGACGGTGCTGTGGCTGTATTTGAATCTGTGTCTGGTGTGCAACCACAAACAGAAACAGTATGGCGCCAGGCAGATCGTTACAATGTTCCACGTATTTGCTTTATTAATAAAATGGACAGAACAGGGGCTAACTTCTTCCGCTGTGTTGAAATGATTCGTGAAAGATTGGGTGCTAATCCATTAGTTGTTAACTTCCCAATCGGTCAAGAACAAGACTTTAAGGGTGTTGTTGATGTCGTCGAAATGAAAGGTGTTATTTGGGAAGATGAAAATGGCTCTCATCCAAAAACTGAACCAATCCCAGAAGATCTGAAAGAAAAAGCAGAAGAATTACACAACAAATTGATTGAAGAAGTCGTAACACTTGACGATACAATCATGGAAGAATATATGGAAGGCAAAATCCCAGATGTTGCTACAATTAAAAAATTGTTGCGCAAGGGAACAATTGCACAAAACTTCGTTCCTGTGTTGTGTGGTACTGCATTTAAGAACAAAGGTGTTCAACCATTGTTGGACGCTATCGTAGATTATTTGCCATCTCCATTGGATATTCCTGCGATTAAAGGAACCAAGATGGATGGTGAAACAGAAGCAGAACGTCACGCAGATCCAAAAGAACCTTTCAGTGCCTTGGCATTTAAGGTTGCGAATGACCCATTCGTTGGAAACTTGATGTTTATCCGTATTTATTCCGGTAAATTGACTTCTGGTTCTTATATTTATAACTCTAATCGTGATAAACGCGAACGTGTTGGTCGTATGTTGTTGATGCACGCAAATGCACGTGAAGAAATCAAAGAAGCGTCCGCGGGTGATATTATCACTTTGGTTGGTATGAAAGAAACTATTACTGGTGACACTTTGTGCGATGAATCAAATCCAATTATCTTGGAATCAATTCACGTTCCAGAACCAGTTATTTCTATCGCAGTTGAACCAAAAACAAAAGCCGATATTGAAAAGATGTCTTTGGGCTTGCAAGCGTTGGCAAAAGAAGATCCTTCTTTCCGCGTATCTGTAGACGAAGAATCTGGTCAAACAATTTTGGCAGGTGTTGGTGAATTGCACTTGGAAATTTTGGTTGACAGATTGTTACGTGAATTCAAAGTAGATGTTAATGTTGGTGAACCACGTATCGCATATCGTGAAACTTTCCGCAAACCAGTTTTGGAAGAATACACACATAAAAAACAATCTGGTGGTTCTGGTCAGTACGCTCAGGTTAAAATCCAATTTGAACCATTGGAACCAGGTGCTGGATATGAATTTGAAAACAAGATTGTTGGTGGTGCGATTCCAAAAGAATACATCCCTGGTGTAGAAAAAGGTTTGAAGATAGCACAACAAACAGGTGTTTTGATTGGCTATCCAACAGTAGATTTCAAGGCCACATTGGTAGATGGTAAATATCACGAAGTTGACTCTAATGTGTTATGCTTTGAAATTGCGGCGCGTGCTTGCTTCCGCGAAGCGATGAAGAAAGCTGCACCAAAATTATTGGAACCGATTATGAAGCTTTCGGTTAACACACCGGAAGAATACGTCGGTGACATTATTGGCGATTTGAACAGTCGCCGCGGACAAATCAATGGTATCGAAACCAGATTCGGCAGCCAGTTAATCACTGCGTTTGTCCCTCTGGCGAATTTGTTCGGGTATGTCAAAACATTACGTTCTTTGTCACAAGGTCGTGCAAATCCATATATGGAATTGTCACACTATGACGAAGTGCCACAAAATGTTGCTGACGAAGTAATCAAAAAAATGACAAAATAAACAGTTTACAACTTAAATAACTAACAGCCTAAGGAGAAAACTATGGCAAAAGAAAAGTATGTAAGAACAAAACCTCACGTCAATATTGGTACTATTGGTCACGTTGACCATGGTAAAACAACTTTGACAGCTGCAATTGTTCACTACTATGGCGTTGGTATCGACGCACAAAAAGGTGTTGATCAAATCGATAATGCACCAGAAGAAAAAGCACGTGGTATAACAATTAACACTGCTCACGTTGAATATGAAACAGCAAATCGTCACTATGCTCACGTTGACTGCCCAGGACACGCTGACTATGTTAAAAACATGATTACCGGTGCTGCTCAGATGGACGGTGCTATCTTGGTGGTTGCTGCAACTGATGGTCCGATGCCACAAACACGTGAACACATCTTGTTGGCACGTCAGGTAGGTATTCCAAAAATCGTAGTTTACTTGAACAAATGCGATTTGGCGAACGATCCTGAATTGTTGGAATTGGTTGAAATGGAAATTCGTGAATTGTTGTCTGCTAATGACTTCGATGGCGATAATGCTCCAATCATCCGTGGTTCTGCTATTTCCGCTTTGGAAGACAAGAAAGACGGTTTGGGCAAAGAATCTATCGACGCATTGTTGGCTGCATGTGATTCATACATCCCAATGCCAGATCGTCCAGTTGACAAACCTTTCTTGATGCCAATTGAAGACGTGTTCTCTATCACAGGTCGTGGTACAGTGGTAACAGGTCGTGTTGAATCTGGTGTTATCAAAGTAGGTGACGAATGCGAAATCGTAGGTTTGAAACCAACACAGAAAACAACAGTTACTGGCGTTGAAATGTTCCGCAAATTGTTGGATCAAGGTGAAGCCGGTGATAACGTAGGTTTGTTGTTGCGTGGTACAAAGAAAGAAGATGTAGAACGTGGACAAATCATATGCAAACCAGGTTCTATCACACCTCACACTGACTTTGAAGCTGAAGTTTATATCTTGACAAAAGAAGAAGGTGGCCGTCATACAGCATTCTTCTCTAACTATCGTCCACAGTTCTACTTCAGCACAACAGACGTAACAGGTACAATTACTTTGCCAGCTGACAAAGAAATGGTATTGCCAGGTGATAACGTTCGTATCAGCGTGCAATTGATTGCACCTATTGCTATGAGCGAAGGTCGCCGCTTTGCTATCCGTGAAGGCGGACGTACAGTTGGTGCAGGTGTTGTATCAAAAATTGTTAAATAATTGTTGCAATTTGCGGGTTAAGGGTGTACCCTTAGCCCGCAAAACAACTTAAAATAAGGAAAACGAACAATGGTACCAGCATCTAAGATTCGCATCAAATTAATCGCTTTTGACCACAGGGTCTTGATGGAATCAGTAGAAGAAATAGTTAAAACAGCAAAACGCACCGGCGCAGATGTCGTTGGACCCGTTCGCTTGCCAACTTTGATTCAAAAGTTTACAGTGAACCGTTCCCCACACGTTGATAAAAAATCACGTGAACAATTCGAAATCCGTAATCATAAAGCGGTTGTAGATATTGTTAACCCAACCCCTCAGACAGTTGATGCACTGATGAAGTTGGATTTGGCATCTGGTGTTGATGTAAAAATTAAATTATAAAATGTGTATGTTGGTGGACGTGTGTAGTCCATTAACCACTGACAAAAAAAGGCAAAAAAATGAAACGTAGCGGATTAATTACAACAAAAATAGGGATGACCCGTCTTTATGATGAAGCCGGTGTTGCCCATGCAGTAACAGTTTTATCTGTTGGGGATTGTGCTGTTATTGGAAATCGTACAACAGAAAAAAATGGTTATGTAGCAAATATATTGGGTTTGCGTGAAGCAAAAGCAAAACATGTTGCGAAACCTCAAGCAGTAGCAGCAGAAAAAGCGGGTGTAAAACCTTATCGCAAGGTTGTGGAATTCCGCGTTTCTGATGATTGTGTAATTCCAAGTGGAACACAATTATCTGCCGCACATTTTATTGCCGGTCAATATGTTGATGTTCAAGCAACCAGCAAAGGTAAGGGTTTTCAGGGTGCTATGAAACGCCATAATTTTGGTGGTAAAGAAGCAACCCACGGTGTTTTGAAAGCTCATCGTTCCCTTGGTGGTACAGGTATGCGTGAATGGCCAGGCCGCGTCTTGAAAGGTAAAAAGATGTCCGGTCAAATGGGTAATGAAACTGTAACTGTTCAAAACTTGAAAGTTTTTGGAACAGATATCGCTGAAAACTTGATTTTCGTCGAAGGCGCAGTTCCAGGCAGCAACGGAACATTTGTATTGGTAACTGATGCAATTAAAAAAGTTCAAGGTCAATTACCTGTTCCAACATTTGTTGCAACAAAAGAAGAAGTTGCAGAACCTGCAACTGAAGCAGAACAAGCATAACGACACAATATAAGGTGAATAAAATGCAAGTAGAAATTTTAAATTTAGATGGCAAATCAGTCGGAAAAGCAACTTTGTCCGACAGCATCTTTGGAATTGATCCACGTGCAGACATTTTGCACCGTGTTGTTACATGGCAACGTGCAAATGCTCGTGCTGGCACTCATGCAGTTAAAACTGTATCTGATGTTGCAGGAAGTGGTAAAAAAGCATTCAAACAAAAGAAAACAGGTAACGCACGTGAAGGTGAAAGATACAATGTTCACATGCGTGGCGGTGGTGTAGTTCATGGACC
>CACZUD010000001.1 GCA_902784345.1 uncultured Pseudomonadota bacterium | reverse complement strand
TTACTTTGCGTGGTAAAAGAATGTATGATTTCTTGGATAAATTAATCACAGTGGCTTTGCCACGTGTTAAGGACTTCCGTGGGCTTTCAAAATCTAAATTTGATGGTCGTGGAAATTATGCGTTCGGTATCAAAGAACATTTGATATTCCCAGAAATTTCTGTTGATAAAATTGATGCTATCCGTGGTATGGATATCGTTATTGTTACAACAGCAAAAACAGATGATGAAGCCCGTGCATTGCTGACTAAAATCGGCTTGCCTTTGGTTTTGAAATAATTATAAGGAAATAAAAATGGCGAAATTAGCGTTAATAAACAAACAAAAAAGACGTGAAAAATTGGTCGCGCAATATGCAAAAAAACGTGAATCAATCAAAGCAAAGATGTCTGTTAATGCAACACCAGAAGAACGTATGGATGCCATGAAAAAATTGGCAAAGTTGCCACGCAACGCAAATCCAACACGTTTGCACAATCGTTGTTCTGTAACTGGTCGTGCACGTGGGTTCTCTCGCTTGTTCGGTTTGTGCCGTCAACAAGTTCGCACAATGGCATCAGAAGGTAAATTACCAGGTGTTCGTAAGTCCAGTTGGTAATCTAAATTAAAAGCAAGCTGTGGACAATGCAGCCCAAGCGCAAGAAGAAGTTCTTGCAAAACAAGGAGTAAAATATGTCAATATCACATCCAATCGGAGATATGGTTACCCGCATCCGCAATGGTCAAAATGCTGGTAAAGAAACTGTCTCTGTTCCAAACAGTAAATTACGTGCAGCAGTGCTGAGCGTATTGAAAGATGAAGGTTTTATAACAGATTTTCGCGAAGAAAAAATCGATGATAAACGCGCAAATTTGGTTATCGAATTGAAATACGTTAATGGTAATGGTGCAATCCAAGAAATAACGGCTGTTTCAAAACCTGGTCGTCGTGTATATTCGTCTTGTGCGAAAATGCCACGCGTTTTGAACGGTTTGGGTATTGCTGTTGTATCTACACCAAATGGCGTTATGACAGATCACAAAGCGCGCTTGCTGAATGTTGGCGGCGAAGTATTATGCAAAGTTATCTAATCAAAAGGAAATCGTTATGTCTCGTGCAGGAAAATATCCAGTAGAAATTAAAAATGGCGTATCGGTTGAATTGACAGATAACGCTGTAGTTGTAAAAGGACCAAAAGGCGAATTGAAAGTTTCTTTGGAAACAAAACACGCTAATTTGGTTGATATCAAAGTAGAAGACGGTCATGTTGTTGTTACACCAAAAGACGCAGAAGATAAAGCATCTCGTGCAATGTGGGGAACAATGACTCGTAACATCAAAGCAGCAGTCCAAGGTGTATCCGAAGGTTTTGCAAAACCTATGTACATGAAAGGTGTTGGTTATAAAGCATCTGTCAAAGGTAACATCTTTACATTGGTTGTTGGTTTTTCTCATGATGTAAATATGGAAATCCCAGCTGGCTTGACGGTTACTATGGGTGAAACACCAACAGAATTCACAATTTCTGGTATCGACAAGAATTTGTTGGGACAATTTGCTGACAAGATTCATAAAATCCGCAAAGCAGACCCATATAAAGGTAAAGGTATCTTCTATAAAGACGAATATATCCGTCGTAAAGAAGGCAAAAAGAAATAATAAATAGTTCCCGCTGTTACGGGAATGTGAACAAAGGAAAAATAAAATGTTAAGACATTTATCTTCTGAAGAAAGACGTACATTGGCAAATCGCGGTGCGTTGAAAAGAAAGAATCCTGGCAAAATCCGTTTGTCAGTGTTCCGTTCTGATCGTCATATTGAAATCCAAGCTATTGATGATGTAAAAGGTCACACATTGTGTGCCGCATCTTCAAAAGAAAAAGATTTCAAAGGCAAAGGTTGGAATATCGCTGGGGCTGAAATGGTCGGCAAAATGTTTGCAGAACGTATGGCCAAAGCAGGTATCAAAGACAACTATTATTTTGATCGTGGTCGTTATTTGTATCATGGTCGTGTAAAAGCTTTGGGCGATGCTATGCGCGCAAACGGAATGAAAATTTAATTAGATGGAGCGAAAAACAATGGCACGTTTTGATGAAAAAAAATTACAGTCAGATAATTTGGTAGATAAATTAGTTTCTATCAACCGCGTTTCCAAAACAGTGAAGGGCGGTCGTAACATGTCTTTCTCTGCGCTGGTTGTTGTTGGGGACAAAGCAGGTATGGTTGGATTTGGCAAAGGTAAAGCTTTGGAAGTTCAAGCAGCTGTTCAAAAAGCGACAAAGGCAGCAAAAGCAAAAATGATTCGCGTTCCTTTGAAAGAAGGTCGTACATTGCACCATGATAGTGCTGCTAAATATGGCGCCAGCAAATTGGTAGTTCGCAGTGCTGTTCCTGGTACTGGTATCATCGCTGGTGGTGCATTGCGTGCAGTATTTGAATGCCTTGGTGTTCAGGACGTTGTTGTTAAATCACAGGGTTCTAACAATCCAAACAATATGATTCGTGCTGCATTCTTGGCTTTTGAAAAAATGAATTCTCCTAAAACTGTTGCTGCACGTCGTGGCAAAACAGTTGCAGAAATCATTGCTGGCCGTGATGGTAAAAAGTTAGAAACAACCGAAGAAGCAAAATAATTTAAATTAACCGAGTACATGATCTTGTATTATGTGCGACAAGGACTATATCTATAGTCATAGGAATAAGAGGAAAAAGAAATGAAACTTAATGCATTGATGGATAATTTTGGTGCACGCAAAGACGTTAAACGCGTTGGTCGTGGTATGGCGTCTGGTTATGGTAAAACATCTGGTCGTGGAAACAAAGGTCAAAAAGCTCGTTCTGGATCTCGCAAACAAGCGACATTCCAAGGTGGACAAATGCCAATCTTGCGTCGTTTTCCAAAATTTGGTTTTAACAATCCTTTCCACAAAGAATATGCAACAATCAATTTAGGTGATATCGAAAAATTTATCGCATCTGGTAAAATTGATGCAGGTAAAGAAATCACTTTGGATACATTGTTTGATGCAAAAATTTTGAATCGTAAATTAGACGGTTTGAAAGTTTTGGGCAAAGGTGAAATCAAAACAGCTGTTAATATTGTTGCAGACAAATGGTCTAAATCTGCAGAAGCTGCAATCGTTAAAGCCGGTGGAAAAATCGTATCCAAATAATAATTAACGCATTCGGTTATGCCGGATGCGTTCAACCATAAAGCCATAAACCATGAAATTTTTGAAAAATATTTTTGGCAATCTGACAGATTTGCAAAAACGTATCTTGTTCGTACTTGGTGCGTTGATTGTTTATCGTATTGGTTCTTTTATTCCGTTACCTGGTGTTAATGCCAGTGCTGTTTTACATTTGTTCAATGGTGATAACGGAATGATGGGAATGTTTGATATGTTTTCGGGTGGTTCGTTATCCCGTATGTCAGTGCTCGCTTTAAATATTTTCCCATACATTTCAGCTTCCATCGTAATTCAATTGTTAACTTCGACCAATAAATCTTTGATGGATTTGCGCAAAGAAGGTGAATCTGGTCGTATCAAAATAAACCAATATACACGCTATTTGGCGGTGTTGTTGGCTGTTGTTCAAGGTTGGGCAGTGGTTCGCGGTCTTGAATCCATGTCGGCGGTTAATGGGGTGCCGGCGGTTGCGAATCCTGGCTTTACATTTGAATTATCAGCAATAGTTGCATTGGTTGGTGGTACAGTATTTGTTATGTGGTTGGCGGAACAGATTACTGCGCGTGGTATCGGGCAGGGTGCTTCGTTATTGATTTTTGCTGGTATTATCGCAGAAGTTCCAAGTGGAATCGCAAAATTGTTCTCTTTGATTGGTGTCGGTCAAATGTCGCCAGCAAAGATTGCTTTTGTTGTGGCTTTCGTAATAGCTATTGTCGCACTGATTGCATTTGTAGAACAAGCGCAACGTCGTATTCAAATCTTGTATCCACGTCAGGCAATGGCGAACGGCGTTATGAACACAAATGTGTCTTATTTGCCAATCAAGGTTAATATGTCTGGGGTTATGGGACCGGTGTTTGCGGCATCTATTATGATGTTGCCAGCATTCGTTCAAAGATTTGTACAAAGTGAAAACTTGTTTGTTCAAAATATACTTGGGTTCTTTACGTATGGAACATGGTCTTATATGATATTGTACACAGTATTGATTGCGTTCTTTGCGTATTTCCAGACCGCAGTTGTATTTAACAGCGAAGAAACAAGTAACAATTTGAAAAATATGGGTGGTTATATCCCAGGTGTTCGTCCTGGTGAACAGACTCAACATTATCTTGATGATGTTGTATCAAGAACAACAGCAATCGGTGCTGTTTATCTGATAGTGGTTTGTGTATTACCTATTATTTTGAATACTCGTGGCAGTATGCCATTGGTAATTGGCGGAACCAGTGTTTTAATCGTCGCAGGTGTGGTATTGGATACGATGAATCAAGTAAAATCTTATTTGGTTGAAAAACAATATAACGGTGTTGTGAACAAAGCACAAAAGAAAGGTCGTTTTCGCGGCTAAATAAAAAATTTGATTTTTATATCAACGCATGATATTTTTGGTTGGTATGAAAATCAGGGTACATTCGAAAAACGTGTGGATTTTGGGTGTATCAGGGCACGAATGGAAACATTCGAATAAAAAATCCCCCGTCGTTAAAACTTTGGGGGACAAGCAAAAATAAAGGAAAATAAAAGATGGCACGTATAGCAGGTGTTAACATCCCGTCCGAAAAACGCATTGAAATTGCGTTGCAATACATTCATGGTATTGGGCCGGCTAAATCTGCACAGATTTGTTCTGCATTGAAATTGAAAGACGGTCTGCGCGCGAAAGATTTGACTGACGAAGATGTTATCAAAATTTCAAATTATATTGAACAAAACTTTAAAGTAGAAGGTGACGTTCGTCGCGAAGTTGCAATGAATATCAAACGTTTGCAAGATTTGAAAACATATCGCGGAATTCGTCATCGTAACCGTTTACCAGTTCGTGGTCAACGCACACAAACTAATGCACGTACTCGTAAGGGTAAACGCATTGTTGTTGCAGGTTCTGCGACCAAGGGTAAATAATATTAATTGGGTAGAGATTAACACGATAGTTAATTGAAGACATCTAAATAAGGAAACACAAATGGCAGTTACAAAATCAAAAAAGAAAGTTGTAAAAAAAGTATCACATGGTATTGCTCATGTGGTTGCAACAAATAATAATACACGTATAACAATCACAGACCAAACAGGTGCCGTATTAACATGGGCAACTGCGGGGGCAAATAATTTCAAAGGTGCAAAAAAATCAACACCATATGCCGCAACAGTTGTTGCAGATGCAGTTGGCAAAAAAGTTGCTGAAATGGGTATGAAAACAGTTGATGTTTTGATGCGCGGTATTGGTCAAGGTCGTGAATCTGCTGTTCGTGGTTTGGCAAATGCAGGATTGGTTGTTCAATCCATCACAGATACGACACGTATTCCACACAACGGGTGCCGTCCAAAGAAAGTTCGTCGTGTTTAATTACGCATTTGCGAACGAAAATATATACCGTCGGAAACGACGGTATTTTTTTGTTAAAATAATTTTTTGCATTGCATGAAAAAAATAAAATTGTTATCATAAGTCGCAAAGAAAGGAATTTTTCGGTTTATGAAATTTAAATTGTTGCATTGTTTAGCGGTTGCATTCGCATGTGTTTTTGGGACATGTGGTATTTCTGTTTGGGCTGACGAAATCATTAATAATTCGGGCGGTGGTGCCGTTTTTAACCCGATTTCAGGCGAAGAAGTTAGTGGTGGTACCATTGATTCTGGTTCGGGTTCAGGCGATTTTGGCGGCGGTTCGCCTTCTGGTGAGAGTAGTTTTGTTTTCAACGGCAATTCTTTCAAGCTGGGAGAGCTTACGCTGTGTGTTTCTTCTCAGTATCTGTACCAAGGTGAATGTCTGGAATGTAATAGTAACAATGACAAGGGTCTGCAGTTATATTTAGATGATGGTACATGCAGAAAATGTCCGGCTGGCACTCTGACGAATTCGACTGGTGATGGTTGTGATTGTTCCGACGGAACGCATTGGAATGGCAGTACCTGTGTTAGTTGTGGACTTGGACAATATTGGTCAAATTCATATTGCGTTCAGTGTCCTGAGGAATTTGATACCAACAGTGGACTTTATTCGTTTGTTAAAGCCAGTAACGACAGCGGTGTTAGCAGTTGTACTGTAAAATTAAATGTGAATAAAAGTAATTGCGGTACGGGAACAAATGTTTTGTTTAAGTATAATACTTTTGGGCTTTATGTTGTTGATAGGGATGATTATGTTTGTAACCCAGGTGCTGGATTTGTATGTCTTTATGATGGGTCGGTAATAGACGATGACAATCGGTTTTATGATGAAGATGGTAACTTGAAAGATATTTGTGATACCGAATGTTTGCTTGGACAGTATCTGGATGGAGACACGTGTAAACCTTGTCCATTGGAAGGTACTAATGCAGAGAATTCAGTTAGTTCTTCTTCACTTTTTAAATTTGTTAAATATGGTGATGGCAAAGGGGTGGGAAGTTGTGCAATAAAACTGACCCCTGTGTCTTGTGGTAATGGCTCTTATGTTTTATATGTATATGATACAGAACGCAATAAATATATCCGTACCAAGGAAAATATATACCCAACAGAAACTTCCATAATAAATGCCAATTGGCCTGCTGAAGATGAATTGGGTACAGAGTTTTGTACAAGCTGTGGCGGAATTACTTGGCCTCTGACTGATTCCAATGGCCAGCAAAGACCTTTTCATGCGTATTACTATGGAAAACCTTTTAATGTAGAAAATGAATGTACTTCATGTGCAAAACCAGGTTATTATTTGTATTTTTCAGGTAATTCGTTTGGGTGTGACGTATGTCATGCTGGGTATTATTGTCAGGGTATTGTTTATAAAACAGATAGTAATGGTGAAAAAGTTTGTATAGAAGATATAACAGCTCCAGATAAGTGTTTACATGATAATAATAATTATGGTGCCATTCAATATGATACTGATGATACTGTAAGTCGACAAGAACTACTTTGTCCTGAAAACACATATTCTGAAGAAGGGGCAACGGAATGTACCCCCTGTGCCCCGGGGTATTCGACTGCGGCAAGTGGGCCGGCTGAGCAAGGATATGACGGATTTTGCAGATATGTAGGCCAAGGGTGTATGTCGTCTGATGCTTGTAAATTGGTCAGTAGCTCGTTGTCTTTGCAACGTTCTGGTCATACTGGTAATACGTGGTTAAATTTCGTTTTGGGTAAAAATATAAAGGTTGAATCATTAAATAAATCAGCGGTAAAATCTGTTTCCAGCAGAACTAATAATTAATTGACTTTCTGGATTTTTTGATATAAAATTCGCGGGCGTGATTGGAAAAATCGCGCAAATCTGGTGAAAATAATAAACTAAGCCCGATGGAGTATAAAAATGATTGAAAAAAATTGGATGACTTTGATCAAACCAAAAAAATTGAATATCAAAGTCGACGAAAAAAATCCTAATATTGCAACTTTGATTGCTGAACCTTTGGAAAAAGGATTCGGTTTAACACTTGGAACAGCTTTGCGTCGTGTATTGTTGTCTTCATTGCAAGGATGCGCGCCAATTTATGTTAAAATTGATGGCGTTCAACACGAATTCAGCAGCATCAGCGGTGTTCGCGAAGATGTTACAGATATCCTTTTGAATTTGAAAGGTGTTTATTTCAAAGCGTTAACCGAAGGTCAACACAAAGCAACTATCAAAGTCAAAGGTCCGGCTGTTGTAACTGCTGGTATGATTGAAACAAGTGCTAATGTTGAAGTTATGAACAAAGATGCTGAAATTTGCACTTTGGATAATGGTGCGTCTTTGGATATGGAAATTACATTGGCATCGGGCCGTGGTTATGTCCCTGCATCTGTTAATGCAACAGATTTGCCACTGGGAACAATTCCGGTAGATTCTATCTATTCTCCAATTTTGAATGTTGCATCCAGTGTTTCTCAAACACGTGTTGGTCAATCAACAGATTATGACAAATTGGAATTGACAGTTAAAACAAATGGTTCTGTTACACCAGAAGACGCAATTGCATTTGCTGCACGTATTTTGACAGACCAATTGACTGTGTTCATCAATTTCGAAGATCCAACACAATTGAATGCTTTGTCTGACGACGAAAAAGCGAAAGACGTTTTGCCATTCGATGCAAAATTGTTGAAACACGTTGATGAATTAGAATTGTCTGTTCGTGCAACAAATTGCTTGAAGAATGACAAGATTAACTGGTTGGGCGAATTGGTTCAAAAGACAGAAAACGATATGTTGAAAACACCAAACTTTGGCCGTAAGTCTTTGAATGAAATCAAAGCTCAATTGGAAGCAATGGGATTGTCTTTGGGTATGGAAGTGCCAGGATGGCCACCAGAAAATGTGGCGGAATTGGCTAAAAAATACGAAGACCCCTACAAATAAAATTGTGATAATGTGCCATTTGTTGTGTTTGGCGGTTCTTATGTAGGTCAACTACACCGCGAACCACCAAACACTGCCAACTGAGCACATTCTGACAATTTTCTTACACTTCGCAAGGAGTGTAGAAAAAACAAATTCCACAATTCAGAACTTTGTTTTGGTTGTGGGTCTCATAAAATCCCTGACGGGTCAGGGCAGAAAACAAAAGGAGTAATCAATGAGACATATGAAAGCAGGTCGTACTTTCAATCGCGACACAAATGCACGCAAAGCCTTGTTTATTGGTTTGGCGAAAAACTTGATTGAAAAAGAACAAATTAAAACAACTTTGCCAAAAGCAAAAGATTTACGCAGTGTAGTCGAAAAATTGATTACCCGCGCAAAAGTAGATACTGTTGCAAATCGTCGCTTGACAGCGTCTGAATTGGGCAATGGTTGTGATAAAACTGTTAAGAAATTGTTTGCTGTATTGGGACCACGTTATGCAAAACGCCCTGGTGGTTATACTCGCGTTTTGAAAGCGGGTTTCCGTTATGGTGACGCGGCACCTATGGCAATCATCGAATTGGTTGATCGTGACGAAAATGCTAAAAAAGTTGCACCAAAAACTGTTGCTGCACCAAAAGCAGAACCAGTTGCAAAAGAAGCAACAGAAGCAAAAGAAGCGAAAGCACCAAAAGCTGAAAAGCCAGCGAAAAAAGTTGCGGCAGAAAAGAAAGCAACTGCACCAAAAGCAGCAGGCGCAAAAAAAGCAGTTGCTGTTAAACGTCGCGCTACCGGCAAATAATAATAATATTTGTTTGTTTATAAAATCGCCCAATCGGGCGATTTTTTTTATATAAATAATTTGCGGTGGATTGCTTTTTATGATAAAATGTAGAAAAGGAATAAGGAGATTTCTATGCGTAAATCGTTATTTTTGACATTGGTTTTATCACTGTGTGTGGCAGATTTTGGCGCGTTTGCGGCAACGGCGCGTGGTAATGCGCGTGGTGGTGCAACAACACCATCAACAGATTCAACTGCGCCTGTTTCGGCACGTGCAGCTGCGCGTCAAAAAGTTGCAACATCGGCAACTACAACACAAAATGCTGCGCCAGTTTCAGCGCGTGCGGCATCGCGTCAAAAAGTTGCAAACTCTGCGACAACAACAAATGCGGCTTCTACGGGTAATGTTGCGGCGCGTGCGGCAACCAAAAAATCGGCGCTTAGTATGGGGACCAAGGTCGTAGGGGCTACGGAAAATACCGCTGTGAGTCAAGAATGTCAAAACGCATATTATGGATGTATGGATGCTTTCTGTATGTTGGATAATGCCGCTGGTGGACGTTGCCAGTGCAGCGACAGAAGTGCGGAATTAGATGCTGTTATGGATGAAATTATGCGTATTGACGAACAGAGTCAGCGAATCGCATCAGAAGGTGTCGAACAGATTCAAATGGGTGAATATGCTGATCAGATAAATAACAGGGCAAAATCTGTAGAAAGTGGAATCGCTTCGTCAAAGAATAATTCTGCTGCTTCATCTTCGAAAAAATCTTCATCTTCGCCGGCAAGAACTTTAGATTTATCTATGTTCTCGACAAATAATTTCTTTGATGCTGGTGAAGAAGATGATGGTATCTTTGGTGAACAAGATTCAAGTTCTATCAGCGCGCTTAGTGAAATAGAAGGCAAAACAGGCGACGCCTTGCAAAAGGGTGCTGCTAAGATTTGTACAACTCAGATTCCTGCCGAATGTAAAGGAAGCTTGGCTGTATTGCAAACAGCGTATGTTTCAAAAGTTAAGTCTGACTGTATTGGTTATGAAAATGCGTTAAAGCAACAAAGAAGTGCCAGTCAACAAAAATTGTTGGCTGCACAAAAGGCTGTTCGTGATGCTGCATTGGACGAAGTCCGCAAGCAAAACAGATATGAAACAGCAGGCGAATGTGCTATCGCTTTTGCACAATGTATGCAAACAACCGCGGAATGTGGGACTGATTATACGGGGTGCGTGACATTAGCGGCTGCGGAAAATGTAAAAAATAACAGCAAAGGTTCAAAAGCAAAACAGACAACAATCAAAGGCGTTGTTGCTGGTGCAGATATTACATTGGCATCAACAACACTGGAGTCATTGTTGGCCAAGAAAGAAATCTGTGCATCTGTGACAAAACAGTGTGTTAATGCAAATAAAAATGATGCCGTTTGGAATATATTCTTGCGTAATGCGGCGCCTGCATTGAAATCTGCAGAATTGGTTGCGGAACAGAACTTGCGTTCTAACTGTATCCCAACGGCTGCGGAATGCTTTAAGAATGCATGTAAATCACAATTCGGTGAAAATGATGAAAGTTATGATATGTGTTTGTCCAATCCGGCAACATATAAATCATTGTGTAAAGTTCAATTGGAACCATGCTTGGAAGCAACAGGCGGCAGCTATGATAACCCAGAAGAATCTTCTCTTTGGAACGGATTGGTCGCAATGTTGAATTCTATGAAGGTTGATGCATGTACCAAAGAAATTAAAGATTGTTTGTTATCTGAAGACAGATGTGGAAAAGATTTTTCTAACTGTATTGGTTTTGACACCACTTCAATTGGCAGAATGTGTCCAGTTGAAAAGTTAACTGCCTGTGTGACAGATGGCAGATTTGCAAAACGTACAGTGGGTGAAAATGGTATGCCTACTGTGGAGAACGAAGATGAAATTCGTAGTTATATCGCACAAATTGCACAAGGTTTGGCATTGAATATAGAAAATAATTTTGCCAAGGTATGTCAAAATGCTGCCGAAGAAGCACTTGTCAAAGCCTGTGGAGATGGTGGTTTAAATGATGATGAAACATCAACGTGTCCAAACCTTAATTTGAATTTTAATTCTTTGAAAAATAGAATGTACGTAAGGTATCAAGATTCAAGTGATGAAGCCAACTATTATGATTCTCTTGATGAATATGTTAATGCGAAAAAATTGACTGGTGCTGGTTTAAAAAATTTGTTTAATTTGAAACCAACAATTGTTGGTAAGATGAGTGTATATGATATCAAATATACAGGTAAAGATGATGAACACCCAGATTATTTTGGTATTACAGGTGCAAGTGATGCATCCACAAATGAGTTGTTATCAGAAATAAATAGTCAATATAGTTTGTTGGTTGAACAAATCAAAGCGGATCCAAAGGTTACCTATTGCATGACAGGTCGCCAAGTTCAAGGTTTTAACGGTAGTTATTTTGGTAAAAGCAGTGTGACTGCTGATAAAGAGGGAAAGATCAAGAGAGATGATAATAATAAAACAGATGCGAGATTTCCTCATTTATTAGATGCCACAGAAAAACAATTGGCTTCACAGGTTTTGAACACCGTTTTCAACAAGTATAATGATGAATATAGCAAGGCAAACGAAAATTTAAATGATGCGTATGACACTCTTGCTAAACGTGTTGCAGATTACGTTAGTGAAGCAGAATTAGATGAGGCCAATAAAGAAGCTTGTGAACTTCACAATGGTGTTAGTATTGGATATATTGACGGTTTTTGGTATCGTGGCGGTTGGGATTATAGACATGTATATACGGCACAATATGATGCGTCAAATAATAGCTGTTTTATAACCAGAATCACGTATTGGTGTCAGAGAGGCCCACACGTCTGGAATACCAAACAGGCGGTTGAGAGAGAATGCGCACTTGAACACACACATGATCCTTTGACTATTCAATATCCTTCATCAAAACAGTAATGAACTACCGCCCGAAAGGGCGGTTTTTTTAATCTAATTCTTCTAATGTTTTTATAACACGGATGCCCATGGATTCGAATTGTTCAATAACTGTTTCAATGTCCATTATGTTTTGTGATTCAAGATAAAGGATTGGTGTTAAATTGTTTTCTTGTCCCAATTCAATCAATTCTTTGATTGGTGAATCGATTTGTTTGCCAGAAGCAAACCATGTGTTTTCATCCATTATCCAAAAATCATTGTCATTGTGTTCGTAAATAACATATTTTTCTGTGGCAACAAATTGTTTATATGTTTCATATTCTATGTTTTTTGATTTAAAGTATTTGGTTGTATTGTTTTCAAAGTTTTCAGGTTCTGGTTCATCGTCAAAACTTATGTCCTTGAAAGTCGGAATTTCCGATTCGCCAAAAGCATCTGAATCAGACAAATCAAAATCTGTTGGTATAAAATCAGGAATATTGTTTTCTTTGTCTGTTTCTGCAACAGGTTGTGGTGTTGGTGCGGTATGTTGTTTGTTATATATAGATACTGCGCCGGTTAATGATAAATTGTTTTTCACACGTGTGTATGGAATGCGTAGTTCCATTGGCATGTCGTCTGGGTATTCTGGTTCGTTCTTTTTTGGTTCAGGGGTTTCTTCTGCGACAGCTTCGACGACAGGTTCTGCCACTTGTTTTTTTGGAAAAAGTTTTTTGATATATTCAAAAATTTTATCTATGAACGGTATTGTTATAACAAATTCTTTCTTGCGATAAATGATTGCTGTGGTCGCTATGTATATCGGAATCGCTGTGTACATTAATAATCCAAACACAAAACCACCAAAACCATGCAGCGTCGCATGAAAAAACTTCCACCAATAATGTGCGCTGAACGGATCAAAGTGAAATATAAATCGTAATATCAACCACAATATGAAAAAATACCAAAACGTCCATTTGGCAATAATTATATTCGATTTGATAAAGTCCAGAACCTTTTTCATACTGATATTATAGACAATATTAATAATTTGTCAATTATTTAAACAAAAGAGATATTTTTAAAAAAAAACTTTTTTTAGGCCCGTCTGTATGATATAATATTTGCATAAGAATTTGGGGGAAATATCATGAAATTATTGAATGTGTTTGGAAAAACAATCTGTGGTGTTGCAGTGTTGGCGGTCTGTCCGTGGGCAAATGCTGCACAGAATGGTCGTGCAAGTATGATGCCAGCGGTGGATTCTGCGCGTATGCCAACAATGCCGACTGTTTCGTTAAATACGATTGGTTCGCCAGCTGTTACAACAATAGATATGCCGGCGGAAATAAAAAATGTTAACAATGTTACACCAACCCCAGAACCAACCCCAGAACCAAAACCAGAACCAAAACCAGAATGTCCAGATGGTGGTGTCAAGAATTCTGATTATACTGTAAGCATGTGTATGAACGATGTTTTGCAGTGTATCAATACAGGGGCTCTTCAAGGTGGTTTAAATGATTTGTTTAATGAAGATGTTCGTAACGGTATTATGAGTGGAATGAGATTATGCCAAGTGCATATTGATAAATGTATTACTGATGTTCGTGTAAATTGTCGCAATGTCTATAATGAAAGCAACGATGTTTGGCTGGATTTCAATTCAAGAATTATTCAACCTGAATATTATAACTTTGTGTTGCGTAAAACAGGTTTGACACCAAATCAGGCTGAAAATACATGCTTGTTATTGGACAGAAATACATATGGCCCTTCATTCGCGGCTGTTTCAGATGTTAATGCCGTGAATTCTGAATATAACAGAAAAGTTGGTGCGTACAATATTTCTGATGGTGGAAAATTATCCAAAAAGAATCCACAAGGTGTTGAAGTTAATACAATTGGATATGATGGTAATCGTGGACATTATGCGCGTTGGGATGCAAGCAATGCAGAATGCTTGGTTCGTGTTGCGGCATACAACAAAGACAAATTAATTACAAACAATTGGTTGTTTGGCGCAATGGGTAATGATCAGCCTGCAGAAGTATGGAAAACAACAGGGACATCATTCACTTGCAACAGAGATTTGTTTGATATGTCTTCACTGTTAAATGATACCAGAACAGTTGCCGTCGTTGGTATTGGCGGTGGTACACTGGTCGGTGCCGGTGTCGGTGCCGCAGTGGGCGCATCAAATTACAAGAAAAAACACAATGCATATTTGGCATCTGGCGATCTTTGCGCTGACCCAGAATATGTTAAAAAATTGGGTGCAAAAATATATGCTTCCGGTCAAGGTGGTGTGTTAAAAAGTTTTGCAGGTGGGGCATTTGATTCTGTTACAAACTTTAATGATTTAAATGAAGCACAATGTAACGAATTGCATGAACTTAGCGATAAAGTCGGTCTTTATGAATCTGTGATAGAAGAATGTTTGGCTAACGATAAAAACAGATCGATTGCTGCTGCAATACGCGCTAAGATTAGTGCAGAAAGCAATACAACTGTATCAAGAACAATAGAAATGGTAGAGAATGGTAACAAATTGAAAATCAGTCAGAATGTTATATGTGATAAGCCAGCTGGTATTTCTGAAAGCGACATCAGAATGTTTGAAGGCAGTTGTACATTTAAACCATTGCGTGAATTTGGTGCAGGGGCTATATGCGAAACACCAGAAGGTTGTTTAACTGTCAATCAGATACAATTCCAAGTTAGTAAACTGAAGTCCGTATTTGCAACAATCGAACCAGAAACGGAAAAACCTCAAGACGCCAAGAAAGGTAAAGAAATTGGCAAAGGTATTGCAATTGGTGCGGCAACAGGGGCTACTGCTGGCGGAATTGCAACTGCGATAACTGCTTTGGTTGAAAGAAGCAATATTACTTGCAAAGTAGGGGACGGATTGGAATCTGTTGCAATGGGTAAAGCGCATACTATAGATTCTTTGAAAGATTTCTATGTTAAATGGAATCTGCGTTTGCCAGATGCGATAACACCAACGTCCGCGGTCATTGATGCTGCGTCTTGGGTGCAAGCGTGCGCGCAATTCAATAATAAGTTGATGGATTGTCCAAGGGTACAAATTAACCTGAAAGATGCCAAAGGCAAATATACCTTGGTGGAATCCGCATGCAGAATTTCCGGTAATATTTGTACCACTAATGATGCAGTAATGTTATCAAATGGTATAGAATAAAAAGAATTGTAGATTAAAAAGAAACACCGATTTGTTCGGTGTTTCTTTTTTAAATAGTGTTTTTATTATGCTGCTTTTTTGATGTTTTGTTTGATGTCGCGAACATATTTTCTTAATTCATCAATTGGAACCAGTGTACCGTCTTTCCGTTGTGCAGACCAATAATCCCAACCATTAAAACTGACACTGTGTTGAATGCGTGCCGCCATAACATGAATTGATGCTTTGCCATAAAGTGTGTGCATTAATTGTCCGTCATGTGTAATCATAACACGATCACCACGTGGTCCAACCAATGTTTGTCCGACATAAAGTAATCCGCCATCAATTAATTCTTTGAATGCAACCTTGATTGCATCGCGTTTTGGTGCGCTTACTTCAATATCAGATAAATCAATCGGTGTAATGTTTTTTACGCGTTCACGTGCCGCATTAACATATGATTCTTCGCGATCGATACCGATAAATTGACGTCCCAATTCCTTTGCCGCAGCCGCAGTTGTTCCAGAACCCACAAATGGATCCAAGATAACATCACCTGCCTTGGTAGATGCCAAAATTACACGACGCAATAAATCCATCGGTTTTTGCGTGTTGTGTAAACTTTTTCCGTCTTTATCTTTTACACGTTCTTCACCCAGGCAGATATTCAAATCCCAATCAGAACGCATTTGCTTTCCTCCATTTAATTTCTTCATGGTTTCGTAATTAAATGTGTATTTGCCCGTCTTGGTCGGTGTTGCCCAGATTAAAGTTTCATGTGCATTTGTAAAACGTGTTCCACGAAAATTAGGCATAGGATTTGTTTTAACCCAAACAATATCATTTAAAATCCAAAACCCCATATCTTGCAAAGCTTTACCAATGCGGAAAATATTGTGATAAGAACCGATAACCCACATCGCGCCGTCTGGTTTTAATACGCGTTTACATTCTGCCATCCATTGACGTGTGAATTCATCGTATTGTTCATTTGATTCGAACGCGTCCCAATCATCACGTACTGCGCGTGCAGCAGTTTGATCTTCGGGACGATAAAGTGTTTTTTCACCCAATTGTAAATTATACGGGGAATCTGCAAAAACCGCATCCACAGATGCATCTGGGATATTGTGCATGACTTTGATACAATCGCCGCACAAAATCTGATTTAGATATTTTTGCATTTTCTTCTCTCGTCTCTCTGGACTTTTTGGTGTCCCTGTCTTTGTTATATTTTATCATATTTTCGGTCTATAAAAAAGCATCAAGCGAATCGGTTTGTAAAAAAAACACTTGATTTTTATAAAAAAGCAATTTTTTTAATATAAATTTGCTTTACTTGTTAATGAATTTTTTCTAATCTTAGAAATTATGAGATGCCCATATTGTAATTCTACTGACAGCAGGGTTGCGGACTCACGCCCAGATATTGAAGATGCGATAATTCGTCGTCGTCGTGTTTGTAATCAATGTGGTGCAAAATTTACTACCGTTGAACGCATACAGATGCGCGATTTGATTGTAAGGAAAAACAGCGGTAAAAACGAACCTTTTGACAGGGATAAACTTTATCGCAGTATAAAATTGGCTTGCCGGAATCGTGATGTAAAGGATGAACAAATTGAACGTTTGGTTGCATCTATTCAACGTCGTTTAGAGACAGAGTCCGAAGATGATACTGTTACCAGTGCAATGGTCGGACAAATGGTTTCTGATTCTTTGTTAAATTTAGATCCTATTGCGTTTATAAGATTTGTTTCGGTGTACAGAAAGTTTTCAAAAGTTTCTGATTTTAAAAAAATAATTAGTCAGATACCAGAAGCAGACGATGATGCAATAGTTTGCCCGTTACCAAAAACAAAGACTTCGTTGTTTTGATTATGAGAAAAATACTAGGCTTTTTTATGGCAATATTTTTCGCGCTTCCTGCGTTTGCACTGGAATCTGTGGATATATTAAGTGATGAAAATGCTGCACTTTATGCTCAAATATTCATGTTGCAAGATAAAGAAAAAATCGAAAGTGCAAAAAAACTGGAAGTGCAATTAACCGATAAATCACTTATGAACGAAGTGTTGTATCAAAGATATACTTCCAAAACATATCATACACGTGGAAATGAATTAAAATCTTGGATGGACAAGTATTATGATATGCCGGGGTCTGAAAGATTGTATAAAATTGCAGGAATAAAAAAGGCATCTGTGCGCAAACCAAATATGCCACATATTATTACTGGTAAAGAATATATTGAAACCGCACAATCTGAAAATTGGACAGTGAAACAATACAAAGAAAAAACAACAAAAACGATCAATAAGTTTAAAAAAGCAATACGTTCGGGTTCATCAAAAGCCGCGCGCAACATATTGGAAGATAAATCTTTTAAATCGAAAATTTCTGAATCTGATTATGGACGTCTGGCGGGTCGTTTGTCTTTCTTGTACTATACAAATGGTGAATATGAATTAGCAAAAAAGTGGGGGTTCGTTTCGTCTGATGCAAAATCTGAATATGGTTTATGGACAATGGGATTGCTTTATTTCAAAGAACAAAAATATGGTGAAGCACAAAAATATTTCAGTCAAATTCTTGATTTGACACAAATAAATAATGCACGTAAAACCGAAGCTGCTTTTTGGGCGGGGCGTTGTGCCGATATAAATGGCGACAGTTCGGCTGCAAAAAAATATTGGAAAATTGCAGCAGCGTATCCGATGTCTTTTTATGGTGCGTTGGCTTCTACAATGCTGGGTGATACGCCTGAATACGAATTTTTTGAACAGGATTGTTCTGATGAAGACATCGTTACATTGCGTGAAGATAAGTATGGCAAGAAAGCATTGGCTTTATTGCAGGTTGGTCGTAAAGACAGGGCAGAACAATATTTGAAATATTTGGTAACCGCAAAATCTTCAGATAAAATGTTACATGCTGTTAATGCGGTATCTTCGCTTTATGGTTTACCAAGTGTTGCTATTTTGGTTTCTGGGGTTATGCGCGATAGAGGTATTTTAGAAATCAATGATGATATTATTTATTCTGCTCAATACCCGTTGCCTAATTGGGAACCGTTGGGTGGCTGGTCTATTGACAGGGCTTTGTTGTTGGCAATTACAAAGCAAGAAAGTGGTTTTAAACAAACTGCAAAATCAAGTGCAGGTGCAAACGGCGTTATGCAATTAATGCCAAAAACTGCTAAATTAGTGGCGCGTAAAAATTCTGTTAAGATGTCAGAAATAGATATGTCCAATCCAGAACACAATATGTTTTTGGGACAACAGTTTATTGTCGATTTGCTGCAACATCAAATGATTCAAAATAATATTATAAAAATGTTAATTGCTTATAATGCAGGTATTGGAAATTTAGCTAAGTTTGAAAAAAGTTTTTCTACATCTGACCCATTGCTTTATATCGAAAGTTTCCCGGCATACGAAACGCGTAATTATGTTAAGCGTGTAATGTCTAATTTGTGGCTTTATCGTGCGCGCTTGGATCAACCATTAACTGCATTGAAAGAACTAGCGGACGGTTCATGGCCTTATTACAACAGTGAAGATGAATATGTTGCGAACAAAGTTTTAGATAAAACATCATTGTAATTATGCGAAGTGTTCCTGATTTTTCTATTGAAAAAAAAGTTGGTAAAAAAATAATTGCCGGTGCTGATGAGGCAGGGCGGGGCCCACTTTGCGGACCTGTGGTTGCAGGGGCCGTTGTTTTCAAGAAATATGATTTTGATGATATGCCA
Organism: uncultured Pseudomonadota bacterium; assembly: GCA_902784345.1. Lineage (GTDB taxonomy): Bacteria > Pseudomonadota > Alphaproteobacteria > Rs-D84 > Rs-D84 > Enterousia. The sequence goes on along the minus strand of CACZUD010000001.1, from coordinate 133,582 downwards.
CTTATTTGTGATTCTAAACAGATGAGTGAAAAACAAAGAAACATTGCATACGATTGGATAACAAATAATCCTGATATTATATGGTCATCTGCACAATGTAGCGCGTCAGAGATTGATGAAATGAATATTTTGCAGGCATCCCTAACCGCGATGACACGTGCCGTAGGTGCGCTGGATATTGATGTTGAATATTGTTTGATTGACGGAAACAAAATGCCAAAGGGTTTAATTGGCGAATCGGTTGTAAAGGGTGATGCAAAATCTTTATCTATTGCGGCAGCGTCGATTGTCGCAAAGGTTACACGCGATAGAATTATGAAAGAATTATCAAAAAAGTACCCACAATATGAATGGGAAAAGAATGCTGGCTATCCAACACAACAACATTTGCAAGCTATCGATAAATATGGTATAAATGAACATTATAGAAAGACCTATCGTCCAGTCAAAGAAAGGATAGAAAAAAATGGAAATTCGTAATGTTCATGATGTCGATGTTCATTCAAAGTACGTTTTGCTGCGTGATGATTTTAATGTGCAAATTGTTGATGGAAAAATAACTGATACTTTCAGAATTGATGCATCAATGCCGACAATAAAATATCTGATAGACAATGGCGCGCGTGTTGTTATCTGTTCACACCTGGGGCGTCCAAAGGGACGGTTTAATCCTGAATTATCTCTGCGTCCGGTTGCAGAATATATGAATGTGCCTTTTATCGATGATTGTTTGAAAAAAGATTTTCTTTTGGATATGGCAGATGGCGATGTAGTGCTTTTGGAAAACTTGCGTTTCTATATTGGCGAAGAAGAAAACGATGATTCTTTTGCAAAGAAACTGGCAAGTGGATATGACATTTATGTTAATGACGCATTTGCAGTGTCGCATCGTGCTGCAGCCAGCATTGTCGGTGTTACAAAATATTTGCCATCGTATGCGGGTTTGTTGCTGGAAAAAGAAATAACAAATTTAACAAGAGTTTTAAATAATCCAACGCGTCCTTTGGTTGCTTACATTGGTGGTGGCAAAGTTTCAACCAAGATAGATGTTTTGAAAAAGATTGTAAAGATTGCCGATAAAATGGTTATTGGTGGCGCAATGGGAACGACTTTTAATTATGCGCTGGGGTTGCCGGTTGGCGATTCACTTTGTGAAAAAGATATGGTTGGTACAGTTAATGAAATAATCAAATTGGCGGTCGAAAATAATTGCGGTTTGTTTTTACCACTTGATAAAGGTGTTGGTAAAGATTTTGATAAAGACGCAATTCGTGAAAATCGCGATGCCGATAAAATCAAAGATGATGATATTATAATGGACGATGGGGACAAGACTATTGCGCGAAATATAGATTTATTAAACATCGCAAAAACAGTTATTTGGAACGGACCTTTCGGGGTAACTGAATTTGGTAAAAGATGGGGCAAGGCTTCGTTTGATTTTGCGCGTGCGCTGGCAGAGTACACAAAACAAGGCAAATTGGAAAGTATTGTCGGTGGCGGGGATACTGTCGCAGTATTAGATACGTGTGGGGTGTTGGACGATATAAGTTATGTTTCAACCGGTGGTGGTGCGTTTCTTGAATTTATCGAAGGCAGAACTTTACCAGGAATTAAGGTTTTGGAAAAATAACAAGCATCTTGAAAATCTGAGATTTTTCCTTATTTATTTACTATAAAATTGGCGAATCGGTCAAATCGGTGGTATAATTTAGTGTAAAAAAGAGGATTTATTATGTCTTTAGTTCCTATTGTTATTGAAGAATCACCAAAAGGCGAACGTTCTTTTGACATTTATTCACGTCTTTTGCGCGATAGAATTGTCATGGTTTCGGGACCGATCGAACCGGCCATGGCAAACACTATTGTTGCACAGTTGTTGTTCTTGGAATCTGAAAATCCAAATGCCGATATTTCGTTATACATTAACACCCCGGGTGGTGATGTAACCGCCGGTTGGGCAATTATGGATACTATGCAATACATCAAACCAGATGTTTCAACAATCGGTATGGGATTGGTTGCATCTATGGGTACGGTATTATTGGCGGCGGGTGCCAAGGGTAAACGTTTTGTTTTGCCAAATACTGAAATTATGATTCATCAACCATCTTCTGGAACACAAGGTAAAGTTACAGATATGGAAATATATATGAAAGAAATGCAACGCGTTAAACAGTTGTTTATTAAACAAATGGCTGGATTTACCGGACGCAAAGAAAAAGAAGTTTTCGATGCAATGGAACGCGATAATTGGATGAGTGCCGAAGATGCCAAAAAATTTGGTCTGTTTGATGAAATTTTGACCAGAAAATAATTTTTTATTAATTCAAGGTTTATAAAAATGAGCAACGATAAAACAACAAATACACCAGACAAAGCACATCAGTTCTGCAGTTTCTGTGGCAAGTCTGTGTATGAAGTAAAAAAATTAGTAAGCGGTAAAGATGTTTGTATTTGTGATGAATGTATCAATCTGTGTAATGATATTATGGCAGACGATAAAAAAACTCAGGTCAAACAAGAATCTGCTGCATTGCCGACGCCTTCTGAAATTTATAAATTCTTGAATGAATATGTCATTGGTCAAGATAGTGCAAAAAGGACATTGGCTGTGGCGGTTTATAATCATTACAAGCGCAACAGTGCGTCGGTTGCTTCTAATGTAGAAATACAAAAATCTAATATTTTGATGATTGGTTCAACTGGTACTGGTAAAACATTATTCGCACAAACTTTGGCGCGTGTTTTGGATGTGCCGTTTGCGATTGCTGATGCAACTACTTTGACAGAAGCAGGTTATGTTGGCGACGACGTTGAATCTGTGTTAACTCGTTTATTGCAAAATGCTAATTTTGATGTGGAACGTGCACAACGTGGAATAATTTATATTGATGAAATAGACAAGATTTCGCGTAAATCTGAAAACCCTTCATTAACGCGTGATGTTTCTGGGGAAGGTGTTCAACAGGCGTTGTTGAAATTAATCGAAGGTACGGTCGCTAATGTGCCTGCGGGTGGTGGCGGGCGTAAACATCCTGGTGAATCAACTGTTCAATTGGATACCAGCAAGATTTTGTTCATTTGTGGTGGTGCGTTTGACGGCCTTAATAAAATTATTGCAGCCAGAACCGCTGGTCGTGCAGGTATCGGCTTTGGTGCAAATGTAAGTGATAAAAAAGAACGTGAAGAAAAAGATAGATTGGATGATGTTCAATCAAGTGATTTAGTCCGTTTTGGAATCATTCCAGAATTAATCGGGCGTTTGCCAATCGTAACAACTTTGCAACCATTGGATGAAAAAGCATTGGTTAAGATTTTAACTGAACCAAAGAATGCGATTGTTAAGCAATATGCCGCTATGTTGGAAATGGACGGAATTAAACTGAATATAACAAAAGATGGATTGTCTGCGATTGCTAAAATGGCAATCGAAAGAAAAACTGGTGCACGTGGTTTGCGTTCAATATTGGAAAAGATTTTGTTAAAACCTATGTTTGAAGCACCTGACAAAAAAGATTTACAAGAAATTGTCATAGATGCAGATGTCGTAAACGGAAAAAAAGAACCAGTGGAAATATTCGCCGAAACAAAAAAAGCGGCTTAGATAAAAAAATATGTAAATAAACAGCGATGATTTTTTTATCGCTGTTTATTTTTTGCAATATCCCCATAAAGCATTAGTGCCTGTTGTCATATAGAAAGTATTTAATAACTTATCCCCAGTAGAATCATGTATTCCATCTGCGTTTTCATCAACCCATGGAATGTCTATCCATATACCAGATTGGTCAGAACATTCTTTGGAAAGCGCGACAACCAATTGTGTGCGTGTATTATTCATTGTTTCGTTGACATATGATAACAGTGTTTCTGATAACACACCAGATGAATCAGAGGGTCGTGTACAGTTTTGCAAGGCGTATACAGCCAATTGTTGATAAAGACTTCCTATGTAATCAGCCCCGCAAGAAATATATAAATCTTGGGTTGCTTCTGTGGTTGTTGGTTGTGATGTTCCGCCGGCACAAATTGTATTTGGTGGACATATACGACATTCGGTTCCGTGATCTTCGTTGAAGCAATAAGAGTTCGCAGAACAAGAATTTTTTTCGTATAAATAATACCCGTTTTTACAACTTATATAAATTTTGTTTGAATCTACAGAGCATGCTTTGGTATAAGCCGAGAACCCGTCGGTTTCATTTGTGCTGCTTAAAAAGATATTTGTTTGTGCAAAAGGATTGATTGTTTTTGTGTTACAATCTGGGTTTCTGGCATAACGTGCTTCGCCAGGGGCATATGTGCGACAACCATATGGTGCTGAATGTACAGAATCGTTTACCGATACTGCACAAAGTTTCTGGACAAAGGTATTTAACAAGTCGGTACAAGATTGTTCAATTGTTGCATCTGTTATACCTGTCATGGTCGCAACCAGAACATCCAAACCTGATGTGCCACCACCGTAAAGATTGCTGCATGCATTTAATTTGTCTGCACACATTTCTTCTGATAATTCCAAAGTTTGGTTTGGGTTAATATCGGATGTTGTTCCAATAAAGCTTTTTAATTGTTCAGATTTTTTTAAATAACATTCATTAACAACAGCTAAACATTCTTTCTTTACTTTTTGAACTTTTTCTTGTTGTGCTTGATATATTTCTACAAGTGCTTGATTCAAATATTCTTGCCATACAGCATCTGCATCGTCGCGACACAGGTCAAGACTTTGTGCTGCAAAATCTCGCTTTTTATTAAGCATGTTTAAAAATGCTGAATTTTTGGTTTCTTTTGAAATATCCCCAGATAAAGAAATTTGATTTTCTATTTGATAAAAATCAGGTGAATATATTGGTTCGCCGGTTGTTAAATTTAAATATTTACCTGAAAAATCCAGACAGTGAACATATCCTTCGCCACATGCAGGGTCAGCGGTAATATCTTTGCGAACATTGGCAATGCAATCATTTATACTGACAGAATTATGCACATCATAATTTTCCAGTCGTGTGTCTTGCATTTTATGGCGCATATCTCGTATGGTCGCATTTGCAAGAACCTTTTTTTCTTTAAGATTGTTTTCAAGCACGCTGCAATCATTTTCAATATACATACCGTACGCAGATGAAATCATTTTTAAATCTGTTTCGTTGCAATTTGGTAAAACCAATTCATAGCATTGTGTGTGTACGGCATTATACAAGTTTTCGCCAGTAAGGTTTGCGATGTCTGCACCACCAATCAAATCTGTTGTTTTCCATATTGATTTTATGTCGCCAGCAATATCTAAAGATCCCTGTGTTGATAAAGATTGGGCTTTTGTTTCACTAAGTACAGCGGATATATTTTTTAATGTATTTGCACTGTTAGAAGTATCTTTTTTTACAGAAAGTTCCCCTTCGGATGCGTGCAACATTGATTTAACTTCTGCGGCAGATTTGTTTATTGTTTCTATATTTAAATCATCAAAATTTTTTAAACTGTCCGATGTTTGAGACAATGTTTGTTCTTGTTTTTTTATGGATTGCAATTTAGAAGAACAAACACAACGACGGTATGTTTCGTTTTGAAGTGCACAAAATTGATCCATACATGAAAAATATGCATCACGACAAGAATTATAATTTGTTCCAAAAGTTTGGGTTTGTACTGTCGCAGCTGCACGTGAAACGACAGACGGTTGAACAGATGTCCGTGTTGCGGACCTTTTTGTTGCGCTGCGTCCTGTAACAGTTTTGTTTGTTGTGTTTCTTGTTTTTGTTTTGCGGGACGCGTTTTGATTAACAGCTGTTCTTGATGATACAGAACGTGTTTGTGCATTGTTTGTTCTGGAAACATTTGTTGCTTGGCGTGAAACTGTTGTCGCTATTGTATTTTGTTGTGTACGCACAGCAGCATCGATACTTTCGATGCACAAAAACACACCAAGAAAAACAAGACAAATTTTTCTCATCCTATACTTTTTAATAATAATATCAAAAACGTGGTGTTTTAGGCAAGGGTATTTTAACAAAAAACAGAAATAAAAAATCCATTGTGAAATGGATTTGTCTTTTTATTGATGATTTGGCGCGCCTTCTGTTTGTGTATGAGTGCGTTCTACAAAAGTTATTCTGCCTTTGTCTAAATCGTAAGGTGTCATTTCAACGTGGACCTTTTCGCCAACGTTGACCCATATGCGCGCTTTACGCATTTTGCCACAAACTGTTGCCAATATCATATGACCGTTTTCAAGACGTACGCGAAACATTGTGTTTGGTAATCTTTCTTCGACGGTACCAGAAAAAACAATTACATCATCTTTTGCCATAAATAAAAACCTCATTTTTTCGACCTCTTAATGATATTAAGCATGCAATAAAATTGCAAGAAGTTTTTATATCCGCTTGCAAGGGTGTGTTTTTTTTGATAAAATAATATGGAATGTAGGAAGAGCTCTCATGAAAATGATAAAAATTTTACCGGTTTTATTGGTGTGCCCAATGGTTGTTTATGGCGCGGCGAGTCGTTCTGATTCTTCTGCGCGTGTTGGTGTGGTTAGAACTAATCAAGCGGCCGCAAGGTTGCCGTCTATTTCAGGCGTGGTTTCCGGCGCAAGTCTTGGTGTTGGGGCTGCTGTGCCATCTGGTGCATCGGTTTCGTTAACGGCGTCTGAATCGTCTTCGGCGCAACAGGAACCTGTAAAAAAAGAAACAAATCTGGTTGAAGATGAAGTTGTTTCCGATTCTGAAACAGTCAATTCAACAGTTGCATCGTCTGATTGTCGTGAAGCTTATCGTGCGTGTATGGACGATTTTTGTTTGTTGGATGAAAGTCAAGGTGAACGTTGTGCGTGTTCTGACAATATAGATTTGGCAAAAAGCAAGATAAAAGCCGTTTTGGCGATTCAAGCAGAGGCAGACAAATTGTACACCGAAGGTGTTGAACGTGAACAATTAGGTGCCAAGGCAAAATTAGTGTTCAAGGATAATAATACAAGTACAAAAATTTCTAGTGCTAATTTCTTGTCATGGTTGTCTGATGATGAAGACGAAGATGAAGGAGTTGGGGAAGATATCGAATTAGGCGAAGACTTGTATAAAAAGGCAAAGAAATATTGTTCTGATGAACTGAAATCTTGTGGTACAAAAGCCGAAATGGAAGAAATGCTTTATTCGCGTATGATAGTTCAAGATTGTAAAAGTTATGATGCGTACTTGGTAGATCAAAAAGCAAATGCAGAATCTAATAAACGAATCGCAGAATCTGCTGTTCGCAAGGCGCGTCTTGAAATGTTAGATACAACAAACAAATACAATCGTGGTGAATGTTTGTTGGCGTATCGTTCTTGCATAGCAGACAAGGGCGGTTGTGGTGCGAATTTTGAAAACTGTCTTGATAGTAAATTGTTGCAACGTCGTTCTAATGCGTGCGAAAATGTTTTGGATCAATGTATGGCAGTACGCGATTACGTTATCAAAGATTGGAAAGAAGAATCTAAGAGTGTTTTAGCAGAAGCCGCAAAGTATGCGGATAAATACGAAAGACAAACATGTTTGGCGCGTGTTCAAAACTGCTTGGAAGAAGGTTGTTCTACATCAACAAATGCAGAATGTTTGACCAATGTTAATGTCGCGGCGGGTATTTGTCCTGTTATTACAGAATGTGATGCGAAAATCCCTGGGTTCCAGGCTGTTGTGAACGATAAGTTGGGATATTTGCAAACCAAGTTCTGTGAAAACGATGTTGATAAATGTTTGCAGGACAAATGTGGTGTAGATTTCACAAAACCAGAATGTATTGGTAAGAAACCATATGAAATTGCTGCGCTTTGCCCACAGGATATGTTCCCATCTTGTAAGACTGCGACTCAATTTAATATTATTGTTCAGGCTGCATTGTTACAGATGGATTATCAGATGATGCAAGGTTGTATAAATTATTTTGGCGAACAATTGGGTAAAGTTTGCGGTACTGATATGGCGTGCTTGCCAACAGATACAACAGTTGAATCTTTGGTTGATTTACCTACTACTGAAGAAGGTTTGGCAAATCTGCGTAAAACAGTTGTTGCGAATTCCGATGCGGCAGTTGAAGAATTCTTTAAGCAATTTGAAGCAGACAAAACTGTTGCCGCTTGTGCGGATTCACAAAGTGTTGCCGATAAATCTAAAAAACTTAAAAATAAAAATTCTTTGGGTGTAAGTGTATTTAATACTGCGAAATTATTGGCCAAGATGTCGGCAGAAAATCGTAATCTGCGTGAACTTGATACCAAGATTGCGGAATTGGCACGCAAAAAAGATTTGGAAGAAGCAAAATCGATTTGTTTGAAAACTTATAAACCAGAAAAACCAGATGAATCAAAATCTAATTACAGTTATATCCACACTGTATCATTTGAACCATCTTTGCGTAATTGCCATGTTTGTCGCAAACAACAGGTTTGTGAAGAAGGTGGTGAATCAAAATCAACTGCCGCAATGAAAGGTGCGGCTGGTGGATTGTCTGCCGGGGCTTCTATTGGTAGCACAATAGCGCCAGGTTGGGGAACCGCCATTGGTGGTGTGATAGGTGCTATTGGCGGAGGTATTTTTGGTTCGTCATCAGCTGGTAAAAAAGAATTCTGTCAAGAAATTGAATCTTGCGAAGATATAAACATGTAAAACATAGGAAAAAGAAATGAGAAAAATATTGCGTTTAGGTTTTTTTGCTGGTTTGTTGGCGGCTTTTGCTGTAACCGCAGATTCTTTGGCTGCCACTAAAAAAGCAACAACAAAGAAACAATCTGCATTAAGCGCAGGAACAAAAGTTCGTGCAAAAATTGATGCCTCAGGTATTTATGACGAAGAATGCTATAACCAATATTTTGGTTGTATGGATCAGTTTTGTATTGCTGACAATGAAAACGGTGGAACTTGCCAATGCAGTGATGATGCCGCAAAATATGAAGCGCAATTAGAAGATATCAGAAAGATTCTGGTTGAAGCAGAACGTATCAGTACAGAAGAAGTTGAAAAAATTCAAGCAGGGGCAAATGCGGATATTATATTCAACGGCGGGGAAAGAGTTTATAACGATGATGGCAGTGTTGTAAAAGCAGGAATAACGACAAAGGTGTCCACTCTTTTGTCATATGATGAAGAAGACGAAGAAGATGACGAAGATGATTTTTCTGGTAAAACAGGAAAAGAGTTGTATAACGCTGCAAACAGGTTGTGCAAGGAACAAATGCCTGATTCTTGTGATAAAGATATGACAATGTTGACTCAGATGTATTCACGTCAAATAGTGTCAGATTGTAAAGGTTTGGCAAATAGTATTGCATTGAAAAAACAAGAGGCAGATTCTGTTTTGACACAGGCGAAATCGGCTGTGCGCGGTGCATTACGTGAATCTTTGGAAGAATCAAACAAATACGATCGTGGAACATGTTTGGTTGAATACAAAAAATGTATGCGCAGTGAAGACGCCTGTGGTTCAAATTGGGAAAATTGTGTGTTCACAATCGCGTCTGAAAATATGCAGAATAACGAAGCAATCAGTGTTGCTGGTACAAAAGTCGAAACAATTAACACTTATGATATAACAGCATCGACAATGGAGATTTTGGAATCAAAACGTTTCATTTGTGAAAGGGTTTTGAATAGTTGTGTTGCGGTTCGTGATTATATTTGGAACGATTTCTTGCGTGAATCCGCACCAACAATTCGTTTGGCGGAACAAAATATCGAATCCCAAAAAAGACAGTCTTGTTTGGGTGATATTTCGAACTGTATCCAAAAAGCATGTAAAGACGACATTGAAGGTAAAGGCGTAGCAACTATGGATGCGTGTCTTGCACGTCCAGATATGGCACGTTCTTTCTGCAAGGTTCAAATTGATCCATGCGAACGTATGGAACCACAAATTTGGGATTATGTTGTAAGCAAATTGGCGGCAATGCGTGTTGATGCGTGCACCAAAGAAGTTAAAGATTGTTTTACAGCAGAAGATAGATGTGGTGAAGATTTTTCGAACTGCATAGGTATGGATTTCAATTACATTCATGATATTTGTCCGATTGATAAATTGGTTGTATGTAAACAAGCAAATCCTGACTTTAAGATGTCTGATTTGGATTCTATGTTGATGGGGCTGTATTTGAACATTGATAATAAGGCTCTTGAAAACTGTCAGAATTTAGCAGAAGAAAAGATGACAGAACTTTGTGGTTCAACGACAGATTGTAACAGTTTTGCGTCGGATGAATACATTGGTACGAATTCTGTAAAATCACAGAAGATAGGAACCACCTATCGTGTAACCGGTATGATATCATTTGGTTCAATCAAAATGGGTGATGCCGCCGGCACTGTGAAAGATAACGGCAAGGTTTTGGCACCTGGGGAAATTGGTGTGAAAGATTATATCAAAGAAGTGAAAAAGAAAAATTCAGGGGTTAAAGATTCCGAAGCGATAATATCATCGATAGAAGAGGAATTGAATAATATAGCCGGCACAATAAACAGAACAATATCTTTGGTAGAATCCGATCAACAAATACAATATTGTATAAGTGGTCGTGATTTATCACAAATCAATGGGAAAGGCAGCAAAAAGAATTCAACAGTTGCAAGATTTCCGAAGTTGATGAATCAGTACCGTGTAATGATAGGGATGGCAGCGTTGCGTAAGGCGCAAGATAACTATAACAAAAAGGTGAACGAAGCGATAGCAGAAGCAACGAAGGGAGCGTCAGCAGATGTTGCTCAATATATGTGCCAAAAGATTGCGTCCGCTGGTACAACATCAAGTTCTGATAAAGGTATTACGGAACAAGAACCTTTAACTGTGCCTTATGCTATATCCTATGACGTGGGTTCAGGATTGAGTGCAAAAGATTTAGTGAGAGGTGGTGCAAGCAGCAGTGGAACAACTTCTTTGAGTGGCACAGGGGCTAATGCAAGCGTTTATGTAACTTCGACATTTGATCGCGAAAGCAGAAATTGTCATATTTGTCGCACTATAACAACTCAGTCTTGTTCAAAGAGTGGCGGTGGTTTGTTCAGTAGCTCAAGTTATTCTTGTACATCCAAGACAACAGATCCTGCTTGTGAAGATGTTAAAATGTAAATTAAACCGCCCGAATGGGCGGTTTCTTGTTTGGTAAATCGTTCCAGAGAGCCGTCATTGCGAGAAATAAAATTAATAACCAAGCTTGCTGTTATTAATTTTATGACGTGGCAATCCAGGATATCTTTAAGTGTCTGTCGGTAACGACAGACTACTTTTTATTCTTGAAAAAATCTTGGCACAAAATTAATATTTGTTTTATGAAGACTTACAAATATTATGTTTACATAATGGCATCTGGCAAGAATGGAACGTTGTATACAGGTGTAACAAACGATATTGCAAGGCGTTCCTTTGAACATAAAACACATGTAAATAAGAACAGTTTTTCAGCTCGATACAACGTGAATAAATTGGTGTACATAGAAGTTTTTGAAAATCCTGAATATGCGATATTGCGTGAAAAACAGATTAAATCTTGGTCGCGTAAAAAGAAATTGGAACTGATAGAATCAACGAATCCTGATTGGGTTGATAGATTTGATTGTTTAAATTGTTAATTCGGTCAGCCGTTCCGGCTGAACTCTAAAAACCTGGATTGCCACACGTGTCCGCAGACGAACAGCAATGCTGTCGTCAGTCGTCCACGTTCGCAATGACAATACTCTGGAATAATATACCGGTTTGCTTTGATAGTTTTGGTAAATCGTTCCTAGACATTTTTATTTGTCCCTTTGTTATAATCTAAGCATGGAAAACAAAATAACAAATGGAGAAAGACATGAAAAAAATATCTGTTTTGGCTTTGGTTGCTTTTATGCCAATTTGTGGTGCATTTGCAGGTTCTGGAAAAAATATGAACAACAATATGAACAACAGCATGAATACGCAACCTGCGGTTTGGTCTGTTACAGAAGTTGTTTCGTTGCCTGATAATACACCGGTTGTAATGCGCGGTCGTATCACAAAAAATATGGGCAATAATATCTTTGTTTTCGAAGATGGTTCCGGTACAATCATGATGGAAATCGATGAAGAATCTTGGAATGGAAACACTGTGCGTGTTGATGATGTTGTTACAGTTTACGGCAGTGTTGACAAAGGTTCGAACTATACAGAAATAGATGTTGAATCTATCGTAAAATAAAAAATGCCCAAACGGGCATTTTTTATTGCTTTGTTCTTTTTTTGATTTCGTTTTTATGGTATAATTAAATCCATAATGAAATTATATAAATCTTTGTTTTTGATTGTGGCTGGTTTTATGTCTGTGCCTGCGTTCGCGGGGTGGCAATATGATGGCTATTATATCAAAGATGGATATTACACAGATGATGGTTCACGCTTTACAATCAGTTTGCGTGGCGGATTGTCCTTGGCCAATGCAAAGGTCGAAAACAAAGTTGGTAATCTGGACGGTTATTATTATATAAATCCAACCAGTGGGGCCGCGGTTTCGTTGCGTTATTTTTCTGATGCCACTGATGCAGCCAATAATGGTTTTACTGATATAGCTGTTGGAAATATCGGCAGTTTGCCAGCGAAAAATAATTTTTCAAAAACTGCTTTTACTGCGGGGGCCAGTTTAGGGTTCACGGTTCCTAATCATCCACAGTGGCGATTAGAAGCAGGTTATGATTATATTTCTGAAACGGAATATAACGAAGTCCCATTGCTTGAAGGCACAATGCAAGTCAGGGGCGAATATAATGGTACAATCCATGTGTCAAGCAGTGGTGTTACTTCAACCGTTTCAACAGATGTAATATCTGCGATGGTGTATTACGATTTCTTTGACGGAAACAAGAAACAGTTGAATCAAATAATACCTTATATTGGATTGGGGGCAGGTTATGCTAGTTCAAAAACGACTATGAAATTGTCTGATATTTATGGCGATTTGTCTACTGATTCAGATATGTTGAATTATGGAACGCCTGATACAGATGGGATAATACAGTTTAATCCACCGTCCGATATTTCTAAATATCCAACATCTACAAATGTTGCAGCAATCGGTGCTATTGGTGCTGCGTATGGGATAAGCGAATATACTTTTCTGGATTTCGGTGTGCGTGTAATGTACATTCCAACAATCAAATGGAATTTGGTAAGCAACGATGGTACACAACACCGCGAATGGTTCAATGCTAAAGATATGATATACACCAATTTTATGTTGGGTCTTCGTTTCGAGTTTTAATCAATAATTTTTTTTATGGTTCATTGAAAAGACGTGCCGGGTCGATTGATTTGTTGCCGCGTCGTACTTCCAGATACATCTCTGGTCTGTTTTCGTTCATGCGACCAATAGGTTCACCTGCCAAAACTTCTTGACCAACAATCGCGTCGATTGATCCCATGTTTGTCATAACCGTATTGTATCCGTTTTTGTGGGACATAATCACAACTTTACCAAAGCCACGGAAACTGTCTGCGAATTTAATTACCCCGTCTGCAGGCGCCATAACCAGTGCATCGCCACGAGTGTGTATGCGCCACCCGTCTGATTTTAAGCCAAGCGCAGTCTTTTCGCCATAGCGTACAATCAATCTGCCGCGAACAGGAACATTTAATTTTCGTTTTGAAAATTTAGCATCACTGCTCATTTCAGAAGAACCAACGCCGGCGGATAATTCAGAAATACTTTTTGCCTGGGCTGATAATTTTTTCAATTTGTCTTGCAGTGCGATTTGTTGATTTTTTAACTTTTCGTTTTGTGCCGAACGCGTCTTTAATAATTTGTCCAGTTCGTTTTTTTCATTGGTATATTTTTTTGTGCTGCGATCCAGTTTTTCTTTTTCGGTTGTTCTTTCGTCATGAATTTTATCAAGTTCTTTTAATTTTTTTGTCGCGTCTGTTATTTGTTCGTCAAATTTATCGGATGCGGCAGACAATAAAACAGAAGTCAAAACATAATCGTGCATAGTTTGTGAATCAAAATTTGGGTTTGATGCGATGAACAGCATGCTGGCAGTTGCGTCGGCTATGCCGTCATAGCTTTTAGCAAGTTCGGCATTTATAATGTTGCGTTGGTTGTCCAGTTCTGCGATGCGTTTCAATAATGCGCCACGTTGTTCTTGCAAAGAACTGACGCGGTCAGCAGTTTTTACCAGTTGTTTTTTTGTTTGTTCTACGTCTTTGGCAGAGGTCTTTAATTGTTGTTCAATTTTTTTGTTTTGAAGTTCTGTCTGTTTTATTTGGTTTTGTATCTTTGTTAATTCTGTGTTTGCCGCAAATGCAGGCAGGGAGCCACAGCATACAACAATCCCATATAAAGCTTTTTTAGATTTCAACATGGTACTTATTTTACCAAAACAATAAAAAAATGTAAATCTTGGATTTTTGTAAAACACTTGACAAAATAAAAATTATGTCTATAATTTGTGGTATGAAAACAGAAATAAAGGCACCTCATGGACGTGAAACTTATATCGCCGATTTTGGTGAAGGTTTGGTTATGAAACGTCCATTGCCAGAATTCACACAGGATCAAAAAGATAAATGGTTGAAAAAACAACACAGAACCAAGGATGTAATTGACGGTATAAAGGCTGTTAATAATCCTGTGTATAATATTCCGCGCATGTTGCATATCAAAGATGACGAATATCAGTTGTTGGAAGAACGCGCCCATGGGGAACCTTTGACAGCCAATTTATATCAGACTTTGACAGGACGTCAACGTTATGAAATTGTTACCAGTTTGGCACATTTCTTGGTCGATATGAACGAATCAAAACCTGTGTCGGAAGAGATTGTTCATAAAATATCTGACGAATTAAAAATGCAAAGGTTGCAAAAGATAATTGATAATAAAATGCCAAGATGGTTCAATGTTGGCACTGTGAAATATATGTCTGATTTAATGACAGATGTAGAGAATTTTGAATATATCACTCTGAAAGCGTGGTCGCATTGCGATTTAAATTCTGGTAATGTTTTGTACGATTCGGTTAACAGCAAGTTATATTTTATTGATTTTGCAGAAGCGAATTATAATTTTATCTTTTGTGATATCTTTTCACCACTTGCCGTAGATTTAGAGATTTGCAAACTTGTTTACGAAGAATATTTTAAATTGCACGATAAAGATAAATACCGTATTCGTGGACCGCGTAATCCTGATTTACAAAATATCATGAGATACAGAACAATAACTGTGTTGCTGAAGCGTTTTATAAAAGCGGGGGATGATTTAAGAATGAATCCGCAATCAGAAAAAACTGTTCAAAATAATGGAGAAAAAATACAGTTTATGAATAATTTGATAACAAGAATACAGTTTATAGAAAAACAATTAGTTAAATAAAAAAAGCCCGTTCGGGCTTTTTTTATGTTATAATAGCATAATAAAAAAGGACCTTTGCCCAATGAATACCAAAGTAGAAAAAATGAAAAAGGGAATCGATAATGTGAAACAGCGAAAAATTGTTCTGTATCATATTTTATCCCCAATAACGCAACAGCAGTTTACACAAATAAAAGAAAGTTGGTATTTTAACCCTTCACAAGATGCACTTGGCGGGCAAAGCAACGGGTATTATTTTTTTACGACAAAAAGCGGTGCGGAATATCATATAAAAACAAATAAAGATATGTGGGACCAAGATGTTGAAAAGCAAGCCTATCTTGTTGAATGTGAAGTAGATGCAAGTGCAGTAAAATATCCAGACTGGAAATTGGATTACGAAGCAACACAAGATTTCTTGTTTGATATGATTTATAACGCGGCGATTAAACATATTATAAAATTTGACAATATTGAAATTAAAGCTTTGGATGATAAAAAATTAACTATTATTTATGACGGAACTTTTTCAAGAATAAAAAGTTTTAGTGCGGACAAGCATTCTGGTATCATAGAAAAAACAGCAGATTTTTTATATAAACACGATAAACAATTCAAATCTGAATATGACAAGTTGTTGCAAGATATATTGCTTGGTAAAGGGGATAACCAAGAATTGTATGCAATAAAAACTGCAAATAAACAGAAAATTACAAAAATTACAGAAATTGAAAATGAACCTGTCGCTGTTGCACCAACCAGTTCTCAAATAAATAAATTTTTATCGCGTTATGGTCGTGGTAAACGGTAGTTTATTAAATAAAAATGCCCGTTTGGGCATTTTTATTTAACGAATTTTTGATGTTTTCAGTTGAGATATAATTTTATTTTGGGAAGATAACATTGCGTTCATCATGTATTTGTAGTATTTTTTTGTTTCACCTTTTTTCATAACTACAAGAGCTTCAGGATAAGATTCTTTGTCTGTTTTTCTTGTAAAAGCAACAGGTCTATATCCGTTTTCTAATAATGCCCAATTCATAACCATTCTGGCAGTACGTTTGTTATAATCATCAAATGCTTGCAACTCAATCAGGCTGTAATGCATATCAAATGCACGGATGATAGCCGGTTTGTTGTCACTTCTGTATTTGAAAAGTATGTCTTCTAATCTGTTTTCTACTTCCATTGGTATGTTTGTTTTTCTTATAACGCCTGGACGAATAAAGGAATCATTTATCTTTACGTTGTTTTCATTACAAATCAAATAATGAATATTACATATTTCTTGGATTCTTAATGGTGTCTTTTTACTTGTTTGTTCCAGAATAAAATCATATGCAGAACCCAAACCATGTGTACAACTGTAATCAAAATAGGGTGTTTGTTCTTTTGTGCTGCGCCAAAATAAGACGCGTGGTTCATTATATGATATTTCATGACGTAACCAATTAAAATTATTTAAGCGTTTAGTTGTGCCAGAACCAGATAATTTTTTTGTGATTATGCTTTTATTATAATCAATGCGAGCCATCAGTCCTGTTGGCTTTTCTGGTTGCTTTTTTTGTGAAGTTGTTTTTAGTTTTTTTGCCATAAACATCCCTTTTTATATTTATAATATAACACAAAAAGTCAATTTGTCAATATTTGTTAAAGGTTAAAAAAGTTAATAATAAAAAGAAATAATAATGAAAAATCGTGTTGCACAATGTTTTGATTTTTATTATGCTTTACCTGATGTAAGAAAGGGTGGATTTTATGAAGAAAATACTGTTAATTTTAGCTTTGATAGTGCCGTTTGTTTGTGACGCTGCGCCTAAGAAAGAAAAAAAAGAAGAACCTGTTGTTCATTTAACAGATGAACAGATTTACGATGAATTGAAAAAATTGGCTCTTGTTTTTGAAACCGCGCGCGATCAATTTGTTGAAGAAGCCGATGAACGTAAAATGTTAGAAGGCGCAATGAATGGGATGTTGTCTGCGTTGGATCCACATTCTTCTTATTTGTCTGCGGATGATTTCAAAGAATTCAATGATAAATCGCATGGTGAATTTGGTGGCCTTGGTATTCAGATAACCAGCGACAAGGGCGCAATTCGTGTTATTTCGCCAATTGATGATACGCCTGCGGCAAAGGCAGGAATTGCAGCGGGCGATTATATAACTCATATTGATGGCGAACAAGTTTTCGACATGAATATGAATCAGGCGGTTAAAAAGATGAAAGGTAAGCCGGGGACAACTGTTAAATTGACGATAGTTCATGACGGAGAAGATCCAAAAGTGCTTACATTGAAACGTGCAATCATCAAAGTAAAATCTGTAAAGTTCAGTGAAAAATCAGATGCTGCCGCGATGGATGATGAAAAGTTACCAAAGATTGGTTATCTGCGTATCTCTGATTTTGGCGCAACAACTACCAAAGAATTGAAAGATGCGATAAAAGATTTGGAAAAGAAAAAAGTAGCAGGATACGTTCTTGATTTGCGTAATAATCCGGGGGGGTATTTAACTGCTGCTGTCGAAGTTTCTGACGCTTTCCTTGATGGTGGCGAAATAGTGTCAACACGTGGTAAAGAAAAATCTGATATTGAAAGATTGTTTGCTAAACCGGGTGATTTAGTGAATGGCAAGCCTGTTGTTGTTTTGATAAATCATGGTTCTGCATCTGCATCTGAAATTGTGTCTGGTGCATTGCAAGATAACGGTCGTGCGATTATTATGGGGTCGCAAAGTTTTGGAAAAGGTTCTGTGCAACAACAAAAACCTTTGGGTGATGGGTCTGCGATTCATATAACCATTGCACGTTATTATACACCAAGTGGTCGTTCAATTCAAAATGAAGGTATCACTCCAGATATAGAAGTTTTGCAGAGTAAAGTCGAAACATTGGAAAAAAAGGAAGCACTCTTCACAGAAGCAACTTTCAATAATTCTTTAAAGAATGATGCGTCTGATAAAAAATCTAAATCTAAAAAGAAGGATTCAAAAAAATCTGAGAAATCTGACGATGATGAAGAAGAAGATTATTTGACTTTGTCTGATGAAGAAAAAGACGCGCGCGATTATCAATTACAACGTGCGATGGATATGGTTCGTGCTTTGTCAAAGATAGGAAAAAAGAATCTGGAAAAAGTAGAAGAAACTTCTAAAGAAGATACCAAGAAAGAAGATGCAAAAAAAGATTCTGAAAAATCTAAAGATGATAAAAAAGCAGAACCCAAAAAAGAAAATAAAAAATAACAGTATTCGGGGGATAAAATGGCAAAGTTAATTGTAGATGGAAATTGGGCTGCAGCGGATGTTGCGTATCGTTGTGTTGATTGTGCAGCGATTTATCCTATTACCCCCAGCAGTACGATGGGCGAATTGTCTGATGAATGGGCGTTTCAGCACAAGAAAAATATTTGGGGTGTGGTGCCTGAAATAATCGAAATGCAATCTGAAGCCGGTGCCGCGGGCGCATTGCATGGCGCATTGCAAATGGGGGCGTTGGCGACAACTTTTACTGCATCCCAAGGTTTGCTGTTAATGATTCCAAATATGTATAAAATAGCGGGCGAACAAACACCTTTCGTTATGCATGTTGCTGCACGTGCGCTGGCAACACATGCGTTGTCTATTTTTGGTGACCACAGTGATGTTATGGCGGTGCGTAATACTGGCTTTGCGTTACTTTCTTCGCATAATGTTCAGGCCGCACATGACATGGCGGCGATTGCGCATGCTGCGACATTGAAAAGTCGTGTTCCGTTTTTACATTTCTTTGACGGATTCAGAACAAGTCATGAAGAATCCGCCCTGACACGAATCGATGATGATGTGTTGCGCGAAATGTTGCCTGATAAATTGGTCGCAGAAAATCGTCGTCGCGGTATGTCGCCCGATAATCCAACAATTCGTGGAACTGCACAAAATCCAGATGTTTATTTCCAAGGACGCGAAGCGGCAAATTCACTTTATGATGCATTGCCACAAATTGTCGCAGATGAAATGGAAAAGTTTGCAAAATTAACAGGTCGTAAATATGGTGTCGTTGATTATGTTGGTGATAAAGATGCAAAGTATGTGATTGTTTCAATGGGGTCAAGTTGCGAAACAATTGCGGAAACTTTGGATTATTTACCACGTGGCGTCGGTTTGATTTGTGTGCATTTATTTAATCCATTCCCTGTTGGTGCGTTCTTGAAAGCGTTGCCAAAAACAGTTGAACAAATCGCTGTTTTGGACAGAACGAAAGAGGCGGGTTCAATCGGCGAACCACTTTATCAAAACGTTCGCAGTATTGTTGATTCGAAAATAAAAGTCTTTGGTGGTCGCTATGGTTTGGGTTCAAAAGAATTTAAACCTAGGGACGTAAAGGCGATTGTTGAATACATGATGCGTGGTAATTTGCATCATAATTTCACAGTTGGTATTGATGACGATTTAACACATTTATCACTTGATACAGATAAAACTTTTACAATCGAAAACAAAGATGTGCAGACTGCTATTCTTTATGGTATTGGCAGTGATGGAACTGTGGGTGCGGTAAAAAATATTGTGAAAATAGTTGGTGAAAATTCCGAACTTTATCCACAATCTTATGCAGTTTACGATTCGAAAAAATCCGGCGGAATAACTCAATCGCATATTCGTTTTTCCCCAACACCAATTAAAAGTGAATACTTGGTGGACAGTGCAGATTTTATCTGTGTTTCTAATTTTATGATTGCCCAAAGATTTGATGTGTTTGCATCGCTGCGTGCCGGTGGAACGGTTATGATAAATACTTCATTGAAACCAGATGAGGCATTTGCAAATTTGCCACGCGACGCACAAGAACATTTAATTCGTATGCGTGCAAAAGTTTATTTCTTGGACGCAAATGCGGCGGCAAATGAATTGGGTTTGGGTAATCGTATCAATACTTTTATAATGTTAAATTTCTTTAATTTAACAAAAGTTATAAATCCTGATACCGCCAAAGATGCAGCAAAAGCAGCAATTGAAAAGACTTATAAAAAGAAAGGTATGGATGTTGTTCATGCAAATTGGGCGGCGGTGGACAAAGCAGAATCTTATTTAAAGAAATTTAATTTGCCTTCCAGTATTTCGAAAAATGCACCTGATTTTATTCCAGCGATGACTCTTGATACACCTGCGGAAATAGCAGGAACGCTTGGTGAAATGGCGGCGGGTCGCGGTGATGATATTCCTGTATCGCGTTTCAAAATATGTGGTGAATTTGGTGGCGGTCAATATCCAGTTGGAACATCAAAATATGAAAAGCGTGCAATTGCAAATCGTGTTGCGGTATGTGATTTGAATAAATGTATTCAATGTGGAAAGTGTTCGATGCTTTGTCCACATGGTGCGATTCGTGTTAAGGTAATGAACGAATCAGAAATGCAAAAAGCCAAGGCGGATGGCATAACTGTCGTTCCAATGAAAACGCCAGAATTAGGTGCAGGGTTGTTTTATACATTAAATATATCGCCATCTGATTGCACTGGGTGTGGTTTGTGTATGAAGAATTGTCCGGTTGGTGCGTTATCCTTGGTGCCAATGGCGGAAGGAATCAAGAATCAAAAAACTTTTGATGCGGCGTTAAAGATTCCAGATTTGCCACGCGAAAAATTAAACCTGAATATTCCAAAACATGTTGAATTATTGCCACATTATTTCGAATTTCCGGGTGCGTGTGCTGGCTGTGGTGAAACACCTTATGTTCGTTTGATGGCACAATTGTTTGGGGACAAAATGGTTGTTGCAAATGCCACAGGGTGTTCTTCGATTTACGGTGGAAATTTACCAACGACCCCATGGTGCAGTGATTCCAAAGGTTGTGGTCCGGCATGGTCTAATTCGTTGTTCGAAGATAATGCGGAATATGGACTTGGGATGCGCATTGCTTTGAATCAAAGAAAATCTGCTTTGCGTTCAGTCTTGTTTGAACTTGGTTTTGAAAATGTAGAACAAATGATGAACACTGTTGGAACTGAAAATCAACGCGAATTACAGAACAGTTTACGCATCCAATTATCAAAAATAAAAAATCCGCGCGCAAGATATGCCGAAGGTTTGTTGGATGCGGTGGTTGATAAATCTGTATGGATTGTTGGTGGCGACGGTTGGGCGTATGATATTGGTTATGGCGGACTGGATCACATTTTGCACAGCGGTGAAAATGTAAATGTACTTGTTTTGGATACCGAAGGTTATTCAAATACAGGTGGTCAGCAATCTAAATCAACACCGTTTGGTGCGTCTATGAAATTTGCGATGGGTGGTAAAGAACACGCGAAAAAAGATTTAGGTTTAATCGCGATGATGTCGGGTGCGTATGTTGCACAAATTGCACTTGGCGCAAATCAAGCACAGGCTGTGCGTGCTTTTCGTGAAGCGGAAGCCTTTGATGGTCCGTCAATTATTTTAGCCTATGCGCCATGTATTGCGCATGGCTTCGCTCTGCAAAATGGTGTCGAACATCAAATCAATTTGGTGAACACTGGGGCATGGCCGCTTTACAGATTTAATCCTGCGAATTTAGAAAATGGACAAAATCCATTAACGCTTGATTCTAATACTGTGAATCCGTTCCCGTTGGAAGAATTTATGAAAAGCGAAACAAGGTTTGCACTGGCGCGTTCTGTGAATCCTAATTTTGATAAATTGGTATCACAAGCCAAAGCAAACAACCTTTATAAAACGGAACTGAAACAGCATATTGCTAATTTCACAGTGAACAAAAACAAAGATAATGGTGAAGGGTGATTCGATGAAAAAATTATTTGTTATTTTAATGTTAGGTTTAACAGCGTGCACTTTTCAAACACGTCATCGCGGGTATGTCTTCCCGGAAGATTTGGAAAGCAAGGTTGCAACGATAAAGACAACTGCGCAATTACAAGACGAAATAGGCGATCCACAGGTGCGTACTGTTTATGGTGATGAAGTTTGGGTTTATTACAGTGCAGAAGAAAATATGCGTGGACCTTTTCCTAACACATACGATGATAAAACTGTGCTTTTGGCGTGGGTAAAGGGTGGACGTGTCCTGAAAACCAAGATTTTGCATGATGCCGATTTGAAAGATGTGCATATTGCAAAGGGCGAAACGGATATCCCTGCGGCAATCGAATTAAATGCGCTGGAAGAAATGGTCAATAATATTGGTCGTTTTTCACCTGCGGGCCTTGGGCAATAAATTTTTGTCCAAACAATTGTTTTTTCTCAATTTTGTGTTATAATAAGCCTGTCAGAGGGAATGGCAACGCAAAAGGTGTGTAATAATGCCAACTAAGAAATTAGATTTTAAGTCGGGTCAATATGTCGTTTATCCAACCCAGGGTGTTGGGAAATTGCTGCGTATCGAAGAACAAATAATCGGTAATCAAAAAATCAAAATGATGGTTATTGATTTTGAAAGAAACCATATGACTTTGCGTGTTCCTGTTGATAGAGCAGAATTGTCTGGTTTGCGTCCATTAAGCAGTGCAAAAAAATTAGATGAAGCCATTGCTTCGGCAAAAGGTAAAGCCGGTGCAAAGCGTATGATTTGGGCACGTCGTGCGGCACAATACGAAGAAAATATTAATTCTGGCGACCCAATGAAATTGGCAGAAGTTGTTCGCGACCTGCAACGCAGAAGTGCAGCGGACACGATGACTTTTTCCGCACGTCAGTTGTATTTGCGTGCGCTGGAACGTATGGCACAAGAATTTGCTGTTTTGCATAAGATGGATTTAGATGCTGCATCTGAAAAAATCGAAGATATTTTAGGTGTACCAAAAGAAATAGATTTGAATGCTGTTGATGAAGAAGATGAAGAGGAAACAGACGAATCGGATGAAGAATAGTTTTGCGCGCCATTTTTTGGCGCGTTTTTTTCTTGTATTTACAGTTTTTTTTCGCAATCATTAAATCACAGATTAAACAAAGGAAGTAATTATGGCAGGAAGTATAAACAAAGTAATATTAGTTGGTAATATAGGTCAAGAACCGGCGGTTCGTACAATGCAATCTGGACAGAAAGTGGTTAGTTTTTCACTCGCTACATCGGACAGATGGCGCGACAGACAAACTGGCGAACAAAAAGAACAAACCGAATGGCATCGCGTTGTTATCTTTAATCCGTCCCTTGTTGATGTTGCGGAACGCATGTTGCAAAAAGGTACAAAATTGTATTTGGAAGGTTCCCTGCGTACACGCAAATGGCAAAACCAACAAGGTGTTGATACTTTCACAACAGAAGTTGTTTTGAATCCATATTCTGGTCAAATGGTAATATTAAGCGGTGCAAAGGCACTGGATGGTTCAAGTGAATCTGCGCCAGCGGCATCTGCACCACGTGAAGAAGTTAATATCGAAGATATCGCGGACGATATCCCATTTTAAAAAAAACAGTAATAAAACCGCCTAATCTGGCGGTTTTATTTTGACCAACCTTAACAAAAGTGTAATTATGAAGAAGATTTTTCTGTTGTTGTTTTTGTCAGCTTGCGCAGGAGCAGGGTGGAAAGCGCCCGACGATTTTGTTTATGTTCCAATTAAATCTGGCGAGTATGAAATTGCTAGTTGGCAAAAAATAAATAACCCCACTGGTAAACACATCCATATTTATATCGAAGGCGATGGACGGGCTTTTAATGCATATGGACGACCAACACGCGATCCAACACCACGTGGAACCGTTGTTCGCGATTTGGTGGCACGTGATAATTTTGAAAATGTGGTTTATATAGCGCGACCTTGTCAGTTTATTATGACAGATTCTTGCGATGAAACAGATTGGACGAATGGACGCTTTTCTCAAAAGGTAATAGATGCAGAAAGTGATGTTATAAAACGAATCGCAAAAAATAAAAAAATAACTTTTGTTGGATATTCTGGCGGGGCAATGATATCTGGTTTGGTTATAGAACAAAATCCAAATTTGAAAATTGAAAAATGGATAACGATTGCTGGGGTTCTGAATCATAAAAAATGGACAAACTATTTTGGTGATAAAGATTTAAACGAATCGTTAAATATGATTAAGTTACCAAATGTGAAACAGATTCACTTTGTTGGTGGACGCGATGAAACGGTACCGTATGAATTGGCAAAAACTTGGGCAAACGAATCGGATATAAAGTTAATACCAAATGCCACTCATGATGATTTTGGTGATTTGAAAATATTTGATTAAAAAAGGAGAAAAAATGAAAATATATTTTGATATGGATGGCGTGTTGGTAGATTTTGAACATGGTGCGCGTAATGTGTATCAAAATTTTGCAGATTTAAATCACCCAAGCGAAGAACTGTCGCCAGAACAACGTGAAGCAAAAAGACAATGTTGGCTGAAAATTGAACAGCAAGGTGATTTTTGGTGCAATCTTCCAGTTATGAATGATGCAGAACAGTTATTAGGGGTTGCAAAATCTGTCGGTGAAATTTTTATTCTTAGTAAGACACCAAGTGCAAAACATTTTGTTAATGGTGAAAAGTATGTGCAATTTGTTGCAGACGAAAAACGTAAATGGGTATTAAAACATCTGGGCAAATTTTTTGACGACGAACATATAATAATATGTAACGGCAAAAAAGGGGCTTTGGCAAAACCAATGCCAGAAGATGTTTTGATTGATGACAGATGCGAAAATATTAACGAATGGGAATCATGTGGCGGACGTGGAATTTTGTTTGTAAATTCGATTGATAGTGCAAATAAATTGAAAAATTTAAATGTGTAAAACGTTGGGGCAGCTGCTCCTCGATACACAATAATAAAAATCAAAAAAATCTTGTGAACTTCAATTTTTTAAGATTTTTCTAATTGTGTATTTTCGTATTGGTCATGCGCAACTGCGTTGCTCTGACCGATCCAGCTGCTCTGGATAAAAATAAAAACACCCACAAGGGGTGTTTGAATTTTTGGTTGGGGCAGCTGGATTCGAACCAACACTAGCGGAGTCAGAGTCCGATGTTCTACCATTAAACTATGCCCCAAGGTGTTTCCTTATTATATATTGATTATTATTTTTTTCAATCAAATATTTTTTGCAGTGCATGTGTTTCTTTTTTTTGATTTTGTTCCTAAATATTTTTTGTTGTGTTTTAAGAATATTTATACTAGGATTTTTTTGTGCTAAGAACAAAAAAGGAGAGTTCATGATGAATAAACATTTCCATAATTTAGTGTTAGGTGTATCGGTCTTGCCAGCTTTGTTAGTTATGCCTGCAATGGCGGTGGATGTGGTAATTGACACCAATGATGCAGTTGTGACATATGCAGATCACAATGATGCCGGCGGGGCATTAAAAATTTCTGATGGTAGTAATATAAGTGCAAGTGGGACAAATGGTGTTGTTTTTGAAAATAACAAGAGCACAGACCACGGTGCGGGGCTGTATTATAAAAATGGTTCAGCTGATAGTAAAATTGTTTTTAATACAGATGTAACTTTTGATAATAATGAAGTGCTTAGTTCGGCTACCAGTGGCAGTGGTGCGGGTATGTTTGTTTCTGGCGGTAATGTTTCTTTGTTAGGTTTAAATAATACATTTACAAATAACCAAATGAACGCAACGATTGTATCGGGCAGACAATACAAGGTTGGTGGTGGTGCAATTGCTAATCAATCGTATGTCAAAGATTCTGGTAATGGGGCTGGAACTGCGATAGATTCAACAATGGTAATCGGTCGTGCCGACGGTACCAGTGTTAATACCTTTACTGGCAATACATCAACAACAAATGGTGGCGCGATAATGAATCGTGCTGTTGATACGGATGGTAATGCATATTTAACAATTAACGGTACAACAACATTTAAAAATAACCACGCAAATATCAACGGTGGTGCGATTTATAATGTAAAACGCGATAACGAAGCCCCAGGACATATTGCAGAAATTAATATGACCGATGGTACATATACATTTACTGGCAATACTGCCGATGCCAACGGTGGTGCAATTTATAATGCCAGTGATTTGACAATTAGCGATTCTACATTCAAGAAAAATACAGCAACAGGAACATATACTCCAAATTCACAAAACACATTGGCAACTTATTCTAATGGTAAAGGCGGGGCCATATATAACAGTGGAAGTTTAACAGTCGGTGGTGTATTTGAAAATAATGCGGCTTTCCATGGTGGTGCTGTGTATAATAATGGTACCTTGACCATAAGCAACGGTTCGACTTTTGGTGGAAACTACGCAAACGTAGAAGGTGGGGCTATTGCGAATTATGGTGACTTAAATATTGGTAATAATGTAACGTTTAACAACAATAAAGCGTTTATAAAAGATGGCGATTTAGACGTTACTTCTGGTGGGTCCGAAATGGGGGCCGCGATCTATTCAGAAGGTACCGGTGCAACAAGGACTGTTAATATTGGCAACAATGTTAAATTCATAAACAATTATTCGCCTTTTGGTAATGTATATTTCTTGAATGCAAACAATGTTACTATTGGCGACAATGTTGAATTCAGCGGAAACTCATCTCAAAAAGCTGCTGGGATAAGAACATCAAATACTGGTGCTGGCACTTCAACAATCACAATTGGTGATAATGCAAAATTCGTTAACAATACGGTTACCAGTGCTACTGGTGCTGCGGCTATCAGATTATATGATGACAATGTAACGATAGGTAAGAACGCTGTCTTCTCGGATAATACAGGCACTGCCGTCTATAATGGAAACAGTGAACTTGTATTTGGTTCTAATGTGACATTTAGTGGTAATAATGCAAATGCTGCCGAAGGAATTGGCGGGGCTCTTGTAAATCATGGAGTTGCAGTTGCTACTTTTGATGATGGTGTATTCTCAAACAATGCGGCAACCTTGGCGGGTGGTGCTATTTATAACAAAGAAAATGCCACAGTTAAATTTATGGGGGATTTAATTTTCTCTGGTAACACCGCAAATGGTAAGGCAAACGATATTCATAATCTTGGTACTGTGAATGTCGCATCTGGAACTACAACTTTGGATGGCGGTATTACTGGTACAGGAACTTTGACGATTGCCGATGGTGCAACATTGAATATCGAAACGGCTTCTATTGAACAAAACAGCATGGCTTTGGATGGTGCTTTGAATGCGACATTGTTGAATACAAATAAATTTGCTTCTTTGGATGTTGCAGAATTTACAAGCGAAACGGGGGCTGTGAATTTGTCCCTTAAAGGAACAGGAACCTACAAAGTATTTAAAGATAGCGTTTTTGGTGGAACTGTAGTTGCTGATTCTGATATGTTCGCATATAATTGGAATGATAATGGCGATACCATCACTGTTTCTATGAAGCCAGTTGAAGAAATTGCTGCGAATACAGGATTGAAGTCTGAGGCTGCTGTTGCTGTTTCTCATGTTGCAGAAGCTGCTTCTAAATCAGATTCCGCACAATTGCAAGATTTGTCTTTGAAGATACAGGAAAAATTGGCAGAAGCAAATACAAATCCTGCGGCGAAGAAAGAAGTTGAACATGCAACTGACGTTATTAACCCAGAAGCAGAAACCGTTAAGCAATCTGTGTCGACATCTGTTCAAAATACAGTGGTTAATTTAGCGATTGCCCGTATGGCTGCACCAAGTGCTGGACGTAATGGTGGTGATGTTGAATTTACCAAAGGTGGCGTTTGGGCACAAGGCTTGTACAACAAAACCAAAAAGAACGACCAATTCACAGGCTATACTCGTGGTGTCGCTGCTGGTATCGATGGAACAATCAATAAAGATGTAACTGTCGGTCTTGCTTATGCATTTAATCACAGTGATGTTTCGTTAGAAAGTCGTGATACGAACATAGACAGCAATACAATATTCTTGTATGGCCAATATAAACCAAGTGATTGGTATGTTAATGCAGTATTGAATTATACTTTCTCTAATTATGAAGAAGAAGGTACTGCTTTGGGAACACGTGTCACAGCTAATTATAAATCAAACACCTTTGGTGGCCAAGTTATGACAGGCTATGATTTTGCTTCTGGTATCACTCCAGAATTAGGCTTGCGTTATTTGCATATCAATGGTGCAGATTATACAAACAGCTTAGGTATCAAGAACGAATTGAAATCTTCTGATTACTTAACAGCAATGTTGGGAACAAAATATGGATTCGACGTTGTTGCTAATGATAATATGTTGTTCCGCCCAGAATTGCACTATGCAGTTAAATACGATATGATTTCTGATAAATCGTCTGCGACTGTTACAATGCCTGGGGTTGCTACGTACGCAGTTAACGGCGACAGATTATCACGTATCGGTGGTGAATTCGGTATCGGTTTAACGATGAAATACAAAGAATTAGATTTGTCATTGAATTATGATATCGATGTTCGTGAAGATTACACATCACAAACTGGTATGTTGAAAGCAAGATACAACTTCTAAGTCTGAAACTAGGGTAAAAAGAAAGGGGCGATTTTTATCGACCCTTTTCTTTTTTCTCACGAGCATGTTTTCTGTATTCTGTAGAATTTAGTCCGCTTTCAATTTTTGGTAAATTAAATTCTGCGTCCATTTCATGGAGTTGTTTTACCATAATTTTTTCAATTTCAGCACGCTTTTTTTCAAATTCTTCGCCACGTAATTTCGGGTCAATATATATAGGTTCGCCAATACGACAGGATATAGTGCCAAATAATTTTGGAATCATAAATTTATCCCATCTGTCCATGTATATTGGACGAGAACAAGAAAAACAAACAGGGACAATAGGGGCACCTGTCATGCGTGCAAAATAAAGTGCGCCGTCTTGTAAGTGCAGAGATGGACCAGAAGGACCGTCAACAGGAACACACATTGATACATTTTCTTCTTTCATTTTGCGAACGCCTTCGCGCAGAACCGCTACCGCGCCATCAGAAGTTGAACCATAAATCGCACGCAACCCGAACAAGCGTTGCAGGCGCGCCATCATTCGTCCGTCTTTGTGGCGAGATGCAACACAGTATGATTTTATGCGCGCAGATTTAATTACTGGTGATAACATTGCACAACGACCATGAAAGAATACGAATACCACAGGTTTCTTGCGATAATTCTTTAATGATTTTGTGTTTATGAATTTATGACGCGATGTCAGGAATATAAACCATGTTAATATTGCCAACACCCCAACGACAATCCATTGAATAATGTCGTTGTGTAATACCGGTTCCCAAAAACCCTTCCAAAGTTTTCTTAAAAATTTGTACACGAATAACCCTTTTTTATACAGGAATTTTACCAAAAAAAAGCCGTTTTGCAAATTTTAAGGCTTGTCTTGACAAAATTATTTTTTATACTATATTTATAGTACAGGGGGTGGCACAACATGTCCGCAAACAAAAATATAACTTTTTCACCTATTTTTGACCAAAGCGTTGGCAGTGTTTGGTTTAATTTTTTGCGAATTGAAACATTGTGCAATCTGAAATATGGTTATAAAGTCGACACAGAAGCAAAAATCGATATTTATAATCGAAATGTACAAGAATGGAAAAAACAAAAATATACTTTTGCTTTCGGTGCATACAATGGGGACAAAATGGTTGGTTTTGCCAGTGGATATCGTGAAGACAAACAAGAAATGTATTTGCATAATTTATATGTTATGCCTGAATATAAAGGCAAAGGTATCGGAAAGGCTTTGTTGGAACAATGCGAACTTAATGCAACCCTGATTACAGATAAACTGACACTGATTTCTTTGGATGGCTCATTAGGTTTTTATAAAAAATGTGGGTACGCTATTCGTGACGAGCGTAATTGTGAAAAAAAATTACCAGAAGAAATTATGGGGGGTGTCCCTGTTTTCAAATCAGTCAGTTGGTTCCGAAATGTGAACATCAATTTGGGTATCAATATCGCAGAACTTGAAAAATATAAAAATGTACCGATGTTTGCCTATGTTTCTTTGAACCGTCAAATAGATGCTGTTGCTTTTAGAACATTGGCGGGTGAAGATAAAATTTATATAAACCCTAAAAAGAGCGGCATGAAATATTTTTATGAAAGAAAATTATTAAGCGCTTTGGCAAAAGTAAGATAAAAAAACACCGCCCGTTTGGGCGGTGTTTTTCTTTTACATCATTCCCGGCATGCCAGGTGTTGGTGTGTTCGTTTTTTCTTCTGGGATTTCAGACATTACCGCGCCAGTTGTCAACAAGACTCCGGCGGTTGATGCGGCCGCTTGAATCGCTGTTTTAACAACTTTAGCAGGGTCGATAATTCCAGATTTCATCATATCGACATATTCGCCAGTTTGTGCGTTGTATCCGAAATTATAATCTTTGTTTTCGCTGATTTTGCCAACCACAATTTCGCCAGATACACCCGCGTTTTCTGCAATCTGCATGCATGGTGCAACGATTGCACGACGGACAATATCAATACCGACATTTTGGTCTGTGTTTGCGCCGGTCAGATTTTTCAGTGCTTCAACTGCACGTACCAATGCAACGCCACCACCGGCAACGATGCCTTCGGCAACGGCGGCACGTGTCGCAGCCAATGCGTCATCTACGCGGTCTTTCTTTTCTTTGACTTCGACTTCGGTCATTCCGCCAACATGGATAACCGCGACACCGCCAACCAATTTAGCCAATCTTTCTGCCAATTTTTCGCGGTCATAATCACTGGTTG
Source organism: uncultured Pseudomonadota bacterium (assembly GCA_902784345.1). Taxonomy (GTDB): domain Bacteria; phylum Pseudomonadota; class Alphaproteobacteria; order Rs-D84; family Rs-D84; genus Enterousia. The sequence continues at coordinate 102,633 of CACZUD010000001.1, read as the reverse complement.
AATCTTTTAATGCCTTGCGGATTTCGTCAGCACGCGCCTTGATTTCGTCGGCATCACCACCACCGTTCACCAGCAAAGTTTTATCTTTGGCAACAACAACGCGTTTTGCAGAGCCCAATACTGATTGATTGATGTTTTCAAAGGTCATTCCCATATCATCAGAAATAACTGTTGCCCCAGTTACAATCGCAATATCTTTTAACATTTCTTTGCGACGGTCGCCAAAGCCGGGTGCCTTGACAGCGCACACTTTCAGACCACCACGCAGGCGGTTTAATACCAATGTTGCCAATGCTTCAGATTCAACATCTTCGGCAATAATCAACAATGGACGACCAGATTGAGCAATCGGTTCCAAAATTGGAAGCAGGGCTTGCAGACCTGTGATTTTCTTTTCAGAAACCAAAATTGCCGCGTTTTCCAATTCTGCCAACATTTTTTCGCTGTTTGTTACAAAATAGGGCGACATGAAACCTTGGTCGAATTGCATACCTTCGACTACATCGATTTCTGTATTCAGACCTTTTGCTTCTTGGACAGTGATAACACCTTCTTTGCCAACTTTTTCCATAGCGTCCGCAATCTTTTGTCCGATGTCAGAATCACTGTTTGCAGAAATTGTTGCGACCTGAGCAATTTCAGAAGAATCTTTGACAGGGCGTGCATGTTTTTCAATATCCTTTACAACTGCTTCAACCGCGATATCGATGCCGCGTTTAACATCCATTGGATTCATTCCAGCCGCGATAACACGACGACCCTCTTTGAACAGGTTTTGTGCCAAGACGGTTGCGGTTGTTGTTCCGTCACCGGCAGAATCGCCGGCGCGTTTTGCAACTTCTTGAATCATTTTTGCGCCGATATTTTCGGCGTTATCTTTCAATGAAACTTCTTTTGCCACCGTAACACCGTCTTTGGTTGCAACCGGTGCACCATATGCGCGTTCAATTACAACTGTGCGACCCTTTGGCCCCATAGTAATTTTGACAGCGTTTGCCAATTTATCAACGCCCGCCGCCAATTTATCTGTGTTAAATACAATATCTTTTGCCATAGTTTATTCCTTTTATAAAATTCCAAGAATGTCAGATTCTTTGATTAAAACATAATCTTTTCCGTCAATTTTGACTTCATTTGCAGAAGATGCCCACTTTGCAAACAATACAACATCATCTTTTTTTACAGATACAGGAATCTTTTGTCCGTTTTCATATGTTCCATCGCCTGTCGCAATCACGCGTCCGCGGGATGGTTTTTCTTTTGCATTGTCCGGTATAATAATTCCACCGGCTGTTTTATTTTCTTCTTCAATTCTTTCTAATAAAATATAATTATGCAATGGTTTGAACATAATAAGCACTCCTTTGCTATGCGTGAAATATAGTTCAAAAAATTCGCATTTCAAGCCTTGATTTTACATATATTTGCGGTGTATCATGTCCATAATAAGAACAAAGGGGATATCATGTACGATAAAAATAATGTTTTTGCGAAGATTTTGCGTGGGGAAATTCCAAACAAAACGGTTTACAGTGATGATAATGTGCTGGCTTTTTATGATGTTGCGCCGCGTGCGCGGGTGCATGTTTTGGTAATTCCGCGTGGTGAATATACTGATATTTTCGATTTTACACAAAATGCACCAACAGAATTACAAACTGCCTTTTGGTGTGGTGTTCGTAATACTGTTGAAAAATTGGGATTGCGCGATAATTTCAGAACTGTTGCCAATACTGGACGTGGCGCAGGGCAATCTGTGATGCATTTTCATATACATATTATGAGTGATGAAAGATTTGTCGAAGACTTTTAATGTTCGTGTAACACCACACGCAAAACAAAACAAAGTCGTTGAAAGCGATGGTGTTTTGCGTGTCTATACTACGGTTGCACCAGAAAACGGTCGTGCAAATTCTGCCGTTATTGAATTGTTGGCTGACTATTTTGATGTGCCTAAATCCAGAATCAAGATACTGAAAGGCCTAGCAGTTCGTGACAAAGTCGTTGCTGTAATTTAATTTGTCAATCAATTCTTCGGGGGTATTGATAACATGTATATTGTATGTGGCAGGGTTTGGAACAAAACCTTCTTCACGCATAAATGCTAACAGATTATCAAATCTTTCCCAAAAATTTTCAGTGTTCATTATGAAAATTGGTTTACAAGATTCTTTGACTTGCTGTTTTGTCATAATATCTGTCATTTCATCCAATGTCCCAATTCCCCCGGGTAAAATTACAAAGGCATCTGATAATTCGAACATTTCTTCTTTGCGTGCGGAAAGCCCATCTACGATTTTTACATCTATTTCTTTATGTGCAGGTTCTTGCAAGGACATAACATGCGTTGTTGATATTCCGATTACATTTCCACCGTTTTCAAGGGCCGCACTGGATACTGCGCCCATCAAACCCACATTACCACCACCAAAAACAAGGGTGATTTTATTGCGTGCCAATAATTCGCCAACTTTGCGTGCATCGCGTGCGTATTCTGGGTTGTTTCCAAATTGATGGCCACAATAAACAGCCACAGATTTTATTTTCTGATTCATCTTTCTTTTTCCTTTATTTTTCGAAATTATACCATAAAATAAACCTGTTATGAATCAAAAGTTTTCGGATTTTATGTCTAATTACAAAGATGCCAAAATGGCTGTCGCGGTCAGTGGTGGTGTTGATTCTATGTGTTTGCTTTATTGGTTGCATAATGTCGGGGCAGACATTGTTTGTTTGCATGTTAACCATAAATTACGACCAGAAGCAGATACAGAAACAGATTATGTTAAAGATGTTTGTGAAAAATTAAATATTCCTTGCCATATTTTTTATTGGACGGACGAAAAACCTGAAAAAGGATTGGAAGCCGCCGCCAGAGAGGCGCGTTATAAAATGATGACAGATTTTTGTCATGAAAATAATATTGAATATTTACTGACCGCGCATCAAAGCGATGACCAGATTGAAACTTTTTTAATGAACCTGTCGCGGGGCAGTGGTTTGTATGGTTTGTCTGCGATGATGCCAGAATCTGTTCGAAACGGTGTGAAAATTTTGCGCCCATTGTTAGAAGTGTCGCGTGATGAAATTAAAAAATACTGTGATGATAATAATATTAAATATTTTGTTGATTCTATGAATGTTGACGAACATTATACGCGTGTAAAAATTCGCAAAAACAGACATTTGTTAAACGATGATTTGGGTATAAGTGATACGCGACTTTTGTTGGCAATTCAAAATTTATCGCGTACACGTCAATGGATGGATAAATATATTGAAACGCGCATTGAAATGGTTATTCGTTCGTGGGGTGCGTTGTTCGCTGCATCTTTTTTGTTTGACGAAGCAGAAGAAATTAGACTAAAGTTCTTAGGGACTTTGATTCAGAGAATAGGTGGGGATATTTATCAAGTGCGCTTGAATTCTTTGCAGAATGCACTATCTAAGTTAAGTGCTGATTGCAAATTCACGTTGGGACACTGTACGATTCGAAGACTTAACGACAGAATCTTGATAGTCCCAGAAGGAAAACGAACAAGTTTTAGGAAAAGACATGAAAAAAGAAAACATATTTAAAAAGAAAGACGGTTCTAAATTTTATTTAATTGCTTTTGTGGTTTTGTTTATCGCATTGATTGCGCGCATAGCGTATGTTGGCAATATGAACAAGCCAATTGTCCAAGATGTTGCAACACCAAAGGCGCCAATCGAATTGTCTTTTTCTGATGTACTGCGTCGCGCAAACGATATCAAAACAATGGACATTAACAAAGATAATATCGCAACAGGTACATTGAAAGACGGAACACCTTATCGTGCAACGATTACTTACAATCCAGAATTGTTGGAAAAGATTTCTAAAAATGGCGCGGTTGTTTCTATCAATAACAAAGATTCAATGTGGGACGGTGTTGCCAAATGGTTGCCTATTATGGTCAGTGCGCTGTTTTTGATTTGGTTGTTAAAGATTCTGCGTGGGGGCAGTGGCGGTGGTGGAATCACCCGCAGTTTGATTGGACAAAATCCAACCAAAATTACAACTGGAAAAACGAAAACAACTTTTAAAGATGTTGCTGGCATTGATTCTGAAAAACAAGAATTGATGGAAGTTGTCGAATTTCTTAAAAACAAAGATAAATTCAAAGCACTTGGTGCGCGTGTTCCGCGTGGAATATTATTGTCTGGTGAACCGGGGACTGGTAAAACTTTGCTTGCGCGTGCAGTTGCTGGTGAAGCAAATGTTCCTTTCTTTGCTACATCGGGCAGTGATTTTTCTGGTATCATTGTCGGACTTGGTGTTGCAAAAATTAAAGAGATTTTCGAACTGGCAAAACGCAATGCACCATGTATTTTGTTTATTGATGAAATTGACGCTATCGGTCAAAGCCGCAGTAAACATTCACTTAATGACAATGACCGCGAACAAACTTTGAATCAGTTGTTGATTGAAATGGACGGTTTTTCAAATGATACGGGAATTATCGTTATTGCTGCGACAAATCGTCCTGATATGTTGGACAAGGCATTGTTGCGCCCGGGGCGCTTTGACCGCCAGATTCATATTGATTTACCAAATCTTGAAGGGCGTCGTGATATCTTGGAATTGCATGCCAAGAAATTCAAAATAGATGAAAAAGTTTCAATGATGGATGTTGCACGTGGAACAACTGGATTCAGTGGTGCAGATTTGGAAAACTTGTTAAACGAAGCGGCATTGCATGCTGTGCGTGTTGAACATAAACTGGTTGAACAAAGCGATATAGAAGAAGCGCGCGACAAGATTCTTATGGGACCAAAAAAGAACCGTAAAATGCGTCCACAAGATATTAAATTGACCGCATATCACGAAGCAGGGCATGCGTTTGTTGGGGTGCATTATCGTGATATCACTGACCCAATTCACAAGGCAACAATTATTCCACGTGGTCAGGCACTTGGTATGGTGCAACATTTGCCTGTTGATGACAAAGTTTCAATGACGTTGGAAGAAGTGCGTGCGGATTTAGCTATCGATTTGGCTGGTCGTGCCGCAGAAGAAATCTTCTTTGGCAAAGATAAAATCACAACGGGTGCTGCATCCGATATTGAAATGGCAACAAATATTGCACGTCGTTCTATTACTATGGCCGGATTGTCTGACAAAATCGGTATGGTCGCGGTTAACCAAGCAAATACTTTCGGGCAAAGAATTGCGCTGGAAAATGCATCTGAAAAAACAGCGGAAGCAGTCGACGGCGAAATTCGTGCATGGATAGATGCGGCTTATAAAGATGCCAAAGCTTTGGTTTCAAAGAACAAAGCAACAGTTGAAAAATTGGCAAAAGCATTACTTGAAAAAGAAACTTTGTCTGGTGAAGAAATTCGTGAAATCGTTTTGGGTAAAAAAGCAACCGCGAAAAAAACGCCAACCAAAACAGCAAAAAAATCAAATGCAAAAAAATAATGATGTGAAATTTGAAGTCCTGCATTTGCCACCAATGAATACTAATTCGTTGTTGGTCAGTGTCGGGACTGATGCTGTTATTTTCGATGCGTGGGGGCGGGCAGCCGATTGGGAAAAAGTGCTGCTTGAACGCGGGTTAAAATTGCGCGGTATATATTCAACACATGGACACCCAGATCATATTTCTGCGGCACCAAGTTTAGCGAAAGCGTTTAATGTTGATTGGTTTTTAAGTGATAAAGATAATTATTTAATTGGTTGGGGGAATGAATTGCTGGATATGTTTGGTATTCCGCATATTCACGAAAATTATAAAAAGCCGATGAATTTGTCCGCGGGTGTCATAGAAATTTTGCCAGATGTTCAAATGGAAATTATGGACAGTTCCGGACATACCCCCGGTGGTTTAATGTTCTATTTCCCACAATATAAAATTTTGATAACGGGTGATACTCTGTTCGCAGACGGTTTTGGTCGCTATGATTTTCCAGGGGGAAACGCAGAACAACTGCAACAATCTATTCGTAATTTATATAATATGAATCTTGATGATGAAACTTATGTTGTTCATGGACATGGTATGGATACAACGATTGGTTGGTTAAAACAACATAACCAATTTTTTAAAGCGTAAATACCAAAACACGATTTATGCCAGACAGGTCTTGTTCGACACGTTCGAATTTCCATTTGTAAAATTCAAAAATCTTGATAATTTGATTTGATTGACCGGCACCAATTTCAAGGTATATTTTGCCATTGTTTTTTAACAATTTTTTTGCGTTCTTTGCAATTTCTTCATAAGCCGCCAATCCATTGTTTTTTGCATAAAGTGCAATCTTTGGGTCAAATTTAGCACCCTCATTAATGCGCATGTCGCCGTATTTTATATATGGTGGATTTGAAACAATAACATCAAATTTTTCATTCGATTTAAAATTCGAAAAATCAGCATGTTTGATTTTTATTTGATTCTTAAGAGCTAATTTTTTTATGTTCTTTTTAGCGACACGCAATGCAGTTCTTGATTTGTCTATTGCAACACCAGATGCGTTTGGTATATTTTTACACAATGCACATATTATACAACCCGTACCTGTCCCCATATCTAATATAGTGCGATTTTTATTCGTATCGCAATCTTTGATAACCGCTTCAACCAATGTTTCTGTATCTGGTCGTGGATCAAGTGTGTGTGTGTTGGTATAAAATTCAAGACCATAAAACCATTTAGAATGAATTATTTTTGCAACTGGCATACCGCGTTTTAACAAATGTGTATAATAAACAACGCGCAGCCAAGACATTTTCTTGTGCTTGTTTGTTATGATTCTGGCTGCACGAATGCCGCCTGTTTTTTCAAAAATTGCAAACGCTTGATTTATATTCATATTTTTATTATAATGGGCGCTATGGAAAAAGCAAAATTATTTATTAAAAAGATGAATGCCGGGTTGGTAAAATCTTGTAAAAAGGTCGGCAATGTGCATGTTTTGTCGCGCATTGTTTTGGGTGTTGCAGTATTGATGGTTTTGATTGCTGTTGGGGTGATTTGTTTCTATAAACCCGCCAGACAGGCCGTATTTTCAAGTGAAGTGCATACTGTTATTGAAGTAAAATCGGGCGATACCCTTTCTAAAATATTGGGGGAACAGGGTTTTTCCATACAGGATATAAATGCTATTTCCAAGAATCTGAAAAAAGATGCGGATTTTTCGACTTTGCGTGCTGGGCGTGATAAATTCGATTTTGTTCGTGAAAATGAAAATGCGCCAATTTCTAAAATTGTAATTGATAATGGACCTTGGAACAAAATCGAAATCGATTGTGGAACACCTGATACTTGGCAGTGTCAAAAAATAGAGATTGCGCGCGATACACGTGTTGCCTATAAAGCAGGCGAAATCGCCCAAGGCAGTAGTTTTTATCTTTCTGCATTAGATGCAGGTATTCCAGAAGGTATCATTTTAGATGTTTATGATTTGTTGGCATTTGAAATGGACTTTGAACGCGATATTCGTGCCGGACAAAAATTCTATGTTTTGTATGAAGAAAATTTTGCTTCTGATAAAAAAGTAGATAATGGACATATTTTGGCAGTGTCTTTTGATGCGTTGCGTGGAAATGTTCAAATGTATCGCTATGTAAAGCCAGATGGAAAATCTGGATATTATGATGCAAATGGTAATGGTGCGATTAAATCTTTGAAAAGAACCCCAATAAATAATGCAAAAATCACATCAAAGTTTTCTGGTGGACGCAAACACCCTGTGTTGGGATTTACGCGTGCACACAAAGGTGTTGATTTCCGTGCGCCAACAGGAACACCAATTCCTGCTGCTGGATCAGGTCGCGTTATTGCGCGCAGTTTCAATCGTGGACATGGTAATTTTGTAAAAATTCGCCATAATGGAACTTTTGAAACTTTGTATGCGCATATGTCAAAGTTTGCAAAAGGTGTAAATGTTGGGACTGTTGTTCGTCAGGGACAAATTATCGGTTATGCTGGTTCAACGGGGTTATCGACTGGTCCACATTTGCACTATGAAGTCATTAAAAATGGTGTTCATGTGAATCCTATGACTGTAAAATTGCCAGCAATTGATAATTTGGATTCTGCAAACAAAAAAATATTTATGGAACGAAAAGCTTTGATAGATTCTACAATAAAATCATTGTCTGAAAATCCGCATCAAGTAGTTAGATTAGACGGTGATGAAAAGATACAAAAATAATCGCCATAAAAGGCGATTATTTTTTTGCGCTTATAAACAAGGCAAAAATCCAGCTTATAAATGACCATCCGAACATCAGCGATCCCATGCGAATACGCATTCTGTCATATTTTGAACGATCGTTTGCGGCGGCTAAATATGCAGGTGCCAAAACAATACATACCAATATTGTTATAATTACAATATATTTCAATACCAACAAAAGACCGTTCAAAGTAATCATTTATATTCCATATTTTGCTTTTGTTCCCAATTCTTCGGATATACGGATTAATTGGTTATATTTTGCCATGCGATCCGTACGTGACATAGATCCTGTTTTTATTTGTCCTGCATTTGTCGCGACGGCCAAATCGGCAATTGTTGTGTCTTCGGTTTCGCCACTGCGGTGAGAAACGATAACACCATAATTCGCATCCTGTGCCATTTTGATTGCAGTCAATGTTTCTGTTAATGAACCAATTTGGTTGACTTTGATTAAAATCGCGTTCGCACAATTGTTTTCAATACCTTTTTTCAGACGAATCGGATTAGTTACAAATAAATCATCCCCAACCAATTGACATTTGTTTCCGATTTTCGATGTTAATTTTTTCCATGCATCCCAATCTTCTTCTGCCAAGGCGTCTTCGATAGAAATCACAGGATATTCAGAAATCAGTTTTTCATAAAATGCTATCATTTCATCAGATGTTTTTGTTGCACCTTCAAAATGATAAATACCATCTTTATAAAATTCAGATGATGCGACATCTAAACCAATCGATACATCTTTTCCTGGAATATATCCAGCCGCTTTTATTGCTTCGACGATTGTGTCCAAAGCTTCGTTGCAAGTGTTAAAGTTTGGTGCAAAACCACCTTCGTCACCGACGTTCGTAGAATGATGGGATTTTTTCAAAATAGATTTTAAATTATGAAAAATTTCAGATCCCATACGAATCGCTTCGACTTCATTTTTTGCACCGTTTGGAATAATCATAAATTCTTGTGCATCAAGGCCGTTATCTGCATGTGCACCACCATTAACAATGTTCATCATCGGTCTTGGCAAAACACATGGATTCGGGTTTCCGAATATATTTGCAATGTGTTTATAAAGAGGTATTTTTTGTGCGTTTGCTGCCGCGTGTGCAACCGCCAAAGATACAGATAAAATAGCATTTGCACCCAGTTTTTCTTTGTTTGGGGTGCCGTCCAATGCGAGCATTTTATTGTCAATGTCAGATTGTTTTGTCGCGTCCATACCGATAACAGCCGGTGCAATAATTTCATTTACATTTTTAACTGCTTTGAAAACAGATTTGCCCATATATGCTTTATCGCCATCTCTTAATTCCAATGCTTCAAAGGAACCTGTCGATGCACCAGATGGGACAGAAGCACGACCAAACGCACCGCCTTTTAACCAAATATCACATTCAACCGTTGGATTGCCGCGCGAATCCATGATTTGACGCGCATGAATTTTTTCAATTGTAAACATATTTTACCTTTCCTTTTTCATTTACATAGTGAAGTTTTCGCCAAGATAAACTTTTTTAACCATTTCATCTTTGACTATTTCGTCAGTTGTTCCGTGTTTTAAAATTTTTCCATCGTGTAGAACATAACTGCGATCTGTAATGCCCAATGTTTCACGAACATTATGGTCTGTGATGATAACACCCAATCCCCTGTGTTTTAATTGAGATACCAATTCACGAATTTCGTTTACCGCAATAGGATCGATACCAGCAAAAGGTTCGTCCAACAAAATAAATTTAGGATCGTTTGCCAATGCACGTGCGATTTCAACGCGACGACGTTCGCCACCAGATAATGCAGTTGCAGGGCTTTTGCGCAAAAACGCAATGGAAAATTCATCCAACAAAGCATTTAATTTTTCTTCGCGTTTTTTGCGATTCGGTTCGACAATTTCCAAAATAGCCATAATGTTATCTTCTACGGACAGACCACGAAATACGCTGTTTTCTTGGGGCAGGTATCCAATGTGCAGACGTGAACGCTGATAAAAAGGCAAGTGAGTAATATCTTGAGAATTTAAAAATATTTGACCGCTGGAAGCCGCTAATTGTCCCGTGATGCAATAGAATGCTGTTGTCTTTCCGGCACCGTTTGGACCAAGTAGTCCGACAGATTCACCTTGATTTGCAATCAGGGATATGTCGCGTAAGACAACGCGTTTCCCGTAATTTTTTGATAAATGTTCGACCTTTAATACAGATTTTTTTATCATAATTGTATCACCATTTCTTTCGTTAAAATTTTATCGCCGTTACTGGAGTCAACATTGACTTTTCCACGCAGTTTTAATTCTTTGGTTTTTATGTTAAATTGACCAGACGTTGCAGAAACTTTATCTGTTACTTTGCCTTTTTCTGTATTTCGCGTGACAACACCGGACGGTTTTTCCAAGAAAATTATATCTGGTTTTTTGTATTCCTGTCGTCCAGATTCTGCGTTTATTTTAAAAGGGTTTCCATCTTTATCTGTGCCGACAAAAGAGGCATTAGTCATTTTAAATTGGTTTGTTACAATATCGTGCATATTTATTACGCTTATCGGGGTCCATAAAATTTGCTTGGTCAAAAGTGATGTCGCCACCAATACCGCGACCATGACCAAACCCCAGCCAGTAAAGAAAAACTGCCAAAGTCGAGTAAGTCGTTTGTGCTTTGATATGATAATAAAATTACGCCGGTCATTTTTCATCATAAACACTGTAGCGGTTTATAAATCAAAATGCAATTTTTATATTTATATAATCTTTTTTTTGTGATATAATGTGCCAGAGAGAGATGAAGAAGTTCTTGTCTATCTTTGTTATTTGTGCATGTGCTGTGACATGTGTGTCGCAGGCTGCTGTTAATATAAAGAAGGCTGCACCCGTTGCGACAAAAAAGGCAAGTGCCACAGATACGGCGACCAGTTTGGTGCCGACGGTTGTTGGATTGGTCGGCAGTGTGCAAAATTTGCAAGCGCAACAAAAACAATTAACTGCTGATTGTACGCCGACTTCTGATGAAATCAATACTGTTAATGATTTAGTAAAAGAATGGGCAAAGTTGGGTGAAACAACACCAGAAAATGCACATAGTGGTTTGGGCGACAGGGATTGTACAGATGCTTTCCAATATCATCTTGATTTTGATGATGATAGTGAAAAATGTTATGAAGTTTTCAAAACCAATGCAGACGATAAGACTGTTTGGCTAAATTTTCCGAAAGTAAGTTCTGGGAAAAGATGCAAGGATGGTGGCAAAAATTGTACAGTTGAAACAAATATGTATGAAATCTTTGAAAAAATACCTTTCAGTGAAGCCGATTATACGAAAGCAGAAGCAACAAAAATTAGTAAGTTAAAAGAAAAAGCAGAGCGCTGTTCGCCGTCAAGAATTAAAGCGGCAAAGGCTGAATTATACGGTGGCTTTTTGACACAAACTTTAAGCAGTGTTGGTCAATCAACCGGCGCGGCAGGAACGACGTCTGTGTTGGATGCTGTGTCTTCAATGGGGGGCAGTGGGGATTTAAAATCTATGTTGCCGTCGCTGGGTTCTATGGCTACACAGGTGATGGATAAATAATTTATAAATTTTTCTCTTAAAGATGTGTTTTGTGTGCTTTTTCTCTTTACTCAATTTCAAAAAAAATGTATAATACAGTGTATATTTAGGAAAGGAACAATAATGAAAAACAAATATTGTGTATCAACATTGTCTTTGTTGGCTTGTGTTGCTTTGGTTGGTTGTGCTGGTACTGGAAGGTATTCACAAGATGCAGAATATCAAATGCCTGCAGTGGAATATGTTGAACAATTAAATGTGGAAGATGCTCCGCATCAAGATTCTTTTTTAAATCAGTTGGCAATGAATTATCGTTCCTATGCAATTTATAATGCCAGAACAAGTAACTATCCAGATGTTGCAGAATTGTTTGCACAAAAGGCGATTGGCGCATTTTCTGGCGAAACACCTTTTCCTGAATCGTTGGAAAATTGGCGCGTAGATGATGACAGTGAAAGATTTGAAATTTATACGGCTTATAATGATTTGATTAATCAGTTGAATAGCGATGTATCGCAAGATCAACCCCAATTGGCGGCGGAAGCTCAGGCTAAATTTGATTGTTGGATATCTGCGGCAGCCAGTGGTCAAAATGCAACAGCTCAGGAATGTAAAAGTCGTTTTATTGCAACGTTGCAGGCTTTGAAAGATTGTGCAGAAGGAAAAATTGTTGGCCCAACACGTGTTAAATCTGAAAATTTAACACCAAAGGTTGAAGAAGAAAAATATTATCCAGAAACACGTCGTTTGAATGCTATGGTGGGAACATCTCGTTCGCGCGATGGTGTTGTCATCGTGAATAATGTAAATATCCCAGGTAATTTGGTCCAGCCGGTTCCTGTTACGATTTCTATGCCACAACAGCAGGTACAACCACCAATGATATTTAATCAAAATATTTATGGTGGCGACGAAAGCTTGAGTGCAGATAATGATGTTATCAATGCCTCAGAGACTTCAGAACCAAAAAAAGATCTTGATGAAGATTATGTGTCAAGAAATGAATTTATTGAACTGATGGTCGCTATGCGGGAAGAATTGGCTGCAATAAATGCTCGTTTGGATGGTAAACCTGTGTCTGTTTCTAATGATAAAACTGTTATCAAAGTTCAACAGATTCCATTGGAACCAAAACAGCATGTTATGGAAGAAATCTTTGAAGTCAGATTTGATTTTGATAAATCAACAATCAAACCAGAATATGAAGATTTAATTAAAAAATTAGCAGAAACAACGCGTGCTAATAAAAATGTAAAAGTTTCTGTTGTTGGTCATACTGATACTGTCGGATCCAGTTCATATAATTACGCACTTGGTGGCCGCAGAGCAGAGGCAGTCCAAAAGATGCTGATTGAATACGGAATACCGGCTTCGCAGATAATAGCGGTATCGGCAGGGGAAGAAGATTTGAAAGTCCCAACACCAAATAATACCAGAAACGCGGAAAATCGTCGTGTTCGCGTTGTTAAGGAAGTTCATTATACAGAGCAGCCAAAGCCTGCACCAATTGTAGTTGAAGAATATTCTGAAACCGATGTTTGCGAAGACTGTGATGACGACATGGAAGTTGTAAAGATATATTAAACAGATATACTTAAAAGTTTATTTGGTTAATAGAAGGAGCAGGTATGAAAATAAAGACGGAAATAGATTTTTAAAAATATTGACAAATATACTTGACAAAAAAGTTTATTTGGTATATTATGACAACAATTGATATAGAAATAAAAGTGTAAAAGGTAAAAAAGATGGCAACACAAGAGTCTTTTCAAAAAGCAAAAGAAGCCGTGAAAGTCGCGGGTTTCAAGGCTGGTGTTAAAAAACTGAATGTTGTGAATTTTGCCGCAGAATTTAAAAAGCGCGATATTGATATCGTTGGTTCTGGTTTGGAAAAATAACATAATTTAATTTTTCTCTTGCGTGTTTTTTTGTGTCCCTTTCTTGACTTTTATTTGATTTTTCACTATAATAACACTATCAAAGCGACGAATTCTCGTTCGTGATTTCCACAAAAAAGGTTTTTTTATGCATGTAAATGAATTAAAGACAAAGTCGCCTCAACAGTTGTTGAAGATGGCTGAAGACATGGGGATTGAAAATCCTTCGCAATTAAACGTACAACAGTTGCGTTTCGCGGTTATGCGTGTATATGCCGCAGATAAGTCTATCGTTTTGATTGGCGATGGTGTTTTGGAACGCATGCCAGATGGTTTTGGGTTTCTGCGTGCGCCAGAAAGTAATTATTTGGCCGGCCCAGATGATTTATATGTTTCACCAAATTTGATCAAAAAATATGGTCTTAAGACAGGTGATTATGTCGAAGGTCAAATTCAAGCTCCACAAAATGAATCTGAACGCTATTTCGCACTGGAAACCATAGAACGCGTTAACGGAGAGGATCCTGAAAAATTACGTCATCGCATTTCTTTTGATGATATGACCCCGTTATATCCAGACGAAAAATTACAAATGGAAGTTGTTAATGATACAGACAAAGGACGCAATTTATCTGCGCGTGTGATTGATTTGATTTCACCAACTGGTAAAGGGCAACGTTCTTTGATTGTTGCGCCACCAAGAACTGGTAAGACAGTTATGTTGCAGAATATTGCACATTCTATTGCAACAAATTATCCTGATGTGAAATTGATAGTGCTTTTGATTGACGAACGTCCAGAAGAAGTTACAGATATGCAACGCAGTGTTCGTGGTGAAGTTATTTCTTCGACTTTCGATGAACCTGCAACACGTCATATTCAGGTTGCCGAAATGGTTATCGAAAAAGCAAAACGTTTGGTCGAAGCAGGCCAAGATGTTGTTATCTTGCTTGATTCCATTACACGTTTGGGACGTGCATATAACACAGTTGTTCCATCCAGTGGTAAAGTTTTAACTGGTGGTGTTGATGCGTATGCTTTGCAGCGTCCAAAGCGTTTCTTTGGTGCGGCGCGTAACATCGAAGGTGGTGGTTCCTTGACAATCATTGCGACTGCTTTGATTGATACTGGTTCCAAGATGGACGAAGTTGTTTTCGAAGAATTTAAAGGAACAGGTAACAGCGAAATTATTTTGGACAGAAAATTATCTGATAAACGTGTATATCCTGCGATTGATATTACAAAATCTGGAACACGTAAAGAAGATTTGTTGGTTTCAAAAGATGTCTTGTCCAAAATGTATGTTTTACGTCGCATAATTAATCCAATGGGTACACTGGAAGCAATGGAATTTTTGTTGGATAAATTACGATTAACAAAAACAAATGAAGATTTCTTTAATTCAATGAATCAGTAAACCAAACCGCCATTTTGGCGGTTTTTTCATAAGGGTTTTATAATGACAAAAATATATTTAACAATATTAATGTGCGCCATAACTGTTGGCGCATTTTTTTATGGAAAAAATGTTGGGGTTTCAAAATGTGAAACACAAAACTTGCAAAATCAGATAAGAACAAAAGAACAAAATCAAACAAAGGAAAGGATTTTAAATGACAAAGTTTTTAAAACTGGGGTGGCTGATATTCGTCGCTTCTTGCGCGATAAATACTCAATCGCAGAATAGGGTGATTTGTGATTGTGATATAATATATGGTCATGCATCAGATTGGGAAAACATAAGTGATGATTTAGCGCGAAATATTTACAGACATAATTTGAAATGTGAAAATTAATCAAATGTTTTTGCAACAATTCCGATTAATTCTTGTACGGCATCTGCACTTTCTTTATCGCCAGAAACGGCATATTCTACAAATTCAAAATTTATGGCATCTTTAAATTCGTTGACGAAATCGCGTGCACAATCAATTGATAGCCCGTTTGGTTCTGGTACCCAAACATCTTTGAAGAATTTTGGGTCTATGCCGTCAAAATCTAATGACACGATAAATTTTTTGTTTCCAATGCGGTTACGGATTTCTTGAAACGCATTACGCCAATCTGGTTGCGTTCGCAGTTGGGCAGGAACACGATAAAAAATATTATTGTCTTTCACGTATTTGATTTCAGATGGTTCAAAAGAACGCGAACCCAAAAAGAATAAATTTTCAGGTTTTAATGCTGGTTTTTTATTTTGCAAAGACAACCATCGTGAATCCCCTTCGCCCAACAGATGTCGAACATTTGTACCATGTGGTGCGCCAGAAGCTTCGGATTTAGATGATTCTGGGGTATGAATATCAAAGTGCGCATCAAAATATATCAAGCATAAATCTTCATCTGGATATTGGTCCGCGATTTTTGCAAAGTGAGAAAAATTTACGCTGTGATCGCCACCTATGAATATGTGTTTTTCGTTTGGTGTATTTGCATATATTTTTTTATGTACATTGAAAGCATCTTCAAATCTGTCTGTTATAGAATCTGGATTTTCGATTCGGTCAGAAGTAATAATTGTCCAATCTGCATTTGGAAACATTTTCTGAACAGCACATGGTGCCAATGCAGGTCCACCATCTATTATTTTTGCTGTTGCGCCACGACTATATTCTACACCAAGAAATTTAATCATTATAACTCTCTATCACACTTTCTGCGGCATCTTGGATTCTTTGCAAGCTTTTTTCGTACGCTTCACAATCGCGTGCAATTTCAGATTTGTACGCATCACGCAAATTCGATGCCATATAATAACATGCGCGTAAATGTTGAGAACAATATTGATGTCCCGTATTAAAGGCGTTTTGTCCGCGAATACGGCTTTGTGCATCTGCCCATTCAATATTAAGAGCATTATCAATATTCACCCAAGGATTGTCCCCTGTTTGTGTGCCAACTGTTTGATTCCAGTATTCTTTGATTTCATCACTGTTTGCATTAGTGTTGTATTTCAAACGGATAATTTTTTGAATTAATTCGTCGATTTTATTTTGATATTTTGCATCAATTTGTGCCAAGCGCGCACTGCAATAGCAACGATTATAGGCAGTATCTTCGCGTTTGCAATAATCTTCCATACATTCTTTGTAATCAGCCATGCAACGTTGAGAAGAAGGTTGTTCGTTTGTTGTGTTGTAATATGTTGTCGTTGTTGTGCGTGTCGTATTTGTGTTTCGTACGCGTATTGGTGCGGTTGCAGAACGTGCACCAACGTTTGTACTAGATACGGAATTGTTTGCAGCGCGTGCACGTGTGTTAGAACGTTGAACAACACGACGCGCTTGTGGTGCGGCAGTATTTGCTGTTGCACGTGCTGTTTTTGTTGAACGGGGAACGACCGCGCGTCTGGCAGTTGTTGTCGATATATCTTTTGCGTTAGTATTTGTTTTCGTGTTGTTTAACCGATAAGGATAAACATCGTCATATGAAGTTACAGTATTAAATTTTTTTGGAATATAGTTGTTCACTGCAAACGCATCGGCAGCGATGAATAACAGTGCCATAAAACCAAAGATTCTTTTTCTCATGCTTTTTATTTTAGTGTGTTTTGTATAAATAAACAAGTACATTTTTAACGATAAAGTGGTTCTGTTGGACGAACATGGCATCCATTTTTGCGTTTTAATTCAATCGCATTTCTGAAGCCGTTGCTTACACTGCCGTTATAGCGTCGGCGTGCGACATCCATTAAAAACGCTTCACGATAATTTATCCAATCATTGTATATATCGCCCTGGTAATTATTGATAGCTTTTACCACTTCATTGTCCACAGGGGTACTTTTTATTGGTAAACCTAAAAAATCTCTGAGATGTTGCATGGCTGTACCATTACCACTCCATACAGCAGCCACGAACACATCGCTGGCGATAACGTCTGGTAATCTTTCAAATTTTTTTGGTTTCCAATATTGTTTGTAATAAACTTCTTCTGCTTCGGCACGCGAACTGACGCGTACGCCGGCACACTCACTTATCCCATAGCAAGTGTATCCGCAATGATCACCCCTGATTTTGCCACATTTTCCTTCTTTCCTGAATACAGTGATTAAACCTTTTTCAAATGCCGGATGCATTTTTTCATATTTACCAGTAGTCCAAATTTTATCTTCAAAATTCCTGTCTCTTGCTGCAGGATAACAAGAACCACCAGTTACATAATTGTTTTCAACAACAGGCCCCCCGCCAATCGTTCTGCCAGAAAAATATGTTTGTTGTTGTGTCAGTTGCTGGCTTTGTGGTGTTTGTTGCACTGTTTCTGATGGTTCTGTTGGGCGCGGGCATTTTGTATAATCATAAGGATATTTTGCACAATATTCGTTCAGAGACATTGTTCGTGCATCTGTTTCTTGCTGGTTATTTTCTGCTTCCATTTCTGCGATTATTCGGTCTGTGTAAAATTCTTCGCCTGGGACAACGTTTAATTCTTCATAGGCTTTTTTGTCTAGAAATGGTTTGTATCCTTCGGTTGCAATTTCCACACGCGATTTAAAAGATAAATCCTGTGCGGTCGTCGGAAACAAGGTTGCCGATAATTTTGCGTACGCGGGAATTGCCATACCAACAATAAAAATAAAATAAAAAAGCTTTTTCATGATATTTAGTATTTTATCATGAAAAAGTGTCAAAAATAACAGTTTTTTATAAAAACTTTGTATTTTTTGAATAAAAATAATTGACAGAATTTATATTTTGTGTTATTTAATAGTGGCTTTAATAAAAAAAAGGATACTTTATGGGTGGGTATGTTGGAACTACAAAGAGAGATATAGAATACCTGATAGACTCTGTTTCAAGACCCGGTGTCAGTGTTAGGCGTGAGTTTCGTACAAAAACTGTTCGTACTGATATGGGCGAAGTAAATGTTCTTTATCATTTTTATGAAAATGGCGGCAGAATGTTTTCTGTATGCATATTGCCAAAAGGAAATTCGTTATCTAACGATTTTTATCAATGGTCGAATTTAGAAGCGGCTATATTGCGTGAAAGAGTTTCGTCTGACATTGTACGCAAGGGGGATGAAGGCTTTCGCGAAATGCGCGTGCTTTGTCAATTAGCAAAAAAAATGTATGAAGAACAGTGTCTTATGAAGAAATTGCAAAAAAAGCAAGCGCAATTAACCGCTCAAGTTAACAGCGAGATTTTAGCCAAAAAGAAATAGTAGTAAAAAAAGACCGTATGAAACGGTCTTTTTTATTTAATCTGGTCGGGGCGATTCCTCCTCGACAAACAATAAACCAACCATAAACAAAAACTCTATTAGAGGTATGCTGGGCGAAAGGATTGCTTCGTCCAAATAAATTTGGACTGCGCTCCCTTGGCTCATTCGCTCTGCTCACCGGCATACTCTCGTCTGCCTTTCGCCTGCGGGTCGAACCTTCTTCCCGAATGTTCTTTGAATCCTTTCGCCACGACGTAAACAGTTTAATAAAAAAGGCCATCTTGTGATGGTCTTTTTTATTAAATCTGGTCGGGGCGAAAGGATTCGAACCTTCGACACCTTGGTCCCAAACCAAGTACTCTACCAGACTGAGCTACACCCCGAAAACGAGATTTATTATATACCGATTTTTTAAAAATGCAAATATATTTTATTGAATTCCGTTTTTTAGGTGTATAACATAAAATCATGATTCAAAAATATACTCTTCATACACACACAATAGGTTTTGACGGTCAAGATAGTGTTCAAGACATGGTTAACCGTGCGCGTGAATTGGGTTTTGATACTATCGGTATTTCTAATCATTTTATTGTTAATCCAGTTATTAAACAAGCTAAAATGTATTTTTATGCGGGGATTGGCGGATACAGGAGTATATATTCTGCGTCGTTTGATGAGGTTTTATCGCGATTTGTTCCCCATTATGAAGAATTGCAGATTATCCAAGAACAAAATCCAGATATGAAAATCTTGCGTGGTATGGAGGTCGATTTTTTCAATAATGCAAAATGGCGAAATGGTTTTGAAAAAGCAATTAAAATATTAAAACCTGATTATTTAATTGGTTCGGCGCATTTTGTAGAATATGATGGAACATTGCTTAATGTGCATGATTTAAAAAATTCTGATGAACAGATGCAGAATTTGTTGTTGGAAAAATATTGGACGAATCTGAAAAATGCTGCGGAATCTGGTATGTTTACTTGGATGGCGCATCTTGATTTGCCGAAAAAAGTTGGTCTTGGCCGTGGCGAAAAATGGGCAGATTTCGAAAGCAGGGCAGTTGAAGCCGGCGCTAAATCAAAAACAGCGATTGAAATAAATACTTCGTTTTACAGACCTGATTGTTACGAGCCATATCCGTCAAACAGGATTTTGAAAATGGTACATGAAAATAATGTGCCTGTTTTAATAAGTGATGATGCTCATGTTGCAAAAAACATAGGTCGTCATTTTGATGAAGCACAAAAATTAATTAAAGATTTAAAGTTAAAATCTTTCACAAGATAAAAAAAACGCCAAAAGGCGTTTTTTATTTGTTTGTTAATTGTAATTCTATGCGACGGTTTTTCTGTAATGATGCTTTGTCGCGTCCTAATTCTGTTGGGTGCAAATCACCAAATCCAGATGGAACCAATCTGCGTTTTGATACACCGTTCTTTATCAGTTCGTTAACAACTGCTGTCGCACGAAGCAAAGATAATTGCATATTGTTTGAATATCCTGCGGTGCCCGGTAACACAGGTCTGTTATCTGTATGGCCGTCAACACGAATAATCCAATTTATACCGGACGGAATTTTATTTTCAAAATCTTTAATCACGTTCGATAACAGTTTTATTTGTGCTTTGCCGTCTGCAGATAATTTATAAGAACCGCTGCCAAATAAAATGTCAGAGGAAACAATAAATCTGTCACCGTCTTGTTTTATTGTTGTCCGATCGCCCAGTGCCAGTTTCACTTGTTTGTAAAATTCAGATTGACACAACGTCAAAGAATCCAATTCTGCGACCTTTGCGTTTAATTCTGCGACTTTTTCAGCTAATGCTTTGTTTAAACGATTTGACATCTGTGCGTATTCAATTTCTTTTTCTTTTGCTTTTGCTTCGGCTGCATCAAGTTGTTCTTCTAATTCTGCAATACGTGCATTTAATACAGATTGTTCTTTTGACATTTCGTCTTGCATTTCATGACGTTCAGATTCCATACGTGCATTTTCTTCTTTTGCAGAGGTCGCCAGCTGCAATTGTTCTGTCAGTGTTGCAATCTGTTTTGCCAATTGTTCTTGTTGAATGGTCAAAGTTGTAATTTGTTCTTCGTATGCATTGGCCAGTTTCATTTGATTTGCAATTTGTCCTTCTTGATTTTCCAATGCATCACGCGCAGCCAACAACAACTGCTCGGCTTCTTGTTTATCGGCGTTCATTTGTTCGATTTGTTCCGCTTGTGCCTGACGCGCTTGTTCTAATTCTGCGACTTTCTTTGCGCCAGTGTTTTTGTTAAATACACTGGTTGTTGTCCACAAAAACACGAACACGATAAGCAAGAATATCAAAATAATGACCAGATTAGAAAACAAGTCTACGAATCCAGGCCATGCATTAGTTCTTTCTTTGAAACGAGTATTTAACATAGTTCTTTTCCTCTCTCTCTTTCTTTTTTATCTGTTAGTTATTCGATTTGAACAAATAATCAACTGCTGTTCCGATGTATTTAGAATATGCATCAAACATTTCGTGATCATGCTTTGTTTTTGGACGCACATTTTCGTTTTTCATCAGATATCTTTTTAAATCATTAACGGACGCAAAGCGTACAATATATGGATTATTTAAATGTAAATCTTTGTTTGATATATAGAAAACACGTGCGTTGATTGTTACACCTTCCAAAGTGTCAGCAAAGCACAATTCAATACGTTTCATAACATTTTGCAGAACTGTGGCATCGTTGTTCAGTGTTGCAATGAACATTTTTTCATCTGTTCCAATTGCGACAATCGCAGGGTAAATTCCATCAATTCTTATCAGATCGCGAACTTCATAATTCGCGTCAACAAAAGCGTCATGAATTTCAGATATTTTCGTGAAAGTATACGCATTCACTGGTGCACTTTCTGAAATTTTAGCAACTTTTTCATTAGTTGTTGGATTTTGCAGAACATATTGCGACATAAAGTCGGTTAATTCTTCAAAGATAGTATTTTGTGCAAATTGTAATTGCAATCCCAAGAAGCCAACAATCAAACTGCCCGCCAGACCAAGCAGGGAACTGGTAAATGCTGTCGCCATACCAGACAACGGACCCGCCATAGCAATTTGCATATTTTGTAAAACCAACGGGTCTTCGAAATCAATATTCATTAACAAGCTTGCAAATCCGCCAACTGTTATAATCAACCCCCAAAATGTCCCAAGCAAGCCCAAAAATATCAAAGTATTTGTTATATAGCGTACAGAATCACGTCTGTCTTCGATACGAGATGCAACCATATCAAGCAATTCTGACAATGTGGTTGGCGTAATGTGAATATGTTTGTTGTGCAAAGCCATAGAAATAGGGCGCAATAATTTCGGGTTGTATCCATAATCTGCACGACCGTCAAAATAGGCGTGCAGCCACTTGTATTCTGGCAACAGGCCAAATATATTTACAAAACAAAGTCCAATTCCAAACAAAGTTACCCCAATAATAACGCCATTCAAGAATACGTTTGTTATCGCGATATTTAACAATGTTTGCCAAAAAATAATGCCCAAAGCCAGCAAAACTGCGGCAAATATCGACATTATATTAAGGTTTCTGTGAAATCGTTTCATGTTTTTTTATCTCTCGTTATACAAATCTTAGTAAAATTTTATCGGGCGTGTCAACAGTGTTTTATGGGTATATATATAATATGTATGCAAAAATGCTTGATTTTTTTCAAAAAATCTTCATAATGGGGTTGTTCCTGCTGGTGGGATGGGCCCATCGGCTGTATAAACCAAAGGAAATAAAATGGCTTATTATGAAAGCGTCCTGGTCTTTCGTCAGGACTTGACCGAACCGCAGGTTAAAGAAAAAGCGGATAAATTTGCACAAATTATCAAAGAATTAGGTGGCGATGTTAAATCCACTGAATTTTGGGGACTGCGTAATTTGGCATACATCATTCGTAAAAACCGCAAGGCACACTATGTAATGATGAATATCGAATTGGATGGTTCTAAAATCACAGAATTGGAACGTCGTTCCCGCATTGATGAAGATGTTATTCGTTTCTTGAACGTTCGCGTTGAAGAATTGGCAAAAACACCATCCATCATGATGAAGAAAAATACAGAAGAAGAGGTGGCATAATGGCAGTACGTGCAGCAATTTATCGTAAAAAATCTAACCCATTAAAGGGCAAAGTGATTGACTATAAAGATGTGAAATTATTGTCCCATTATATCACAGAACGTGGAAAAATCGTTCCATCTCGTATTTCTGGGGTTTCACAAAAAGATCAACGTGCTTTGGCGACAGCCATCAAACGTGCACGTCATCTTGGGTTGATGCCATTCGTTCGCAACAACTTGGGTTAAAATCAAATTCTGTGGGAACTTGTCGTGTTTGACTCCCCTCATGTAGCATTTGTACACTACGGGGCGTCAAACACTTCCAATCCCCACATATAATTTGATTTTTATGAATTTGATAAAATAATCTGGGTCGGCAGACCCTAACTTGAAAAAAGGACAGATAAAATGAAAGTAATCTTAACAGAAAAAATTACAAAATTAGGCAACATCGGCGATACAGTCGAAGTTAAAACTGGTTATGCTCGTAATTACCTTTTGCCAAATAACAAAGCAATTCGTTTCACAAAAGAAAACGTTGCATTGTTTGAAGCAAAGAAAGCAGAATTGGTTGCGCGTCATGAAAAAGCAAAGAAAGATGCAGAATCAAAAGTTGATGCAGTTAAAAATGCTAAATTGCACATGATTCGTCAAGCTGGTGATACAGGTCAATTGTATGGTTCTGTGTCTTCACGTGATATTGCGCGTGAATTGAAAGAAGTTGCAGGCGTTAGCGTTGAATCAGCTCAGGTTATGTTGGGTTCTCCAATTAAATCTGTTGGTGCGTTCGATACAAAAATCGCATTACATCCAGATGTTATCGTTGATGTAAAGATTTACGTTGCACAAACACAAGATGAAATCGATGCATTGGTTGCCGGTAAAAAACTGACTTTCGGAACAAAGAAAGTTGAAGAAGAAGCAACAGAAGAAAAAGCAGCGGAAAAAACTGCTGAAACAGAAGTTGTTGCTGAACCAGTTGCTGAAGAAGCAAAAGCAGAATAATTTATTCTGTTATTCAAAAATAAAACACCCACAATCGTGGGTGTTTTTTATTTTTTTATCGGGTCTGCCTTTCCAGCAATGTCACCTAAATCAACATTACCAAGAGCAGCGCCTATTTTATCGGTCAAACCTTTTGATTTTGATTTTTTATCTTTGTCTTCCGCTTCTTTGAATTTCTTTTGTACGGATTCAACAGAAGATTTTATTTTTGCTATGGCATTATCCGTATCGTTATCGTTTTTCATAGTATAACCAATCATTTTGCTTATGGTGTTGGTATCAAAGAATATTGCAAGGTTTTCAAAAATTTCTGTTGCATCCATAGAATCTGCAAATATATCATTTACCGTTTCGCCTGATTTTAAAGAGCGTTTCATTTTCACATTTTTACAACTCACATTTTTAACTGACAATACAGATGGATAAAAGTTTTTGAATTCCAGTTTATCAGTATCTTTTACGCCTGCATCTTTAAGACATTTTTTCAAATCGTTTAATACTGTTTCTTGTTCTTTTTCTAATGCTTTGACATTTTCACCTGCTTCGTCTTTTTTCGCATCTTTAGATTTACCATTAATAAGTTGATTACCAACTATACCACCAACAACACCGGCGCCGGCGGCGATTGCGCCATATTTAACACGATTAGCAGATGTTTTAGCGGCATCGTCTATCTTTGCTTGGTCTTTTTCACTGCTCAACATCATGGCACGATAAATTGATTCATAATTGCCGTTTGTTATGCCAATGTTTTCATCGTCATAAAGTTCTGTTTGTGTCCGATCCATAATAGTTTCGCTTTCAATACCTGGCTTCATACCCAGGGCTTCTTTGCGTTCTTTCAAATCTTGTGCCAGTGCCAAATATTGTCCACGCAGATTCATCAATTCTTGATCGTTCGCACCAGGCAATTCAATTTCTTCTGGGCCGGCTTTGACTTGTTTACCGTCGGCATATGTGCAACGCATAGTTTCGATATATGCCGCCATATCAGCCATCGCATCTTCATCCGCAGATTGTTCCGCCATACCTTGCAATGCCTGCATACCGCCAATACCAGTTGCAGCCGTTGTAACCGCAGTTAATGCTTTGTTCGCATCCGATTGTTCGGTTGCCTTGGCATCTTCATAAGCTTTTTGTTTTTCCGCCAGTATGTCTTTGTTTATACACGTGCCATTTTCCGGTGTATAACCGTCCTTGCAGGTACCTATTATACATTTGCCGTTTTCCATGTGTCCAGATACTGCATTTGTTTTTTCAAGTTCTTTTGCTGGACAATCACTTGCGACACATGCACCATTTTCCAGTTTGAAATTTATTTCATCTTCACAATCAGTTGCAACGCATTGATTGTTTTCCCATTTGCCATATTTTGCATTGACAGCCTTTGCTTCATCTGGCGTACATCTTGTTTTTACACACTTTGTTCCGTCCCAATCTTCTTCAGGGGTTGGGCATTTGTTTTCTTCACATTGCTTTGTTGTGTTATTCAAATGATATTTATCAGCACATTTTTCAACAACGCATTTGCCACCTTCATATTTTCCTTCAGATGCATTCAATGCCTTTAGTTCTTGCTTAGAACATCCTTTGAGAACACAAACACCGTCTTTTACTTCATAATCTTGGATACATTCATTTGGTACGCATATATATTTACCGCCGATTTTTTTTATTATACCATCTTTGTTCTTTAATGCATTAGGATCAGTTAATAACTTATTGTTGGAAATATATTCTTGCTTGTTTTGGTTGTTATCAAACAAAAACAATGCTGGATCCGTACCATTTTTACCGTCTGAGACCAGTTGAATTTTTTTACAATCTAATTTTGCATAGCCTAGAACCTTTCCGTTTTTTAATGAATCACAGCGGTCTTGACGCAAATTTTCTAGAAGTTTTTCTTCCGTAAAACACGGACTTCCTTCATTAGTTTTTGAGTCAATATTAACACTTTCCAGGGCTACTGCTTTATCTTCTTCAAGTGTTATATTAAGGTCTACTTTTACATTGTCTATAGTTTGTGTTTTTTTCCCGATATACGATATTCTTAATCTGGCGCCTTCTGGGACATTTATTTTAAAGTGACCGTCTATATCTGTTATTTCCGAGATTGTGTGACCTTTTTTATCTTTTATATTTTTTCCGGCAGAATCTATTGCAACCACTGAAGCACCTATTACCACGTCTTCTGAATCCCTAACTGTTCCGCTGGCGGTTATGGTTGTTGCTGCTGCAGTATTTGTCGCAGGTGTTGATGCTGACTTTGCTTCTGCATTGACAACAACAGGTTCTGTCTTTTTAGCAGTATAAACATTTTGTGATTGTGTATTTTCTGTTTTAGCTGCAGTTTTCTTTTCTTTAAGTTTTATTGCGCCATAATCTCCGTCTGATAAGCTCGAGGCTTTTGCTGTTTTTGTTTCATAACCATCTGCCGATATTATCAGTTCAGAATTATTGGGAATATCTATACAATGTTGATTGTAATAATTTGCAGGTTTTGCCTTGTTGTTTGGTTTGTTTTTTTCTGTTACTGTTGCGTTATTCAGATATTCCCCGTTTTCACCCATAACAACTACGCAGATATTCTTGGTAGTTGTTGTCGCTGCAGCAGTTTTTGCAACAGATTCTTGTTCTGTTTTTGGTGCGGTGGATTTTTTTGTTGCAGAACGTGCAGACGGTGTAGGCGTTGTTGTGCTTGGTGTTGCTGTCGCAGCCGAAGAAGATTTTTTTGAAGAACAAGTAAAACCATGGTATTCGGATGTTGGTTCTACAGTGCCACCCATATCTTTACAATTTGTTTTCCATTGTGCCAATTGCTCTGCAAATGTTGGGTCACATTCGTATTTCTCTGGATAGGTCATGGGGGCATCTAAAACTGGTCTGTGATAATAGAGAAAACTTTGGATGTATTCCAAAATAGCGGTTTTTTCTTCGCTTGTAAATCTACAATCTACTGCAAACACATTCATTGGCATTGTTATCAATGTCAGAAATAGGGTGGAAAAGATTATATTTTGTTTTTTCATTTTGTTTTTCGTTTTTTTATAAGTCGTTTCGTTCCTTATTTCCAAGAAAAGTTTTGTTGATTATTTTCTAACATTTTCACAAATTCTGATTTCTTGGGTTCATTTGTTTTGTTGCCGGAAGAAGTTGTTGTCTTCTTTGTGTTGCTGGATGAAGAAGAGGTGTTGCTTTTTGCTTTGCTGCCGGAAGAAGTTGTTGTCTTCTTTGTGTTACTGGATGAAGAAGAGGTGCTGCTTTTTGCTTTGCTGCCGGAAGAAGTTGTTGTTTTATTTTTAGTGCCAGATTTTTTTGCACTGGTGGTGCTTTTTTTAGATGTTTCTGTTGAGTTGTTTTTTACTTTGGTCATATCTTGTTCTGGTACTTTTATTTTGTCGATAGCTTCAAGCATCTTTGAATCGTCAGAAAATTTTTCTTTTTCTTTTTCTGCTTCAAACTTTTTTTGTGCCGCTACAGCATCTTGCAGACTTTGTTGAGAACCTGTTTGTTCTTTTGCCGCATCTTGCAGACTTTGTTGAGAACCTGTTTGTTCTTTTGCTGCATCTTGCAAATTTTGTTGAGAAGAAGTCTGTTCGGCAGATGTTTCTGTTTGTCGATTAGCAAACACGCATTCGCCACCTTTTAATGTTCCGCCTTGGGATTTGCATTCCGATTTAAAATCTTTCTTTGCTTTTTGAGTATCTATTGCACGTCCGATTGCGCCAGATGTAACAAGACCAGCCGCTGTACCAACACCGGCACCCAACAGTGCAGATGATGCGCCAGTTTGTGCACGTGTTTCACGATATGCGTTTTCTTTATATGTTGTTACGTTCACACCAAACCATTCTTGCATACATACAAATGTGTCCCCCGCATAGCGTTTGCGTGATGCCATAGGATTCTTTTGGTCATTACCCGCAAAGAAATTCACTGTGAATACGCAATCAAATGTGCGTTCGTCAAACATTGCGCCCATGCGTTTGCAGATGCTTTGCATTGAATCACGCATTGCATACATACGTTCGTCATCTTTCTTGACTTCTTTTTCTGCATTTTCACGTAATTTGCCGATTACTGTGCCAAAACGATTTGCCAAGCCTGAATCTGCTTCTGTGCATTCTTTTGCGATTGTGCCACATTTTTTTATTGCCGCATCTGCCGCTGCTTTGCCCAAACATTTATTATATGTTTTTCCACATTCGTTTACCAAGCATGCGTTGTATTGGTTTCCACAGTTTATTACATTATTATAAGATGCCAAACGTACATTCATATCACGATCAGCCTTGATTTCGGCGGTGAATAAACTGAATTCTTCGCCGGTACATTCTGTATCACGACGGCATGCGTTCAATTTGTCGCCAAATATTGTGTCGCCATCCAAAGCACATTTTGTGAAATCATTCCCGCATTTTGTTGCCATACATTTGCGCAAATTGCTGTCGCATGAGTTGCTGCTGGTTTTTGCGGCATTTTTTTGTGCGTTTGTTGCGTTTGATGTTGCTTCGTTTGCTTCAAATGCGGCGCGCTGTTTGCGAATTTGTTCCGCAAACGAATTGTCAGACACAGACGATTCGGTTCCTGCGGATACAGAAACATCAAAACTGGAAGACTTGTTTTCAATTATTATTTCTTCTGGTTCTTCTTCTGTTGTCGAAACTGGTTCTTCTTCTACAGTATTTAATGTTTCAGTTGTTGTATTCAAACTTGTATTGGCCACTGTCGTTGTCGCCGGACGACGTGATGTTGCAGTGCTTACGCGAACAGGGGTGCGTGCCGATGCAGCGTCCGCCGTTTCAAATGCAGAAAAACCAGCCCCAATAATTATGGATAACATCGCGATAAAAAATTTATTGTTCTGTTTCATTTTTTATTTCAACCTTTCGCATGCGGTGTCATAGAATTTGCATAATTGTTCTGCAAGTGTGCTTTCGTATTCAAATCCAACTTCGCATTTATTTCGCATATTGGTTTGACAAACACGTTGAACACAATCTAACTTTGCCTTGTTGTTCTTGCAAGACGATTGTGCCGTCGCCAATTTCTGTTCGCGCGCAGATTTATATGACGCAATAATTGTTTGTAATAATTTGTCTGCATTTGCAATTGACGTGTCGCGTGAAGATATTAACTGTGCACGAATGTCCTTTAAATATTCATCACACCCAACAGATGCGACACTGCATTCAGAAAAGTATTTATCAAATTCAGAATCTGATTCGCATTTCCTGTAATTTGCAGTGCACCGTTTCGCGTTTATAACACAGGCTGATATTTCCGAAGAACATGAAGACGATGTTTTTTGTTCGTTGGCTTTTTCTGCCAATTTTTCAAATTCAGCAGATATCCCAGCCGCTTTACAGGATTGTTCAATTAATGAATCATAATTATCACTGACATCATCAGGTGTGCATCCAGAAACTTTTTGCAGACAAAGTTTTGTTCCCCAAACGTATCTTTCGCCCGGATCAGATGGTGCTTTCTTTAATTCTTTGTCAGAAATAGTGTACTTTGCAGATGTGCCAGCAGAAATACTTTTCATTGTGGTTGACTTTGATGGTTCACCCGCAGATGCAGAACCGCAATATTGGCATCTTGCCGCAGGATTTGCGCCAACATTTATTGCACATACAGAATCTAAACACCTTGTTAAATTAGCAACTGAACATGCCCCGTAAACAAAGCTGGGCACAGTAAACAAACATCCGAAAAAAATAAAATCGCGAACTTTCATTTTCTCTCTTGGGAAGATTATATCAAAAACCGTGTATTAAATCAAAGAAAAAATGCCGTTATATAATAAGTAAAAATTCTGGACACAGTATAATTTTTTGTGCTAAACTCTTTTCCAAAGAGAGAATGCTTTTATGAAATTTGTTAGAATTTTGGGCGTTTTATGGTTTTTAATTCCTTGCATGTCGTTCGCGGCAACGTCGTCTGAATTTCAAACTGCTTCGCAATTGTTGTCTGCTGCACGTCGTGGCGATACCCAGACTGTTCAAGTTTTGATTAACAATGGTGCAAATGTAAACTATGTTGATTCAACAGGTTTGTCGTTGGTTTGTACCGCTGTGATGAACAATGATAGACGCGCGATACAGGTCTTGCAAATGTACGGTGCAGATGCTTCGCAATGTGATCGACAAATCAAAAACTATAAACAAAAATCTCGTGTTGCAGCAAAAGGTGAAGAGTACGGATTTTTCAGCGGATTGTCTTCGTCGCATGTATTGGCATTGTCGGCGGTTGGCGTTGCCGCTGTTATTGGTGGTGTTGCTTTGTTGACGAACGTGTTTGACGCAAAAAATAACAATGTATCTTCTTCTGGGGGGTCTCATTCTGGCAGTGGCGGTGGCGGTGGCAGTAGCACGACGACACCAACTAACACATTGTTCACACAAAATCTGCCTTATGGTCCTGCGTGCAGTGGATCGTCTTGTCCAACTGATTTTACTGTATGGCAAGACAGTCCAGATTTTACTCATATGTCAGATACATCAACACAGAATACTTTTAATTATTTGATGGTTGCACGCGCATATAATGCCTTTGTGCGTGGCTATCTGGGTATGTCAACCGTCAGAAACGATACAACAAAAGAAGTTTTTGATTTGTCTGCATACCCTTTTAATGAAACACCAAATGGTGGCAAACCAATAAATGTTGCAATGATAACTGCATCTGGGGTTAATGCCAACGGCAGTGCGGTTGATGGGATAATTGAATGGTTTGATGATTCTGCTAAAAATACTTTGGCTTCGTTGTGTCCAGCGGGTGTTGCACCATCGGCTGCATGTCAGGCCGCAGTTAATGCATCTGTGAAGTTGTCACATAAATATTATAATTTAACCGGGACGTTGGGTGAAACACCTGTCGAAGACGGTGATTTCGATTTGGTTAATGGAACAACAGTGTTTGGTTCGACCACTAATCCGGCTACTGATGAAGATACTAAATTGGCGAAAATAATTGCAGGTTGGGAAGAGGGTGGACGCACAACAGGTGATTTTTATGGTTTTGTTCCAAACGGTCAATTAACTGTATATAAAATAGGTACAGGCGAAGCAGGGGTGTCTGATTATAAAAATTATGCGGCAATATACCAGGCTTTGACTTTGTCTGGTGCAAATGTAAATGTTGTCGCAAATTTAGCAATGCCATCAGAATCTAGCAGCCTTTCATATGCAAATGTCAATGATGCAAACGTATGGGTTAACAAGTGGACCGCGAAATATGGGGACACTACGAATTCAAGACAAAATGGTTATGCTTATTTGATAGATTTTTATTATAATCTTGATACAACAAATGATACGGAGGCCTTTGGAGTTCCGTCTAGTAATGCAAAAGATTCATACAATCTTTTAGCAGCCAAAGGAACTATCAAAGATGGGCAGATATTGGTTAATTCTGCAGGGCACAGTTTGTTTGGCTTGTCAAACGGTGGGGCTTTAAGTCCGCAAGTTGCGACTTTTGAAAACTTTGCGCCAGTTGTCTATAACGATTTGCAGAATTTGTTTATGACGGTGGTTGCGGTTAAACCAAATGCCACAACAGGAACATCGGGTTTGACAGTCGATCAATATAATGCTTCTGGTGCGGGTAAATTAGAATTATCAACATGGGAAGATGCAACAGATTCCAATATAACTTATTCTTCGCGTATATGTGGTTTGGCGGGAACTGGTAATGGTGGTGCGATGAATCCATGGTGTTTTGCGGCACCTGGTACTACGGATTTAGAGGCGGCAGCTTCGATGGCTGGTGCGGTTGCTTCTGTTAAAAGTGCATTCAGTTATATGACACCAAATCAAATATTCTTGTTGTTAGCGTTGACTGCGGATGGTCCATACCTTGGTGTAAATCCAAACAGTTCTAGTGAATATTCAAAATGGACAGATAATGCGGATTTGATAAGTTATTTGCGTGGATTGTATGAATTGCCAGACAGCCTTGATTCTTCAGATTCTCAATATTTGGAAAGTTTTAAAAATGTGTTTGGTTATGGGATGATAAACCTTGAACGTGCAACGCGTCCAACTACAAATGTATATTTTTATTCATCTAATACTAATTCTATTGTGTCCACTTCTGGTAATGCGTTTTGGAGCAAAATTACAACGACAACAAATAGTTCTTCTGGGCGTGCTTCGACAGTATTAAACGGGCGTGGTGTAATAAAAACTTCTTTCTATGATGTTCTTGAAAGTGCAGACGGTTCGATATCTTTACCGCGTGTTTGGAAAAATGAATTTTCTTTGGGTGGTGATTCAAATCATGGCCTTTACATGGGTGATGTCTTGGCAGATTTTGCAGTTGATTCTTCCAATAAACATATTAACAAGATTGGCAATATGACTTTTGATATGGCTATGTCGCCACGTGCGTATGTCGATAGTTTGAATGGTTTGGATAATTTGAATGTAAAATTCAGTAATGAAAATTATGACTTAGGTGCGGGCTATCAACGTTATCTGACGAACGGAGAATCCAGATTCTGCGGTCGGGCAAATGGCGTGTTGTCTTTGGTATCGAACAGTGTATCAAGTGGTGCAAAATATAAAACTGGTAATTTCGCATTCGGTGTAAACGCTTTTTCGGGTACGATGACAGATGAAAATTTATTGGAAACTGATCCTGTTGTGTCATCACAATTTGAACCTGCGCGTTTAGGGTTTGCAAATGGTGGTGCCGTCGAAGTGTCATATAATAATGAAAAATTCGGTTTGGATGTATCGCTTGGAAATATGAATGAAACAAATACTGTTTTGGGTGCGATAAACGATGGTTTGTTGGCTTTGAATGGTGCAAAGACACAATATGTTGATATGGTTGCCAATTATAAACCATTTGAAAAAGTAAATTTATCTGCGCGTGCAACATTTGCAGATACGGTTGCAAATATTGGGGACGGAATTATTTCTGAATTGTCGAATATAAAATCAAATGCTTTTGCGCTGGGGGTGGATGCATACGGGTTCAATTTTTCAGCGGCGATGCCTTTGGCGGTTGTTGATGGTCGGATGGGTTATGATTATGCAGATTTGTCTGTTGTCGAAAATAATGGTGCATATGAGGTTGCTGTAAATAATCCACATGTTGAATATATTGATTTGGCACCGCAAAAACGTGAATTAAGATTTTCTGGCGCGTACCGTCATCCGCTTGGCGAATTTACTGATGCTGGTATTGGTTTTATATATCGTGTGAATCCAGGTAATACAGATGCCTTTGGAAACGAATCCATTATGATGTTCAAAATTCATCACAGATTGGGAATATAACATTACAGACCGCCGGAAATGGCGGTTTTTTTATTGAATACGTTCCTGTGGTTTTTATGTTCCGTTCGTGAAAAAATAAAACCATGGAAAAGAAAAAATTAAACTTTATGTTTTTGATGATGCTGGCGATAGTTGGCATTCATCACAGTGCCAATTCCTGTACAGGAATTACGTTAAACGCAAAAGACGGTTCGCGTATTGTTGCGCGTACTGTTGAATGGTCCAATGGTGAAAGTCCCAGCGATTATTTAATCGTGCCTCGTGGGTTTGAAAAGCAATCTATGTTGCCGGATGGAACAAGAAATGGTATGAAATATACTGCTTTTTATGGATATGTTGGTTTGGCGTCAGAAGATTATGTAATTGAAGGATTGAATGAAGCGGGGTTGTCTTCGGGGCTGTTTTATTTTCCAAAATATGGTTCATATCCAAAGTATAATCCAGCAGACAAAGACATAACAATTTCAGATACAGAATTTGTTGCATGGGTTTTAGGAAATTTTGAAACAGTTGATGATGTGATTGCTGCGTTGGCTGGGGTCAAAGTTGTAGCAACCGATTCTCGTGCAGAAAATTTGCATTGGCGAGTAGCGGACAAGTACGGTCGTCAAATTGTTATAGAATATGTCGATGGTTTGCCAATGATATACGATAATAAACTTGGCGTTCTTACGAATGCCCCAGGATATCCATGGCATATCACAAATTTGAATAATTACATAAACTTGAAACCAGGGACTGTTGATGCACACAAGTTTGGAAACATAACAATGAATCCCATAGAACACGGTTCAGGTTTGTTGGGGTTGCCTGGTGATATGACACCACCATCAAGATTTGTTCGTGTTGCTTTTTTTCAAAACAGTGCACCAGAATTAGCAAATTCGCAACAGGCCGTTGAACATGCGTTTACTATATTGGAAGCGATGACAATTCCAATTGGAATACAATTTGCAGATAAAACAAAAATTCCTAATATACCGAGTGCAACCCAATGGACCGCGGTTACAGACATGACGAACGACAGGATATACTATACGACCATGTATAATCCTATAATTCGAAAGTTTGATTTGCGCGAGATTGATTTTTCCGATGTCAAATATCAAAAGCATCCTTTAGATACAATCAAAAATCGCCCAATGATAGATGCAGTAATAGATTAAAAAAACGCCATACGGCGTTTTTTTATTTTGATACGACAACCATTGCTGGACGCAAAATCGAATCGCCAAACATATATCCTGTTTGCAATTCTTCGATAATGGTGTTGGTTGCTGTTTTTTCGTCCGGTTTGTCAATTATCTGAATCGCGTTATGAAATTGGGGATTCAAAACTTCGCCAAGGCTTTTGATTTTTACTATACCGATTTGTGCAAACGCGTTTTGCAATGCGCGTTCCATAGTTTTTATCCCTTCGTCGTTTGGATTGTGTTTAAGGGCGGATTGAACAGCGTCCATTACCGGCAAGATTTTTTCAGCAACCCCCATTGCACGATTGCGTGATACAGATTCAATATCCAGCGCAGAACGACGACGCGTATTTTCCAATTCTGCCGCAGTACGCAAGTATTTGTCGTTTAATTCTGCGATTTTATTATTTAATTGTTCGATAATTTCAGTTTGTTTGTCTTGGGCAATTTCTGGTTTGTCGTCCACAGATACTGTTTCGATTTCAACTTCTTTTTCGTTTTTATTTTCCATTTTTTACCTACTTTATATTATTATATGTTTAATCGATTGATTTTATTATAGGTAAAAATGTGTCGCTTTTCAAGGATGCGCCACCGACCAGCAATCCATCAACGTTTTTTATGTTTATAATTTGTTTTGCATTGTTGCTGTTTACGCTGCCACCATAGAGCAGGGAAATGTTTTCGCAACCTTGCTGGTGCAGGGTTTTATGAATTGTTTCAAAGACAGCAGTGATTTCTTCTAATGTTGGTGTTTTACCAGAACCAATTGCCCAACGCGGTTCGTATGCAATGATATATTTGCACTTTTCAGGTATGCATTCCAAAAGCATCTTTTTAACAACAGTCATTGTACGTCCCGCTTTTTTATCTGCCAATGTTTCGCCAATACAGATTATTGGGGTGATACCATTTTTTATTGCGGCAATCGCTTTTGCTTTTACAATCGCGTTTGTTTCATTGTGATAAAGTCTGCGTTCGCTGTGCCCGACCAGTACGTATTTAACATCGGCATCTTTCAACATTTGACCAGAAATGTCCCCAGTATAAGCGCCATTAGCATGTTCGCTTATATTTTGTGCACCGATTGTAATGCCATGATCGTTGCCATAAACCAATGTAAAAGGCATACATATAATAATTTTGTTGTTGGTTTTGACATTTTTCAGAGCTTTTAAAAAAGCCTCTTTTTCATCCAAGGTCCCGTTCATTTTCCAATTACCAACAATGAATTTCATTTTTCTTCCTTTTTTATTGATTTTTTATCATTCTTTTTGCTATGGTATCGCAAAAGGTGGAAAAATGCTAGAATATTTACGTAATGCTGCTGATAAACCGGTGGCGAAAGTTTTAATGTTTATTTTGGTTTTCAGTTTTGTTGGCTGGGGCGCGGCAGAATGGATTTTCAGTGGTGCTTCAAGAGACACTTCTTTGGTACATGTTGGTAACGCAGACGTTTCTGTACAGCAATTTAATAATGAAAAATCTATTCAGTTGGCTGCGATGTCCAAGGATGAACAACGTGCGTCGTATACCGATCCAAAGAAAGCAGCAGAATTAACAAATTCTGTTATTTCAAAATTGACCACAAATCAATTGGCTTTGAATCGTGCAAAAGATTTGAAATTTTTCGTGTCCGAGAAACGAATCGCTGAAGAAATTAAAAACGATCCGCAATTCCAGATTAACGGTCAATTCCAACCTTGGATTTTTGATATGGTTTTGCAGAATTCTGGGGCAAGAGAAAAAGATGTTATAAATTCTGTGCGCGGCAAGGTATTAAGCAATATGGCTTTGGGTGCAGTAAATGTTTCTTTGCCTGTCCCACAGTTTGCAGTTGATGCGGCTTATAATGCCAGATATACAAAACGCGGTATTAAATATTCAACTGTGAAATTTTCTGATTATAAAGTGGATGAACCAACCGAAGAACAATTGAAAATATATCATTCTTCACATCCGACTATTGTTCCAGAAACACGTTCTGTCTCGTATGTGTTTTTTGCCGCGGATAACAGTAAGCCAGATGAATATGATGCGGGTTATAAGAAGATGCAAGAAATTGAAGATATGATAATTTCTGGCGATGGTATGAAAGCGGCCGCTGAAAAAGGTAACGCAAAATATGTAAATATCGCAAATATTGCACGTGGTGTAAAAGTTTCAGACAAGGTCTTAACAGATGATTTGATTGCAAAATTGTTCTCTATGGAATCTGGCGGTGAAAGTGAACTTATCGAATTAAAAGAAGGATTTATCATCTTGCGTGTTGATGAAGTTGTTGCTGAACATAACGCTGAATATAAAGATGTAAAGAAATCTTTGGTTGATGGTTGGAAAAAAGCAGAACAACGCAAAAAGGCGTATGAAAAAGCAAACGAAAAATTGATAGCTTTGAATAACGGCAAAACTATCAAAGATGTAGAAAGCGCATCTGTGTCCAGAACAGAAGGTGCACCACTGGAAGTATTGAACGTCGCTTTTGCAGGAAAAAATGGCGATAATGTAATAGCTGAAGACAAAGGTGCTTTCTATGTTGTAAGCATTGGCAAAGATACAATGCCTGCATCTGATAAAACTAAAAAAGAATCTTTGCGTAAAGAGCTGGAAAAAATGTCTACTCGATTCGTTCAAGATGATTATATAAGATTCTTGAAACACGAATATCCAGTAAAAATTAATAAAAGAAATTATGAAAAATTTATCACAAAATAAAAGTCGCCCATCGGGCGATTTTTATTTTGTAAAAATTCCCTTTTATATATAATAAGTGTATGCAAATCGAAACAACAGGTATTTTGATAAACATGCGCCCGTTTTCAGAACGGGATATGATTGCACATATTTTTACACGTGATAATGGGGTTTTGGTTGGTATGTTACGTGGTGCCGTGGTGGCAAAGAAAAACAAACCATTGATTGGACAGTATGGAACCGTGTCGTGGAATGCACGTGTTGATTCTCAATTGGGTGTGTTTCATTTTGAAAGTGAAAAAAATTTGTCCGCACCTTTAATGCTGAATAACGATTTGTTGAAAATCATGAATTCAGTGTTCGCTTTGATTTATACACTTATTCCTGAACGCGAATCTTATGAAAATTTGTATCAAAGGACATTAGATTTACTGCAAGCGATAGCAAGCGAAGGCGAACCTTATGATGCATATTTAAAATGGGAAATTGGTTTGTTGTCTGATTTGGGGTATGCGCTGGATTTAAAAAAATGTTCTGGTTGTGGTTGTGTCGATAATCTGGTTTATTTGTCTCCGAAAACAGGGCGGGCGGTGTGTGCAAATTGTGGACAGCCTTATGTGGACAAATTGTATAAATTGCCGATAAATTTAGATATAACAAAACGTTTTATTTCAGGTATTTGTATTGCACAGGGTGTTGACATGCCGATATCCAGAAAAATATTTTAATTTTTGTGTTTTTTTGTTGCATATGTAAGTTTTTTTTTCTAAGATTTTCTTGTTCAACAATAAAGGAGAAACATTATGATTTGGACACTTTTAATCCTGGTCTTGGCGATCGCTTTGTATGTTTTTGGTGGCATGTTCATCAAAGCTGGCAACAAGAAAGCCGCGGCCCTTGACGTCGTAATACACAAAGGTATCAATGCTGTTGCAATTATTTTGATTGCTGGTTGCGTATGCCGTTTGATTACACCTGTTTACTTGGTAAAAACAAATCCTGCTATCTTGCAAGAAATGGTTCAAAATATGCAGGCAGAACAAGAAAAAGTAAAAAATGCAGAAGTTCGCAAATATGTTAAAAAACATATGAACGAAATGATTGGCGATGCACCAATCGCTGGTAATGTAGATGCCAAGAATACAATCTTCTTGTGGTCTGATTATTCTTGCCCATATTGCCGTCGTGTTCACAGCGAATTGTCTCGTGTTTTGTCAGAACGTGACGATGTTCGTGTAGTTTTGAAAAACTTCTCTATCCATGGTGCATTATCTGATGCCCCAGCAAAAGCAGTTATCGCTGCTAAAATCCAAGACAATGCAAAAGCTGCGGCTTTGGATAAATTGTTGATGGACAAAGAATACTACACACAAGATGATATGAAAAATCAAGCGAAATTGCCTGAAACAATCCATGCTAATGTTATGAATTTTGC
Source organism: uncultured Pseudomonadota bacterium (assembly GCA_902784345.1). Lineage (GTDB taxonomy): Bacteria > Pseudomonadota > Alphaproteobacteria > Rs-D84 > Rs-D84 > Enterousia. The sequence goes on along the minus strand of CACZUD010000001.1, from coordinate 64,123 downwards.
AAAAGAAGTTGGTTTGGATACAAAGCAATTGGAAGCAGATATGGAAGGCGAAGTTGTTCAAAGAGAATTGCAAAATGTTCGTGATTTGGCACAACGTTTTGAAATCACAGGAACACCTTTCTTGATCATCGGCGAACAAGCGTTCCCAGGTGCAATTCCATATTCAAGAATCATCGAAGCTTTGAAATAATATAGTAAAAGTATAGATATAAAAAATACCCGCAATCGCGGGTGTTTTTTTATTTGTCCCAAATTGGTGATATGATTGATTCTGCCAACAGTGGCACTGATAACTTGGTTACGTTTTCCATTTCTTTTTTTATTTGTTGTGCGAAAAGTTCGGCAACCTTTTCATCACATTCAAATATGATTTCGTCATGAACCTGTAAAATCATTTTTATTTTATCAGAATTCGGAACAACGATGTTGTTGTAAACGTTTACCATCGCACGACGGACTATGTCTGCTTCGAATCCTTGGATTGGTGCATTGATTGCCGCACGAACAGCATAACCGCGCATACGTGGGTTCGCGGCTTCTGGTATTTCTATGCGGCGATGCCAAGGCGTATAAACACAATGGTTTTTCAAAACAAAATCAGATACATAATCAATGTATTCTTTGATTTCAGGTAATCCCGCCATATAAGAATCAATAATCTTTTTTGCTTCTTCACGTGAAATATTTAACTGATTAGCCAGACCAAATGCAGATATCCCGTAAATAATTGAAAAGTTAATTGTTTTTGCTGCACGACGCAATTCTTTTGGAACAGGCGAAGTTTGCGGAATATTGAAGATTTTGCGTGCGGTTTGTTCGTGAATGTCCAAGCCTTTGTTAAATGTTTCTTTGAACATTTCGACATTTGCAACGTCTGCCAGCAATCTTAATTGAATTTGCGAATAATCCACCGCAATCAAAAGTTTCCCAGGTTCTGCGACGAAACACTTTCTGATTTCTTCGCCTAGTTCTGTTTTGATAGGTATGTTTTGCAGATTTGGATTGCGGCTGGAAAGACGACCCGTGTTTGTACTGGTTTGCAAAAATGTTGTATGAATTCGTCCGTCGCTTGCGATTTCATGAGGCAGGGCATCTGCATAAGTTCCTGCCAATTTCGCCACAGAACGCCAAGTCAAAATCTTTTCAACAATCGGATGTGATTCAACCAAATCGTTTAATGTCGCCGCATCCGTCGAATGTTTCTTTTTGTCTGGTAAACGCAATTCATCAAACAATACGACAGCCAGTTGTTTTGGGCTGGCCACGTTAAATTCGTGTCCTGCCAATTCATAAATTTCGGATTCAAGTTTTTCCAATTGTTTATGAAATACAGCGGATAATTGATTTAATCTTTCGCGATTAACAGCAACCCCATATTTTTCCATCAAGCACAAAATAGGGCAAAGTGGTATGTCGCAAGTTTCATATAATTCGCATAAAGCCTTGTTTGCGTCAAGTTGTGGACGAAACAGGTTGTACAAAGCCATACAAACGACAGAATCTTCGCCAGAATATTTTGTTGCGATATCAATTTGTAGAGTTTCAAAATGTCTGTCTGCATCTTTGGTTTTCGCATCAAATAAATCGCTGAATTTAATATCGCTGTGTCCAAGGTATTTTTCAGCCAATTCGTCCAGACCATGTCCATGCAGAGAACCATACAATGCATACGACAGTAACATTGTGTCATCAATCGGATTGATTTTTGTTATGTCCCAACCTTCGTTAGACAGAATATGCAAATCATATTTCAGGTTATGTGCAATTTTAGTTATGTTTGGATTTGTGAAAATTGGCCAAAGTTTTTTATAAACAACATCTATGGATAATTGATTCGGAACAATTGTTTCGCCACCAAATAAATCTGCAGATTTTGTTATGTGCCGAATCGGAATATATGCGCCATGTTTATCGTCGTATGCTAAAGAAAGTCCGACAAGTTTATCACTGATTTGATTCAGACCTGTGGTTTCGGTATCAAATGCGATAACGTTTGTTATATGTGATAAAAATTCATTCAATTCCGATTCGTTCGAAATTGTTATAATGTCCATTTCGCCCAGTACAGATTGTGTTTTTGGTGTTTCTGGAATATCAACCACAGGGCAAATTGATTTTTCGTATTCTGTTATTTGTGGGGTGCATGTTTGTTTGTCGCCAGGAAATAATTTTTCTATTTTTGCAGTCAAAGTTTTGCTTTCAACTTTTTCACGAACAAAATCCAGCGCACCAGATTTATCAAAACAAAATGGAGTGATTTTTAATCCATCTAAATCAACATCGCGTTTTAATGTAACCAGTTTCTTGGAAATATAAGCCATTTCTTTGTTGTCATGCAATAATCCGCGAATTCGTTCGTTTTTTACTGAATCAAGATTTGCGTATAAATTATCCAAACTTCCAAATTCGTTTATCAATTCGGCAGCTTTCTTTGGACCAATTCCAGGGACGCCGGGGACATTATCAGACGAATCGCCCATAAGCGATTGAACATCGATAACCTGATTTGGTTTCACCGCGAATTTTTCCATGACTTCAGTTTCGTGTATTTCTTTTTCTTTCATACCATCGTAAAGAAATACGCAAGGTGACACCAGTTGCATTAAATCCTTGTCGCTGGTGATAATTCTGGTCTTGTCGTCTTTATCACAATTTTGTGTTGCGATTGTTGCAATAACATCATCTGCTTCCACCCCCGGAATACAGAGTACGGAAACCCCCATCGCGTGCAGCCCGATTCGAATTAATTCGCTTTGTGTGATTAAATCGGCGGGTGTTTCGCTGCGATTTGCTTTGTATTGTGGGTAAATGTCTTGCCTAAAAGAAATTCGTGATGCATCAAATACACATACGAAAGAATCAGTTTCTTTTGCCTTTGCAAATATGGGCAAGACCATATTAAAGAAACCATAAACGGCACCAACTGGCATTCCGTCGCTGCGAGTCAAATTACTATGTACACCATAGTAAGCACGAAATACCAGTGAATTGCCGTCAATTAATGTTATCATTTATACCGTTTTAGAATATATAACGCAGTTTTGCACGAACATCATAATGCAACATATCAGGTGTTGTGTTAGCTGCTTCGTTTTTATAAAGGTCTGGGGCATATAATACACGTCCTTCAACATCGAATTTGATTGGTAATTTCAAGATATCGATTGTTGCACCCAACATAGCCTGATAAGCAGCAGTTGAATTAACATTGTATTCTGTCGTTACACCGTTTGCACTGATTGTTTGTTTGCCTCCAAATGCCATACCAATACCGGCACCAATATAAGGCAAGATAACTGTTGAAGGCATTTTTGCATACAAATTTAATAATGCGGCGTTTGTCTTTAAATCAGAAGAATGTAAATAATCGTATTCGCCTTCAATTCTGAATACTGGTAAATCCATACCGGCAACTGCACCAAAGATTTGAGAAGCATTTGTTTCGTTTTTATGGTCTGCAAACATTGTTTGTCCACCAACACCGACCATACCGCCAACATAAAAATCAGTCCATGTTCCCGCATTTGCGTTGGACGCGAAAGTTAATACAGATACAAGTGAAACCAAAGATAATGAATTTATTTTCATATTTTTCTCCTTTATATGATATTATAGTATAAAACAAAAGGTAAAACATGCAAGAAAATAAACCTGTTTTAGTTGTCGGACTGGGTAATCCTGGCGATGAATATGCACTGACGCGTCATAATGTTGGCTTTATGGCGATTGATGCGCTGGCGCCAGATGATGCAAAATGGAAAAACGAAAAAAAGGCACTGACAACACGTTTCGATTTTGATGGGGTGCGTATTATATTGGCTAAACCACAGACCTTTATGAATAACAGCGGCGAATCGGTTGTGGCGTTGATGCAGTTTTATAAAGTGCCTTTGGAAAACTTGATTGTAATCCATGATGATATGGATTTAAAAGTTGGAACTTTGCGTGAAAAAACAGGGGGCAGCAGTGCAGGTCACAACGGAATTAAATCCATAGATGCGCACGTTGGAAAAGAATACCGTCGTATTAGAATTGGTATCGGACATCCGCGTGATTTTAACAGTCCAATAAGTCCTGTCGATTGGGTGTTAGGCAAATTTGATAGTGAACAATTAAAACAAATCAAATCTGTTATCGAAACAATTACGATTGATTAAATTCATTTAGTTATCTGTATTTTATCAACAATTCATTGTTAATTGTTGGTGTGTTTGGAACTTTTGTGCAAATTGTAGTGTTTCTAGAACTGTCGTCATCATCCCAAACCCATGCACCATTTCTGTAGACATAGTTGCATGTTATTTTAGATGTTGTTGGACAACTTGCTTCTTGTTCCAACAAGATATAACGCATAATGCTGGTTGGATTGTTTTTGTCTGCGCTGTAATATCTTCCGTTTTCATCAACAATAACCCACAGTGCAGTTTGGTCAAAACTCACCCCATCAGGCATAAGACCACACGCATATTCACTAGAAGTTGTATAGTATGCGATAGGTTGTGTTGCCTGTGATTTTGTTACGCAATATAATGTCAAATTGCCGGTTGTTGGACAAAAATAATCATCTGTGTCGGTACACTTCAAATTCCATAAACGCACGGCGTGGCCCCCTTCGGGAACACATATTCCGTTGTCTTTTGCGCTTGAGTTTGGTGTAGCATTATCACAACAATTGCCATAAATATCTCTTCTGCCAAAATAACAATAGTTCGTAATATTTTCAGTAACATTGATAATTTGGTTTGGATTTGTAGGATTTCCACAGTCACTTGTTTTACTTAAGGCCTCAGCCAGTTGACATTTTCCGTTAATCTTTTCGTAATTAACAGGACATCCCTTTGAATTGCAACTGTCTATGGAATCTGTTGTACCTGTGTTTGTGGCAAACCATGATAACAAACTATCACCAGAAGACGGGGTAAGGATTTTATTTGATGGCTTATATTTGTCACCTGTTATATTAGTTATTGAATATTGGTTTGGTTTGTATTCACATGTCCCCCAAATTTGTTCTGTGATAAGACATGCTTTGGTTGGATTATTACCACATGGGTTTGGTGCGGCCTGTATGGCATCACTGGTCATGCCGTATATGGATGTCAAATAGTCGTTATGTGGAACAACAGACATATTGTCAATGTTATCGGCATTTTGTACACATTCAAGAACTTCATTCCAGCATACATCATGATCTAAAATTGCTTGACGGTTTTTGTCGGTTGCTTCTTGGCATAATGCAAAATTACCAGTTGTTCCATTGCATTGACGTACAATACAATCGCGTCCAATGGTTGTGCAAGTTTCGATAACTTTTTGATATGTTACATCTGTTGCGATACTGGTCATGCCAGAAGACCAAAGAGCTGCAATCTCACTGTTGGCCATCAAACCAGAACACGCGGTTTGTACTTCTGAACACATTTTGTTGACTGTTTTATCTGTTTCGATATTAAATGTTGATAATGCGCGTGCATCAAAATCAGACAAACTTTGTTGTGCCTTCGTTTTGCATTCTGCAACCAAGGTCGTGCAACTTTGACGGATTTCTTCCATTTTCGCGTTTTGTGCCAATTTTATTTGTGCCAATGCATCGTCCAAGAAGTCTTGCCATACCATGTCGGCAATGTCTTGGCATTGTTTTGTTGCAGGTTCCAAGAATTTCTTTTTCGAATTCAGATATTTAACAAAACTGTCGTTGCGTTGTACTTTTGACCATCTTTCGCCACTGGCTGGTTCTTGCAACAAATTTGAAAGTTCAGACAGGTTTTCAGATAAAAATGCGTTCCCTGTAGATGGGTCAATATATTGTCCCGTCATATCAAGACATTTGTACAAATCTTCGCCACAAACAGTTGTGTCAGATAACTGATTTAATATTTTTTTCTTGCAGGTTAAAGTGTCATCACTGTTGCGTTGTTGATAAACATTTAAACGCGACATATCAAGCAAAGCACTGCTTTCGTGAATCTTTTCCAATGCAGTGCTGTATTGTGTTTTATAAGATTTTTTAACAGTGTCACAATCTTGTTGAATTGTTAGTTTGTATCCATCTTTGGCAATGTTTAATTCGTCGTCAGAACAAACTTCTTTGGCCATAGCAACACAAACAGGATTTGCGGCATTATACAAATCAACACCAGATTTTGCAGAAGTCGCAACCCCAGACATTGAATCAACGCTGTCCCATGCAGAATCTATATCCAACGATAAAGATATAGCAGATAAGTTATTGTTGATTTTAGAATCGCCAGAATCATTTAAACTTTCAGTTATTTTTTGCAAAAGTTTTTCAGATGTACTGGTATCCTTGGTAGAGAACCCCTGTTCACCTTCGGAAGCAACATTGATTGCCGCGGCATCTTCTTTGTCCAGACTAACAGTCAGCAAACGTTGGTTGAAATCCAGCATTTTATCTTCGGCATTACTTAATTGCTTTTTTATGTCATCGAATTCGTGAATACGTGAAGAACAAGCGCATCTGCGTAAATTTGTATCTTTGTTAGCACAGAATTCATCCATGCATTCGTAATAAACCGTTTTGCATTTTGAATAATTCAGCGATTTTATAGTTGTTATTTTTTCGTTGTTTAATTCTGTTGCCCTGGAGTTGTGTTTGATAGTTTGTACAGGGGTTCTGGTGCGCGAAGTTGCCGTCTTTTTCGATTCGTTTTGACGCGAATTCACAGAACGTGAAACCGGTGTTCGTGCCGTTGTCGTGCGTGCGGACGTTGTAGTCTTTGTAGTGGTTACACGAGGTTTTACATTTTGTTGTGTTGTTGTACGTGATGTAACGCGCTGTTGTGGTTGGACAGCGGTCCTGTTGTTTTTTGCTGAATTTTGGGTGTTGGACGATCTTTTTGTGTTTGTTGATACGGCACGATCTGAAGTTTGTTGTGAAGATAATGTTGTTGTTGTGCGTTTTGATGCACTGCGAACCGCATTTGCATCATCAGCAAAGGTCGTCCCACATACAGACAAACCAAGGCATACAGCAAAAAACAGTATTGTCCTTTTCATTCCTTAAATAAATGTTAGCAAAATTATAATTTTTGTGGCAAGTACAAAATAAAATTTTTCGTAATTTTTAAGTAAAAACAGATGGTGCGGCCGGGGGGAATTGAACCCCCAAGGATTTCTCCACAGCATCCTTAGTGCTGCGCGTCTACCAATTTCGCCACGACCGCGTTTTGATAAAACATATTATAAAACTATTTCCTTTTCAACCTTTTTGTGATATAATCAGAAAGATAAATATAAAAAGGAAGGCCAATGAAAAAATTATCTTTGTCTGTATTAAGCGTCAGTATTTTTGCTATGATGCCTGTTATTGCGGGCGCGGCAGGGACTTATTACAATGGTAATACGTACCAAAATTCACAGCGTTATGGTTCAAATGGTGGTGGGTACTATAACTCTTATGGTGCGGGACGTGGTTATGGGCAAACACAATCCATGATGTCGCGTAATACAACAACACGCGTAACCAAAAAAACTTCAACACAACAAAAATCTGTGTCGAACAAGAAAGGTTTTCAATTGGCTGGCAATTTGACACATGAATTCGCAAATTGGGATATAGAGATGGACAAGGCGGGTTCTAAATTGCGTTATGATGGTTTGGCGTGGAATGTTTTAAGTGCGGATGCTGTTTACTATTTTGATACATCTACACCAATACAGATTAATGTCGGTGCAAGATATGGTATGCAATCTGGCGAAACTTCTATGATTGATGATGATATTTCAAAGGGCGGATATGGATCTCAAGCGTATACGGAAGGAGTTGTTACAGGATATGCAATGAGTGTTGGTACCAGTAAAGATGGCACCCAAATGGGATTCAATGCAGGTTTCGGTTTGACTGATTTCTTTACTGTTGGCCGTGTAAAGATGACACCTTCTATTGGTTATCGTTATTTCAAACACAAATTGGTGACAAAAGACAACAGTGGTTTGACAATGGATGTGTTCAATGGTAATTCTGAGCATCCGTATATCAATTGTATTGAATTGAATGGTGAAACACAGTGCGATCCTTTTGTTTTATTTGCCGCTAGTGATGGATCGACTTATGTAACGGGCAGAACAGAAGATGCGTTGGGGTCGTTGTCGGATATATTGATTCCTTCTGGGGCTGCAATAGTAAATTTAGGTGATACTTATTATTATAAACAGGTCGGCACTTCGCACGAATATGAAACAGAATGGTATGGACCGTATCTTGCCTTGGATATGGAATATGCAATAAACAACAATAATAATGTAACTGCGGGAATTGAATTGGGATTGCCTATGTATGATTCCAAGGGAAATCAGCCATATCGTGTCGATTGGGCGCATCCAACCAGTGTCGAAGACAAAGCTGGTTTCGGAAAAGCTTACCATTTGGGATTAAATGCTGCTTGGACAACCGCGATTACAGACAGTGTCTCGTTCTCGTTGGGAATGACATACGATTATTATAATGCAAAAAAAGCAGACGCAACAACATATATAAATCAATCGTATTATACTGATATGGTAACAAGCCTTCAAAATGCGATTACATATTTGGAAAACAATGGTGGTTCTGCTACAACTATTGCGGCATACCAAGCCAGTTTAAATGAAGCAAAAGAAGTTGTTGATTTCTATAACGGTCAAGGATGGAAGATAGAAAGCAAAGAAGAAATCAAATCTGTTTATTCATCAATGGGAATCCGTATGGGCGTAAGTGTTAAATTCTAAGGGTGTTTAGTGTGAGTTTTAAGAATTTGTATGTGTTTATGCTTTTAGTTGCCGGTATTGGTTTCAATGCTTTTGGTGCAGAACTTTCCGGCAGCGTTTCTGTCAATCAGACAAGCGATACTGCTGCAAATGCAAAAATTAACGCGCTGAATTCAGCGCGTCGCCAAATACTGACTAATGTTTTGTCGCAGTACGCAAACAGGGATTCTTTGAATGAATTGATGCAAAAAACATCAAATGATGATTTGATGAATTTGATTTTGTCATCCAGCGTTTCAAATGAACAAATGTCTGCAAATGGATATTCTGCCAAGATTACAATGAATATTGATAACGACGCGGTAAAAAAGTGGCTGAATTCAAATGATGTACAAAATTGGGTTCCTTTGACAGAAAGCGATGAAAAATTTTCTGTTTTGGTAACTGTTCCTAATGGGTTGCAAGATTGGGCAGAATTGAAACGAATCGCGCGTACAGATAACACGGAATTTGAAACACAGGCTTTGCAGGGGAACCAAGTTGTTGTGAAAATGCCTGTGTCTTATCGGACTAAATTCACTGCGGCTGTCCGTGGGGCGGGTTGGAAATATTCCGACAAAGACGGTGCTCTGCAAATCTGGAAATAAAAAAAGCGAAGAGGAAAAAAATGAGAAAATTGTTGTGTGGGTTGGCTGTGATTATGCCAATGGTTGCGTTTGCAGAAGATGCGCCAAATGAAACAAAATTTAATCTGAATGTTCGACGCATTGGTCTTGATTGGACCAAGACGGATATGAAAAATGCAGAACAATATCAAAATTCTTCAGTTGCTGCTTTGAAAGCGTCAAACCAAGAAAATCTTAAGGGGGTTTTTGATGCTGCGCTTGAGTATGGTTTCGACAGATTTAAATGGGATAATTCTCTTTTTATGGAATACGGGGAACAAAGTATAACAAATGTCAAAGGTGAAAAAACTGTTGATGAAAGCGCGGATAAAATTTTGTTGTCGTCTGATTTAGCGTATGCATGTTGGGATTTTGACTCTTTCAAACTGGGGCCAATTGTTCGTGGTCAATATGAAACAGAATTCAAAGGTGATCCGCATCGTAATGTTATTCGTCCAAATGCAGGTTTTGCTTTGTTCGATCATGATATTATAAAAAGCTTATATATTGTTGGTGTGTATGAATATGATTTTACTTATGCTGATGAAAAAGTTAACAAATCAGCAGTTGAAGCTGGTTGGCGTCTTGATTACAAATTACGTGAAGGCGTGAAGTTTTCTTCTGATGGATATTACAGAAAATATTTGTCTTTTTCACAATATGTCGGTGAAGATTTAGAATATGATTTCTTGGCTGTGGCACGTATGGATACAAATGTTTGGGGCGATTTAACAATGGGACCGTATATAAAATATCGTCGTGCACATTCACGTCAAGCAGTTGATTATGGGGCAAATACTTCAATCGGTATATCGTTCAGTTATATCCATAATTTTGATTTGATGAACAAGAAATCAGACGCAGAATAATTAAAACGCAAATTTTGTTTTTGCCATCAAGATGACTTCGTTTTGATAGTCTGGATTATCAACAAATGTTGCTGATAATGCACCATATTTAACGGTATATTCAGTACTTGGACGATTTGCCATATTTATGGCAGTTTTGTTATATATTAAATTGCCATAGTTATCCATGTCAGTTGGGGTATTTAAATACATATTACCTGATATGATTGTGTCAGGTATTTCAATTTCAAGTGCAAATTTTTCAAATTGTGCGCCGACTTTCAAAGATGCAGAATATATGTTTGAAAATCCAGAGATAATAGAATTTTCATCTGCTGTTGGGTTGCTGACACCAAAGCGAGCGTTTTGATAAAAACGAACATTATCCACATTGAATTCGTTTTTGTATCCAACAAAGTTTGTTAATTGGTTGGATTTAACAGAAACCAAACCTGAAGATTCCAACATATGATTTTGTTTGAACCCAAATTCAACTGTGTCAAACAAAGTTACGGAATCTTGGTTGCTTTCTGTTAATTTTTCAAAACCACGACCATAAGGCGTAACATTTATATTGTCTGATAAATTTGTTGTAAACGCGCGTCCGAAATCATCAACAAAAGCAATTTTTACGTTCGCGTTTTTTATTACATTTGCGGCAGAACCAGAAACGTTAATAGAATTTAATGGGCGAATTGTATCGTTAGCTAAAACAATTTTTGGGGTTCCAACAGGTCGTGTTGCTTTTTCCATATCCAACAATCCCCAACCATAGACAGAATCAACCCCTGTTTCCCCCAAGTCTTTGGCAGTTACAAACAACAATTGTGTTATTTTTTCTGCATTCATATACGGAAACGCTTCTTTGATTGTTGCAATTGCGCCAGATACAACAGGTGCGGCAAAACTTGTTCCGCTGGCATAATCTTTTGCTTCTGTGTCCCATCCAGAACCTGGTGCGGCAATACAATAGTTTTGTGTTATGCCACATTGATTGCTGTACCACGCCAGATTATTATTTTTATCAACTGCAACAACGTTTACAAAATGACCTTGTAAATCTGGAAACGCCAGTGGCAGAGCAGATAATGCACCGCTTTCTGTCTTAGATTCATTGCCCGCCGCCCATACAAAGATAGAATCATTGTCAATCGCAGAATTTCTTATTTGTGTTACAAAATTGTAACTGGTAATGCCATACATATATTCTTGAGCAGATGCGTAAGTTTTTGTTTCTGATTGTGTGTTGTAGATTGCCTGCGCGGCATTTATTGAATCAGAAGAGGCGATTTGCCAACTGGCGTTATAAATGTCGAATTTGCCAGATTGGTTAATTGTGTTGGCAATATAATCGTAAGATTGTAAATTATTATCAGAATTTGCGATGTTTGTTTTTACTATATTTGCATCGCTTGCGATAGTTGATGCAATTTCGTAAACGCTGTGGCCATGATAGGTGTTAAAGTCGTCAAGCACATTGATGGTTGTGCCTTTGCCTGTGAAACCACGCGCCATGGCAATGTCAAAGTGGATATTGTCGTATTGTTTTTTGTTCTTTTGATATGTTGCAGATGATCTTACGTTGTTCAATTTGTATGAATCAACACTGTTGTAATTAGATATATAATCAAAAGACGCAATTCTTTGGTTCTTTATATGGTCCGTTTGAGCATAGTTCACATGAATATTGCTGGTTAAAGTCAAACGTGGGAAACTGCTTTGGTTCGAAATTGTTGATGACGATCCGCTGTCCCCAGAAGATTGGGTTGCCAACGCAACACCGATTCCCGCCAAAGCTGCCCCGCCCAACAGCGCCAAAAATGTGTTATTATTGCCAGATTTTTGAACTTTTGCACATCTTTCAGGATATGTTGCGCGATACGTTGCATTACGACAATCAGGCGCAGCAACGGCGCTTGTCGTTGTGAATGCGACCGTGAATAAAACTGTAAAGATGTTTTTTAATGATTTCATTCTCGTCATCCTTATACTATAAATATAGACCAAAAATATAATTTGTCAATACTTTTTGTCAATTTTTTATCAAAAAATAAAAAAGGGGGATTTTATTAAAAAATACTTGATTTCAGGGCGGATTTGGTTTATTATGGCGACACGTGCTTGCACGAAGAACACAGGCAGCGGGTATAATTTCTGTCCAGAAATATCTGGTTTTTTACATCTGCTGACCGAGGATAACAACAGAAAAAAGGATAAAAATCATGGCATTGCCAACTTTTACTATGAAACAATTGATGGAAGCAGGCGTTCATTTTGGACACCATACTCGTCGTTGGAACCCTTTGATGACACCATATGTTTATGGCGTAAAAGATAAAATTCATATTATTAATTTGAACAAAACTGCACCTTTGTTGCATCGCTCTTTGGTTGCATTGGAAGCAATCGCGGCAGCAGGTGGAAAAATCTTGTTCGTTGCAACTAAACATCAGGCAAAAGATATTGTTAAAGATGCCGCGGAACGTTGTGGACAATATTATGTTAACAATCGCTGGTTGGGTGGTATGTTGACAAACTGGACTACAGTTTCTCAGAGTATTCGTCGCTTGAAAAAAATGGAAAACGATATTGTCAACGCTGACAAATTGGGTCTGACCAAAAAAGAAGTCGGTGTTATGACCAAAGAAGTTGCTAAATTGCGTGAAATCTTTGGTGGTATTATGGAAATGCATGGCGTTCCACAGGCAATGATCGTTATCGATGTTCCACGTGAATTGAATGCTGTTCACGAAGCAAAAAATTTGGACATCCCAACAATTGCTATCTGTGATACAAACGCCAACCCAGAATTGGTTGATTACCCTGTACCAGGAAACGATGATGCGTCTCGTGCGACTCAATTATATTGCGATTTGTTCGTAGATGCTATTTTGTCTGGTATCGAAAAAAGATTGGGTGGCGCAGCAGGTAAAAAAGAAGCTGCTGATAACGCAATGGCTGCTGCTGAAGAATACGAACACGATTTGAAAGTCAAAGAAGCAAAACAAAAATCTAAAACTTCTGAAGCACGCGAAGTTCGTCGCAGCAAATTGGCTGACAAAGCAGAAGCAAAATAATAATCGTAAAAGAAAGGAATAACAAATGGCAGAAGTAACAGCAAAATTAATTCAAGAACTGCGCGAAAAAACTTCCGCAGGTATGATGGATTGTAAAAAAGCATTGATTGAAACCAATGGCGATATTGAAGCGGCTGCTGACTGGTTGCGCCAAAAAGGTATCGTAAAGGCCGCGTCAAAGGCTGGTCGTGTTGCTGCATCTGGTTTGGTTACTGTTGTTAAATGCGACAATATGGGCTGTGTTGTTGAATTGAATGCAGAAACAGATTTTGTGGCTAAAAACGATAAATTCCAAACATTGGTTGCAAATGTTGCACAGAAAGCAGCTGAATTAAAGGGTGATTTCGAAGCAACTTTGGCTGCTGTGAAAGATGATATTGCTGCAACTATTTCTACAATCGGTGAAAATATGAGCCTGCGCCGTATTGCAAAAGTAAATGGTGATCATATTTATACTTATGTTCACAATGCTTTGGTCCCAGGTATGGGTCAAATCGGTGTGGTTGTTGCTATCAATGGTGATGACGCACGTATCGATGAAATCGGCGGTAAAATTGCAATGCATATTGCTGCAAATAAACCTGAATTTATGACAATTGCTGATGTTGATCCAAAGGCTGTTGAACGCGAAAAGAAAGTGTTCATTGAATCTGGTGCAACAAACGGCAAACCAGAAAACATTGTCGAAAAGATGGTTGATGGTCGTATTCAAAAATGGTATGCAGAATCCGTTTTAGAAGAACAACCTTTCGTTATGGACCCTTCTAAAAAAGTTAAAGATGTAATCGCAGAACATGGCGGTAAATTGGCCGGCTATGCATATTATGTCTTGGGTGAAGGCATTCAAAAACGTGAAGACAACTTGGCCGACGAAGTTGCAAAAATGTTGGGTTAATAACCAATGTTCATAAATAAAAAAACTGGGGCCAAGGCCTCGGTTTTTTTATTGTTTGGTTGAAACCACAGAACAAAAATGTTATTATCCTTTAAAAAGGGGTAGATTATGACCGAAAAAGAAGCAATTGCACAAGATTGGAAAAAGGTCGGTGATGCTATGCGACTGGCTTTGGGGGATATGCGGTCGGTTTTTTTACAGAGACGCTGTGAAATTCCACATGTAAATTCAACGGATGCTTTTTTAAATGGCTTTCTGACATTAAACCCTTTTGGAACAACGTTTAGAAACAGATGTAAACACAGGTAATAAAAATGACAAAGACTTTATTCGAAGAATTGGAACAACGCGGATTTATCAATCAGTGTTCAAATATGGATGCTGTGAAAGATTTGCTGAATAATGATAAAATAGTTGTCTATCTGGGGTCTGATCCGACGGCGGATTCTTTGCATGTTGGACATTTGGTGCCGGTTATGATGATGCGTTGGTTGCAAAAGTATGGACATAAACCAATCGCTTTGGTGGGTGGCGCAACCGGCAGAATAGGCGACCCAAGTGGTCGTGATTCCGGTCGTCCAATTATGACCGAAGAAGTTTTGGCAAAAAATATAGCAGGCCTTAAAAAATCTTTTTCAAAGTTTTTCAAATTTGGTGATGCGAAAAATGATGCAATTATGGTCGATAACTATGATTGGATGAAAGGCTATTCACATTTGGATTTCTTGGCACAATACGGTATGGATTTTACTGTGCCGCGTATGTTGTCTATGGAAAGTGTGAAAAAGCGTTTGGAAAATGGTATGACGTTTTTGGAATTTAACTATATGACTTTCCAAGCGGTTGATTTCTTGACCCTTTACAAAGAACATAATTGTGTATTGCAACTTTGTGGTGCAGACCAATGGGGCAACTCTATTATGGGTGTTGAATTGGTGCGCAAAAAATGTGGCAAGGAAGTTTATGTGTTATCAACGGCACTTATCACTGATTCAAACGGAAATAAAATTGGAAAGTCCGCAGGAAATGCGGTTTGGGTGAACGAAGATAAAACATCGCCTTATGAATACTATCAGTATTTCCGCAATACTCCAGACGATTTGGTGGAAAAATTCTTGAAGATATTCACTGAAATTCCATTGGAAGAAATTGCTGAATTATCTAAAAAACAAGGTGCAGAATTAAACGAAGTAAAAAAACGTTTGGCGTTTGCAGCAACAGAAATCGCACATGGAACAGCGGCAGCCAAGGAGGCACAAGATGCAGCGGCGGCTCTTTTCGGTGGTGGTGTAAACAGTGCAAATGTACCGAGTATTGATTTTAAAATGAGTACGTCAATGGGCATAATCGATTTCTTGGTCGCAATAAAGTTGTTTGATTCTAAATCCGAAGCTCGTCGTATGGTGGAACAGGGTGGTATCCAAATCGACGGCGAAAAGATTTCTGACAAAGAATATATTGTTGCACCAAAAGAATCAATTATGGTTCAGCGTGGCAAAAAAGTTTTCTTGAAAGTAAATATAAAATAGGTTAGAATCCACAGCATGCGCCCATGGCTCAATTGGATAGAGCAACAGATTTCTAATCTGTGGGTTGCAGGTTCGAGTCCTGCTGGGCGCGCCACAAAATTTAAACCGGCTTTTGCCGGTTTTAATTTTGTCTGGTGCAACCACGAGACGAGAACCGACCATAGTTGCAAAGCAACGACAGGTTCGACAATGAGTGCACGAAAACGAGTGTTAACGAAGTTTGAGTGCTGACGAATGCGGCGTAGACATTTATGTCGAGCCAGTCCTGCTGGGCGCGCCACAAAATTTAAACCGACCGAAGTGTTGGTTTTTTATTTTTTTTGCAAAATACTTGACAAACAAAAAATATTGTCTATACTCGTAATAAGTAAAACAGAAGAGGTGGTCATGATGACAGAAAATACAGAATATGTCACAGTGAACGAAAAAGGTGTTTTAGTGGGCGGGACCCCCGTTACTTATTACAATGGAACTAAAATGATTGGTATTGGTAATGCACAAAAAGATTTTGCTAACATAAAAAAGGTATATCCGTATGTTGAAGAATTGCATATCGGTCTGTTTGAATCCAGAGGTCAGTATGCGCAGCTAGGAAATCCATCCGGAAAAGGTTTAAATTCTTGGTGTCGTGCAAAATTCTGCGATGGCAGTGTTGGAAAGTGGGTGGCTCTTTATGGTTCCCCTGTACCTGAGATTTGTTATAGTGTTTTTGTATCATGTTGCTGTAACGTACTTGCTTCAGAAAGAATTTTTCAATCTGCTGTGTTGAAACAGTACAAAGCAACCAAAGTTATAGAAACATCCAATTCTGGACTTCCAGTTGAACAAAAAGTCAGATAAAAAAAGGACAAAAAATGAATAGCAAAACAAAAAAAATGAAAAAAGCAGTGCGTAAAACGCGTTGGGATAATTTTAAGATGTGGTGCAAGAAAATTATCTTGTTCCCGATTCGCGCAATCAAATGGTTGTGGCGTTTAATCTGTCGTGTTTGTCGCGCAATTTGGAATTGGTTGAAATCTATTGATATCGTTGGGATGATTAACTTGACTTTGTTGGTCGCGATAATTGTTCTGTTTTTGTCTTTGATTTCTGATTTTGTTTGTTGCAACAAGAGCGCAAGCAATAAAATCGTATCAAATGACGCAACAACACAAGTTGTAAAAGTAAACGATTCGCAAAATCGTCGTGTTGTTAAACGTAAATATAGTAATGTAACTGTCTTGCCTGTTAAATCAGAAGCTCAACCTGCGAATACAAAAGTGCAAATCAAAACAGTTGGTGTTAAAAAACCAGAAGTTGTTGCGGAATTGGCAACACCTGCAGACGAATTACCACAACAAGTTTTAGGCGGAGATGTTATTGTTGAACGCGCACCAAACAGCCCTGTGTTATCAAATGGTGCAAGAATTGATGGTAACTTGTTCATTCAAAATATGAATAAATATACAATTCCATGCGATGTAAAAATAAACGGACATTTGTTTATTCGTAATGTTCAAAAATTGAATTTCTGTGGCAAAATCAAAGTCAATGGAAATGTGTATGTTAATCGTGAATCTTCTTTTGGACCTTTCCCAGAAGGAACAAAGATTAACGGTCAAATAATTTTGTAATACTTTAGTTTTTTTGTTGTTCATATGTGTCGCGAAAATTTTTCGCGACACTTTTTTATTTATTCAATTTGTTTTTGTGATATAATAAGCATATAACAAAGGGGGAAAATATGAATTTCTTTGAAAAATTGAAAAAAGTCTTGGTTGCTAATATCGCATATACTGTGGTTTTAGTGTTCGGTTTGATATTGTTTTTGTATTTTACAAACGGTGATTTGATTGGCGGTGTATTAACAGCATTGTCCGCACTGGTTGTTTATGTATGTATTGCATCTTTGTATGGCGAATACAAAAAGATTCCAAATGCGCCAGCGAAACCTGCCGCTAAAAAACCAGCTAAACGTAAGAAATAATAATCGATAAAAAAATACCGCCGTTTTGGCGGTGTTTTTTACTGTTCTTTTATTTTTTATCAACACTGACTGGTTCTGATTCTGTCGCTGCCGGTGCAGGTTGTTCTGTTTCTGCTGGTGCTGCTTGTTCGTTTGCAAGTTCATTACGCAGGCCAGATTGACGTGTCCCAGAAACATCTGTTTTTGCAACAACCAATGAAAGCAGGGCGCACAGTATGAAAAATATCGTCGCCAAAATCGCGGTTGTCTTTGTCAAAAAATTACCAGCCGCAGACCCTGTCAATGCGCCACCAAACATTGATGCCGCTGAAGAACCAGACATGCCAGAACCTTCAGATTTTTGTAATAAAATTAACCCCGTCATCAAAATTGCGACAACAACTAATAAAACCAATAAAACTGAAAACATTTTTTGTCCTTTTGTTTTTTTTGATTGTAGTAAGCACATGCTTAAATTGCAAGGATTTTTAGTAAATTTTCCGCGGCATTTAAACTGGCCAATTTTTTAGAAGCGCCAACGCCGGTCGCAGATTTGCCCAGTGCAGTTACAGTTGCGGTGAATTCTGGATTGTGTGACAGACCTGTTGGTTCGTTGTATTCATATACTGGTAAATCGCCATGTCCATTTTTTTGGACAAATTCTTGCAGGGCTGTTTTTGCGTCTTTTGGAGCTACAATTTCAGCAGATGCTAAATCGTGCCATATATCAGTAATAATTTTGCACGCGGTTTCAAATCCTGAATCAAGAAAGATTGCGCCCAAGACCGCTTCCATTGCATTCGCCAAAATATGATTAGTTTTGCCACCTGTCATATGTCCATGACGCAAGTGTTGTTCTAATTCAATCGTTTTTGCAACGTGAGCTAAAGTGTCTGTTGATACCAGAAATGCATGACGTCGGGCAAGGTTGCCTTCTGGCTCTTCGGGATACATTTCATACAACATTGCCGCCACAGACAGTCCCAGTACCCTGTCGCCAATGAATTCCAATCTTTCGTTGTTATGTTTTGAATCTATGCCACTTTGTGTCAGGGCAAGATTTAATAATTCGATATCTTTAAATTTATAATCTAATTTCATTATTGTCTTTTCCCCATACCGATTCTGTCCCAACGAATTTTGTTGCCCCAATTCCATACTGCCAACATTGGCGCATAATAATTATGTGAATACCATATAAACCAAACCGGTCCCAAAACATTGTTGCGAGAAACGTAAGATACTGCTTCGGTTCGTGAATCTGCACTGTTATCGCGGTTGTCGCCCATAAAGAACAAATGTTTTTCAGGAACAGTGAAAATTTCTGTGTCGTCTAATGGCGCATCATCTGTCATTTCTATAATGCTGTGTTCAACCCCGTTTGGTAAAACTTCTGTGTATTCTGTTGCTTTAAATACGCCACATTCATACGGCGAAGATTGACACAAGCGGTCTGATTTATATTCAATAGTGTAATTAAACGGGGCAGGTTTATTATCTATCCATATCTTGTTGCCCTTGATAGACATTGTTTCTTGATAGAATCCAACACTGCGCATAGATTTTGGTAAATTAGCAATTATATATGGACGCGGGTCTTTTCTTTCAACTATTTTTCCATTTATATATAAACGACCTTTTTTCATTTGTATTGTGTCGCCGGGGGTTCCAATCAGTCTTTTTACGTATTCCACATTTGCATTTGGTTTACGAAAAACAACAATGTCGCCAACACTTGGTTCTTTGGCGGCCCAAAAACGACCGTTCCATAAATTCCAAGACCCAAATGGGAACGAATAACGAGAATATCCATAAGACCATTTTGTTATAAAAATATGATCGCCAACATGTAATGATGGTATCATCGAACCAGATGGAATATTAAATGGTTCCAGTAAAAAACTGCGGAAAATAATCGCAATCAGACCACCATAAAAAATAGTGTCGAACCATTCGCGCGCAGCGTTTTTATTTTTTGCTGACATCTTTTTATCCTTTTTTTATCAAAGCCATTTTATACCTTGAAAAGCATGTGTGCAAGTTTTAATATAGCCTTATGATAAATTTAAGTTCAATTATTTTTAATGGTATGGACATCACAAAGATAGATGTTCAAATTCAGTTGTCTGCCGGATTCGCAAAACCTGAATTTAATATAATTGGTTTGGCTGATCGTGCAGTTAAAGAATCAGCAGAAAGAATTCGTAATGCGCTGGCTGCATTGAATCTGTCGTTGCCGGCTAAAAAGTTAACAGTGAATTTGTCCCCCGCGGATATCGAAAAAAGCGGTTCGCATTTTGATTTGCCGATATTGTGCGGAATATTATGTGCAATGGATATTTTGCCTGAAAATGAAATTTCTAAATATTTGATTATTGGTGAAATAGGTCTGGATGGTGCGGTTGTTCGCACTGATGGTGTATTGGCGGCAAGTGTTTGGGCAAATAAAAATGGACTTGGGATAATATGTCCGGGCGTTCAGGGTTCCGAAGCACGTTGGGCAGGGCACACAAATATTTTGGCACCAAATCATGTTCTTGATTTAATAAATCATTTCAAAGGCGCACAAGTTTTGCCGTTGCCACAAATCGAAAAACCTGTAATTGATAATGATAAAATCGGTGATTTGTCAGAAGTGCGCGGTCAAGAATCTGCAAAACGTGCGTTGGAAATTGCAGCGGCGGGCGGACATGCGATGTTGATGGTTGGTCCCCCGGGGTCTGGTAAAACAATGTTGGCTTCGCGATTCATGCGAGCCGTGTGTTGCCCGGGTTTCTGCCTGACAGCAAATTGCGCATGTTAACGCAGTTAAGGGACTCGCTGGAGATTCTAATCGTCCTTTCCGCAGTGTTCATCATACCGCCAGTGCGGTCGCACTTGCTGGTGGTGGCAGTGACGCGCGTCCTGGTGAAATATCTTTGGCACATAATGGGGTTTTGTTCTTGGACGAATTGCCAGAATTTAATCGAACCACATTGGAAATATTGCGTCAGCCAATGGAATCAGGAAAAATAGTTATTTCGCGTGCGAAACGCAACGCGACTTATCCTGCGCATTTCCAATTGATTGCGGCGATGAATCCTTGCCCGTGTGGACATTTGGGAAATGCCGCGCTTTCTTGTTCGCGTGCGCCACGTTGCGCAGAAGCATATCAAAATAAAATATCTGGACCATTGCTGGACCGAATCGATTTGCATGTAGATGTCGATGCGGTTAATCCATGGGAAATGAATAATACAAATAATTTGCCGGTTGAATCCAGCGCAACTGTGCGTGAACGTGTTGTTGCTGCCCGTAATCGTCAAATTGCACGTCAAGGTTATGTCAATGCACTTTTGGATGGGGCAGATATGGATAAATATGTTGTCTTGAACGATGAATTAACAAATTTTTTAAATACTGCCGCTGAAAAGATGGGTATGTCAGCGCGTGGATATAATCGTATAAAACGTATTGCACGAACGATTGCAGATTTGCGTGGTGATGATAATATTATTATGTCCGATTTAGCAGAAGCGTTATCTTATCGTCCGATAAATCGTGGTAAATATGGTGTAAAGCACTAAAAAAACCGTCGAAAGACGGCTTTTTTATAGACAAGTGTGAAATAAACCGCATGCCACGATTCTTTCAACTTAGCATAAGTATATCATATTTTTTACTGTTTTCCTAAGAAATCTTTCAAATAGGTCTGCTTTTTTATTGGTGTTATAATTTTCACAGAACATAAGGAGAAAAAAATGATTTTTTTAAAATTTGTATATGCCATGTTTTTATCTTTTTTGCCGGGAATAGTGGGGCTTTTTGTGGCACCAATCAGCAGCGGGCAAAATGCATGGTATAACACTCTTAATCATTCTGCGTTGACACCAGCGGGTTGGGTGTTTTCTTTCGTGTGGACCATACTTTATTTTTTGATAGGTATAGCATTATTTTTAGTTATGCAAAAAAGTAATACAAATCAAGGATACAACAAAGCAAACGCCTATATCTTATTTGCAATCAATATAATATTTAACGCGTTATGGTCTTTTGCGTTCTTTGGTGCCCAGTTGCCAGAAGTTGCACTGATAATATTAACCGCATTGATAGTTACAGCAATATTTATGGCGCGCGCATTTTTCAAAATTACTCCGTCAGCATGTTGGTTAACGATACCATATATAGTTTGGTTGATGTTCGCTTTCTATTTAAACGGAATGATAATTTATTTGAATTAATATTTTAATTCTTTGAAATCACTGTCGCCCAAATTCAATGTCTGTAATCCGAGTTCTTGGATATAATCAGATGAAGAATTTGGGTGTTGTAATAAATAAATATGATGTTGAATTTGTTGTAATTGTTTTTGTGCCGTCGCCAATTCGGTGCGTTCGTGATTCAAATTCCATGCGTTTATTATAAAACCTTGAATATTTTGGGTGCCAAGAAATAATCTTATAAAGAAGAAAACGGACAAAAGCATAAACAAAATGCCCCATCTGCCGCGCGGACCAGCCACCCATGCACTTTTAACAAAGGCAAAGAAATTTTTGATTTTTTCCTTCATGTCGTCTATTATATCACAAATGTTTAATAATAATCAAATTTTTACTGCGCCACTTGCAGGAATAACAGATAAACCGTTTCGAAAGATTCTGCGAAAGTTCGCACCGGACGTGTCTATCGTAACAGAAATGATATCTTGTCATTCGCTGGTTGGTGGACATAAAAACTGTATTCGTAATTTTGATACATATGAAGACGAAGGCGATATTGGTGCACAAATATTTGGTGCAGATCCCGTTTTAATGGGTGAAGCCGCCAAGATTTTAAAAGATGCGGGTGCAAAATGGATTGATATAAATATGGGATGCCCTGTGCCAAAAGTTGCAACCCGAGCGGGCGCGGGCGCTTTTTTAATGCGCGATCATGTTTTAGCAGGCAAGATAATAGAAAGTTGTGCAAAATCTGTTCAAATTCCGGTTTCAATAAAAACACGTCTGGGGTGGGATGAAGCACATAAAGATTGGCAAGATTTGGTACGTGTTGCCGCGCTTTCTGGGGCGGCATTTGCAACTGTTCACGGGCGGACACGCGCGCAGGGTTATGCTGGAAATTCTGATTTGCCACCAAAGCCAATTTTGCCGATACCTATTATTGCGAATGGCGATTTGAAAACTATAGATGATATGGAACGTGTTCAAAAAATGGGCTATGATGGTGCGATGATAGGACGTGCGTTGTTGGGGCAACCTTGGGTTGTTGGTGAATTTTGTAGCACATCTGAAAAGCCGGATAATGTCGGTGTTGTTGCATTGGAACATTTGGAATTGATATTGGATTATTACGGCGAAAAAGCAGGGGTTCCAATGTTTCGAAAACACGCGGCATGGTATTCGGCAGGAATGCCAAATTCTGCGCAGTTTCGCATAAAGGTTAATCAAATTACAGATGCAACGGAACTTAAAAAAATTATAAAAGATTTTTGGTCTGTGAATTGACATTGGGCGATTTCTATCATAACATAGCGGTAGCAAAGGATTTTACTATGAACGAACAACAAGAAACAATTGAAAACCCAACAGATATGACAGCCGGCGAAATGCTGAAAAATGCTCGTACCACTGGTCGCAGAAAACGTGAAATATCAACAATTGCAAAATTGCTTTGCATCAAAGAAGAATTTTTGACTGCGCTGGAAGAAGGCAATTATCGTTTGATTCCTGAAGATGTGTATATTTTGGGTTTTGCACGCAGTTATGCTGTTGAATTAGGATTGGAACCTGATGAAGTTATTTCAAAGTTGAAAAAAGAATTGGGTATCACAAAAGAAGAAAAAGAAGAAGAACATCACGAAGTTCCTTCCAATCCACAAAAACAAAATATAAAAATAAACAAAGAAATAATTTTTAAATGGTTTAAAACGGCGGTTAATTATGTGAAAAAACATTGGGTTTGGTTTGCATCTGGTTTTGCGGCGTTGGTATTTATCATCGTATTGTCGTTGTTAATTTTTGGTGGCAAATCAGAACAAAAAGTTGAAGAAAGTGTTGTTGCCACTGAAACTGTGGCAAATGTCGTTAAAGAACCAGATTTCAGATATCCTGTGCGTGAAAAATTCGATGTGAAAAACAAGAAAGATTGGGCGAATTCACGTGTCGTATTACAGGCAGAAAAAGAATCTTGGGTGCGTATAGATGATGCGCGTGGTAACAGCGTGTTTTCGCGTGTCTTGGTTCCAGGTGATGTGTATTATTTGCCAGATTCAGAAAAGCTGAAAGCAACTTTCGGTAATGTCGGTGCAATTGATGTTTGGGTTGATGGTCAACTGTTAAAGAAATTAGGACCTGCAAATACTAAGAAATCTGGAATTTCAATGGCACCAGATGCGCTTAAAGCGACTGGGTTTGCAGAATAAGTTTCTTATTACTTGTCTATTGATTTTGTCGTCGATTTAACTATATATTCACTATGAGCGGAAGTATAAAAATTCGCGGTGCACGCGAAAATAATCTTAAAAATATTGATTTAGACCTGCCAAAGAATAAATTGGTGGTGTTGACTGGCGTATCTGGTTCGGGTAAATCGTCATTGGCGTTTAATACCATCTATGCCGAAGGTCAACGCAGATATGTTGAATCTCTGTCTTCGTATGCGCGTCAATTTTTAGATATGCAGAAAAAACCAGATGTTGATTTGATTGAAGGTTTGTCGCCGGCTATTTCTATTGAACAAAAAACTACTTCACGTAATCCACGTTCTACGGTTGGAACAGTAACAGAAATTTATGATTATCTGCGTTTGCTTTGGGCGCGTATTGGTGTTCCGTATTCGCCAGTAACTGGTTTGCCAATTAAATCACAGACCATTGCGGAAATGGTGGAATGGACTTTGAAAATTCCAAAGGGTGTAAAGTTCTTTATAATGGCGCCAATGGTTCGCGATCGCAAGGGTGAATATAAAAAAGAAATCGCGTTTTTGATAAAGCAAGGCTATCAACGTGCAATAGTTGATGGAACACTTTATGATTTATCTTCTGTGCCGCCGCTTGATAAAAATAAAAAGCATAACATAATGGTTATTATCGACCGTGTCGCAATGCCAAGTGAAGAATTAACTGGTGATGAAGCAGATGAATTCAAATCGCGTTTGTATTCTTCGTTTGAAGCGTCCCTGCGTCTTGTTCCTGGGTCGGTTGTTGTGCGCAGATTAGATACAAACGAAGATTCTTTGTATTCCCAAGAATATGCTTGCCCGGTCAGTGGTTTTACTGTTCCAAAAATTGAACCAAGATTGTTTTCTTTTAATGCGCCATTGGGTGCGTGCAGTGCATGTGATGGTTTGGGTGTTCAATTAAATATTTCACCTGATTTGGTTATACCTGACCCTTCGAAATCTATCTTGGGTGGCGCGATTGCGCCTTGGTCGCGCGGTGGCATGTTAAGCCAATATGAAAATATAATGGACGCGTTGCATAAAAAATACAAGATTCCATTATCTAAACCTTGGCACGCTTTGTCTGATAAAGATAAAGAAATAATTTTATATGGCAGTGGCAATGAACCGATTAAGATAAATTGGAACGGATATATTTATGAAAAGCCTTTTGAAGGCGTAATACCAAACCTGACACGCAGATTGCGCGAATCTGACAGTGAAGCAACACGCACAGAATTATCAAAATATCAATCTGAAATACCGTGCCCAGTATGTCATGGTAAAAGATTAAATATTCAAGCACTGTGTATCAAAATCAATAATTGCGATATTATGGATGTCTGCGAAATGTCGGTTGATGATTCTTTGCGCTGGTTCCAAGATTTGCCAAATCATTTAACACAAAAAGAAAACGAAATCGCATCTATGGTGTTGCGTGAAATAACTTCGCGTTTATATTTCTTGCAAAATGTTGGTTTGGGATATTTGACTATGTCGCGTATGGCGGGAACACTTTCTGGTGGGGAAGCCCAGCGTATAAGATTGGCTTCACAAATCGGCAGTGGTTTGTCTGGGGTTTTGTATGTATTGGATGAGCCATCAATTGGTTTGCACCAAAGCGATAATGATAAGTTAATTGAAACATTAAAGATGTTGCGCGACAAAGATAACACAGTGATAGTTGTTGAACATGATGAAGACATGATGAGAGAGGCCGACTATCTGGTTGATATTGGTCGCGGCGCAGGTATAAATGGCGGAAATGTTATTGCGTGCGGAACACCAAGTGAAGTTATAAAAAATCCTGATTCTTTGACGGGACAATATTTATCAGGCAAACGAAAAATAGACGTGCCTAAAAAGCGCAGGGCGGGTAATGGTAAAACCATACGCATAGAAGGTGCGCGTGAAAACAATCTTAAAAATGTAAGTGTTGATTTCCCATTGGGTAAGTTTATTGCGCTGACTGGCGTCTCAGGTTCTGGTAAATCGACATTGTTATTAAATACTCTGTATCCTGCAATTATGCGCGCGCTTTATAATTCCAAATTGGAAACAGGGGCGCATGATGTAATAACTGGTATTGAAAACATAGATAAAGTTGTTGATATCGATCAATCACCAATTGGACGCAGTCCGCGCAGTAATCCGGCAACCTATGTCGGTGTGTTTAATAACATTCGTGATTTTTATGCAAATTTACCAGAAGCCAAAACACGCGGATATGATGCGGGTCGTTTTTCTTTCAATGTCAAAGGCGGGCGATGCGAAGCATGTCAGGGCGACGGTCAAATTAAAATAGAAATGAATTTCTTGGCTGATATTTATGTTGAATGTGATAAATGCCATGGACAAAGATATAACGATGAAACTTTGGCGGTTAAATACAAAGGCAAATCGATTGCTGATGTGTTAAATATGACCGTTGAAGAAGCATACAGATTCTTTATCAATGTCCCACAAATTGCACGTAAATTAGAATTGTTAAAACGCGTCGGGCTGGATTATATCAAATTGGGACAAAGTTCACTTGATTTGTCAGGTGGTGAAGCGCAAAGAATAAAGTTGTCCAAAGAATTGGCAGCACGCAGTACCGGTCAAACTATTTATATTTTGGATGAACCAACAACGGGACTTCATTTTGAAGATATAAAATCGCTGCTTTCTGTTCTGCATGAATTGGTTGACCAAGGCAATACAGTAATCGTAATTGAACATAATCTGGAAGTTATTAAAACAGCCGATTGGATTATAGATTTGGGTCCAAATGGTGGTGCCGGTGGCGGACAAGTTGTCGCAGTTGGAACCCCAGAAGATATCGCGAAAAACAGCGAATCTTTGACAGGTAAATACCTGAAAAAGTATCTGGACAAACCTAAAAAAAGCAAATAACATAATAAAAACACTAAAAACAGGAGAAGAACATGTTTGGTTTTGGAAAAAAGAAAAAAGTAGAAGAAGCACAAGAAAATATCGATTTGGAAAAAGAAGCAGCCAAAATGCCTGCGGGTATGAAGGAAACTGCGGAACGTATGATGTCCGGTCAATTTGATATGAACGATATGTTGGCCCAGTTGAAACAAATCAAAAAAATGAGCAATTTCAGTGGTCTGCTGAAAATGGTTCCTGGTATGTCTGGCGCTGTGGCAGCAATGAAAGAAAAAATCAAAGATGGCAGTGTTGATGCCCAAATTAAAATTTTGGAAGCAATGACAGCCGAAGAGCGTGCCGACCCTGAAAAAATATTTGCTAATGCCAAGGCGCGTATTGCTGAAAAGGCGGGTTGCACTGTTCGTGAAGTCGAACACATTATCAAACAATATCTGAATATGAAACGTCAAATGGCGATGATTCAACGTATGGGTGGAATGGAAGCCGTTATGCAACGCATGCAACAAGCTGGTGGAGTTCCAGGGGGTAATAAATAGGGTGTATAATGTATAAAAATAAAACAGCAAGACCAATTTTTGTATCATATTGCGCTGAATGTTTTGATAAACAAGGTCATTATACCGGTGAAACCGCGGTGGTTCTTACTGTGCGTGGTGATTGCATATCAAAAGTATATAAAGATAATAACATAGAAAGTTTAAATCCGCCTTTTGCCAAATGGGGCACGATTCATTCTGTGGAATATGAAACAGAAAAAGATATATCCACCATTGAATATCGTTTTCGCAATACTTTGTTTGAATCGCGCTTAAAAATTGCTAATAAATTCAGAAAGAAAATGTTGGCAAAAATAAATGAACAAAAAATAAAAGATTTCAAAGCAGAACTTTTGAAACAAAAAAATGAAAATATTAAATAAAAAAATTGCACAACATAAATCTTCGGTTGCTTGGTTGCAAAGGCAAGCCCACGACCCATATGTTGCGCGTGCGCAAAAAGATGGCTATCGTGCACGGGCTGCGTATAAAATTATAGAAATGAACGAAAAATATCATTTCTTTAAAAATGGTCAGGTCGTTGTTGATTTAGGTGCAGCCCCTGGTTCTTGGTCACAGTTTGTTGCACGTGAATTTCCAAAATCTAAGATTTTTGCAATGGATTTGTTGGAAATAAAACCAATAAATAATGTTGAAACTTATCAGGGCGATTTTACAAGTGACGAAGCGCTGAAGTGGCTTGAAGAAAAGCTGAACCTGCCACATGATGAAGTGGGGCAAGGAACGGTTGATGTGGTTATGTCTGATATGGCGCCAAATACGGTTGGACATAAAAAGACAGACCATATTCGTCAAATGGTTTTGTTGGAATATGCGCTGGATTTTGCATTGCGCGCATTGAAAGTCGGTGGAACTTTTGTTGCTAAATCTTTTACCGGTGGCACAACTAACGATTTAGTTAAACAAATCAAAGAACATTTTGACAATGTACATTACATAAAACCACCGTCTTCGCGCAAAGACAGCGTTGAAATGTTTATTGTTGCAACTGGATTTAAAGGGTAGTATACTTGACGTGCGGGATGTAGGGAGAATGTACACAACTTAAAGGATGTGTCGTTATGCCTGTAAAAAAATTAAAATCTAAATTTACTAAAGTTTTAATTGCTTTGGTGTGTGCTGGTTGTTTGGTTCCTTTGGCTAAGTTGGTAAGCAAGAACAAACAAAAAAGCCAACCATCAAATCAAGGGAAAAAACAATTAAATCAGGAAAATGTTCAAAAAGAACTGGAAGAATTTGTTGAAAACAACGATGAATTTATTGAAAATTTTGATTCTGAAAAATTCCGCGCGGCTTTTATGCAGTATTTGATAGACAAGAATTATGATTGCGAAGGTGTGAATACGCAAGCGTTTTTATCAAATTCTAAAAGCGGGGAAGACGTTGTCAAAGCTAAAAAATTGCCCGTAAGAGTACAAAAAATTTCTGAAGATTTGAATGATTGTTTAAACGGGCTGGAAATTTTTTCGCATACAACAAATATGGCCCCTGGGTTGGTTTGTTATACGATTGAAAAAATTGCACCAAACGATAAAAAACCTTATGTTACATATCGTCCAACACCACGTGTGATAACTCAGGTACATGAAAATGGGGCTAATGGAGGAACTATCTTTTTGACTTATTCTCACAAACTTATGAAGTCATCAGATTTTAACGGTCAAAAAAATGCCAAGGTTGTTTCTGAAGATGAAGCGCTTTATACACCCCTAACAAAAGAGCATGCGTTGTATGTGTGTAAAATATTGAATGCGCAATCAAGGATTTTTTATAATCAACAAATGAAAAGACAACAAAAAACAAAATAAAAAAACGCCGTTTGGCGTTTTTTTATTTAAAACTTTCTGCGGCAGTTCGTGCCAGATCATCAACGCGTTCATTGAATTCTTCGCCTGCGTGTCCTTTGACCCAAACCCAATGAATTTTTATGTTTGAAGCCAATTCGTCCAATTGTTGCCAAAGTTCGACATTTTTTACTGGTTTTTTATCTGCGGTTCGCCAATTGTTTCTTTTCCAATTTTTTATCCAAGATTCCATACCGTTTTTGACGTATTGGCTGTCTGTGTGAATTTCAACTTCATTGTGTTTGCGTGCGGCAGTTAAAGCCTTTATCACGGCGGTCAATTCCATTTGATTATTTGTTGTATTTTTTGCGCCACCACATCTTTCTGCAACTTGTGTTCCGTTCGTGGCAATAAATCCCCATCCCCCCGGGCCAGGATTGCCTAAACAACTGCCGTCTGTCCAAATTTTTAACATTTTATTCGTGTCCTTTTTGTGATATAATATCATAAAATGAAGTTTAATGCCAAACAATTACAACAGATGTCTGATGCTGTGCGTGCAGGCGCGCTGGGTGCTGTGTTATCTGCGCAAAGTGGACACGTTGGAATAATATTGGACGCGTCAGAGATAATAACCGCAATTTATGCAAATCATTTGCGTCGTGGCATAGACAGGTTTGTTTTGTCGTCTGGTCATGGCAGTGCGATGTTGTATGCTGTTTTAAAGTTGGCTGGCTATAAAATTGGTGATTTAAATTCTTTCAGAAAGTTTGGCGGTCTGCCGGGACATCCAGAATATGGAATTGATGGTGTCGATGCAACAACGGGGCCACTGGGGCAGGGTGTCGGTAATGCGGTTGGTTTGGCGCTTGCTCAAAAAATTCGTGGTATTCGTGCGCGCACATTTTGCCTTTGCAGTGATGGCGATTTAATGGAAGGTGTTTCTTTTGAATCACTGGCATTTGCGGGTCGTTATAATCTGAATAATTTAATAGTGTTGTGGGACGATAATAAATTATCTATTGATGGTGTGGCACAAACAGACATTGATATAAATGCACGTATGCGTTCGATGGGTTTCAATGTAATGTCTTTGCGTGGAAACGATATAGAATCATTGGAACACGCATTGGATCGTGCAGAAAAATCAAGCCACCCGGTGTTTATTCAATGTAAAAATGTTTTGGGGCGCGCGTCAACTTTGGCAAACAAAAGTTCTGCCCATGGTTTTGCATTGTCTGAAACGGAAATGTTGTCGTTAATTGCAAAGAATTCAAATGAAGATGGTTTGCGTTTATGGAACGTTGTAAAGCGTCGCCCGATTGGCGAACCTGTGTGTGCCACTGTTGCGGTTAAACGCGTGCGTATTCCGAAAATTCCAGAACGTATTTCCACTCGTGAATTGTCTGGAATATATCTTGATTTGTTGATGAAGTCGGGCGCAGATTTAATAATTGGTTCGGCAGATTTATCAAATAATACAAATGTGAGAACCAGCGTTGCAAAAGAAATAAGCGCGAATAATTTCAACGGCAATTTCATAAACTATGGTGTGCGCGAACATGCAATGGCAGCAATAATGAATGGACTGTCGGTTGATGGGTTGCGCGCGGTTGGTTCGACTTTCCTTGTGTTCAGTGATTATATGCGTCCGGCAATACGAATCGCTGCGATGTCTGGGTTGCCGAATATATATGTGTTTTCGCATGACAGTATTGCACTTGGCGAAGACGGCCCAACGCATCAGCCGATTGAACAGTTGCCATCACTGCGCCTGATTCCAAATCTAAATGTATATCGTCCGTGTAATATGACAGAGATTGCACACGCATGGAACAGTGCGATTGCGAATATGGATGCGCCGTCTGCGATAATATTGTCGCGTCAGAAATTTAAACAGATTCCAACACCAACAGATTCAGATTTGTCGCATGGTGCATATGTGATTTATCCGGCGCAATCTGTGCGTGTTAAAACAACAATAATCGCAACGGGCAGTGAAGTTCCTCTGGCGGTTGAAATCGCATCGCGCTTTAAAAATGTTCAGGTCGTATCCGTTGTGAACGTGAACGATTTCAGAAAACAAGATTCAAAATATAAATCATCAATTTTGCGCGGATGCGTTATTGCAATCGAAGCTGCAAATGCAACGCCTTGGTTTGAATTTGCAGATGCTGTGATTGGAATTGATAAATTCGGGGCATCTGGTGATGGGGCAACACTTTATCGCGAATACGGTTTTGATGTTGACAAGATAATAAAAGAGATTAAACATTACTTGTAATGTCGTCTGAAAATATTTTCGTTTTATCAAATGGTGAATCTGTGCCGGTTGTCGTGGAAAACAGGCGGGGTGCGCGTAATGTAACACTGCGACCAAAGACATCGCCAAAAAAAGAGATTCATATTTCAAAGCCATGGACAACATCGACCAAGTTCGTAATGAATTTTTTGGAATCTAAACGCAAATGGGTTGAACATATTTTTAATGCAATGCCACAAAAAGAAAAAATTGCACCAGGTATGATAATTTCGATTTTTGGTCGCGATGTTTGTATAACACACGATTGTACAATGCGTTCTAATAAGTATATGAACGAAGAAAAAACAGTTCTTTGTATTGGTGGCGATGCAGATATGTTTGAAAGGCGTGTTCGTGATTGTATCAAAGCGGAATTGCTAAGCGAAATCAAGGCAATAATCAAAACGACACCACACGAATATTGGCCGACAAGAATAACTTTGCGTGATACATCTTCCCGTTGGGGTTCGTGTTCTTCAAATGGGCATATATCTTTTTCATGGCGATTGGCGTTCGCACCGTATGAAGTAATGCGCTATGTTGTGATGCACGAATTATCACACAGGAAACATATGGACCATTCGCCAGAATTTTGGGCAAATGTCGGTGAACTGTATGGTTTTGGTGTGGAAAGGGCGAAAAGATGGCTTTCCAAAAACGGTCAAAGTTTACATAGGTATTTTTAACCTCCCTCCCGTCCTGACGGATGTACTCCCCCCAAGGGGAGAATAAAAATTCCCCTCCTGCGGAGGGGTGGCGGAACGCCGGGGTGGTCTTTTCAAGAAATTACGGCATCTGGCCCCAAAGACCACCTCCCCCTGCGGGTACTCCTCCACAGGAGGAAAACTTTTTAATTCTCCCCTTGGGGGGAGTACCGACGAAGTCGGGGAGGGAGGTTTAAAAAACCGTTTGCATGGGGTATGTAAATGTGATAAAATATATACAGAAATAATTCTAAAGGAAAGGAAGAGAATATGAAAAAATTTGCTTTGTTTTCATTGGTTTGTTGTTTAGCTTGTTTGGGTGGCATGAGTGCTTCTTATGCAACATGTGGTGCTTCAACACTTGGTTTTGATGGACTCCAAGATCCAGACGATGATGAATTTTTGTATGAATCGTGGGACCAATTTGATTCAACAAGGTCAGGTTATGAAAACAGTAATCATCAAACCAGTGGTGATGGTAAAGGCATTGAGTGTGACACCATCAATTCTGCAGGGTGTCCTAATCGTGAGACAGTTACATTGAAGGCAGGTCATGTTTTTAAAGGAAAAGTTGTGCCCACTCAGAAAACTTATAAGTGTACCATTAATTTATTCCAAGACGATATGTGGGTCGAACAAGCAGGCGAAGCTTGTGAGGCTTGTGAAACTAAATGGGGGGACTTGTGTGTAGGAAAATCTTTTGCAAATAAAACAACTGTTGATTGTAGTGGTTTAAACAAAACAGAAAACAATGTTGATACAGTGAAGACTTGGCAGGTAATTTGTCGTCCTGGTAGATTGGTTGTTTGTAAGCCAACAAAATGTAAAGATGGGTATAAATTAGACGATAAGAACGGTAAGTGTATTAAAGAATGTGAAGAATGCGATAAGACTTGTGAACAAAAATACAAAGGAAACCAAGCAGCGATAGATTGTTGTAACGCAGGGCAAGATTGGAATGCAGATTCAAAACGGTGTATCTGCAAGGATAAATCATTGACGTGGAATCCTTCAAAAAAACAATGTGAAAAGAAATCCGAACCTGTAAAACCAGGTTTTTGCGATAAATATAAACAATGGGATAAACGGTATGCTTGTTGTTTGGCGGGTAAAGATACGGAATGGAAAGGTAAAGATTTAAGTAATGATGGAACATGTGTGTGCAAAGATGGCAGCAAATGGGAATATAACGAAAAAACCAAAAGAGGCAAATGTGTTGCAAATGAAACACCTGTTCCGCCAGTTGTAGAAGAAGAAGGCAAATGCGATTATTATATAAAAGCCGGAATTAAATGTGCCAATGGCAATTACTATTTGGAAGAAGGTTATCAGAAAGTAAAGAGATCTGATTTCGAAGGAAAAACATGTGATGAAATTACACAGATTTTGGATAATGATGTGAATCGTTTGATAAATACGTTCAAAGAATCGTGCAATGAAAAACAACCTGATATTTATGTTCCTCAACCACAAACTGGACCAAGTGAACGTGAAGTAGAACAGGCGCAAAATGTACTTAGTGCGTTTACTGAATCAGCAAAAGATGAAGCCAGTGTTTGGAAAACATCCGAAGGTAAATTTAATACAACACGTTTGGCATCTGATATTACCGCGGGCGTTGTGTTGGGTACTGTTGGTGGTGTGGTTACTGGAAACATCATCAAAAAGAATCAGGTCAAGAAAGGATTCGAAGCGCTGCATTGTACCGTTGGTGGACAAAAAGTTGCCGATTGGGGCGATGAATTTAGTGTTGGCCTGCGCAGATAAATCTAAAAACCGCCGTAATGGCGGTTTTTTAATTCTCTTCCTTGGGAAAAGAGGTGTTCACTATTACGAACGTACCAGACAATCCTCCCCCGTCACCTTCGGTGCCACCCCCTGCCAAAGGGGGAATTTAAAATTCTCCCCTTGGGGGGAGTACCGGCGAAGCCGGGGAGGGAGGAGCGGAATTAACAAAAACATTGCAAAATGCGAATCGGTTTATTATAATAACAACATGATGAATACAGAATTTGTATCTTTTTCATTTATCTTTCATCACGCCACGCGTGGCGTGTGTTTCTAGCATATCTATGTTTTTTATGATATAATCACTGTTGTAATAACAGTAAATTCTCGGTTTGGTTTTTATATAAACAAAGGATAAAAAAATGGACTTAAAACCAACAAAACCTTTAAGTGGATTCATAGAATTGTTACCCACGCAACAACGTTGTTTCGATTATTGCGCGGCACGCATGCTGGATATTTTGCGTCGTTCTGGTTTTTCTATGTTGGATTTGCCAGCGATTGAACGCGCAGAAGTTTTAACCGATAAAGATAATTGGGATGAAATCGAAACTCAGATGTTTCTGTTCCAAAAAGGCGACACAAAAATGGGATTGCGTTATGATGGAACCGTCGGACTGTCGCGCTATGTCGCGGGGCATCTGAACGATTTAGTATTTCCTTTCCGCGCATCGCAATTTTCAAAACGTTATCGTGGGGAACGTGCGCAACGCGGTCGCTATCGTGAATTTTACCAGATGGACATGGACATCATGGGCATAAATTCTTTGTCAATCAATTATGATGCAGAAATTATTTCTGTGATTAGTGCTGCATTGGATTCGGTCAGTGAATTTATCGGGCCAAATATCGTCTTGGTGGGCAGTCGCCCATTTTGGGACGCGTTGTTCGATTATCTGGAATTAGATGCGGCACAGAAAAAATCGGTCTTTGTCTTGATAGATAAAAAAGACAAAATGGGCGATGAAGATTTTGCGGAAGGTCTGAAAGACGCATTGAATAATACAGATAAAGAAAATGTAGTCAAATCTGTGTTCACAAATGGCTATGAAACTTTCGCAAATAAATCTGAAAAGTTAGACGTGGCGATTGCTGAATTGACAGACTTTATGAAACTGTTAGATGGTATGGGTGTAAAAAATGCCAAGATAGATTTATCTGTTGCGCGCGGTTTGGCTTATTATACGGGATTGGTTTTCGAATTTAAGTTAATCAATCATCCAGAACTGGGCACTGCCGCGGGTGGTGGTCGTTATGCCGATTTGGCGGGCAAGTTTTCCAAGACAAAAATTATTGGTGTTGGTGCTGCGATCGGTTTTTCAAGAATCTTTGCATCTATGTTGGAAAATAATCAGATAGATTTAAGTAGATTTGAAAATCCAATCGATGTTGTGGTTCTGGTTATGGGCAATAACAATGTTGCATATGCATCGCGTGTTGTAAATACTTTGCGTGATTCAGGGCTTGTTGCAGTGTCTTATTTGGATACTGACAAGAAATTTAAGAATCAAATTGAATATGCTGACAAAATCGGTGCGCGTTTTGCGGCTATCGTTGGCGATGATGAAGTTGCCAAGAATGTAGTTGCGCTTAAAAACATGGAAACCGGCAATCAAGAAACTTTATCTGTTGCGGACGCGATAAAAAAAGTAAAGGTGAAATAATATGATTATTGAACAAAAATTATTGGATATTCAAGCTCGCGCCAAAGATATAGAAGCCAAAATGAATTCTGGTGAAATTTCTGGCGATGAATTGACTAAATTGTCAAAAGAATATTCGCAGTTGAATGAAGTTTTGCCGCTGATTGATAAATATCTGCAAACGCAAAGTGGAATTCATGACGCCAAAGAAATGCTGAACGATCCAGAATTAAAAGAAATAGCAAGCGAACAATTAGAAGAACTGAATCATGCGCTGCCTGACATCGAACGTGATTTGCAGATTGCGCTGCTTCCACGCGATGCGGCCGACGATAACAGCGTTATTATGGAAATTCGCGCAGGGGTAGGTGGTGAAGAATCCGCGCTGTTCGCGGGTGATTTGTTCAATCAGTATAAATCTTATGCCATGCGCAAGGGTTGGAAAATTGAAATCATCGAAGAAAACGCGACTTCACTTCGTGGGTATAAAGAAGTTATTTTCAAAATCGATGGTGTTGGTGCTTATGCGCGTATGAAATTCGAATCAGGTATTCATCGTGTGCAACGCGTTCCTGAAACCGAAGCCAGTGGTCGTATTCATACTTCTGCGGCATCTGTCGCTGTGATGCCAGAAGCAAAAGATATAGACGTAGTCATCGACGAAAAAGACATTCGTATCGATATTTTCCGCGCATCTGGGGCAGGTGGCCAACACGTTAATAAAACCGATTCGGCGATTCGTATTACACACTTTCCAACAGGCATAGTTGTAACTTGTCAAAATGAACGTTCGCAATTACAAAACAAAGCAACCGCCATGGCGGTATTGCGTTCGCGCCTTTATGAAAAGCAACGCAATGAACAAATGAACGCATCTAATGCATCGCGTCGCAGTATGGTTGGTTCCGGCGACAGAAGTGAAAAAATCAGAACTTATAATTTCCCGGAACAACGTGTTACAGATCATCGTATTAAATTAACACTTTACAAGCTGGATGATATTTTGGCTGGCGGGGAAGGGCTGGATGAAATGATTGATGCACTGATAAGTGCAGACCAACTGGAACGCCTTGCTGCAATGGATTGAAACGGTTTGTGGCTGTTATTATAAAAAAACCGCTTTTTGGGCGGTTCTTTTTAAAACGCGTGTTTTACGTTTATATTTCCGGACCAACCGTCCATACCACCGCCAATTTGTTTATGAACGGCACCACCAAATATAAAGTGTTTGAAATTATGTTCGACATCTATGCCTATGTCTGTGTGGTCGTCCAGATAAAGTCCATGAAACGCATTGTTACCGACAACTATATCATTTTTGCCACCAAAGTGTGCGATGTATTTTGCTGAAAGCGAACCGTACCAATTTGGCGAAATTTCTTTGATAAATGCTGCGCCTGGTGCGACATTAAAGAAATTGAAGTTTCCCGATGAAACAGTATTGCCACCAATGTATAAGTCGTCTGAAGATACATATGTGTATGCAACAGATACATTTGGTTTGAACAAGAAAGTATTATCTATTTTTATTGTGGTATTTATGTCTGCAGCAGTATTAACCCATGAATTATTAAATTTCATTCCGTCCGAATTGTTGTTCAAAGAACCAATATCTGCCAATGCTTTTACGCCAAAATTGCGATATTTATAATTTGCAAACAAACCAACTGCATCGCCGTTGCCGTGAAAGTCCGGCATCTTGGTGTTTATGTATGATGCAAAACCGCCAAATGAAATTCTTCCATAGGTTAAATCTGTGCTTTGTGTTGTTCCACCAACTGTCGCCAGATTAAAACGACCGTGCTGAGATATGTTTTGTCCGTAATGCAAGTGTTCGTTTATGTGATTTGCGTTTATCCAAACGGTATCAAAAATTGATTGATTTTGTGCATTTTCTTCAAATGTTTTTAATGTTGAACCGTCGTCGCCATATTCGTCAAGTCTGCCCATTGTGCCGTAAGTGTCATGTTTCCCAAACAAATCAGACATTTTTTCGCCATGGCTTGCATATGACATAAATACATCTGATAACATGTTTATATTCAACGCAGACATATCGTTGTTGTAAATGCTTGTCGCATTCGCAGAAGTTGTCGCCAAAACCAAGATCCCGGACAAAATAAATAAGTTAAAGTTTTGTTTCATGGTTCTCTCTTTTTATTCGTATTGTACCTTAATATTATACCACAATTTCACATGTTTAGAAATTTTTATTGTCTTGTTCTGTGTTTTTATATAGAATATTTTGCATGAGAAATAAAAAACAAATAACTTTGACCAAACCGATAGTTATGGTTGGTCTTATGGGGGCAGGCAAGACCAGTATAGGGCGTGCACTGGCTCGGCATTTGGGAATACCGTTCGTTGATTCTGACAAGGAAATTGAAAAAGCAGCAGGTTGCAGCGTTGTTGATATATTTGCTATGTACGGAGAACAAGAATTCAGACGTGTAGAAGAAAAAATTATTGAAAGATTGCTTGATACACCACCATTGGTAAAGGTTATCTCAACAGGGGAAGGGGCGTTTATTACACCGGCTGTACGTGAAATGGTACTGGATAAAGCGCTGACAATTTGGCTAAAGGCGGATTTGGAATTGTTGGTAAAGCGGACTAATTTTCGCCACACGCGCCCACAGTTGCTTAATACGGATTCGCGGAAAATATTAGCACAATTAATTGACGAACGTTATGACACTTATGCGCTTGCTAATATTATGGTTGAAACGCGCGATGAAAATATTCACAAGACATTAAACAAAGTTTTATCTGCAATTGAAAAATATAACAATAATAACAACAACAAAAACCAAGGGGAAACAAAATGAAAATATTATCTGAATTTAAATCTTTCATTAACAAAGGCAGCGCAATCGATATGGCTGTCGGTATCATCGTTGGGTCTGTTATGACCAGTGTGGTGAATTCGTTGGTTAAAGATGTTATTATGCCACCTGTTGGGATGATGGTCGGTGGAATTGATTTTTCACAGTGGTTTTATGTAATCGGTGGTGGCGAAGCAGGCGCGCACTATAACACCATGGCAGAAGCAACTGCAGCCGGTGCGACAACTTTGAATTTGGGGACTTTCTTGAATACGGTAATCAGTTTCCTTATAACTATGTTTGCTGTGTTCATAATTGTAAAAGTGGCAAATTCTGCACGTGCAAAAGGCCCAGTTACAACACGCGCATGTCCATATTGTCAACAATCTATCAGCAAACTTGCAACGAAATGCCCTTATTGTTGTAGCGCTGTTAAAGCAGAAGAAATCGGACCCGCAGAAGAAGCAGAATTGGCAAAAGGTCTGAAATCTTTGAAAGAAAAGGTCGGCAACGTCGCCAAAACAGCCAAAAAAGTCGCAAAAATCAAATAAAAAACCACTAAAAACCGCAGAAAACCGCCGTTTTGGCGGTTTTTTTGTGTAAAATAGGGTGTATATGTTGTGGTTTCTTGAGGCTGTTTTTATAATAAAAACACGAAAAGCGACCAAAAGAGGCGCGACATCATTATTAATATTATTTTACGTTTTTTATGAAAATAATCACAGACAATCTGCAGAATAAATTCTTAAAAATAATTTTGATAATAATTTTCATGATAAAAAACTCCTTTTATAAAGTTGCGGAAATCCGCGGGGTGCATGCTAAAAACCATTTTATAAAAGGCGCATAATGTATATTATGTATAGTTTAGTTTGTGCTCGTTGGCACTCGCCACTAAACTATACATAATATAAATAAAATAATAATTAATAGTTTGGTTTGTGCTTGTTGGCACTCGCCACTAAACTATACATAATATAAATCATAACTTAGTTTTTGTTTGTTAACACTTGGTGTTGGCAGATTCATATTGGTTTGTGGTGTCGGTGCTTGGTCTTATGCTTGTTTGGTATTGTTCCTTTTTGCAAATATTATTTAGTTTACGGTATTGTTGTGCTGGCTGTTATGTTTTTGATTTTTGTGAATGCGCCCTGTTCTCTGTGGGCGCGCAAAATTTTTTTAATCGTATATTTATAGGTTCAGGTCGCTGAAAATCGATTGGTATTTTTGGAATGTTTTCGTTTTGTTTGTTGATATGTATTAAAAGTGGCAGATTCCTGGTGCTTGGGGCGTTTTATGCGATGTGTCTTTTTCTGTGTTTTGCGCGGTTTTCTGCGCCTTTGCTGGTGTGTGTTTGTTCTGTTTATGATAAAATAAAAATTTTTGTGAATTTATGCGAAAACAAGTTTTTTTTGTTTTTGTGCACAAAAAGTTCATATTTTTGTTTGTGTTTATGGGCTGTTGCATTATATGCAAAAGCAAAAAAATTCGATTTTTTTACTTTTGGGGCTAAAAATAGCGATTTTCGCCCTATTTTAACTATGAAAATCGCAAAAAATGCCGGATTTCTGCGGTTTCTAAGGTGTTTTTGATGCGTTTTACCCTATTTTTTGTTTTTTATGTTTTTCGAGGGAGATCCTTAGCATATTAATACTTGAATTGTCGGGTTTTTAAATATAGAATTGTTCGGTAAATTAACTCAAAAAATGGTGAAGAAAATGTCTGACGATATCAAAAAAATTATTGAACGTGAATCAAAGTGGCAAAAACGCTGGCGCGAAGCCAAAGCTTTTGTTCCGAAAAACGACGGTTCTAAACCAAAATATTACAATTTAATAGAATTTCCTTTCCCAAGTGGTTCGGGGTTGCATGTTGGTCATATGTTGCCTTATACAGGTATGGATGTTATGGCGCGCTATAAACGTATGCGTGGCTTTGATGTTTTGTACCCTATTGGATATGATTCTATGGGGATATCTTCGGAAAAATATGCTACGAAAATCGGCAAGCACCCAAGTGAATCTGTGGCAGAACTGATAAAGATTTTTGAAAACGATATTTCGATAATGGGGCTTTCTTTTGACCCAGAATCTAAATTGGCAACATCTGATCCAGAATATGTAAAGTGGACCCAGTGGATGTTTTTACAGTTCTTTAAAAACGGCTTGGCATATAAATCTGAATTGCCAATGAATTGGTGTCCGAATTGTAAGACTTGTCTTACCAACGAAGAATTGGAAGATGGTAAATGCGAACGTTGTCATGGTGAAGTTGAAAAGAAAATGAAACTGCAATGGAATTTGGCAATTACTAAATATGCAGACAGATTGATAGACGATTTGGCGTTGGTTGATTATCCTGAACAGGTCAAAGTGCAACAAATAAACTGGATTGGTCGTTCCCATGGTGCAGAAGTTGATTTCAAAGTTGGCGATGATATCATGACGGTTTATACAACACGTGTAGATACTATATTTGGTGTAACCTTCTGTGTTTTGGCACCTGAACATAAACTGGTTCAAAAATGGATAAGCGAAGGTCGTATATCTAATGCCGACGAAGTGCGCAATTATATAAGTGCTGCACGCGCAAAATCTGAAATTGAAAGAACCGATGTAACCAAGGAAAAAACAGGTGTTGAATTAAAAGGTGTCAAAGCATTAAATCCATTTAACAATACAGAAACCCCAATATTTATATCTGATTATGTGTTGGCTGATTATGGTTTCGGTGCGATTATGGCGGTGCCTGCACACGATGGGCGCGATTATGCGTTTGCCAAAAAATTCAACTTGCCGATAATTCAGGTTCTGGCCGGCGGTGATATCTCACAGGAAGCATGGGAAAATGATGGCGAACATATTAACTCTTCTTTCTTAGACGGAATGGGAAAAGAAGAAGCAATTGCAACCGCAATTAAATATGGAACAGAACATGGTTTTGCACGTGGTACAACAAAATATAAATTAAAGGATTGGGGTTTCTCTCGTCAAATGTATTGGGGTGAACCTATTCCACTTGTTCATTGTGAAAAGTGTGGGTGGCAACCTGTGCCGGAAAAAGACTTGCCAGTGCTGCAACCATATATGATGGATTATCGTCCAACTGATGATGGTGAAAGTCCACTTGCGCGTGCGACAGATTGGGTGAATACAACCTGCCCTGTGTGTGGCGGCCCTGCAAAACGTGAAACAGATACTATGCCACAATGGGCGGGGTCATCTTGGTATTTTATGCGTTATCTTGATTCTAAAAATGATAAAGAATTCTGTTCGCGCGAACAGTTGGAAAAATGGATGCCGGTGGATCATTATAACGGTGGCATGGAACATACAACACGTCATTTGCTCTATTCTCGTTTTTGGTACAAGGCATTGTATGACATGGGATTTGTGTTTGGGGTCGAACCTTATGCTAAAAGAACAAGCAATGGTTTGATTATGGCGGCTGATGGGACAAAAATGTCTAAATCGCGTGGAAATACTGTGCCTTCGTCTGATGTTGTGAATCGTGCGGGTGCAGATGCTTGTCGTATGGCTATTTTGTATTTAGCACCATGGGAACAAAGCGCAAACTGGTCCGAAGACACTTTGCGTGGTGTGCAAAGATTTTTAAGTCGCGTGGAAAGTTTGTCTGATAATTTAACAGATGATGCATTGACACCTAAACAAGAATTTTTGGTAAATCGCATGATTGCTGATATTACTGACAGAATTGAAGGTATGCGTTTCAATACTTCGATTTCTGCGATGATGGAATTTATTAACGAATTCCCGGGTGGTAAAATGCCACGCGCGGCATACGAAATCTTGATTCAATTATTGAATCCGTTTGCGCCACATTTAACAGAAGAAATGTGGGAAAAATTGGGACACAAAGATATGTTAGTATTTCAACCATGGCCAACATTTGATGCGTCTAAATTGGTTGAAACTGAAATGACTATCGTTGTTTCTGTGAATGGAAAACGTGCAAACGATTTTGTTGTGCCGGTTGATATCAGCGAAAGCGATTTAATTGAAGTGGCAAAACAAAATGCAACAAAACAACTGAGTGGCGCGACAATTATAAAAACAATCGTTGTGCCAAAGAAGTTGGTCAATTTTGTTGTAAAGAAATAAAAACACCGCCAAAATGGCGGTTGTTTTTTAAGATATTTTTTGTATTCTGCGTATGCGTTTTTCAACATTATCAAACGGACTTTCCAGAAATGTTTGTGCGCACAAGAAAGCCTGTTCAATATCTATATCGTCTGCCGCCAATGTTAAAACATTTATATCGTCATGAAAACGGTCGTCGCGTGCCTGTTCTGGTCTGTCACAACGAGATGCGCGCAAATGACGATAACGATTCGCCGCGATTTCCATACCTGCCCCAGTGCCACAAATCAAAATCCCACGAGATTCAGAATCATCCTGCATGGCTTCTGCCAATTTTGCAGCAATGTCTGGAAAATCAACAGGTGTATTCAAATCGTCTGTCCCCAGATTAACAACGTTGTAACCGTCGGCCATTAACATTTCATAAAGATATAATTTAAGACCTACCCCACGATGGTCGCCAGCAATATAAACATGTGAAATATCATTTTTGTTCATTTTTTAGATTCCTTTCGTTTTTCCAATTTGCATTCCAATCCAGTATTGCCAGTGATATTCAATGTTTTATAATAAAGAGTCCCAGTCATGGTTGCGTTTGAAAACACATTTGCGACTTTTACATTTGCGTCCCCATTCAAAGCCCCATGTAAAAACAAAGTGTTCGTGGTAATATCGCCAATAACGTGCCCGCCACGACCAATAATCAAAGTTTCTGCGACAATGTTTCCATGAACAGTACCATGAATTTGAACAGTATGATCTGTATCAATGTTGCCTTTTAATTTGCAACCTGCCCCGATGATGGTTGGAGATTTTTTTTCGTCTGCGTTTGTAAATGCTAACATATTTTTCTTCCCTTCTATTCTTTTACAAAATTGCTTGGATTAAATGGATTGCCCTTGTATCTGATTTCATAATGCAAGTGTGGGCCAGTTGATCGCCCAGAAGAACCACCAAGTCCGACAATTGTACCTGGACGAACCCAATCCCCACGTGAAACTATTACTTTTGATAAATGCGCATATAATGTAGTAAAACCAAGTCCATGATCTATTTCAACAGTGGTACCATAACCTGTTCGTTCGCCCGCAGAAATTACGCGACCCGGGGCAACCGCATATAATTCGGTTCCTATTTTGCCGGCAAAATCAATACCTTTGTGTTGTTT
This sequence comes from uncultured Pseudomonadota bacterium, assembly GCA_902784345.1. Classification (GTDB taxonomy): domain Bacteria; phylum Pseudomonadota; class Alphaproteobacteria; order Rs-D84; family Rs-D84; genus Enterousia. Next base: position 20,275 of record CACZUD010000001.1, on the reverse strand, counting down.
GTTTTTCTTGGTGAAAGGGTCTTGGCGTGTGCCGTATGGTGAAGTAATAGTTTTTTCTGCAACAGGTGCGCCCAATGGCAAAATCTTGACCAATCGCGCCAATCCATTCCATTGTTCAATATCTGCGGCAATTTTTTTGTGTTTTTCATCAGCGTTTTTATTTAAATTAATCGACATAAACCTGCTTCCCACAGATTGACTGGAATAATCGTTTGCTTGCTGGACAAGTTTTGTTTCACTTAATCCCAATTTAGTTATGGTTGAATTGATTTTCTTTAAATTGTCGCGCAAATCATCTATGTTATCTTTGGTTAAAGTTGATACTATTTCTATTATTTTATTATCCGCATCAGATATTTGATTAGCATTTTCGATAATTTGTTGATGTTTTTGTTTTAAAGTATCGTTTTCATTGCGAACAAGTTCAAATTCTATTGCTAATTCAGATGTTTTATCAAATTCAGGAGAGTAATTTTCATCCCCCATCATTTCAACTATACGGTTGTGCAAGAAATCCAATTCCCCAATTATCTTTGATTTTGTATTCAACAGAGATTCTTTGTCGTTATCAGATAATTTGTCTGCTTTTAAGATTTTATCGTCCGTTATATTCAATTCACGCGTCAAATCGTTAAATTTTTTCAAATACACCTTTAAATCTGACATTTGACGTTCATGTTGATTTCGTGCTTGTTCCAACTGTTGGGTACGTTTTTGCAACAATGGCCGATGATATATATAAACATATGTTGACCATGATGCCCAGATTGTCATAGCTGTAATCAAGCAAAATTTTGTAAAACGCCAAAAACTGCTTTGCTGATATGTGTGAACTTCGCCGTCAACTGTATCCATAACCGTACAATCTCGCGGTGGAAATAATCGAGAGATACCGCGCCAAATCAAGCGAAATGGTGCAGTCAACAATTCCCAAAGGGACGAAAAATATCGCGCGATGAAACTAATCATTTCATATCCAGTGTAGACAATAAAGCGTCAATAGTCAAGCCGTTGCGCAAAATTGCATCATTATTCATAGATAAGCCACGATGAAATGTTGCGCCTGTTTTGCAACCATTGCGGGCGCGAATCAAAATACGTTCTGCTGTGTTTTTGGCACCAAACAATGGAAATACCTGAATTTCCCCAAATGCTTTGCTGCGCAGACTGCTTATTACTAAATCTGCGCAATTTGCGTCGACAATCGTGCAGAAGTAGCCGTTTGAGGTTACGCGAGCACCTGAACGTTTTATCCAACTTTGCAGGTCTGTATTATGGTGTGCGTTGTGCTTTGCAGGTGTTCCCCAGAAAAAAGGCGGGTTTGTTATAACCAAATCAAAGCGTTCCGGGGTTGACCATTTTAAAATGTCCTGATTTATCAACTTTATTTCGCGGTGGTTTAAATCCGCATTGATTTTGCAGTATTCCAACATATCGTCGGATATGTCTATACCGGTAACTTCGATGTCTGGTAAATGGGTCATCAGGCAAAGCGATACCCCCCCTGTTCCAATTCCAACATCCAAAACAGTTTTGATTTTTGCATTGGTGTGAACAAACGCAGCCAGCCACACCGCATCACTTGTTGGGTTATAAATGCTGCGTTCCATTTGAACCCGACCATTTAATAATGTAAAAATTTCTTGTTTTTCTGGCATGTCTATATAATAATCTATTAAAATAAAAAGGCAAGTTTATGTTTAATGAGTTATCAGTTGTTTCTACTGCGGTAAGTTCTTTTAATAATGCGGCACTTTTTAGCCCCTATTTCTTTGTTTTTGCATTGTTGTCTTTGCCGTTGTTTTATGTGGTGTATTTATACAGTAATGATATATTGGTACGTTTAAAGTGGAATAATGATATTGAACATAAAACTAGTTTTTGGGGCGTATTGTTTTTGGTTTGCTGGTTGTTGATGTTTGGTGGAAACTATGCGGTAATACGTGATGGTATATCGTTACTGCCTGTGGCAATAGCTTTTGTTTTGTTTGTATCAGTTATATATGTTGTTCAGCAGGCAATCAAATTGAATTATCTGGGCTTTTTGAAAAATAAAAAGGCAAGATGGTTAACGATAGGCATTTTGTTAATATTGACGGTTTTTTCTGCTAAGCCTGATTTATATGGGATATTGTTGCAATTAAGTGCCGTTTTGTGTGGTGTGATTGTTGGTGCAAGATTACATAAAAACGTTTCAGATGTTTCTTTATCAACAGTGGTTTTCGGTGCAATGACGGCTTTGATTTTGATGCAACCAGAATATTTTCGGTTTGGACAATTAGGAAATCTGACTTTTGTTCATTTGCTTTCGTTGTTGGTAACAGGTTTTTTTGCGATAACAACATTGGTTGTAAAATACACAAATGTGCGTTCGAAAATACATGAAAGCGCATATGTAAAATTAAAATGGTTGTGCAGAATTCTTGGGGTTTTAGCGTTGGTATTGTTTGGTTTGACTGAATCTGTGCCTGTTTTTGTAGCTTTGTTATCGATTGTCGCATTGTCTGAGATGCTGACAATTTACCACTCAAAAAGCAAATCAGACATTGTTTCAAAACAATCTTGGGCTCTGTTGTTGATATGTTTTGGTGTTTTGACAATATGTCCGGTTATAAGTTGTTTGGGAATACTTTATTTATCAAGATTACCAGGAAATTTGAAATCTAGAGATTTTGTCGGTTTGTTATAATCGGTTATATTTATTGAATACAATATTTTGCGTGATTGATATAAAATTTCTGCATCAGATTAATATTTAAAAAAACAGGAAAAGAAATGGCAACAGTTATTGATCCAAGTGCAGTTATTAAACCAGGTGCAGTTATCGGAAACGATTGTAAGATAGGACCCTTTTGTATTGTGGGTTCCAATGTGGTATTGGGCGATCGTGTGGAATTGGTTTCTAATGTAGTGATTGACGGTCAAACATCAATAGGTGACGATTCTATTATTTACCCTTTTGCTGTCCTTGGTGTAATGAGTCAAGATTTAAAATGGCAAGATGAATCCACTATGACAGGTTTGCGTATTGGTAAAAGATGTAAAATCCGCGAATATGTAACAATTCATTCTGGAACGCCAGCGTCAGATGGAACTGAAATTGGCGATGATTGTCAGATTATGGTTAACGCACATGTCGGACACGACTGCAAAGTTGGCAACAGCGTTGTTATGTCTAATTTGGTTCAGGTTGCGGGTCACGTAGAAATTGAAGATTTTGCCATTTTGTCTGGCGGTTCAATGGTGTTGCAGTTTGCGCGTATCGGAAGAAACGCCTTTATTGGCGGAATGAGTGGTGTTGGGAACGATGTTTTACCATACGCCATCTATGATGGTCCACGTGCAGTATATCGCACAATTAATCGTGTTGGATTGATGCGTCATGGCTTTACTAATGAAGATTTGCATGCAATACACACAGTATATTCTGCTGTGTTTGGCAACGGCGAAGGAACCGTCGAAGACCGTGTCAACAAGGTCCGCAAAGAAATAAAAAACAACAAATATGCTATGGACGCCATAGATTTTATTGAAAACCGTTCAAAACGCGGTATCGGAACGGCAAAAAATGAAGCAAAAAATTAAAAAAATTTTTATTATTGCTGGCGAAGTTTCCGGAGATGTTCTGGGTGCAAAAATAATGCGCGAAATGTCAGGTGTTGAATTTGTCGGCATCGGCGGGCAGAATATGGAATCTTGCGGATTAAAATCTATTTTCCCGATGTCTGATTTGTCTGTTATGGGTATTGTAGAGGTAGTTGCGCGTGCCAAAACTTTAAAAGCAAGAATTAAACAAACTGTGGATGCAATCATAAATGAAAAACCGGATTTGGTTTTAACAATAGATTCTCCTGGTTTTGCAAAAGCTGTGGTTGGTAATGTCAAAAAATCTGGCACTTTGAAAAATACTAAATTTTTCCATGTTGTTGCACCCCAGGTTTGGGCATGGCGACCGAAACGCGCAAAAAAATATGCAAAGATATTTGATAAACTTTATGCATTTTTTGACTTTGAAATACCTTATTTTACAAAATATGGCTTGGACGTGGTTGCGGTTGGGCACCCTATTTCAGACGGTTTGGATAAATATAAATCAGACAACACCAAAGACAAGATAATCACTCTTGTTCCGGGCAGTCGTATGAGTGAAGTAAAAAAACTTTTGCCTGTATTTCACAAGACGGTCGATATGTTGATAAATTGTGGCTATCGCGATTATAAATTTGTAATCCCGACTGTAGAAACCACAGAAACTTATGTTCGTGAACATATTAAAAATTGGAAAAACAAACCTGTTTTAATTGATTCAAAAGAACGTTATCAATTATATGCGAACACTTATATTGCAATAGTTGCCAGTGGAACTGTATCTGCAGAATTGGCAATAATGCACATACCTACAATAGTCGTGTATAAAATGAATCCTTTAACCATTTTATTGGCACATATTCTGTTGCGAGTAAAGTGGGCATCTTTGGTTAATATTTTGATGAATGAAACTATATTCCCTGAATTGTTGGGAAAAAATGCGAATGCCTATGCGATAACAGATTGTTTACAACAATTAACTTTGCCACATGTTCGCAAAGAAATGCTGCATAAACTTACTTCGGCAGATAAAAAGTGGAATCCACGAAAACAAAAGCCAACAGCTGTTATAGCAAAAGATATATTATCATCAATTTAAAGACAATATTTTTTTAACGACTGTGTGCAGGAACTTTATCTTTTACAGCGTTAATAATTTTTTTGTTTTCTGTTGCGCACCAAGATCCAGTGTCACCAGTGTCATTTAAGTATACCGTTGGACATAATTGACCTTGTGAAGATACAACTGTTTGTTGACACCAATATTGAGATGTGTTTGAACGTGGTTGGACGCAAATATCTGGGACAGTTTCGTTTTCTGTATAGCTTTCTTTGCATAATGTTTCTGCAGAACATATTGAATCTTCTGTTGCAGAGGTTCCTTTCGTTGCAGGTATTATAGGTTGGCATGTTGAAACTGTGCCGTTTTTACTGCGGTACCCACCGTTTTCCCAACAAGAACATAAACCCCAAGATTGAGTGTCCACTTCGTTTTCATAACCAGACGGACATATGTTTTCTTTGGGTAAAAAATGATACCAATACATTAACGAGTTTTTGCTGGAAAATGACGTGTCAATATAGAACACGCTGTTGGCGTTTTCAGAATCGATTTTGCATAAATCATCTGGTTTGTATCCATATTGTTCTGCTTGTTCATATTTTATGAATTTTCCACCCAAGCTGCTACAATTGTTAACAAGATTTTCCGTGATTTCGTAATATATTTCCGACGCAACGCCGGTTGGTTTAACGAATCGGCTTTTAAAGTTGTTATCTTTTAAGTAACCATATCCAGCAAAGCTTTCGTCATTGTTGTAAAATTTATCAAAACCACCAAATATTTTTTCAATTTTATCTGCGCATTCCGGGGTCTCTGCGATTTGTTGTGCACATGGGGACACTATTACTTTTTGGTCGTTTTTTGTTAATAAACTATAGGTTGAGTTTTCTTTTTTATATTTGTAAAGCGAAAACCAATCCAGTGCTTCGCCTCTTGCAAAAAGACCTTTTTGCGTTGAATAAAAATTGCCGTAATTTGTTCCACCGAATTTGCTAAAACACTGTTGTGCTATACCACGACAGGCATTTTCTGTGTCTGTATCGGCTTTTGTTGCGATATAGTCCTGAATAATATGGTCTGCAAACATATTGTTACAGGATTGAATGTAATCATTACACATTGTTTTCGTTAAAGAAATAGCATCTGGTTTTAATAACAAACTTGAATCGTCAGTCAGATTTTCCATCGCGTTTGCTATGGCTGCATTTTGGGTGTCATAACATTGTGCGACCAAATCTAGACAGCTTTGTTTTATTTCTTTTACTTTTGATTGTTGGGCGTAATATATGTCCAGCAATGCCATATCCAGATATTGTTGCCACACAAAATCTGCATCTTCTGTACATTTATCAAGAGCATCCTTGGCGAACTTTTTCGTTTTGTTTTCAAAATATTTAACAAAAGTACGATTGCTTTGTATTGAAGATAATTTTTGATCTTTGATATCAGAACTGTCCCTGAACGTCAATATTTCGCCCAGTTTATAGAAATCTGCAACGCCGGTCAAAGGTTTCCCTGTTGTTACATCAATAAAACGTCCGTTGTCCAAACATTTATGATAGCCATCCCCACAAACTTCTTCACTTTTTATTGCTTCTTCCACGTTTGCAATGCATGTCGCGATGTCATCAGAATTGTGGTTTCTGCGGTTTTCAACACGCGCTAAATCCAGCATAGCACTGCTTTGGTGCGTAGATGCCTTTAATGATTTTTGCTGTGCAGCCAATGCCGCCTCTACAGAGTTGCAATCTTGTTCTATCGCCATCAAATAAGCATTAATTGCGCGTTGCAAAGATGCGTTGTTGCAATCTTCTTTTACGGCGTTTCTGCATTTTGGAAACACTGCTTTGTACAGTGTTGTACCATTATAGGACGCAATCAGTTGTCCGGAATCATCCATGCCAAAAGCATTAGACATATCTGCAGAAATTGTTACGCTGTTCAAATTTTTATATTTTCCACCAACGGATGTATCGCCACCCTTGATAGAATTCATTATGGCTTGAAGCAACTGTTTTGATGCTGATTTGTCTTCTGTCAATGCGTCTTCGCCTTCTGATGCAGTTTTCATGGCCAATGCTTGATCATAGGTCATACCAACAACATCCAAGTTTTCAGAAAATTCAGTTAGGTGTTCGTTGGCTTGTTGATATGTTTCAGAAATTTCTTGAAAATCGAATATGCGGTCATTACAAGAACATCTTTGGAAACTGTCGTTTTTCAGCTGACAAAATTGATCCATACATGTAAAGAATGCCTCTTTGCATTGTTCATATTCAGCACCCGTTCGTGTTTCGGTAACTTCTTGATTCTCTGTGGCTGCGCGCGCGATTACGTTTTTTGTATATGCGTTGCTTGCTGTGCGAGATACAGGCGTTCTGGTTGCTGTTTTTTTTGTATCTGTGCGTGAAGATAAAATTGTTACTGGTGTTTTTGTGCGCTGGGAAACAGTCGTCTTAACTGCGTTGCGGGAAGTCGTCGAACGAGTGTTTTTTTCAGGTATTGTTATGTTTGTGTTTTTTCCACGAGATTTTGTGTTTCCTGTGCGCGAAACAGCATCCGCGTTAAACACGCAGATCATAGAAATCAGGACAAAAAACAGAATTTTCTTCATCTCTGAGTAAATGTTAGCAAATTTATGAAAGTTAGGGCAAGCAAAATCACAAAATTTTGCATAAAAAATCAGTGATTTTTTTCAATTTTTCTTGTTGCAAAAATTTATAATATGGGTTATTATCTATCGTGCTTTAAACGGGCATATGGCGGAATTGGTAGACGCGCTAGTTTCAGGTACTAGTGGTAGCAATACCTTGGAAGTTCGAGTCTTCTTATGCCCACCATATGTTACAGCAGATGGGGTTGTAGCTCAGTTGATAGAGCGCTACGTTCGCATCGTAGAGGTCGTGGGTTTGAGTCCCATCAGCTCCACCATCTGGTTTTGCTGAAACCAAAATCAGACGGAAAGCAAGTCCTTGGGGATATGGCGGAATGGTAGACGCTGAGGACTTAAAATCCTTTGATCATTGCGATCGTGTGGGTTCAAGTCCCACTATCCCCACCAAAAAAACTTGATCTTCCGCGCAATGCGGATTTTTTGTTAAGTTTTGGATGTGTGGCTCAGTTGGTTAGAGCACTACGTTCACATCGTAGGGGTCGGCGGTTCGAGTCCGCCCACATCCACCAAAAATAAAAAATGGGGCAGCGCCCTATTTTTTATTTTTGTGGGCGGACGAAGAACCGGCGGTTTGACAATGAGTAAGCGAAAACGAGCGATGCGAAGTTTGAGTGTTAACGAATGCCCCGCAGGCATTTTTATGCCGAGGGAGTCCCCCCACATCCACCACCCTTCGCCAAGGCTTCGGGTGGCAAGCCAAACGAATAAAAAACGGGGCAGCGCCCCGTTTTTATCTTAATCCTTTTGCTTTGCAACATGCACTGGCGGCAGATTTCCAGTCGGAATATGTTCTGGACGGATCTCGTAAATCACGCCACGGTTGCCATGAAGAACAAAGTGATTTTTTATCTTTACCAATGCATTTTACATATCTACGCAATGAACATAATTCATCAGATGTTTTGCCTGTGTCGGTTGTGCATTTCACAATTACATTTTGATTTTTTGCATCGTCTTTTCCAAATTCTTTGGTTGATAAGACTTGATATGCAAAAGCGTTTGCAACAAATGAAGACAACATAACAAAAGAAATAAATATCTTTTTCATCTTTTTTCCTGCTTTCAGATTTAATTATAAATATTTTCTATAAAAAACACAACAAAGTTTTATTTCATATTATTTTAAGGTTATTGTTCTGATGTTTCTTCTGCGGCAATTTGTTCTTGGATATTGTCGGAATCATTAATATTTTGTTGCTTGTGTTTGTTTTGTGGGGCTTGCTGTTCCGGTGTTGATTGCGCGCGTTCCCAATCTTCGATATTTTGAATTTTATCACCAAATTGTTCGGCTGTTGACCACGGTATTTCATTCATAAACAGATAGAACAATTCGCCCTTAGGTTCGTTAATATTTGTTTCGTCAAGGCGGATGATTGGGCGAACTACATAAATATCGACATTGCAATTTGGTGTGTTTTCGTCTTGGTATTCATCCAGTTGATAATAAAATTTAGAAGCAAAATCCATCGCCTGTAAATACGCAGCGTCATCATCTGCCGGGTCGGTAGAATTGCCAACCCACATTAACCACATACCGTAATTCACGACGTTTTCTTGACCTGCTAAATCATCAGCTGACAGCAAGCATAATGGTTTAAATTCAATTCCGTTTGAAAATTCTTTGGAGGTGGTTGATGTTTTGTCATACATATCGCCCAGAAAAGTTATCGCGCCAGTTAGTGCGCCGGCATCGCGTTCAAACCGTGCCAGGCGCGCCCCGTGCTTTAATGTTGCATCAAACAACCAGTTATTTATTTTTGCAGAACGTGTTGACATCCCTGCCCTTGCTACTTTGCCTGCTTTGGTCATTGTTTTTGCACCTGTATTTGATGCCCGTAATGTTCGCAGTGCTCGTACAATAACATTTCCTGTTTGTGGGCGCGAAATGGCGCGCAGAGAACGACGATATTTTACCACGTCAACATAAGATTGGGCTGTTTCTTTGTAAAGTTTGACATCTGCACTGACTTTTTCTAATTCTTGCGCTTCTTTTTCTAATGTTTTAATAGAGTCTTGTAATCGTTTTATTTCTGCACGTTTTGCTGCAATTTCCCCTGCATTTTTTAATTCTTTTATTTCTTTTTCTAATTTAGTGATTTCGTTTGTGTTTTTTGTGATTGTGCGCATTTTTTCAAGATATTGTGCAACATCTTTTGATTTCTTTAGAGCTTGCATTGATTGACGTAATTTTACGGCTGTTTTTGTTGCACGCGTACCTTTCAGTGCGACCATAGCCGCTTCGCCGCCGCCAACTGTTGCAACAGTTAAAAGTACATCTGCCGCGATTTCTGCATACATAATCCATTCAAGATTTACATCCCCCGCGACATAATAATCGTTGGTATCGTCTTCGATATTTACAACTTTGTGGACAACCTTGTTAATAGTGTCGTCATCGTTTGCCAGTGCAGATTTACTGGTGCAATAATAGCCGTATGGATAAATATCATCAATATGATCGTTCAAGTATTTCATAGACAAAGTATTATTTTTATCCGGCCCAACAAAGTCTTTTAAAGAATCATGTTGAACAACCATTATTCCATACCATGCTGGTTCTGTGTTTAAATATTTTGAACCGTCGGAAACATCCATTAAATTCGGGGACGCGTTGCCGTTTGGTAAACTGCGTTTATTGGCCAACATAAGTTTTTGTTTTAGTACCTTTGGTTGTGTACTGTAATTTATAGTAAGTGTTCGCCCCCCCGAAAATTGATATTCTATTGGTGAAAAAATGATTGTTGTTTCGTCGGAAATATTTTTTATTTCTGGACAATCAAGCAATGCTTTCAGTACTTCTGCGTTGCCAGTCATTGTTTCGCGCGCCCATGCGCGAACTTTGAATTCAGGGTCGCTTTCGTTTGTTTCGTTGGCGTGTTCTATCAAGGCATTAGAAAAGATGTTAGATGCACAATCGGTAGTTTTTTTATTATGTGCCAGTGCAAGAACTTCTTCGGTGGTCTGAAAACTGGGGTTGTGTCCTAAATCGTTTGCTAAACAATGACACGATAAACAAGAAGTCGTTACAAATAGTATGACGAAAATTTTCATTTTGTTCTAGATTCAACCCGTAAAGGTTTGTCTGTTTCGGTTGGGTCTGTGTACAATAAATAATATATGTCTTTTTTTCCTTTATTAAGAGGATCGCCAATAAATGGTCTTACAACAAAGATATCTATGTCGCACAATGGATCTTCTTTGTTAATTTCTCGAACGTCTTTTGCAAATTCTTGTGCAAAACGGCTTGCTTCGTTTTCTGCATCACCAGGATTTTCAGCGTCACCAGAATAACTTTCCCCGACAACATCAAAGCGCACCCACGTTCCGTGCGATATATCATTATCATGATCTTCTATGTTGTCGGCAGACAATAATCCAAAACTGTTAAACTCAATATTTTTGTATTGTGGATTATCTGTAACAGGAACCGTTGCAGAGCTATAACCGTTTGCTTTTAAAATGGATACAAAGAAATCCTTTGTAGTATCAGAAGTTGCTATTGCTGCCCCTGCTCCTCCAACAACCAATGTGGTTGCGGCCAGACGTCTGCCTAATGTTGCACCTGTGCCAAATATCTTCTTGCTAGTTGGCGCGATGTTCTTTACGCCGTTCTTTACAAGACGCCATTTGTTTCCGGTGACCAATGCAGAAACCCAGCCTACTTTTTTTGTAGAACTAAGAATATGACCAATTTTATTTAATTGCAAATAACCAACTTTGTTGGATACATTTATTCCTGCATCACTTAATTTTTTTATTGCGGCGGCTTTTTCAGCAGCAGAAGATGTTTTTGTTATTGCACTGGCAGCAGCAGCAGCGTCCTGAACTTTTTGGGTATCTCTTACAAGATTGACTGCCTTTATGGATTTTCCAACGGTCGCAACGTCTTTGCTAATTTTTGCGGCATGAAGTGTTTCTGCTTCGGCGCTGGCACCCATTGTTAAAATGGCAAGAGCGACTTCGCCCAGCAATGCAGCTGTTCCCCAGTAAACATCTTCGCCATCATAAACATAATAATCATTACCTGTCCAGAAACTGTCTTCTTCGGCCATGGTTTTGTGTGCGGCACGATTTATAACATCATTATCGTTTGCTGTATGATTTCCATGTGTACACCCCTTAGTAATTCCCAAAGTTTTATCAGAATTGGAGGGAAAATATGCAGCTTTGTTTTCCTTCATGTATGAAGGCGCGATAAAAGGTTTGTCCGAATTATAAACCTTGTCCAAACTTCCTTTTTTTACAACCAATATGCCGTACCAAGGTAATATATAATCCGCACCATAAATGTTTTGTTTGTTGTCTTTTTTATCTTTTGGACCGACTTGTTTTTGTTGATTGTTTTTCGACAGCTGTTGTTTTTCATATCCTTTGCATTCGGCTGTGTCGGCACCTTTACCTTCACACCATTCTTTTTTGTTTTTGAAATCTGGAACAACGTATGCGTTCTTATCTTTGTATTGCGCATAATCCGCACTTTTTAAAGCTATACGTTCGTCGAAACTTAAATCATCATAGGTTGTCGGAAAATCAGTTACGGACAGTTGTTCACTGCCCGCACCGTTTTGTTGTTCTAATTCCTGTATTTCTTGACTTCGTTCTTTAATCTCTTGTTGCCATTGTGGGATTTCTTTTTTATATGGGTTCTGTATTTGAATATTGTTATTATTATTTATACCTGTATTCGGTTCTGTCGCAGTTGGAAAAGCAACAACGCGATTCGGTGTATTGTTTCCAAATTGTGCAACATAAGATTCAAATACGCCATCAATATACCCCGAACAAGCCGATACATAATTGTTACCCGGCAAATTTGATAACTGAACCATTATTGTTGGTCGAATGTCAGCCAATGTTGTGTCTTTGCAATTATCGCGAGCCAAGCATTGTGCGGATACCAGTGATTGAACAACTTTGAAACAGTCTTCGGCGGTTAAATCTGCGCCTTGAACATACACTGGCTGTGGCAAGCGTTGATTATACGGGGAATTTGGTGTCCAAAAAGGATTTGTTGAATAATTTTGAACGTTTTGAATTTGTCCGTAATTCGAGAACAAAGAAGTAGCCGCGGTCGCGCCAAATGCACAAAAACCACAGAATATGGCAAATAATAAAAATTTAAATGTCCCCTTTTTCATCCCCTTCATTCTTTATATTATATCAAAAATTGAATTATTAGCAAAGACAAAAATCCGCCAATTAAAAAGAACGGTGCAAACGGAATATACTGTTCGTGTTTTTTCCAATTCCAAATGTATGCCAATGCGCACGATATAATCATCGCTATTGCCAGACCAAGGGTGCCGAACCAAATGCCGCCTGCCCCCAATAATTTGATGTCCCCCATGCCGATTGGTGGGTATTTTTGTTCGTGTTTTATTTTTGTAAATATGAATCCAACAATCAAGCCAAGGCAATACCCCATTGCACCCCCGACGACGGAATCTGAAATGGTAATCGGCCATTGGAAGAAAGTGGTTGTCAAAAGTCCTGCAAATAAAAATGGGAACAAATACACGTCTGGAATAATTCTGCGCCGGAAATCAGCCGTTGCCATGCGCACTGCGCAATAAATTGCACCGATTAAAACGCATGAAAAAAATATATAATAAATCATATTTTACCCCTTGCCTTTCGATTCGTTTTTATGATACAATTATATGAGATATAAAAACAAGGGATTTTTTTGTTATGAGTACTGGTTGGGACAGCAATATGCTGAAAAAATTAAAAGCGTTAGTGGGCAAAGGTTTGTCGACTTCTGAGATGGGTAAAAAATTAGGCATGTCCAAGAATGCTGTTGTTGGAAAATTAAACCGTTTGGGCTGGAATGCAAAGGCAACAGAATCTGCGCCTAAAAAAGTAACCAAGGCAGAACCTGTCAAAAAAACAGTCACAAAGAAAGCCGAACCAAAAACAACGGTAATAAAAAAGCCTGCAAAACAAACTGTTGTTGCAAAAAAATCTGTGAAAAAGGCGGTTGAAAAAGCAGACAAAAAAGCCGTCAAAACACCTAAAAAGACAGAAAACAAAAAAGCAAAAGTTGAAGCAAAAGCTGTTAAGCCAACAAAACAAGAAAAGGTACCTGTTGTTAAAACTGCGTCTAAAAAGACCAAGAAAGATTTAGCTTTGCACGAATTGTTGATTCAACATGCTTTGCAAATGGCGAATTTAAAGCCTAACCAATGTCGTTGGCCAATTGGCGATCCTGATTCTGATAATTTCCATTTCTGTGGTGAAACAGTTTTTGCTGGAAAGCCTTATTGTTATGAACATTGTCGTCAGGCATACCAATTCACACCACCAAAGAAAAAGTAAAACCGAGGGGACACACAAATGATTGGCGAGAGAGAAAATATTTACCAAGATACAAATTATGGCACTTTGACTATGCGTGTCTTTGATGTTGATGGCAATCAAATAAACGCTTTTTATGATGCCACGGGTGATTTGGTATTCGTGCTGGATAATACAATAAATTCGCAAAAACCAAATGTGTTGCTGGTTATTAATCCACAGGGTGATAAAAAATGGGACGAAATATTGGCCAGTGATTATGGTGTTGATTTGGAAACGATTCGCCCAAAGGTTGATAACAAATACCAAAAGTTAGATATTGAATATTCTGGTTTGCCGGTATATGAAAATTTAATAAATGCGTATAATTCTGGCGAAGATTTGACAGAAGAATTAAACCAATTGGCTGTGTTGCGTGATTCTGCTGCGCGCCACAGTGCTATGACACGTTTAAATGTTGCCAACGAAACAATATCAAAAACAAATACGACTATCGTAAAGACCAAAGAAACAATAGTTCGTTTAGAGGTCCGCATAAAAAATCTGCGTTCGAATTTAAGTGCAGAAAAAAAGAAAATTGGCAAAGTTAATACAAAACAATCTGCTTCCAAAATATTAAAACTGGAATCCCAGATAGAAGCAACAAGTGAAAAGTTAAAACGTGCTAAAAAGCGTTTAGAATCCGCACAAAAAAGATTAGAAATCGCAACAGTTGATGCTGAATTGGCCAGTACGCTGTTAAACCAACCATCAATTGAAATAAAAGAAACTGTAAAAAGCAAACCTGTTGTGGTTGCGCCTAAATATCCTGTGCAAAAAACAGAAGGTGCGAAAGAAATTGAACCGGTTGATGAAGATGAAGACGATGAAATTGTTGAAGACGATGTTATAGAAAGTGATGTAAAACCTTTGTTTTCAGAAGATCCGCAAATATTAAACGACAATATTGCTTTTAAGCCGATTGAATTTAATGCACCTGTGTTCGAAGACATAAAGCAAGAACAACCTGTTGTGGAATCTGTTCCTGTCGTGAAAAAAGAACCAGATTTGGAACCAAGACCAGTGTTAGAATCTTTCAAGCCAATAGAAGTGCCAGAATTTGTTCCAGAACCAATAACAGAAGAAAAAACAGAAATTACAGAAATGGTCGAAGAACCAGAAGACCGCCCTGTCTTGGACACTATCGTTCCTGTTCCACAAGATTTTGATGTTGAAATTACAGAACAACCAAAGTTGGAAGAGTCAGTCGATACAACAAAAGAAGTATCCGCCGAACCTGTCATGCCGGTCGAACCAATTACACCGATAATGAATAATTTCCAGACACCAGTCGAAGTGAAATCTGAACACTCAAAACCCGGGGTTATATACTATGTGTTATTATTGATTTTGATTGGTTTGTCTGTGTTTACTCTGTGGTTGTATCAGAAAAACATGACGACAGATACCGCACCTGTTTTAAAAGCAGATGCGCCAGAAACCAAGGTCATGCAACCAAAGCAAAAGACAGCGGAACCT
The DNA here is from genome assembly GCA_902784345.1 of uncultured Pseudomonadota bacterium. Taxonomy (GTDB): domain Bacteria; phylum Pseudomonadota; class Alphaproteobacteria; order Rs-D84; family Rs-D84; genus Enterousia. The sequence goes on along the minus strand of CACZUD010000001.1, from coordinate 5,135 downwards.
GTTGTAAAGTCTGTTGTTGTGTCTGATGATACAGAATCAGTATTTCTGGATGAAAAAAACAATGAAAGCGAAAGTGTCAAAAAAGAAAAAGTTGTTGAAGAACCAGAAGAAGAAACCGAATACGACGAAGAAGTAATTGCAGAGCCTGTTGTTGAAACGGCACCTGTTATTATGGATGCTGTCCCTGGTCGATTAAATACTTCAGGATTGGATGAAGAAGAAGAAACTACATCCCCCTCCGAAGAAGATATTCTGGCAAGCAAACCTGTGTTTGAACCTGGTGCAAAGCACGATAATATGTTTGTAAATGAACAAGATTATGTCGATGTTGCCGCGCAAGAACCTGGTTTAGCAGAACCAGAAGAATATAATGAATATGATGATTATTTCTTTGATGAAGAAGAAGCTGCATATCAGGCAGAAATGCAACAATAAAAAAACCGCCAGTGTGGCGGTTTTAATTTTGTATTTATTATTATTTTTCAATCACAACAACAGCAGCGGAATAATCGTCTTGATCTGTGATTGATAAAAATACATGTGCGCCTGTTCCTGCTTTTTCTTTTAATGCATTTTTTGCGCCACCCGCAAAAATCAGTTCTGGGCATCCATTGTCATTGTGTGACACAGATATATCAGAAAAAGAAATATCATCGCCGAACCCTGTGCCTAACGCTTTCAATGCTGCTTCGCGTGCGGCCCAAAAGTTTGCAAGATGTTTTTCACTGCGCGCGTTGTCGTTATCGGCATATTCCAATTCTTTCTTTGTGAAAATGCGTTGTTTCTTAAAGGCAGACCAATCCAAGAATCTGTCGCTTTCAACCAGGTCAATTCCTATTCCGACTATCATTGAAATCCTTCCTTTTGTTAAATCCTTTATGCGCATACTAGTAACTTTTAATCGATTCGTGCAAGTAAAAAATTTAATGCGTTATAAAAGTTGATTTTTTAACAGGTTGTGATAAAATTCTTGGGTACAGAAATAACAACGAAATCAAAGGGGAATGTAATGTTTGACACAAAGAAATTAAAAACATTCTCTTGGGTTAATGTTGGTAACCCAGATCACGAAGATTTTGAACGTCTTTTGACTGAATATAAAATAGACGAAGACACTATATCAGATATTTTGGACCCAGATGAACAACCGCGTCTTGAATTGGAAGACGATTACAAGGTTATTATTGTCCGTTTCCCCATTGCGAATCGCGAAATAGATACAACATGGCATACCGAACCTTTGTCTATCATTTATTCTAACAAGCAAGTGATTACTGTTTGTCGTAAAAGATGTGATATGTTGGACAAGGTCAAAGATGACGAAATGGGAACGCGCGAAACACTTATTTTGAATATAATTTGGTATATTGCAGAATCATACCTGCGCGCTTTGAAAGAATTGAATAAAAAAGTTATAAATTCCAAGAAAACCCTGCAGGAAAATATCCGCAAACAAGAATTAATGCAATTGTTGGAAGTAGAAAACGCGTATACGCTTTATATGGCGTCTTTAAAGGGTAATATTGCGGTTATGGATAAAATTGATAAATTACGCGGATTTACAAAAGATGAAAACGATCAAGAATTGGCCGAAGATTCACGAATCGAATTTAATCAGGCAATCGAAGTTGTTACCAGTTACAGCAAGATGTTAAAATCTATCAAAGAAACTTTTGAAAGCGTGATTAATATTGATTCAAATACTTACATTAATCGTTTGACCATATGGAACATTGTTTTGATGGTCCCAAGTGTAGTTGTTGGTTATTATGGTATGAATATGGAATTACCGTATGTGGAACATACACACCTGTCGTTAGTAATATTTATATCAATAATGGTATTGTTGACGGGATATGGTTTATATACTATCGCTCGTCGTCGTGTGTTTTAAAAAAATCGCCAAATGGCGATTTTTATTTTATTACTTTTGTGATATGTGCAAAATTTATATCTATATCATCGCTTGGCAAATGTATATCGTAAAATTTTACAACATCTAACGTAGATAACCATTCAATCGCTGGCATAGTTACAGATTTAAACGAGGCAATACGTTTCTGTACAGCTGCTTCGTCTGCGTCGTCAGCACGATTTCCGCCTTCTTTTATTCTGTTTTGAATGTGTGCTAACATTGTTTCTTCGCTGATGTTTAAAAAGATGATTTTGATATCGAATTTATCTGCGAAATTATCAACCAACCATTTTGCCTGACCAATTGTGCGAGGAAACCCGTCCATTATGATATCTTTGTCTGTTGAAATATGTTGCGAGATAATCGGAAACAAATCATTATCGCCAACCAATTCTCCACGTGAAATTTTTTGTTTTATATCTGAATCTTCTGGCATGGCACGCAATATAGCCCCTGCTTCGACATAATTATAATCGTGTTGTTTGCGCAGCAAATTTGCAAATGTTCCTTTGCCAGAACCTTGACCGCCCATAAATACAAGCATTGTTGGTTTCATATAAATATCCTTTCGTTGTTCCAAAGATTATAAAAGATTTAATGGTAAAAAATCAAATAAAAAGTCCCGCAAACTGCGGGACTTTTTCATAATTTGAACGATACAAATTATTTTTTGCTGTTTTCGATTGCAGCACCCAAGATGTCACCCAAAACAGAACCAGAATCTGCTTCGTTTGCAAATTCTTTAACGGCTTGTTTTTCCAGTGTTACTTGTAATGCACGTACAGACAATTTTACATTGTTGCCGTCAACAGAAACAACAGATGCTTCTACTGAATCACCAACATTGTATTTAGATGTATCTTGTTCTGCTTTTTCACGAGACAAATCTGTTCTGCGGATTGTACCACGAACATCGCCTGGCAAAGCCAATACTAACTCGTCTGGTGTGATTTCAGAAACTGTTCCGCATACAACTGCACCTTTTTTGATAGTTGTGTTGCTGTTTTCTGCACCTTCTGTCAATTGTTTGATGCCCAATGTAATGCGTTCTTTTTCTGGATTGATGTCCAAAATTTTTGCAGTAACTTCTTGACCACGAACGAATTTTTTCAATTCTTCTTCGTCCAATTTGTTCCAAGACAAATCAGAGATGTGAATCATACCGTCTAAATCAGGTGTCAATGCAACGAACAAACCAAATTCAGTTGTGTTCTTGATTGGGCCTGTGATAACATCGCCAACTTTGTGACTTTCTGCAAATTCTTTCCATGGGTTTGGTTGCAATTGTTTATAGCCCAAAGAAATACGGCGTTTTTCTTGGTCGATGTCCAAAACAACAACGTTGATTTCTTGACCATTTTGCAACACTTTGCTTGGGTGAATATTTTTGTTTGTCCATGACAATTCAGACATGTGTACCAAACCTTCGATATTGTTACCCAAATCAATGAATGCGCCATAATCTGTCAAAGAAGAAACTTTACCAGTTACTGTATCGCCAACATTGAATGCTTTTGATGCTGTTTCCCAAGGATCTTCTTCCAATTGTTTTGCACCCAAAGAAATACGATGAGATTCTGGGTCAAATTGGATAACTTTGACTTTGATTTTTTCACCAACATGAACCAATTCACGTGGATGATTGATGCGTTTCCATGACAAATCTGTTACGTGTAACAAACCGTCAATGCCGCCCAAGTCAATAAACACGCCGTAATCAGTGATGTTTTTAACTGTACCTTCGACAACTGCGCCCAATGAAATATTTTTCATTGCTTCTTTTTGAGCTGCTGCGATAGTATCAGCTTGGATTGCGCGACGTGAAACGATTGCGTTAGTACGCAAAGCGTCCATTTTCAAAACGCGGAATTTGTCTTTCAAACCAATTAAAGATTTTGCATCGCGTACTGGTTTGTGGTCGACCTGAGAAGAAGGCATAAATGCGAATACACCGTTGATGTCCACTGTGTAACCACCACGAACAACATCGATAATTGTTCCTTCTGGATCGATACCTTCGGCAACGGTCTTTTCCAAATCTTTCCATGCTTTTTCTGCACGAGCTTTTGTATAAGACAATACGGCAGTTCCTTCGCGGGATTCATATCTTTCAACGAAAACGTCAATGATATCACCAACAGATGGAACAGACGCGCCGAATTCTTTTAATGGAATACGACCTTCTGACAAAGTTTCTTGTGTGCCATAGTTTTTATCAAACATCTGGACGAAATCTTCGCCGGATACTGGATTAAATAAATCTTTGGATAAATCTTTCATAGAATTATAACAAAGCTTGCCATCGTCATAATTTTTCTTTAGCAAAGACGAGGTCTTGTGGGGTTAATCGGATTGATTTTGCGCCCACCCGCAAAAATCAGGGATATTATATATGTAAAAATTACAGAATGCAAGAAAAAACCGCCCAATCGGGCGGTTCTGTTTATAACAAGTCTTCTTTAAGGTTCAATCTCACTTATCGGATCTAGTATCGGATGATCTGGTCCAGAGCTGATAATCCCTGCAGCTTCTTTAACCGCTTTAACCTCCTGAGTTGTTGCATAATCACTAAGTACCAGTGATAAATCTGTTGTTTTTCCACCGGATAAAGAGCTTGCTATAGAAGCATAATCTACAACCGCATCTTTACCTGCGGCGCCTGTATCACCTTTTTCACCTTTTTCGCCTTTTAAAGAAGCAAAGAATTCAGACTGTGTTTTTCCAGAATTACCACTTTGTTCTTGCCAGATTTCAAATGCAGATTTACCGTTAACGCCGTCTCTGCCATTGGTTCCGTCTTTACCGTTAACGCCGTCTCTGCCATTGGTTCCGTCTTTACCGTTTGTGCCGTCTTTACCATTGGTTCCGTCTTTACCATTGGTGCCTGCGGCGCCAGTTTCGCCCTTTAAAGATGCAAGGAATTGGGCTTCTGTTTTTTCAGAGTTACCACTTTGTTCTTGCCAAAGTTTAAATGCAGATTTACCATCGGCACCGTCTTTACCATTGGTGCCTGCGGCGCCCGTATCACCTTTTAATGCTGTACGGATAGTGTCGTTGTTTTTTATTTTATATAATAAACTATCTTTCGTTGTCACATCACCGTTGAGCGTAGTAATAGTGTTTTCTGCTGTTGTCAGTCTGGTGCCTAACCCTTTGAAATTATCAAGAGTGGCAATTTTTGTGTTCAAATTGTCGTTGTCTGTATAGTTCTTAAATTTGT